>JAIQFO010000095.1 GCA_020073215.1 Terriglobia bacterium | reverse complement strand
AGGTGGCAGCACCGGCTGAAACGAGAACGCCCAACTTGCACCGAGCGAACAATCGCTCACTAAGAGTGCGGATGGAAGGGTGGCGACAGTGGCAACTCGGCGGGAGAGAAAAACCTTGTCCAACGAAAAAACAAAGGAACCCGCTTGACTCCGACCGGCCTTCTCATGGAAGGCGATTTCACTCAAAACCCCGGTTGCCGGGTCAATGAGTGAAATCGCGATGTTACGCCAACAAATCCCGTTGACGCCTGCCAACCTCTGGGCTTTCATTGACTTGCCTTTCGGTCAAGCCTACGATTTTGGTTGAGGGTGAGGGGAAGGGGTGTCGTCCTCATGGCGAGCCACACGGCCACTCCGGATTCGCTCATCAGTAGAACCCTTGGCCATTACCGCATTCTCGAAAAGATCGGCGGTGGCGGCATGGGCGTGGTTTACAGGGCCGAAGACATTCGACTCCACCGATTTGTTGCTCTGAAGTTTCTCCCGGATGAAATCGCTCAAGACGCTCAGGCTTTAGCCCGTTTCGAACGTGAGGCGCAAGCGGCTTCCGCCTTGGACCATCCCAACATTTGCACCGTCCACGAGATCGCTGAGCAGGACGGCCGCTGCTTCATCGTCATGGAGTTGATGGAGGGACACACCCTCAAACAACTGATCAAAGATCGCCCAATTGAAGTGGAACAGTTGGTGGCGATCGCCATCGAAGTGGCCGATGCGCTGGATGCCGCGCATACTATGGGAATTGTTCATCGCGACATTAAGCCCGCCAACATCTTTCTCACCAAGCGCGGGCACGCCAAGATTCTGGATTTCGGGTTAGCCAAGGCTCAGTTCGCGGACAACGCGGCTGAAGCGCGCACGATAAGCGAAGAACTGCTGACCAACCCGGGCAGTACGGTTGGGACGGTGGCCTACATGTCGCCGGAGCAAGCGTTAGGCAAACCGCTCGATGGCCGCACTGACCTGTTCTCCTTTGGCACTGTGCTGTATAAGATGGCGACGGGAGCGCTGCCGTTTCGAGGTGATACGTCTGCCGCGGCTTTCGATGCGATTCTGCATAAAGAGCCCCTCGCTCCGGTGCGACTGAATCCGGACGTCCCCGCAGAACTGGAGCGCATAATCAACAAGTGCCTGGAGAAGGACCGCGAATTGCGGTACCAGTCGGCAGCGGAGATCGGTGCCGATCTGAAGCGGCTGCGCCGGGAGACGGAATCGAGAGCAAGGGTCCAGATTTCCGGCGCGACAGAATCCGAAACAAGCGCAAGCGCTCACGCTGCAATTGCCAAGAACCAAATGGCGGTGGCGAGCGCGCCGCGAGCCGCGGTTGGCTGGACGAAGTATTGGAGGGTGCTGGTGGCTACGGCTGCCGTCATCGCGCTGGTCGTCGCGGGTGCGCTTTTCTTCCGCGGCCGACGGGCGAGCAGGCTTTCGGAGAAGGACACCATCGTCCTGGCCGATTTTGAGAACAAGACGGGCGATCCGGTCTTCGATGACACGCTCAAACAAGCGTTGGCTGTGAACCTGGGCCAGTCACCTTTCCTGAACATTCTCTCCGAGCGAAAAGTAGCGGCCACCCTGCGCCTGATGGGCCGCTCGCCGGAGCAGCGGATTGTGGGTGAGGTTGCGCGCGAGTTGTGCGAGCGGGCCGGGGGCAAGGCCATGTTGGGCGGCACAATCTCCAGCCTCGGTAATCACTATGTCATGGGTTTGAACGCCATTGACTGCGCGACCGGCGACACCCTGGTCAAGGAACAAGTAGAGGCGTCTAGAAAGGAAGACGTCCTCAAAGCATTGGGAAATGCCGCGACCGAGATGCGCAGTAGGCTCGGCGAATCGCTCGCATCGGTGCAGAAGTTCGCCACGCCGATTGAGGAGGCAACGACCTCCTCGCTGGAAGCACTCAAAGCCTACACTATGGGGCGAAAGGCAGCCTGGACGAAAGGGGATGCGGCGGGCCTTCCGTATCACCAGCGAGCCGTGGAGATCGATCCGACCTTCGCGATTGCCTATAGTGCTTTGGCAGCCGTCTATAACAACCTGGGCCAGGCAACACTCTCAAATGAGAATGCGAAAAAGGCTTACGATTTACGCGCGCGCGTGAGCGAACGTGAGAAGTACAACATCAGTGCGTTCTACTACGAATTTGCCACCGGGGAAATGGACAAGGCCATCCAAGCTTACCGGCTCTGGAAACAGAGCTATCCCCGCGATAGTGTTGCCGCCATCAACTCAGGCAACTGTTATATGTTGCTTGGCCAATGGGATAAGGCGTTGCAGGAAACGCAAGACGCATTTCGTCTGGAACCAAATAGTACGGTCGTCAACACCAATCTGGCGTGGACGCAACTTGCACTTAATCAGACCAACGAAGCACAGGCAACGGTTGAGCAGGCGCTGGCTCGCAAGCTGGATGCTTACTACCTTCGTATTGCCGCCTACGATGCGGCCTTTGCCCGTGGCGACGATGGGACTATGCAGCAGCAGTTGGCCTGGGCTGCTGGGCGAGCAGGAGAGGAAGATTGGCTGTTGTCCACGCAATCCGACACGGAGGCCTACTTCGGGCGCCTCGGCAAAGCGCGGGAGTTTTCCCAGCGTGCCGTGGAGTCGGCTCGCCGCGCTGATGCGATCGAGACGGCGGCACTGTGGCAGGCCAATGCGGCGCTGCACGAGGCGGAGTTCGGCAACGCCGCTGCGGCCCGTAGAGATGCCGTCGCGGCTCTCGCCATGGTGCCGGGCAGGGATGTGCGGAGTGTCGCGGCGCTGGCTCTGGCACGTGCTGGCGATGTCTCTCAGGCGCGGAAGCTCGCGGATGGCCTGAATCAGGAGTTTCCGCACAATACCGTCGTCCAGGGTTACTGGTTGCCTTCGATTCGTGCCGCCATTGAAATCAATGCAAGCAACACCGCAACCGCGTTAGACATCCTGAAAGCCTCTGCGCCGCTTGAATTAGGCCAGTCGCAGCCGTTCAGCTTGGGCACGATGTATCCTGTCTATCTGCGGGGACAAGCGAATCTGCAGGCAGGGCAGGCCAAAGAAGCGGCAAGGGAGTTCCAAAAGATCATCGACCACCCCGGCATTGTGCTGAATTTCCCGCTCGGCGCGCTGGCCCATCTGCAACTGGGGCGCGCTTATGCCATGAACAGCGATGCCATGAAAGCGAAGGCTGCATACCAGGATTTCCTCGCTCTCTGGAAAGACGCCGATCCTAACGTTCCCATTCTGAAAGAAGCCAAGGCGGAGTACGCAAAGCTGCAATTAGCTGAAACAATCCTTCCTAGTAGCTAGCTGTTTACCCATAGTTGCTGTTACCAGGCGATAGCGCTCATCGACCCGGCTCTTGTCTGCGTCAGTGTTTCCGGCGGTGTAGTCGTCGGTTAATGTCATTCGCAGAGAAGGATTAAGGAACAAAATCGCCAAGGCACTCACAGACCTCATCGTGACGAGGGTGATTGGCGTCCTAGAGTGCTTGGAGAAGTTCTGCAAATCCTTCCGCCCCCCCACAGTCTTCGGGTGGACAACAACGTTGCCCCGCCACGCATATCTGCTGAAACGATTCGTCTCCCAGCAAAACCTCTTCCAGGAGAAGCTCGTGTTGCCAGCCGTCCCCGAAATCATACTCGTACAATAACTTCGCCCCCACGGCCCAGATCAACTCCCCGAGCTTGGTCCCGTTCTCATTTGCAACCTTGGTTCCAACTCTGGATCTGGGATCAGAGAACCTCTGTGTACGGAGAACAAATTGATGAAGATGCGAATTCGTCCACCCCATCACCGTCTGCAAGGTCCGGTGGAGATTGCGCAGCGTAATATCACGAGGCACTAAAATGCGCCTCCAGACGGGCGGACTGGTGCCGAGGAGGGTCACTTTGATGGCATACACTTCCCCTGGGGTCGCGGGCCGTTTCAAGCGGCTGCGTCCTCTGCCAAGAATTGGGCGAAAGAACGAATCGACTTTAGCTTGTCCTCCCGCAAGCCGCGCAGCTCCTCCTCCCGGATCCGCTTTTCGTGCAAGAGTCTCCCCAACACATCTCTAAGTCGCGAACCGCGAACGTCGTACTTGCGGTCGATCTCCTTACGGCGTTGGGTCAGGTAGCGCTCCAGATCCCACAGGTCCGACGGTTGTTTGATCTGGCTGGCCTTCTGCTTTGTTTCCTGCATTACCTCCTGAAGCTCCCGACCCAGAGCAGCGTCGAAAGCTGTGCGGGCGATGGCCTTCTCTGACTTCGACCAAGTCGGCTCGTTCTGGTGAGGATAGCTGTCGTGGCTCGCTGACTCGATGCTCATGTTCCGATCCTCCGTGGCGGCATTCTATCCCTTGGCGGGACGCCATCGCTACCGGCCCTTTCCAAGCGCCGGGTTCGCAGTGTAATGGCCGCGGCGAGCCGAGCGCGTTGAAATAAAAACGATCGTTCACCGGATGTCCGAGATTCTGCTTGCAACCAAGATAGCGTTCGGTGGTTTGCACCGAGGCATGTCCCAGCAAGAACTGAATCTGCTCCAGCTCCCCACCGCTGCTGTGGCATAGCTTCGCACAGGTTCTCCGCAAGTCGTGTGGCGCAATGTGTTCCAACCCCGCTCGCTCGCAGCAGGCACGAACGACATACCACACCACATTTTGCGAAATGCCTTGGCCCCATGTCTTGTTCGTTCGGGCGACTGCCCGGAAGATTCTTCCCTCGGTTACTCCGGCGGCCGCCGTCCATTCATCTAGCCCGGCTTTGACCCATTCGGGAATGGGAACGGTACGAATGTGACCGCCCTTGCCGATCAGATCGACTACTGCCCAGTGACCTTGGCGCATCTGGATCTCGTGCATCTCCAAGCCGACTAGCTCCGACCTTCGGAATCCACAACCAAACAGCATGGCCAGCATCGCGTAATCACGCTTGGCGCGCAGCGAAGGACCATAGGCGTGCTGCAACACTTCCGAACTTTCCTCGGCGCTCAGCCAATTGCCGGCCCGAAATCCAAGCTGCTTGACGCCCTTCACGCGGCTGATGCCTGCGGCTAGCTCGGGACTTAACAGGCCCGCATCGGCGGCTTCGTGCGCCAGCCGTCGAACCGCCGCCAGTTGTTGGTTGATGGTATTCGCGGCCAGACCGCGAGATTCTAGGTGCAAGCGGTAGCGGACCACCACGATGCGGTTGAATGCCAGCCGTGGCTCGGAACAATACCAGGCGATGAACTGATCGATGGCATACTCGTACACGCGGCGCGAGGCTGGCGAACCGAGACTGTTGAGCACAGCCCGCTTGCAATGATCCAGATCCGGTAGCCGAAGCAATCGGCGACGGTAATTCGGCTTGATTCTCAGTTTGCCCATGGCCACGGCCTCCTCATGCCGCAGGCTTGGGAGTACGGCAGAAGGGCTGGGCAATGCAAGTACTCGTGCGCGGCTGGAGGGTTTTGAGCGCTATCGCCTGGTTACGTCAACTGACTTTAGCTTTCCGGTTTGCTCGTCACTCGGGAACAATCGCTAAGGAAATGGCGGACGCATCTGGATCCCTTCCACCTGGTGTGACCGTGTTCACAGGCCAACGTGATTGATGTCCTTGAGGATTCTGCGGCTCCCTGTAAGTATGATAAAAAGTCCCGGTTTTTGCCCTCTAGCGGTTGGGCATCCCTCGAGGTGGCTCTTATGTCAGACCTAAGCTCTCGCCAACTGAGATGGTTCGTTCTGCTACTCACGCTCGTTTTCATCGCCGTCACCTACCTTCTCTCGGCATCCGGCAAGGTGCAGGTGAACGCCGAGGCATTAAAGCTCTTTGCACCGCTTCCCGCGGTGATGAGCTCGCCCGACAATCCTGTGACGGACGCGAAAGTGACGCTGGGGAGAATCCTGTACTACGATCCTCGCCTGTCGGCCAGCCAGAAGATCTCCTGCAATACCTGCCATCCGCTCGACGCTTATGGAGCGGAATCCAAGCGCGTGTCGACCGGCCACAAGAACCAGCAGGGAAACCGCAACGCGCCTACCGTGTACAACGCTGCGGGACACTTTGTGCAGTTCTGGGATGGCCGGGCTCCCACTGTCGAGGAGCAGGCGAAAGGCCCGATCACCAACCCAGTTGAGATGGCGATGCCCTCCAATGCCGCGGCCGTGCAAGTGATCAAGTCCATGCCGGAGTACGTTGCGCTTTTCCAGACAGCCTTTCCCAAAGACAAAGATCCGATTACCTACAACAACATGGCGTTGGCGATTGGAGCGTTCGAGCGCGAACTAGTGACTCCGTCGCGTTGGGACGCCTTCATCGGGGGCGACCAGTCGGCCTTGACGGACGCCGAAAAATCGGGCTTCAACACATTTGCTGCAACCGGCTGCCAATGGTGCCACTACGGTCCGTATGTCGGTGGAGCGTCGTACCAGAAGCTCGGCGTTGTGAAACCGTGGCTCGACCAAACCGATCAGGGACTCTACCAGGTGACCAAGGAGGAGAACGACAAAATGGTCTTCAAGGTCCCCTCGCTGCGGAACATCAAGAAGACGGGACCATACTTCCATGACGGCTCGGTTCCGACCCTGGACCGGGCGATCCGCAACATGGCGGTTCACCAGCGTGGAGTAACACTCACTGACGCCCAGGTGAAGTCGATTGAAATCTGGATGGATTCGCTTACGGGGCAGGTACCGATGAACTACATCAAGCCCCCGGAGCTGCCGAAGAGCACATCGCAAACTCCACACCCCAGCAGCGAGTAACAGAACTGGGAGCGCCAGAACTCATTGACCCGTAGTTGGCGGATTCTTCCCTGTTACATACTCAGTTCCGAGCTGGGTTCCGATTATCCGTGACACCGTTCTTGCCTTTCACCAATTCATCAATCGGCTCGGAATAAAAACGGACCCGTGATGATTTGCGCCCCTTGATCATCACGATCTGGCAGATGCCGATAAGCATGTCGCCGTCTACCCTTGCTGTTTCCCAATCCGATTGGCTCGGCTCGATGCTGGAGTCCGGGTGAGTGTGGATGGTTCCCAGCAACATCATCTTCTCAAGCGGAGCTTCTTCGTCGCGCTGTTCCTCGATCTCTGCTGGCTCATACTCGATGGACTCGTTATCACTTTTATGCTTGATCGGATGGAACGCATAGATGTACGCTTCTCCGCCCTTCACCTGTCCCCAGATCGTCTCCATATACTCTTTCGGATACCGGCGAAGCGCCCTGCGGCGAAATGATGACAGCACGTCTTGGGAAACGTTGACCTTCATTCGGGGAGGCGACACCACTACCAGTCTAGTTCCGTTTCATCAGTGACGGCTCAAGAAAAACTATGACTCGACCGAACAGGATGGGACGTTGCGTTCAAAGCGGAGGCATCCGAGATAATTGGCGAAGTATCGCCATCACACTTCATTGACCCGTATTTGGTGTAATCGCCTATGGCTGTTGAAAAACTCGCTCCCGAAAAATCCGCGGAAATTACATCGCGTCGGGATGCCCTATAAACGATTTTCTCCCGTCGCCTGGACGTTTTCTATCCCCCAATTTGAGGCTGTTTTTAGCAAAAGCGACTTTTTCAACAGCCACACCTGATTTCAACAGTTACGTCCGAATGAGTACGTGTCGGGACGGCTCCGTTTGCAACTTCGGAGCAAAGGGATTGTTGATTATTGCTGCGGCACGATGTTGGCATGCCGGGCGACCTCTTGCCAGCGTCCACCCTGTTTCATCCATATACCCGTGAAGCGCAGGTGCTCGGTTTTCCCTGCGTTCGGCATCTTGCCGCCCCACACCACCGTCTCGTTACCCGCCGCGATGGCGGTATCGCCATAGACCCGGAGATACTCGATCTGCCGGTCGTAGGAAGTGATCACCAAGAAGCCGGATTCAACCATCCCCAGAACCTGCTGCTTGGGCACGAATTTGTTCAAGGGATTGGTGACGACGAAATCATCTGACCACAAACGCGTCATTGTTCTCGGGTCGTTGTGAAGGAAAGCTTGGACTTCTTCTACATTCGCCCCCCGAATTTCTTCTTCTGTGCGATTGTCCTCACTTGTTGTTCGCTGGATCACCTGAGCTGAAGTGAAAGGTACCCCAGCGGAGACCAGCGAGGTGAAGAGGAGTGCGGCATGGACAAGGAATCTTTTCATGGAAGGAGTCTAACCTATGCAGCAACAGGCCGTACCGTGGAGCAACTTCTGGCTGCTGCAATATCGCGATAGCACTCAGAACCCCACCCCGGCAGGCCGGGGGGATCATAGTTGGTGCTCACGCTGATATCAACAGTTACCCTGCCGAACCACGTTTGGCGATTGCAATGCTCTTTGGGGGTTACGTTCAAGGAAATTGTGAACGTCACCGTTCGCCTATCCACGCGGCCTGTTTCGCGAACTCGCGTTTGGTGAGGAACAGCAGGCATGGTCGTTTTCTCAAACGATCGGGGCGATCATGTGTATTCGGCTCTGTGCTGTCCGGTGCTATCATTTCCACCGTTTTCACCGCTGAACTGCTTTGGAGGCAATATGGAGCACCGCAGCCGGGAGTTGGTTGTCCTGTTCGTTCTGCTCATCGCTAACCTTGCTGTGGCCGCCCAGTCGAAAGAGGCGAAGATCAAGCGCGCACTCTCCGCCGCACCCCCTAGTGTCGCCAGTGGCGCCAAGGTGGTGGACATGGACGAGAAGGGAAACATGACCGTTCTCCGCGACGGCCACAATGGTTTTACGTGCGTTGCTGGCCACGTAGGAGTTGTCGGCGACGGCCCGGCGTGCATGGATGCCGCCGCCATGCAGTGGATAATGGACTGGATGGCTCACAAGCCCAAGCCCACCAACACGCGGCCCGGAATTATGTACCAACTGGCCGGCAATAGCGACTGGAGTGCCACTGATCCTTGGGCGACTAGCGGAACTCCGCATACGTGGGCGCCTGGCTGGGTGCTCACGTGGCCGTTTGATCCGAAGACATCCGGTTTCTCCGATCAGCCCAAAGACAGCGGCACGTGGATCATGTGGGCCGGTACGCCGTATGCGCACCTAATGATCATGCAGAAACCGTGAGTGCCACCCTGAGAACGACTTCAACACAGAGACACCTAAATACGGAGGAAAGTAGATTAAACCACGCTGCGTTACCTTGGAATAACTATAGCTGGCCAGAAATCGCGATTACACTCACAACCCCGCCCGGACCGGGTTCTGAGTGCTATCGCCTGTTGACCACAATTTGCACCACACAGGTCCTTGCTTAGTCGGTTACGATGGTTTTCTTCTTCTTTACTATCATCCCGGCGCCGTCAAACAATATGTTGCAGCGACAACCATGCTCCTCGACGGTCCACCGATTGCCGTTCCGCTCATTCTCCCCCAGCCGGATATTGCGGCTCTGGGCCAGTTTCGAAACGTCGTCCTTGCTCATTCCGGAAGAAACACTATCGCAGAAAGAGGAAGCATGAACCTCAATATGCTCACCCGCTTCTGTCTGCTCGGTCGTGTTGGGAAGGTGCGCTGTCGGGCCGCCAGATCTCCAAAGTTCGCGTCCATCGTTCGTGAGAGCCCGGATGAAATTACCGTCGGGGCAGACCTCCTGCACGTAAAAATCGGGGCCTGTTGCGGTCCGCAATGCTTGCACGTGATTCACAATCTTGCAGCCGGGCAGAGGGTTAACCGACCATTGAACTGTCCCTACAGGCATTGAGGCAGCAGAAATAACCTCGATTCTGCCCTCGGCCGAATCGCCGTTGGCGGAAGCCGTCAGTACGATATTCGACGACGGCTCTAAAGCGAGCAGGGTTGCTTCATCGCCATCTGTCGTCAGTGATGCGGCATACTTGGGTGAAACGCTCCAGCGGACATTTTGGCGCATGCGACCGTCCCTGCCCACGGCTCGGAACGTATGGGCTTGACCAACCAACATGGTTACCTTGGATGGAACGACAAGCAGCGGGGGCGGGCTCTGAGCGAACACCAGCGCAGCACTCATGCCGACACCGCCGAGTGATACTAGGGCGGCAAACGCGCTTCTCAGCATTGGTGTATTCCTCGTTTCGTGTCTCTTCTAACGCTACGCTGCAAGAAGGTCGCTGGGAAAGTTACGATAGACACCTACAGCATGGCTTCAGACGCGGTTTTGTGTAGTAGCGGGATACGAATGTGACTAGAGCGTGTTTCACAAATAGGTTCGGCCTCACAGCAGGTACTTATGTGTGAGGCAGGTTAGGCGGTGAGCTTCTGTCATGAAGGATCGACAGAGGCTGTTGACCGATGAGCAATGGGAATTAGTGGGGGCGCTGCTGCCCCCGCCCCGACAGCGAGCCGACCGGCGTGGCCGACCCTCAGCACCCAACCGAGCTTGTTTCGAAGGGATCTTGTGGATCCTCCAGACCGGTGCGGCGTGGCGGTTCTTGCCCGAGGAATTTCCTTCGCCTTCGACCTGCTGGCGGCGACTCCAGCAATGGGAAGAGGGCGGCGTTTGGCTCAACGCCTGGCGCGCCTTGCTGGGCGCGCTGGACCAAGAGGGTCTGCTGAAGTGGGACGAGGCCTTTCTCGACGGCAGCTTCGCCCCGGCGAAAAAGGGGGCTCTGCCGTCGGAAAAACCAAGCGGGGCAAGGGCACGAAGTGGATGGTACTGGTCGACGGTGAAGGTCTTCCGCTGGGAGTTCGGCTGGAAAGTGCCTCTCCGAGTGAAGTTACGCTTGCGGAAGCCACGCTTGCCGAGGTCCGGGTTCCGCAACCCAAAGGCCGCCCGCGACAAAAACCAGAACGGGTGATTGCCGATCGCGGCTACGATTCCGATCCGCTGCGCGAGCGCCTGCGCCGC
>JAIQFO010000031.1 GCA_020073215.1 Terriglobia bacterium | reverse complement strand
GCCAGTTACACCTACGCGGGGGATGGCGACCACTTCGGCAGCAACGACAGCGTGACAATCACTATCACCAAGGCGCCGAGCACAACGACGGTGTCAGGCGGGGGCAGCTTCGTGTTCGACGGCAACCCGCACGGGGCGAGCGTGTCGGTGACGGGCGTGGGCGGACTGAATCTGACGCCTGCGCCGAACTACACTGGGGCCTGCAGCGTGGCTCCGGTGCATGTGGCGGACACGCCCTGCACCGCCAGTTACACCTACGCGGGGGATGGCGACCACTTCGGCAGCAACGACAGCGTGACAATCACTATCACCAAGGCGCCGAGCACAACGACGGTGTCAGGCGGGGGCAGCTTCGTGTTCGACGGCAACCCGCACGGGGCGACGGTCTTGGTGACGGGCGTGGGTGGGCTGAATCTGACGCCTGCACCGACCTACAGCGGAGCATGCAGCGCGGCTCCGGTGCACGTGGCGGACACGCCCTGCACCGCCAGTTACACCTTCGCGGGTGATAGCGACCACTTCGGCAGCAACAACAGCGTGACAATCACCATCACCAGAGCCCCGAGCACGACTACGGTGTCGGGCGGGGGCAGCTTCGTCTTCGACGGCAGCCCGCATGCGGCGACGGTTTCGGTCACTGGGGCAGGCAATCTCAGCCTGACTCCGGCGCCGAGCTACAGTTGCGGTTCGGCTCCGGTGCATGTGCCGCAGACGCCTTGCACGGCCAGCTACACCTTTGCGGGGGATGACGACCACTTTGGCAGCAGCGAAAGCACCACCATCACGATCACCAAGGCCCCGAGCACGACTACGGTGTCGGGCGGGGGCAGCTTCGTCTTCGACGGCAGCCCGCATGCGGCGACGGTTTCGGTCACTGGGGCAGGCAATCTCAGCCTGACTCCGGCGCCGAGCTACAGTTGCGGTTCGGCTCCGGTGCATGTGGCGGACACGCCTTGCACAGCCAGTTACACCTTCGCGGGTGATGGCGACCACGACGGCAGCAACGGTAGCGCGATCATCACGATAACCAAAGCCCCGAGCACGACTACGATTGGTGCAGGCTTTAATGTGGTTTATGACGGCTCATCGCATGGCGTAGCCGCGAGCGTTACCGGCGCGGGTGGTCTAAATCAACCGGTCCCGGTGAGCTACAACCCAGGCGGTTCGACCGTGCCGGTCAATCCCGGCACCTACACCGCAACTGCGACCTTCGCCGGCGATCCTGACCATTTTGGCAGCAGCGCTGGCCCGGTGACCATCAACATCACGTTTGGTGCGTGTGGCCCGGCGATCGGCCCCAGCGACGTCATTCTGCCGCCCATCAACTCCGACGGCACGAGCGTTTACAACCGCAAGGGAGGCAGCACGATCCCGGTGAAGTTCAACGTCTGCGGCGCCAACGGCGCGCCGCTTACCGATCCAACGCTGGTCTTCGCCCCCACGGGCGGCGCGCTCACCATGACGGGCGCAATGCGGGGAACGATCACGGTGGTGAATGAAACTGGCACCAATGATATTCCCGACGCGGCGTTCACTTGGGATGGCCAGCAATGGCACTTCAACATGGCCACCATGAACCTGAGCTCCGGGTATACCTATACGTTCAGGATCAACCTGGCCTATGCTCCTGCGAGCATCCAGTTTATGGTCGGGGTCAAGTAACGCAGCGCCAATCGGCGGTGGTTTGCGGGCGCGCTCCATGCGCGCCCTTTTCTTGAAACGAGGCCCAGCGAGACCCGGCTCTGAAGGCCGCCCTGGCGCGCTGCACGGGCTCTGCGACTACGCCCGATACCGCTTTCCGTTGGAACGGCGACCGGTGGATCTTCAACATCAGCACCAAACCACTGAGTGCTGGAAGTACCTGCTACTTCCGAATCAAGCTGAACGATGGAATGTCTATCGACTTCCAGCTCGGCCTGAGATAGCGAACCTGCTATCTCGCGTCTGCGGGCGGTACGGGCTCATATGTTTCGCAAATTTTGTTCCGCCATCCTGTACCCCCACAAACGCCGCGCAGATGACAACCTTGGCGGTGATGTCCTCAATTCACTCCGCTGCCAAGCTTCAACCTGCTTTCGCATGGACTCAAAGTTTCGCTGCATTCGATCGACGCCAACCGAGATGCCATGGTAAGCGAGAACGACTTCGAGTGTTTCACGAGCACGGGAGTAAACACGCCAATGCTTGACAAGTAAACTCGCTGTGCCTCAGACTGCCGTTTCAAATATCTACACCGGACCTGACCGCGGAGTTCCTTTCGAACTTGCGCGGCTAGGACCAGCACCGCACGAATCGTCACATGACAAAAAGCTATCGGTCTCGCGTATTGTTTCCTATTGTCTTTCTGCTGCTGGCGCAATTCATCGCGGGAGCGGATGACCATATCCCCGCGATCGCCTGGCGCATTCCTATCGGACAGCCACCGGCAAATCCGGGTAGCCGAAAGCCGGAACTGACTGGAATGATCGACGACGGCTTCTGGCAAGGCGCGCCGGTCGGGGGATTTGGCGCGGGAACGTTTTCGCGTTCTTATCGCGGCAATTTTGAGCGCTGGCATATCAAGGCCGGGGTCCACAAGTACCAGAATGTCCCCGCGAACCAGTTTGCCGTATTTGCGCAAGCCGAAGGTGAGGCCCCGGTGGCGCAGGTTCTCTCGACCGGCAAGCCCGAGGGCAGCGCGCTTTCCGCGTGGAACTGGTCTTATCGCGCGGGCAATGGAGAGTATGCCGCGCTCTATCCGAAGTCATGGTTCGCATATCGTTCGAGTGAGCTTCCAGTCACGCTGACCCTGGAACAGTTCTCGCCCGTCCTGCCCGACAACTACAAGGAAACCAGTTATCCCGTCGCGGTCTACAACTGGTATGCCGAGAATCCATCGAGCAAGCCGGTCACGGTCTCGATTCTTTTCTCGTGGACCAATATGGTGGGCTGGTTTCGCGACGTGTCGAACAATTTCAATGGTGCGCTCAGCCAGCAGGATAAAAACGAATATCGCAGCGAGACGATAGCCGGCGGGAGCATGCATGGAATCGTTTTTGACCGCGTCCGCAGTGGTCCGGTCACTGAGGAGTGGGACGGCCAGTTCGCGATCGCGGCCCTGGCTTCCTCGGGCGCGGAAGTGAGCTATCTGAGTGCCTTCGACCCGCAGGGATCAGGCGCAGAGGTCTGGCAGCCGTTCGCGTCGACCGGAAATCTATCCAACCACTATTCCGATATCGCCAGCGCCGGCGAACAACTGGCCGGCGCCATCGCGGTTCGCTTCAAGCTCGCTCCTCACGAAAAGAAGCTCGTCCCCATGGTCCTCTCGTGGGACCTTCCCATTGTGCAGTTCGGAGGAGGACGCAAGTGGGTGCGGCACTACACGAAGTTCTTCGATGGCTCCGGCACGAACGCCTGGAAGATTGCCCGGACGGCTCTGGAGAACGGCGCGCAATGGAGTCAACAGATCGACGCGTGGCAGCGGCCGTATCTGGAAGATGAGTCCAAGCCCGCGTGGTATCGCGGTGAGCTCTTCAATGAACTTTACATAGTCGCCGATGGTGGCACCTTCTGGGCGCACGAACAGTTGGAACCCGCTAATCCCTTGCATGTTTCCGCTCGAAATGCCGATACCTTCGCTTTTCTAGAATGCTTTGATTACCCGTTCTACGGCACGCTGGATGTGCGTTTCTATGGCTCGTTCCCGTTGATCCGCTTCTGGCCTGAAATTGAAAAGCAGGAGATGCGGGAATACACCGACACCCTACCCGAAACCAATCCCCAGCATTACGTGTGGTTGTGGAAGCTGAACCACGCTCACATTGCCCAGGGCATCCCACGCAAGACGGCTGGAGCTGCTCCTCACGACCTGGGTGCTCCGGCAGAGGATCCTTTTGTGTACGTGAATCAGTACAACTATCAGGACGTTTCGAATTGGCGTGACTTGAACAGCAAATACGTGCTCATGGTGTGGCGCGATTATGCATGGACCGGAAGCAAGGACCGCGATTTTCTCGAATACAGCTGGAAAGCGGTGAAGCTGGCCATGGAACACCTCCGCCAGTACGACAGTGATGGCGATGGCATGATCAAGAATGGAGGCTTTCCGGACCAGACTTATGACGAGTGGGTGGCTCGCGGCGAGAGCGCTTACAGCGGCGGGCTGTATCTGGCCGCTCTCCGCGCCACGGCTGAGATGGCCAGAGCGCTCGACGACAAGACCAGAGCTGCAAACTATGACGCGCAGTTCAAGAAGGCTCAGGCCGCCTACATCAAGAATCTCTGGAACGGCACGTACTTCAATTACGACCAGGGCAGTCCTTATCACGACAACAGCATGGCCGAACAACTCGCGGGGCAATGGTATGCAAGCCTGACCGGGCTCGGGGACCTGGTTCCGGCAACGATGCGACGATCTGCCCTGCAGCATGTTTACGACAACAACGTCATGAAATTTCAGAACGGACAGATGGGGGCGCTGAATGGCATCGGCGCCAACGGCGAGATTCTGCACGAGAATGAGCAGGTGCAAGAGGTCTGGGTGGGTACAACTTTTTCCGTGGCGTCCCACATGCTGCTGGAGGGTATGCGGGAGCAGGCGTTCCAGACCGCGCACGGAATCTACAACGTCGTTTGGAAGGATCGCGGGTATTTTTTCCGGACGCCAGAGGCTTTTGATTCACGGGGACTCTATCGTGCCGGCATGTACATGCGTCCGGGAGCGATCTGGTCTATGGAACTGGGGCCGGCGCCGAAATGACACTGCCCACGGCGATTCTGACGAGGACGCTCGCGCTTGCGACGATGCTGGCTGGTTGGAACCTGCCCGTAGTCGCTCAGACTGCCGCGACCGATCCTGCGTCAATCGAGAGTGCATGGCAAAAGGCGAACAGCAAGTACGATGGTGCGCGTGCAGCGATCCTGAAAGACGTCGATCGGCAGGTGCAGCAGGGGCCATTTCGAGGCGATTGGGAATCGTTGCAAAAATATCAAGCGCCCCAGTGGTATGAAGACGCGAAGTTTGGAATCTTTATTCACTGGGGACTGTACTCGGTCCCGGCGTTCGCCAATGAGTGGTATTCGCGCAACATGTACCAAGCGGATTCACCGGAATTCAAGCATCACGTCGCCACTTACGGACCGCAGAGCAAGTTCGGCTACAAGGATTTCATTCCGATGTTCAAAGCCGAACACTTTGATGCACGCGCGTGGGCCCGGCTGTTTAGAGAAGCCGGCGCGAAATACGTGGTGCCCGTGGCTGAGCATCATGACGGCTTCCCGATCTACGACTCCAACCTCACGGATTGGTGCGCGGGTAAGATGGGTCCCAAACGCGACCTGCTCGGAGAATTGGCAACGGCGGTTCGCGCCGAAGGCCTTCGTCTCGGCGCATCTTCTCATCGCGCGGAGCACGACTGGTTCTTCGACGGCGGCCGCCGGTTCGATTCCGACGTGAGCGATCCGCGCTACGCAGCTTTCTACGGACCGGCGCATTTTCGCCTGGTCAAGCCCGGATATGAAGACCGTGTGTACGAAGACTGGACTTATACTTCGCCCGAGTTTCTGGACGATTGGCTGGCGCGTACCGCCGAGATTGTGGAGAAGTATCATCCCGACCTCATTTATTTTGACTGGTGGATCGGCCAGCCTTCCTTCCGCGATCGTCTGGCGCGCTTTGCCGCCTTCTACTACAACCAGGGCGTCACGCGGGGCACGGGCGCGGTCATCAACTACAAGTACGAAGCCTTCGAGGAACATTCCGCCTCGCTCGATGTGGAGCGCGGCCAGTTGTCCGACATCCGCCCGCTGCACTGGCAGACCGACACTTCGATCAGCAACGCCTCCTGGGGATACGCCGAGGGCGAGACGTTCAAGTCTCCGGAGTTTATCGTTCAACTGCTCGCCGATGTGGTGAGCAAGAACGGCAACCTGCTTTTGAACGTCGGCCCTCGTCCTGATGGCACCATTCCCGAGCCCGTGGAACAGGTGCTCCGCGAGGTGGGAGCTTGGCTCAAGGCGAACGGCGAGGCCATTTACGGTACCCGCCCGTGGACGCGCTACGGAGAGGGACCAACCGTAGTTGAGGGCGGGGCTTTTCGCGAGAAGAACGCGAAGCCGTACACCTCTGAGGATTTTCGCTTCACTACCAAAGGTGAGACTCTCTACGCCATCGAACTGGGTTGGCCGGCGGATGGAAAAGCGGTGATTCACAGCTTGGGCAGCAACGCACTCACAGGGCGAAAAGTTCAGAGCGTCGACTTGCTTGGATCAGCGGCAAAGCTCAAGTGGAGCCAGGACCCAGATGGCTTGCGTGTGCAACTTCCCGCATGGCCGTCCGGCAAGTATGCCTACGTGTTGCGAGTGCTTGGCCCCTAAGGGAGTTCTCTGTAGAGACGCGGCTCGCCGCGTCTCCCGCCGCCAATTGAGACGGGGCATGCCCCGCAGGAGACTCTTTACTCTGTACTCACGTTGACGACCTGCTGCAGCTTGATGTCCGCCGAAGAACTCCCTACCCTGACGCTTACCTGATCCGGCTCCACTTCGAAAGTTCCCTTGGCAGAATTCCAATACGCCAGTGCGCTGGCTTTCATCGGCAAGTGGACCGTTTTCGTCTCGCCGGGCCGTAGCGCGACGCGTTGGAATCCTTTCAGTTCTTCGATTGGCCGGACTACTTTCGAGTTCACGTGCGCCACATACATCTGCACGACTTCGTCTCCCGCGCGCGATCCGGTATTTCGAACCTCGACGCTCACCGTGATCTCGCCGTCGCGTTTCAGTTGGTCGGAGTTCGTCCGCAGATTGGAATAGGCAAACGTTGTGTAGCTCAGGCCATAACCGAACGGATAAAGCGGCTTCTGCCGGAAATAGATGTAAGTGCGCCCGTGCCGGATGTCGTAGTCCATCATCGGCGGCAACTGGTCGAGCGACATGGGCCACGTCACCACCAGCCGCCCCGCGGGATTGTAGTCGCCAAACAGCACGTCGGCCAAGGCGTTCCCTTCCTCCTGGCTGTTGTGCGCCATGTGGACGATTGCGGGCACATGCTCCTCAGTCCACTGGATGGCAAAGGGAAAACTTGAGATCAGCACGACAACGGTTTTCGGATTCACCGCCAGGACCTGCTTGACGAGTTCTTCCTGCTCGAGCGTGATGGATTTCCGGTCGATGGCTTCTTTTCCATCGCTGGGCAGCGGACACTTGGCCCAGCCCGCGTTGCAGGTAGGATGGTTTCCGACCACAACGATGGCAACGTCGGCGGCGCGGGCGATCTTTACTGCCTCACCCGACGAATTGTCATGTGCGAACGCTAACTTGATCCCGGCGCCCAGCTTGTTCTTGATTCCGTCGAGCGAGCTTACTGCGTACGGCGGCGTTCCGCTGTACCAATCCAGCGCGACTTGATCGGCATAGGGACCGATCACCGCCACGGACTTGAGCTTCGTCCGATCGAGCGGGAGCAACGGCTGCGCGTTCTTCACCGGTACATTCTTCAACAGCACAATCGATTCCTGGGTGATCTTTCGGGCAAGGGCCTTGTGCTCCTCGTTGTCCCACGCCGGAGCAGGTCCCTTGATCTTCGCGTAGGGGACGAGTTCCGGCGGATCGAGCAGGCCCAGCCGGATCATCACGCGGTATACGCCGCGAAGGTTGTCATCGATCTCTGACAAATTCACCAGTCTCTTCTCGACTGCTCCGGCCGTCCCCTCCCGATACCTATCCAAAAATTGATTGATGCCCGCATGAATGGCGCCCGCCGTTGCCTGGTCGATATCTGAGAAATACTTGTGCTCCGTGACCATGTTGGTCAGCGCGCCGGCATCGGTGCAGATGATTCCGTCGAAACCCCATTCCTGCATGGTCATGTCGCGCAGGATGGGTTGGGCGGCCATGGGAATTCCGTTGTAGGCGTTGTAGGCGGTCATGTAGGCGCGCGCACCGCCCTCCATCACGCCCATCCGGAATGGAACGGAGTAGTATTCGCGCAGCAGGCGCTCGTCAAAATTGGAAGACGAACCGCCGCGGCCGTCTTCGTTGCTGTTGGCCAAGAAGTGCTTCATGAGCGAGGCCGTAAGCCAATAGTGAGGATCATTCCCCTGCAAGCCGTGGACGAAAGCCACCGTCATGGTCCCGGTCAGATAAGGGTCTTCTCCGTAGGATTCTTCGCTGCGGCCCCAGCGCGGGTCGCGGGCCAGGTCCGCGTTGGGAGCGCGGATCACGATCCCCTCTCGCCGGTATCTCTCGCCCTCTTCGCTCGTGGCATGTTGGCTTTCGCTCTGGAAAATGTAGCGGGCTTCGTAACCTTCAATGGCCGCGGCTTTTTCGAGCAGATCGGGATCCCAGGTTTCGCCGAGTCCTACCGATTGCGGAAACTGCGTAGTCGGCAGCGGCTTCAGCCCGCGTCCCTCCCAGCCGCCGGGGCCGCCGAGGGCTACGCCGTGCAGACCCTCGATGTGTCCGGAGCCGTGAATTCCCAGGCGCGGTACATCCGGAGAGGTGCTGAGTGCGCTGATCTTTTCTTCCAGGGTCATCAGGGAGAGGATGTTGTTGATGCGAGCTTCAACCGGTAGGTTCGGATTTTGGAAAGGATACTGAGACTGCTGACTCCAAGCGAGGCTCGCGGCCAGCAGAACGAGGGCAAAGGTTAATCGTCGTGCGTTCATCAATCCCCACGAGTACAAATGTTTGTGTGGTGGCGGGGCGTCGCCCCGCTAGGACGGGGCAAAGCCCCGTCACCACATGGTCATCAGCGGCTATCGAGAGCAACGGCGACTCCATACGACGGCAACTCGACCGCGTCAGCCTGCTTGCCGTCAAGGACAAGCTTCATCGAATGCGGCAGAACGACTCGGCGCCCTTCCGACGCGTAGTTGATGAAAACGAAGACTTGCTTGCCCGGACCGACGCGACGGCTGACCTCAACGCCATCAGGCACCGGGCCGAACACGGGCGTGACGTCAGATTTCTGCGTCATCCATTCGGTGGCCGCCGCCATCAGCTTGTCGTCGAGCACGGCGCCGACGTAGGTGATCCGGCCCTTGCCGTAGGCGCGAGTGATGACGGCAGGCTGATCGTCGAGCCATCCGTTACTCTTGCCATACCGCAGAAGCACTTCGTCGCCGGGAGCCTGGCTCTTTAGTTGCTCAGCCCAGATGCTGGCTTGTCCGTTGCCCCAGGCGCCTGAGACGGGAACATCTTTTTCGAGCGCATAGTACTGCTCGACACGCGCACCCAGGGCGTCAACCAGGAATCCCGGCTGTCGCTGCGGCAACAGAGCGTTGAATTCATCTTTCATGCCGGAGCGCGGACCGAGAACTAGATGTCCGCCATTGCGCACATATTCCAGCAGATGGTCCGCGAGATCCTTGGGGAGCACGTTCAGACTGGGCGCGGCCACCAGTTTGTAGCCATCAAGCGGAGCGTAGGCGCTGACTACATCGACCGACTGCGAAATCTGCCGCAGGGCGCGGTAGTAACTCTTCAGCAATCCGATGTCGTCGTACTTTTCGGTGTGCTTCTGAAACTGGAGGGCCCAGTGGCTGTCATAGGAGTAGAGCAGCGCCACCTGCGAGACCGGCGCGGTGTCGCGGAAACTGCTTTCAACTTTTGCGAACTCGTGCGCCGTCTGCGCGGCTTCGTCGTAGAAGGGCACGGGAGTCCCGTCGGGCCCGACGAGGACGCCGTGAATTTCCTCCTGCCCATTGAGCGCGCTGCGCCACTGCCAATAGTTGACACCGTCGGCGCCGTGACCGATGGCTTGCCACGCCATGGCACGGGCCTCTCCTCGATTCAGAAAATTGTTCAGCGGCGACCAATTCACCGCGCCGGGCTGGGTCTCCATCACCCAGAAGTTCCGGCGCTTGAAGCCGCGCGTCAGATCATGAGCGAGCCCGTTGTAGGCGGAGTCCACATGGCCTGTGCCAACATAGTCGTCCCAAGATGCGAAAGTGAGCGGTTCGGTGATCGGGTAGTGATCGAATCCATCGAAGAATCCCATGAGGTTGCCGGTAATGAACTGGCGCGGGTCGGCGTGCCTGCGGATGACGTCGATCTGATTCTGCTGGTAGGAGGACCAGGTATAGGTGACGAAGTGTTTCCAATCGAGCATCAGCCCGGGATTGTGCTCACCAATCGGGATCGGGATTTCTCCCCAGTTGTCATAAGTCTGGCTCCAGTAGGAAGTCGCCCAGTGCGTATTCAGGTTGTTTAGAGTTTTATATTTCGCTTTTAGCCAATCCTGAAATTGCTGGCGCGTGACGTCGTCGTACGACATCAGGGCGTAGCCATATTCATTGTCGATCTGCCATCCAACAACGTTGGGATTGTGGCCAAAGCGCATCGCCATCTGCTCGGCAATGCGGCGGCAGAATTCCCGATAGCGCGGCGAGGTAGCTGACGCATGCGCGCGGTTGCCGTGGGTTACACGTTGGCCATTCGCTTCCACCCGCAGCGTGTCAGGATATTTCTGCGTCAGCCAGGCGGGCGGGGTCGCCGTCGGCGTTCCCAGGACAGAAACGATGTGATGCTTCGCGGCCAGGGAGATCGCGCGCTCCAGCCAGTCAAAGTCATAATGGCCCTCGGAGGGCTCCATGCGGCTCCAGGCAAATTCGACGATCCGCACCACTTTCAGGTCGGCCGCTTCCATCAGGCGCAGATCCTCTTCCCAGCGCGACTCGGGCCATTGCTCGGGGTACCAGGCAACACCCATGAGAATCGCGTTCTGCCCGGGAATTTGTGTGGGGATGGCGCTGGTGGCTTGCGCTGTCGGAGTTTTGGCGGATGCCTGTAGGGATAGAGCTAGCACGAAACAGGACAGAGCACGCGCAAGAGAAGAAGTCATCACAGACACCTCGTTAAACTAGTGCCGTAACCGCCTAATGCCTACCGTAGCGCCGGCATCTTGTCGGCTGTCCCGAGGGCGTCTCGCCCTCGGCGCGGCGGGCGAGACGCCCACCGGACAGCCGCCGGGACGGCGGCGCTACTACAAATCACACGGTCACGGTACTAGGGAGTCACTATGATCTGCTTTCCGGAATAATTCACTATTTTGTCGGGAGGATCGGAGGGCGCAATGCCGACTCCGTGGTTCTCGCCAACGAAGACAATACGGAACGTCCGGCTCGCGAGCATTCCCGGAAACTGGCCTTGCCGGTCGCCAATGGTCAGAGTTTTGTTGGCATCGTCCCAGCGAAAAGCAATCGTGGCGTAGACGCCTTTCTCGTAGTTGTAGTTGTCATTTTCGTCTTCATAAAGAGTGAAGGCACCATCGGCGCCGCGATAGACGCGCAACTCGATCGGGTCTACGGGCTTTTCCGTGGACCACTCGACATCGGGACCCATCGGCACGATGGAGCCGGCACGGATGTAAAGTGGGAGGCGGTCGAGCGGAGCTTGAGCGGTGATCTCGCGTCCGCCATCAACCGCAACACCGCTCCAAAAGTCATACCACTTTGCCTGCGGCAGATAGACTGGGCGGCTGGTAGCTCCGGGCTCAGTAACCGGATTCACCAGGAATGCCGTGCCATACATGAACTCATCCCATGTGTTTTGCGCTCGTACATCGGTGCGGAAGTCCATCACCAGGGGCCGCATCGGAGTGTAGCTTTCGTTTGTTGTCTTCCAGGCCAGCGAGTAGATGTAGGGCAACAAGCGATAGCGCAGACGGTCAAAGCTGACCAGTGTCTTCTGTACCTCAAGACCGTACGACCACAGTTCGTTCTGATCCGTCTTGCGGGTCCCATGGACACGCAGGATGGGGTTGAATGTTCCGAACTGAAACCAGCGTACGAACAGTTCTCGATAAGCTGGGTCGTCGGGGTCGCCAAAGACGAATCCACCGATGTCGGTGGTCCAATAGGGAATGCCGGAAAGAGCAAAGTTCAAGCCGGCGGGAATCTGACGGCGATAACTGAACCAGTCGGAGTTGATGTCACCCGACCAGGCCGTGACCGCATTTCTCTGCGAGCCGGCAAAGGCAGATCGCGACAAGATAAATACACGTTTTTGTTCCGACGCGCGGCGCTGTCCATCGTAGACTGCGCCGGTCGTCAACATCGGATAGAGGTTGACGTAGCGATCGCCGCTCCCCGCCGCTAGTTTGTGACCAAGCTGAATGTTTTCTTCCTGGCCTTCGGTCTCGGGTTCGGTTGTATCCATCCACCAGGCGTCGAGGCCGATGCTGAACAGGCCTTTGTTGACCTGCTCCCAGTAGAACTTGCGGGCCTCGGGGCTGGTCGCGTCATACACCGCCATGGCATCGGTGTGGTAAGGCGGCTTCGCGAACTTGAACTTGTCGATGAACCATCCCTGCTTGTTCATGTAGTCGTAGCTGGCCGAGCCCGGCTCGAAGAATGGCCAGATCGAGATCATCAGGTGGAAGTTCTCGCGGTGCAGTTCGTCCACCATGCCCTTGGGATCGGGATAGTTCTTGTTGAAAACGAACTCTCCCTTGCGATTCCACCAGAACCAATCCTGCACAATGTTGTCGGCCGGGATGTGGAGCGCACGATATTTCTGCGCCACGCCGAGGATTTCTTCCTGAGATTTGTAGCGATTCTTGCACTGCCAGAAACCGTACGCCCACTTGCCGAACATGGGCGCCTGCCCGGTGAGTTCGCGGTAGCTGGCAATGACCTTGTCGAGTTCGGGGCCGTAGAAGAAGTAGTAGTCGATGACATCGGCGACTTCGGAGCTGATGTAGAGATAATTCGCGAAGCGGTTGTTGAAACGGCTGCGCGAGTCATTGTTCCAGAAGATGCCGTAGCCGTTGCTTGAAACCAGGAAGGGCACGGAAATATTGGTGTTGTCTTGCGAGATATCGACCGATTCGCCGCGGTAGTTCCAGACGCCGGCCTGATGCTGTCCGAGTCCGTACAGGCCTTCGCGTGAACCGTAGATATTGACGAACGACTCGGCACGATACGTGTCTTCGCCGTTGACCTTCACGGGAGTGAGGGTTCTGGTTGCTTCCTGCACGAGTTGGTTGCCAGCGAGGTCGCGATAGGTAATCGCCCCATCCTTGCGGGTGATGGTAACCTTCAGCTTCGGTGTCAGAAGCGCGATTTCCTCGTCGTTCGACTGAATCGTCCACGGATTCGCTAGCCAATTCTTCTTGATGACCACGGGGTCGGGACGGCTCGGAGAGAACGAGGATGTCGGAGAATAGACGACGTGGACAATCGAGTCCGAGCAGATCTGCAGCCGAAGCGTTCCGGACTTCATGCTGAAGATCACGCCATCGGCTTGTGGCTGAACCGCAACCACTGGGTTCATCGGTTTCCATTGGGCAATCGCGGACGACACGAACCCGGCCACGAAGAGCACCACTAGGAACCAGCGTGGAAGGAAGATTCTTTGGCCTAGCATATTAGGAAGACCTCGAGACTACAGATCATTGAACAAGGAGTTTCCGATTCGTCGAGAGTGCATGCAAGCGCTTCGCGGCATAGGCGGCGCCCTCTAATGGAATTTATCTGGCGCTGTTTCGGAATCGATTCCGCTAAACTGCTGAGCATCTCGGCACACACTGTGGCACTTTTGGACTACGATTGTCAATGACTCAAGGTCCGAGAACCAAGGTCGATCTAAGCTAGTAAACCTCATTGTTACTTTTAATTACAGGAAATGTCGGTATCACATTTGCACCTGAACGGGTTTGTCTTAACACTGAAATCGGCCCGCGCGGCGTAGTCTGTTCTTGCTTTATAGTAACGGAAACGTTTACGTTGGCTTGTCATAGGGTTTACACTGGTGCCGTTTCACGAGTCAGGAGTTCGGGGGCACAATGAACGTTAACGACGTAGGCCGCAAAATCTTACTGCTGACCGTCCTAATTTTTATTTCGCCGGGCCTGGTTTGGGCCGCGAATCGTACGAAATCAAGCTCGGAGGCGGCTGTGGAGACCAGTAAGTTTGGAACCTTGGATGACGGGAAGGTAGTTGAGCTGTACACGCTGAAGAATGCCAAAGGCGCCATCGCCAAAGTCATCACCTACGGCGCGACCCTCACCGAACTGTGGGTTCCCGATCGATCCGGAAAAGTCGGCGATGTAGTGCTCGGGTTCGACAATCTTCAGGGCTACGTCGGAAAACATCCCTGGTTCGGAGCCACGGTCGGACGCGTCGCGAACCGCATTGCCAAGGGGAGGTTCACGCTCGACGGAAAAGAATATTCGCTGGAGATTAACGATCCGCCTAATAGCCTGCATAGTGGAGCGAAGGATTTGAGCCGCGTGGTGTGGAAAGCGGAACCGGTTCATGAACGGAACGGCGCCGCGGTTCGCTTTACCTACGAGAGCCCGGACGGGGACGAAGGTTTCCCGGGTCGCCTCCTGGTAACGGTCCTCTACCGGCTGACCAACAACAACGAATTGCAACTGGAATACACGGCCAAGACTGACAAAGCGACTCCCGTCAATCTCACCAATCACAGCTATTTCAACCTCGACGGCAATATAGATGTGCTGGGAGAAGTGTTGCAACTGAACGCGGAGAAGTACACCCCAGTGGACGCCACCCTGATTCCGACGGGCGAGATACGGCTGGTGAAAGGTACCCCGCTTGATTTCACGCATCCGGTTGCCATCGGCGCGCACATCGCGGAGATGAAGGGAGACCCCGGCGGTTACGATCACAACTTCGTGCTGAGCGCGGACCGAGGCAAGCTCAAGTTGGCGGCCAGCGTTGTAGATCCGGCTTCGGGCCGGAAGATGGAAGTGTGGACGACGGAACCCGGAGTGCAGTTCTATTCGGGGAACTTTCTCGACGGAACTCTCACCGGCAAGCGTGGGATCGTCTACGGGAAGCATTCCGGTTTCTGCCTGGAGACGCAGCACTTCCCGGATGCCGTGAATCAGCCGGCGTTTCCGTCGGTAATCCTGCGGCCGCCTTCGGTGTACAGCACGCAGACGACCTACAAATTCTCAACCGTCGACCGGAGCGGATCCGGCAGATAACCGCACGTGTGGAAGCAAGATACGGACTGGCGTGAGGAAAGGGTGTCGGTGAGACACAGATGGTGATCCTCCAGGCATGATGGCTATGGCTTTGGTTGTTCCGCAGCGACTGGTTCACTTATCGCTCGTCGATTCGATCATCATCGTCTTCTACTTTGTGCTGGTGCTGGCCATTGGCTTTTATCTGAAGCGGCGTGCCAATACCAGCGAGGATTACTTCCTTGCCGGCCGCGAGATGACGGCATGGATCGCCGGCCTCAGCTTTCTCTCCGCGAACCTCGGTGCCCTGGAACTCATGGGATGGGCCGCTGCCTCATATCAGTACGGCATCCTCGCGGCCCACTGGTATTGGATCGGCGCCATTCCCGCCATGATCTTCCTCGGCCTGGTGATGATGCCGTTCTATTACATTTCCAAAACCCACTCCGTCCCCGGCTACCTCAAACTTCGTTACGGAGAACCGAGCCGCGCTCTTTCCGCCGTCTCCTTCGCCTTTATGACGGTGCTCATGAGCGGCATCAACATGTACTCCATGGCGCTGGTCATGAAAGTTGTGCTCGGCTGGGACATCCACTTCAGTATCTGGGTGTCCTCGATCACGGTCGCGGTCTACGTGGGCCTGGGCGGCCTGCGGTCCGCCATCTTCAACGAGGTGCTGCAGTTCATTCTGATCTGGGCGGGCGCTCTGCTGATTCCGATCCTTGGATTGATCGAAGCCGGCGGCTGGAGCAAACTGCAAGCCCAGGTCGCCCACAATGCTTCCGCGGAATACACCCACTTATGGAGCACACTCGGTTCGTTCCAATCGAATCCCATGGGCATTCATTGGACAGGGATCGTATTCGGGCTGGGAGCGTGTATTTCGATGGGCTACTGGACGACGGACTTCCTGGTCGTGCAACGCATACTCTCCGCCAAAGACTTGCGCGCCGCGAAGATGGCGCCCATCATCGGCGCCGCCTTCAAGATGTTTGTGCCCCTGATTGTGATCCTTCCCGGCCTGATCGGAATCGCCGTTCTGCCCATGAAGTTGATGGGAGAAGGCGCGGCGGTTGCCAGCGGCGGGCACAGCTACAACGAAGTGCTTCCGCTGCTACTGGCCCGTTACTGTGGCCCCGGGCTGCTTGGGCTAGGCGTGACCGCGCTGATGGCTGGATTCATGTCGGGCATGGCGGGCAACGTCAGCGCCTTCTCGACCGTGTGGACCTACGACATTTACGGGGCGCTGCTGCACAAGGGCGCGACCGACAAACAGTACGTGCGCATGGGACGCTGGTCGACTGTGGTCGGCGTGTTGATCAGCGTGGGCACGGCTTACCTCGTGATGCAATTCCTCAGCATCATGGATTACGTGCAAGCGCTCTTCAGCTTCTTCATCGCCCCGCTCTACGGCACCGTGCTGCTGGGCATGTTGTGGAAGCGCGCCACCAACGCCGGGGGATTCTGGGGCCTGCTGGCGGGAACTCTTTCTTCCATTGGCATGTGGGCGTGGGTGAAGGTGGATCCTTCGGCACTGCGGTATGTAGCGCTGTCGCCGTACGCTCGCGACATGGCGGAGAACATGTACCGCGCGTTGTGGTCTTGTCTGATTTGCGTCGCGGTCACGGTTGTGGTCAGCCTGTTAACTGCTCCCAAGCCCGCCAGCGAACTCAAGGGCTTGGTGTACGGCGAAACCGAGATACCCTCCGAAGGCGAATTAGCGTTCTATCAGCGGCCCGTGTTCTGGGCTGTCGTTGTCTTGGCGGTGTTCGTCGTGCTGAATATTCTGTTCTGGTGAGGTGGCCATGCACTCGGAAGGCTCGATCTCAATCTGGTTTTTCATTGGCATCTCTCTGCTTGGAAACGGCCTGCTGATCTTCGGAGCGGGCCTTTACGAACTGGCACACCCGCCGGCACAACCGGTGGTACTGTTCTCGCTGCACGCACCCGTGTGGTGGGGCGCTCTGCTCTCGCTGGCGGGAGCGGCCTACTGCTATTACTTTCGGCCAGGACGATCATGAAGAAAGATCGGGTCATCGGGTGATCTGAAGATCGAAAACCTCGTGCAGATTTTCGATGGTCCGATGACCCGATCAACCGATGGCCCGATCAACAGCGGATGGAACAGAATCGTTGATCGATAAGGACTCATTTATGTCGAATGGTGAGCAGTCGAATCAAAAGCGCAAAATGACGTTCGGGTTGATTGTCGGGAACCGCGGTTTTTTCCCCGAACATCTGGCGAAATCCGGCCGGGAAGAAATGCTACGCGCGCTCGAGCAAACGGGTATCGACGTGATCGCGCTGGGGACCGAGGAGAGTAAGCACGGCGCGGTCGAGACCCACGAAGAAGCTAAACGCTGCGCGGCGCTGTTTCGCAAGCATGCGGACCGACTGGACGGTGTAATCGTAACCCTGCCGAATTTTGGGGACGAGCGTGCCATCGCCGACACGCTGCGCCTGGCGAGGCTCAACGTTCCAGTGCTGGTGCAGGCCACACCTGACAACCCTGGCAAGATGACAATCGCGTTCCGGCGCGACAGCTTTTGCGGCAAGATGTCGGCGTGTAACAACCTGCGGCAGTACGGAATTCCTTACTCGCTGACGGCGTCGCACACGGTTGCGCCAGACTCGGCCGAGTTTCGGAAGGATCTGGAGTGGTTTGCGGGCGTCTGCCGGATCGTAAACGGCCTGCGTGATCTGCGAGTCGGCAGCATCGGGGCGCGTCCGGCGGCGTTCAACACGGTCCGATACAGCGAAAAGATTCTGGAGGCGAACGGCATCTCGGTTGAAACCATCGACCTCTCCGAGATTCTGGGCCGGATCGCGCGCCTGGGAGACAGCGAAGCTTGCGTACAAGGCAAGCTGCACGAGATCCGCAAATATGTGACGACAACCGGCGTGCCCGAAGCAGCCCTGATCAAGATGGCCAAGCTGGGCGCGGTGATCGATGACTGGATGAAATCGCGAGACGTCACGGTCAGCGCCGTGCAGTGCTGGACCGCGCTCGAAGAGTATTTCGGCGTAGTCCCCTGCACCATCATGAGCATGATGAGCAACAACCTGATTCCGAGCGCCTGCGAAGTGGACGTATGCGGCACCGTCAGCATGCATGCCTTGAGGCTCGCCTCGGAAACGCCCAGCGCGCTGCTCGACTGGAACAACAACTACGGCGACAACCCCGATAAGGCGGTCTGCTTCCACTGCAGCAATCTTCCCAAGCACTTCTTTCAGGATGTGCGCATGGACTTCCAGGAAATCATCGCCGGCACCGTGGGCAAGGAGAACACGTTCGGAACCTGCGTGGGCCGGGTGAAAGCAGGCGCGATGAGCTTTGCACGCTTCTCCACCGATGACCGCGCCGGAGTCGTGCGTGGCTACGTTGGCGAAGGCGCCTTTACCAACGACTCCCTGAATACGTTCGGCGGAGCCGGCGTGGTCGAGATCCCACAGCTACAGAAACTCCTGCACTACATCTGCGAGAACGGCTTTGAGCATCATGTGGCGGCCAACTTCTCGACGGTGGCAGGCGCGACGCACGAGGCTGCTACCCGCTATCTGGGCTGGGCCACCTACTGGCATGGACGGGATCGAGCGGGCAATTGAAGTCGGACCTACTGTGGTCCAACGGACGAACGATTAACCTCAATCCACAATCGCCTGGTAAGCGAGCTCGTGCACCTGCCGATCGAGGCTTAAATCTCCCGCCGGATGAAGTTGGCCCATAAAAATCACAATCATCTGTTCTTTTGTGTCGATAGAGAATTTCGTATAGAAAAATCCGCCCCAATTGCATTCCCCCACCGATCCGAGTTCTGGCAGAGGCGCTTTCACGCCATCGATGCCGAAGCCGAGTCCGAAACCCCAGTCAGGACCGATCTTTCCCAATTGATCATGGGTCATGAGTTCAACGGACTTGCGGCTCAACAGGCGCGTGTTCCCTACCTTTCCCCCGTCCAGCATCATCTGGCAGAAGCGCGCGTAGTCGGCAGCCGTGGAAACGAGGCCGGCACCCCCGGAAAAAAGTTTCTTGGGACCGCGGTAGGGGTAGTCGGCGGAATAAACGAAAGACCCTTCCGTGATCGGCGTTTCGGGAAAGCGATTTAGGCCCTTTTCCGGATAATACGTATAGGCAGCCGCCAGCCTTTCAAGCTTGTCGTCGGGCGGGTAGAAGTACGTGTCCTTCATTCCGAGTGGTTCGAATATGCGGACACGGAAAAACTCGTCGAGCGGTTTGCCGGAAACGACTTCCACCAGTCGTCCGAGCACGTCGATTCCAAGGCCATATTCCCAGCGATCCCCTGGATTAAAGAGCAGAGGAACTCCCGCCAGACGCTTCACGCTGTCCGCGATCGTGCCGTCGTACGGCGATATCCCTTGCGCGACATTGTTAGCCGCGTACATGGGCCCGAGATCCGCATTCCAAGAGTAGGTAATTCCCGAGGTATGCCTCATCAGGTCGCGAATCGTGATTTCTCGTGTGGCTGGGATCGAGTAGGGTTCCCCGGATGCTGGCGTGACCAGGACTTTCGGATTCTTGAATTCCGGAAGATATTTCGAGACGGGGTCGTCGAGGAGGAAGCGACCCTCTTCGTACAAGATCATCGCGGCAACGGTCGTGATGGGCTTCGTCATCGAGCAGATTCGGAACATCGTGTCGGGGCGCATCGCCTTGCCCGCCTCGCGGTCCGCCATACCTTGCGCTTTGAACCACGCCACACGGCCATGCCGCGATACTAATGTGACCGCGCCGGCGATTCGCTTGTCATCAATGCTGCGCTGGACAGCCGCGCCGATACGTTCCAACCGCTCCGAGGAGAGTCCAACGGATTCGGGTTTCCCGGCGGGAAGGTCCTGCGCGACCGCCACGGTCATTGTCACTAGAAGGACGCTGAGGACAACTAGAATGCACGGTTTCCTATTCATTGCTATCGGGTGACCTCGTTATATATCGGGTTCTTCATCGCGGAGAGTGGCGCCGCCGCGCCGAGGGCGAGACGCCCTCGGGACAGCCGGCAAGATGCCGGCGCTACTCACGATACTCGAGCAAGGCCAAGACATCACGAAACTGACACGGCTGCGGGTTGCGCGCCCGACTCGGCGCTGACGCGATTTGAAATCTGCCGGAGTGCCGGATAGATTCTGCGGTAGGTGCGGTAGGCCTCGTTGAGGATGGCAGAGTTCTTCGGATCGGGCTGAATTCTGTGGGCAGTGTGCACCACCGCGTCGCAGGCTTCATCGACGGAGCGCCAATTCCCTGCCCCCACGCCTGCCAGGATCGCAGCTCCGTATGCCGCGCCCTCCTCGGTTTGAACGACCTCCACCGCTTGTCCATAGACATCGGCCTGGATCTGTCGCCACAGGGGAGATCGGGCTCCGCCGCCTCCCAGGCGAATGCGCTCGACCGGCACGTTCAGTTCGCCGAAGATGGTGAAGGTGTCCCGCAGACTGAACGCCACACCCTCCAAAATAGCGCGGATCACGTGGGCGCGCGTGTGCGTGGCAGTGAGACCGACAAGCGCGGCGCGCGCATGCGGATCGCAATGAGGAGTACGTTCACCCATCAGGTAGGGAGCCCAGAACACACCGTCGCACCCGGGCGGCGCGGTGGCCGCTTCCTCGCACAATCGCGCGTACAGATCGCCCCCGTCATTGCCATTGCGCCCGTCGGTGGAATCAGAATCGGAATTGGATGCGGCGGCTCCAGCTCCGAAGCGATCGCGGAACCAGCGCAGTGACAGGCCGGCTGCCTGCGTCACACCCATCACGTGCCATCGTCCCGGGATGGCGTGGCAAAAGGTGTGAATCCCCCCTTTGGGATCGAGCGCCGGCACGCCGGTAGCGGCAAATACTACGCCGGATGTGCCGATGGTGGCGCTCACCGTTCCGGGACGAACGATGCCCATCCCGACCGCTCCCGCGGCCTGGTCTCCTGCCCCCGCCACCACGGGCGTTCCTGCGCTCAGACCAGTCGCTTCCCCTCCGCGTGCTGAAACCCGGCCACACACTTCCGGAGACTCCCACAAAGCGGGAAGAAGTTGTTGGTCAATCCCAGTTCGGCTTAAGACTTCGGACGACCACTGGCGTTTGGCGACGTCGAGAAGAAGAGTTCCCGAGGCGTCCGCCATATCGATGGCGCGTTCGCCGGTGAGTTGGAAGCGCACGTAATCCTTGGGCAACATGACGTGCGAAACGCGCTCCCAGTTTCGAGGTTCGTTTTCTCTCACCCAAAGCAGCTTGGTGAGGGTGAAATTGGTAAGAGGGGGATTGCAGGTGAGCTGGATGAGGCGATCTGTACCGAAGAGATCCGTGAGTTCCCGCACTTGCGGCTCGGTGCGCTGATCGCACCAGATGAGCGCGGGACGGACTACTTCATCGTGGGCATCGAGCAGGACCGCCCCATGCATCTGCCCGGAAAACCCGACGCAGGCGATTTCATCTCCGCGGGTTCCCGAGGCATCGAGAGCGCGTCGAACTGCCAGACCGCAGGCTCGCCACCAATCGTTTGGATTCTGTTCCGCCCATCCCAGCTGAGGCGATGCAAAAGGCACGTGTTCTTCCGTGCCGGACGCGACGACTCGCCCGTGTTCATCCTTGTGTTCATCACCGTCAATGATGAGAGCGCGGGTTCCGCCCGTGCCGACGTCGATCCCGAGGAACTTGATGCTCCCTCCCACCTTCTGCAGAGACGCGGCTTGCCGCGTCTGCGGAGTCGGGGCAAGCCCCGTCACGGGCTGCTGGCCAGCCTCAGCCGAAGTATTCCGCCATTTCAGGCGAGGCGCTTTGCAGTCGAGCCACCCTCTGAGGATTCGATTCCAAGGATTGCCGCTGCAAGAAAAAATCGAGGTTGCCGCGCATCACCAGATGTGGTGCCAGCGTTACCTGGAACGATGGACACTCGCCTTCCACCAGGAATTCATGCAGCACGCGAAACGCCATGCGCCCCTGCGTGCGCGGACGCTGATAAATCGTAGCCGCCACGGCTCGGGACCGGATCTCAGGCACCAGAGCTGGAAACAAATCGGTGGTGATAAAGGTGATCTGGTCGAGCATTTTTGCGTCGCGCGCGGCATTCAGCACCGGGATTGAAGCCTCGGTTGTGACGTAGATGCCCACGAGATCCGGGTGCTTCTTGAAGAGCTCCGCGCTCTTCTCGTACGCCTCGGATTCAACGTCGTGATCCTCGATCGTTTCCTGCAGTTGCATCTGCGGATACAGGCCGAGCAGAGTGCTGGCGAAGGCCTTGTGCTTCTCAGCATGTTCGGTGATCGCCAGAGAACTCAGCGTCACCGCAACTTTTCCCTTGCCGCCGAGGAAACTCCCCATCAGATCGGCCGCCAGCGAGCCGCTGGCCAGAGTGTCGATCGAGACCACCGCCAGGCGGCCTGTGTTGGGGGCATCTGTGGCCACGCAGACGACGGGAATGTTGCTACGTGACGCGCGCCGCATCCAGGAGTGCAGACTTTGCGGACGACTGGGAAAGGTAATGATTCCATCCACGCCAGCTTTGAGAGCCGCTTCAAAGGCCTCTTCTTCGCCTTCCCCCAAACGAGGATAGGTCCGATACTCGATCTCCACATTCTCCATGACCAGCCCCCGCGCTTCTTCGCTGATCCCCGCGCGAACTTCGTCCCAGAAAGAGGTGGTTCCTTGCAGCGTATTGACGGAGACTCGCAGGTTGCGCTTCGAAGAGAGATAACGGGCTGCCAGATTCGGCCGATACCCCAGAGTCTTCGCCATCTGCAGCACTCTGGACTTGGTCATGGGGCTGACGCCGGGATGATTGTGCAACGCGCGGTGGACGGTCCCGGTCGAAACTCCGAGGGCCCCGGCGATGTCGACGAGCTTGGTTTTTCGCTTCACGGCAGCGCTCGGAGGGTTTTGGGTGCGCCGTCAATTCCTGGCGATATACCGATTTTCATAAGGGGTCTACACAAACTGGCAGACCGTAAACGTTAACGAAGGTAAGTCTTTGCCTCCCTTGTTGTCAACAAGATTCGTTGAAGCTCTTTGATCGTAAGTGTTTATCGGTGCCTTTGCGGGTCGTTTAATGATGGAAAGATATGAGAAATTTGACTTCTCTGGAATGGCGGACTTAACTCGAATCGGGATGGCCATGCAACCGGGAAAGTGCCAAAATCGTCGGACCCTCACGGGACAAAGGAACCTGCGGCCAATTGTAGTTGTCCTATTGTGCTGGGCTCTGATTTGTATGTCGGCGGCCGCACAAACTACCAAAGATGCCGCTGCCAACGACGCGATGGGGAAACACTACGCGGCCGCGCAGAAGGCGCTGGCCGCAAAAGATGTTGCCGCAGCGCAAACCGAATACAAGCGATTCATCTCCGACGCCTTGAGAAGACTTGCAAGCCGGCGAGCCGTCGCGGGCGAACTGCCAAGATCGGCCGCGTTGTTGGAAGAAGCGATCGAGCTCGAGCCTGACGACGTCGATCTGCGATTGGACTACGCCGGCGCGTGCCGTGCATCGGGCGACTTGTCGAAGGCAAAGACTGCCGCTGAGAGTGCCCTGTCGTTAGAGCCGAGGAATACAAGGGCTCTACGGGAATTGGGCCGAGTTTTATCGCAGATGGGCGAAGGCAAGGCTGCGACCTCGTATCTAGAAAGAGCTGTGGCCCTGGAGCCGAATTTCGAGAACGGTTTTGCACTGGCCAAGGAATATTTGAAGCGGAAAGAACCCGACGAGGCCTCCAAGATCTTTGCCGAGATGCGATCCGGGCTCGGAGATTCGCCGCAACTGCACATGGAGTTTGGGAGCGCGTACGGCGAAGCAAACTATGCGGAACGGGCGATTCCCGAGTTCCAGAAGGCGCTGGCCAAGAACGAGAAGATCCGCGGCGGCCATTATTCGCTGGGCGCCGCGTATCTGCTGGGCTTGGGAAACGTCATGCAAGACCAGGCGGAAGCCGAGTTTCGAAAGGAACTGAAGAATTATCCCGATGACCCTCTGAGCTTGTATCAGCTGGGAAACATCGAGTTCAACCGGCACGATCTGAAGACTGCGGAACAGGATTTGACGAAGGCCAAGGAACTGGAAGCGGGCAATCCGGACACGTACCTGCTCCTCGCGCAAATCTACAACGAAAGCGGTCGTGCTACGGAAGCAGAGGCCGCGCTACGCAAGTCCATTGCGCTGACAAGCGACGTCGCCAGAAACAACTATCAGGTGCAGCGGGCGCACTACCTGCTGGGACGTCTGCTGATGCAGAGCGGACATCAAGACGAAGCCAAACTGGAAATCAAAACCGCGGATCAATTGCTCAAAGAGAGCACCGCTGCCACGCAGGGTCTGGCTGCAACACCGGCGACCGCGCCGTTTGAAGCAACCCGCACCCGACCCGTAGCACTGATATCCGCGCCACTGCACCCGGAAAATATCGCCGAGGCGGATGCGTTCGAACAGAAAATCAAAGACGCCGTCGCGGATAGCTACAATAATCTGGCGGCGATGGCTGCCTCTGCAGGAAATTTTCCCACCGCGCTTCGCGACTTTCGCCACGCAGCACAGTGGAACCCATCCCTCGAAGGCCTGGACGCGAATTGGGGCCGCGCCGCGTTTTCAGCCGGAGATTACCAGCAGGCCGTTGGGCCTCTTTCGCGACATCTGGAAAACGATCCCTATGACACTTGGACTCGGGCGGCTCTGGGCTCCAGTTATTTTTCCCTCCAGAAATACCGGGAGGCCGTAGAAACTCTGCGCCCCATGGAGGAAGATTTGGGCGGCGACCGGCCACAACTCAGCTACATGTACGCGGTATCGCAAGTGAGGAGTGGTGAACCGGACGCCGGGGTAAAGAGGTTAGAAGCCTTGGAGAAATCCACCCCAAACGTTGCCTTGATTCCGGAGGCTCTTGCCGAAGCCTACGCCGCCATGGGCGAGATGGAAAAGGCGGCGCACGAAAAAGAGCTGGCGAAGTCGATCGGAAAGAAGCAGAACGGCAGTGCCGTCACGCCCAAACCCCACTGACCACGGGAGACCGGGACCTGCACTTTCGCTGCGTCAGGTGCCTCATTATCAAGGAAGGTCGACAAAAAACGTAAACGTTCTCACCAAACTTGACTTTGCCCCAGGGAAAGTGCCCCCCAAGAAAATCTGCCATGCGAAGAAAAGGCTTGACAAGCTCAATATCCTAGTCTAAATGTGGTACGCAGTTTTAACGTAAACGATTACGGTCACTGTGAGCGTTTACGGAAGCGTATCACGGTCGATGCCGGTGTTTTGCGGGAGCCCCGCGTTTTGTGCTTCTCTGCCGGCGCTGGGTGCGCGAGGTTCCTGCGGATTTGGCAAGTGCGAGCCCCATGACGGGCCCCGGGAGAAATCAAATGCAAGCATCGTCGGTTCGCCAGTTCCCTCCTTTTCTGACTTCCCGATTCATTTCAATCTTTACTGTCGCGATCATGGTTGCCTTAATAGTTCCTGCGTGCCTGTTTGCGCAGGTTTCCGGGTCGATTTCCGGAATGATTCAGGATTCCACCGGCGCCGCCGTGCCCGGCGCGAAGGTGGCGCTGGTGAACGAGGCCTCGCAAGAGGCCCGCGAAAGCGTAAGTAATGGCTCCGGCTACTTCACTTTTTCCGCGGTGACGCCGGGAACGTATACGGTTTCTGCAGAAGCCAAGGGCTTCAAGTCTTCGAAGCAGTCGGGCATCGTGATCCATACGGGCGATGTCCGCACCTTGTCGAGCATTGCCCTGCAGGTCGGCGCTGCTTCAGAAGTGGTGGAGGTGACCGCGACCGCCCAGTCGCTCGTTCCGGTAGATTCGGGCGCCCGCGAAGATGTGCTTGCGATCCGCGACGTTCAAGACCTTCCGTTGGTCAGCCGGAACGTCGCCGAACTGCTGAAAGTTTTGACGGGCGTCACCTCCACGGCGAATGGCAACGCTAATGGGTTGGCGTTTCAATTCACCAACACAGGTATCAGCGGCAGCCCAATTGGCGTAGGGCTGAACGTAAACGGATCCGCCAATCGTGGTGGCACCAGCTATATCAGCGATGGCGCCAACATTATTGACCCCGGATGCAACTGCTGGGCGGTGGCGCTCGTAAATTCCAATTTCACTCAAGAAGTTCAGGTGCAGGGCTCTAATTTCGGCGCGGATGTTCAAAAAGGCCCGGTGGTTGTCAATGCCACTGGAAAATCAGGGACGAGGGAATATCACGGCGAAGCGTACTTTGACGCCAGAAATGATGTCTTGAACGCTAACGACTGGCAGAGCAACAGTGCACATATCCCACGAGGAAAGGCTCATTACTACTATCCCGGCGGCAGTTTCGGCGGACCAGTACCCTTCACCAACAAGAAAGTGTTCTTTTGGGTCGGCTACGAACACTTCCTGCAAAATCTTGGCAACGCCTCATCACTGATTTCCTATATCCCCGCGGCAGGGATGATGCAGGGTAACTTTACATCGTCGGGGGCTGGCGTGGCAGCGCTGTGCCCGAACCTAGATCCGAACGGAAACAACACCGACCTGAGCAGCACCCACGCTGGTACAGCGTGCGCAAGCATCAACGGGCCAGCTGCCGGATTCAACAACGTAAGTCCTCTGGTTCTCCCAGACGGTTCAACACGCTCAGACGGCATGATCCCGTCTCAATTCATCGATCCGGGCGCCGCGGCACTTTCTTCCATATGGCCTGCGGCGAACATTACAGATCCCGCTACGATCCAACGATTGGGCGGTAACTATTTTCAAGCTTTTCCGACTGATCATAACGGCTACATGTACCGGATGCGTTTCGACTATGACCTGAACGATTCCAATAAGTTCTTCGTGTCGTATCAGTACGGGAAGGACTCACAACCCGTGAACGGGAATGGGGCGCACGTCTGGTACACGCCTGGAAATTCCATACCATTCCCCGGGGGTGGCATCCAAACCATCGGATATGCCAAGGTCGGCACGGCACACTTCGTGCATGTTTTCGGTCCGTCGATGACGAATGAATTCATCGCGAGCTGGGGCTGGGGCAGCGGTCCAAATACGGCGGACCTTAGTAAGGTGTCGAAGACGGCGCTCAATTATCCCAGTTCCTACGGCACCGTTTTCAAGAATCCTGCAATTCACATGATCCCGTCGAACTACAGCGCGGGCAATTTCACTTTCCCGGAATTCTCTCAGCCGGACCTGTTTGAATTTGGCGGAGCGTGGGTGTCGAAGAAGCAAATGCCTTCTTTCGCGGATAACTTCACTAAGGTTTGGCGTACGCACACGATTAAGATCGGCGGCTATTACGAAACCACAGGCAACATTCAAGCCGGTTTCAACTTCGCGAATGGCGTATTCTCTTTCGGCCAACAACATCCGGATTTCTTCAATCAATCCGGACCCGCCATCGGTTCCGCAGTGAATCCCCTGTCGGATTTCGTAACCGGCATTGCCAACAACTATCAGGAATCCAGTGCTGAGCCTTACCAGGACATGGCATATCGGACTCTATCTGGCTACTTTGATGATTCGTGGAAGGCTTCCAGAAGACTGACCGTGCAGTTCGGGTTACGCTTCGATCATATCGGGCGCTGGTACGACCGCCAACAAACGGGAATGGCAGCCTTTTTCCCAGATCTCGTTGCCGCCGACGCAGTCATTGGCAGACAGAACCCGGGTGTTCGTTATCACGGAATTGACCCGGGAATTCCCAACGGGGGCTCACCGGTTCGGTTGGCCTTTATTTCTCCCCGATTGGGAATTGCCTATGACGTTTTCGGCACCGGCAAAACGGTTGTACGTGGAGGATGGGGAAGGTATCGCTGGAATGACCAGGTAAACGACTACCTGGGAATGTTGCAGACCTCGCAGGGGCTGAAGACCTTCAATCTCCAAGGGAACACTAATGTTTTGCTCAGTCAGGTAGGCAACTTGCCCGCTCCGGTTTCGGGTGTTGGTACGCCGGGAAGCATTAACGGTTCCATCTTTGCGGCCGATCCGAAAGATAACGATATACCGGTCACAACCCAGTACAACTTCACAATCTCGCAAGAATTCAAATGGAGGACGGTCGCTCAGATCGGATACGTCGGGAGCCAGACCAGCAAGATTCTCATGGGCGGGCAGAGCGGGGCTGGCAACATAAGCAACAATGGCGTGGGCAGCATCATTGACAGAAATAAGATGCCGCTGGGAGCGCTGTTCCTGCCAGATCCCGTTACCGGCGTGATCTCTCCAGACCCAGAGAACATCTCGAAGGGTGCGCCTAACAATCAGGAAAGTGATTACAGGCCGTATGGTTCGTCCTACGGAACGAACGCGATTATTGTTCCTGAACACATTGGTTATTCGAACTACAACGCGTTGCAGCTGTCCTGGGGCAAACCGGCTGGTGTGGTCACTTTCAATCTGAACTACACCTGGCAAAAGGCGCTGGGGACATCGCTGAGCACGAATCCGTTCTCAATCGGTGGCAATTATGGAGTGTTGAACATCGATCGTACGCACGTCATCAACACTTCCTACTCATACAAACTTCCGACTTATTATCACGGCGATAATAAGTTCGTGAGGGGGGCAGTGGCAGGCTGGACGATCGCCGGGCTCACAACGTGGCAATCGGGAGCATACGCACCCTCGCTATACCCTGGAGGAAGTTCAAATTTTGGATTCACTTACAACTATACGGACTTGCCGGCGGGCTATGGCAATTCTTCCATCGGCGCCCCAACCTACTTTGGAACGACGGCAGCGATGTCGATCATGCCCATATTTACCTGTAACCCCACTTCGGGCTTGGCCTCGAGACAGTTCGCTAAACTCGCATGTTTTGCGCCGCCGGACTTTGGCAAGAATGGCCCGAGAATGATGCCCTACATCAAAGCACCCGCGTACTTTGACAGCGATCTCACCATCGCAAAATCATTCCATATAAGCGAAAGGCAAGCATTGGAAATCAAGGCCAACGCGGGGAACTGGCTCAACCACCCGCTGGTGCAGGTCAGTAACAGCGACCAGCAGCAGTTGGTCTTCAATCGGGACTTTGTCACCGGTGCGGTTACCGCAACTCCAAAATCAAGCACCTGGGGAACGTTTAACACAAAGACGGGAGCTGGCGGTCTTACCTATCGAATCCTGATGCTTGAGGCAAAGTACACGTTCTAGCGTTGTCGTTTCCACAATACCGAGAGGGCCTCTTTTTTTCCGGTTCTCTCGGTGATCGTTTTTCTCGGCTGGTACGACCTCTCGCGTCGCGCCTTAAATCAGTAAGCAGGCCACGCGCCCGCGCGATTCATTCACGGCTGCGTCATTTCTGGTGGTGCTAAAATCGCGGGTGGGGTAACTCCCTATGAAACGCTCCTCTGCACTGCTGTTAGTGTTGATTCTTGCATTCCATCCGGCGGTATTGTCCCAAGGGAGCAGCGGTCGTAGCGGCGCAGTGGCGGGGACGGTCCGCGAAGAAGGGACCAGTGCACTGCTGCAAGGTGTGACCTTGGATATCCTTTCATCCGGGAGCCAACTGAAGCCATCCGTGAGTTCGGGGATGTCGGGTGAGTTCTCTTTTGGACGTGTTCCAGCGGGCGACTATTCAATCATTGCTAAGAAGGACGGCTACGAAACCTCGACGACGAAGGTTATGGTTTTTCCGGGAGGGGCTCAGCCAGTCGTGATTCTGCTTCGCAAAGTGAGCCCCAATACGGCGACGGGATCAGCGGGAGCGACTTCGGTCCACGAGTTGAGCATTCCTCAGAAGGCGCGCGAGTCCTTTGAAAAAGGCCGCAAACTCCTGGAAGAAGAAGGTCAGCCCGCCGAGTCCATCTCCGAATTCCAGAAAGCGATCCAAGACTATCCCTCCTACTACGAAGCCTACACGGAAATCGGAGTCGCGAACTATGGCCTGAGAAATCCTCGTGACGCCGAAGAAGCTTTGAAAAAAGCCGTCCAACTCAGTTCACAAAAGTATCTGAAACCGCTCTATCTTCTGTCGGATCTCTACAATGGCCAACAGCGGTATGCGGAAGCGGAACCCTTGGCCCGACAAGCCGCGGAGTTGGAGAATTCCGACTGGCACGGTCACTTTGAGTTAGCACGGGCGTTGGTAGGATTGAAGAGAGCGGTAGAAGCCGAAGCCAGTGCCTCGAAATGCCGCGACTTGAAGCCCGACAACGCCCCCGTCTATCTCGTGTTGGCCAATGCGCATATGCTTCAGCAAAACTACTCTGCGGTGGTGCAGGATTTCGACAGCTACTTGAAGCTCGAGCCGACCGGATTGCTTAGCGACAACGTCCGCCAGCGGCGAGACCGGCTGCAGAACGAACTGCAACACGCGCCGGAAAAGAAAGATACCGCGCCCCACTAGAAAACTAACGGTGAACTTGACCACAACCCGCAAATGTTTCTCTTGTAGCAGGCTGACCGCAACGGGGGTTTCGATCCTGCTGGCCGCCCTGTGTGTTGCTGCGGCTTCACCCGCCTCAGCCCAGACTCCCCGTTATGAAGACGTCGCGAAACAAGCGGGCTTGACGGCGCAGCACATCTCCACGCCAGAGAAGAAGTACATCATGGAAACCATGAGCGGCGGCGTGGGGTTCATCGACTGCGACAATGACGGCAAGCTTGACATCGTAATCGCAAATGGATCCAACGTAGAACGCTATCGCCAGGGAGGCGACCCCCTGGTCACCCTCTACCATCAAGATAGCGACCTGAAGTTTTCGGATATCACCAAGTCCGCTGGCCTAACCCGAAAAGGTTGGGGAATGGGCGTCACGGTGATGGATTACGACAACGACGGGCGCCAGGACTTGTATGTGACAGGTTATGGCGGCAATGCGCTCTACCACAATCTGGGTAACTGCAAGTTTGAAGACGTTACAGAAAAGGCTGGCTTGAAGGTAGGAGGATTCAGCTCGGGAGCAGCATGGGCGGACTTTGATCGGGACGGCTTCGTGGACTTGTTCGTGCCCGGCTATGTACACGTGGATATGGACAACCTCCCGGAGTTTGGGAGCGTGGAGGGGTCGTGCACCGTGATGGGCGTGAAAGTACAGTGCGGGCCCATCGGCTTGCCGGGAGAGCCGGACCATCTGTTTCGGAATGGCGGCGACGGCACCTTTGAGGATGTGTCGAAAAAGGCGGGAGTGGACGATGCGGTTCATGCATACGGAATGCAGGCGACCTGGTTTGACTACGACAATGATGGATGGCCGGACCTGTATGTGACCAACGATATTGTGCCCAAATACCTGTATCACAACAACCATGACGGGACCTTCGAAGACGTGAGCCTGATATCCGGAGCGGCGGTTGACGCCAACGGCAAGGCGCAAAGCACGATGGGCGTTAGTACGGCGGATTTCGATCACAGCGGATGGCTGGGTGTATTCATCACAAATTTCAGCACCATGTCGAACACTCTATACCGCAATCAGGGCGAAAAAGGCTTCACCGATATCGGATTCGCTTCGGAACTGGGCCCCGCCAGCCTGCCCTACGTGGCATGGGGTACGGCCTTCATTGATTTTGACAATGACGGGTGGGTGGATCTGGTCGTGTCAAACGGCCACGTGTATCCGCAAGCGGACATGATCAAGGGAGTTACACCCTATCGCCAGCCCTTCCTACTATTCCGTAACAAGGGAAACCGAACGTTTGAGAATGTTACTAAGTTGGCAGGGTTGGACAAGCTGCAGGCGGCATCGTGGCGGGGATTAGCCGCCGGCGACGTCAACAACGACGGAAAGATTGACATTCTGGTGATGGATGCGGATGGGCCGCCGGTGCTGCTCATCAACCGCACCGAGTCTCCCAATCATGCGGTGATGTTCCGGCTGATCGGGACCAAGAGCAACAAGGCGGCGATCGGGGCGCGAGTCACGGTGAAGGCGGGAGATCTGACGCAGATGAGTGAAGTTCAGGCGGGTTCCAGTTATCTCTCGCAAAACGATCTCCGGCTGCACTTTGGGATGGGCGCGCATACGACGGTAGACAAGGTGGGAATTTCCTGGCCCAGCGGAAAGAAAGATACGCTCTCGAATCTGCCCGCCGACTCAATCTACACAGTCGTTGAAGGAGAAGGCGTCCAGCAAAGTTCCCCGTTTGAGAAGAGCAAGGCGCAGAAGCCGTAAGCATACGTCGCTCTCACCCTAATTAAATCGTCGGGGCATGGTTGGGATCCTGGCGGATTGTTGCGGTATAACCGTGATCTTTTCGGCATGTGCGGCATGCCTATAACCAAAAAGCTTTCGCACTGGGACTTTTGCTTCTGAACCCTGGGAACACGGAGATCGCCGGAATCTTCAGTATTCATTCAAGGAGTTGATCTGGAGAAATTGTTCTTAGCGATCGTACAACGTGACTAGGCTTCGAAGTCTCGCGCTCAGGTCGGCATGCAATGCGCCCGAACGATAGCGCCATTTCCAATTTCCGCTGACTTTGCCGGGAAGATTCATGCGCGCCTCGCTTCCCAAGCCAAGCACATCCTGCAACGGGACAATGGCAACGTCAGCGACCGACGCCATTACCGCGCGGATCATGACCCAGTTGATTCCGGAATCGTCGTTGGATTTGAAGTTTAGATAGGCGCGGGCGAAGTCGTGCTCCTTGCGGACATCTTCCGGAGTGCGTGTGCTGTCACCGGCGCCCGAACTCGACCACCAGCCCACCGTTGTGTCGTTGTCGTGACCGCCGGTGTAGGCGACCAGGTCGCGATTGTAATTATGAGGACGGAACGATGGACCCTGCGGATCGGTGCCGAACGCGAATTGTAAAAGACTCATGCCCGGCAAACCGAACTGGTGCCGCAGCTCCTCGACCGGCGGCGTGATGACGCCCAAGTTTTCCGCGACGATGGGCAGCCCGCCGAATGCGTTCTGCAGCGCTAACAAGAAATCTTCTCCTGGCCCTTTCACCCAGCGCCCGTGGATGGCGGTCGTTTCGCCGGCGGCAACCTCCCAGTACGATTCAAAGCCGCGGAAATGATCGAGACGCACCATATCGAAGAGCGCGAGCGAGGCGCGGAAGCGCTCGATCCACCACTTGTATCCGCCGGCGGCGAGCAGGTCCCAGCGATAAATAGGATTTCCCCAAAGCTGTCCGGTGGCGCTGAAATAATCGGGGGGGACGCCGGAGACGACGGTCGGGCGGCCCTGATCGTCGAGGTAGTAGAGATCGGGATGAGCCCATACGTCGGCGCTGTCGTGCGCCACATAGATCGGGATGTCGCCCATGAAGCGAATGCCGCGCGGCTGGCAATAGCTCTTGAGTTGCTCCCATTGGCGGAAAAATTCGAATTGCCAATACTTGTAGGCTTGGAGTTCCGGCGCCAGTTTCCGGGACCACTCGCTCACCGCCCGGGCGTCTCGCCGGCGAATCTGCGCGTCCCAGGAGGTCCAGATGGTTCCATGGTGCGCATCTTTGCAGGCCATGAAGAGGGCGTAGTCGTCGAGCCAGGAACGGGTGCTCTCGCAAAAGCGGTCGAAGGCGGCACGATCGGCGCGGGAACCGTCGGCAAAGAAAACCTGCGCGGCCCGGCGTAAGGCCGCCATCTTGAATTCGATCACCGGGCCATAGTCAACGAAGTCTTCAGGGAACGACGGGGCCCCGGCCAAATCCGACGCCTGTAGCAAGCCCTGATCGCGCAGGTGTTCAAGACTAAGCAACATCGGATTGCCGGCAAAGGCGGAGAAGCACTGGTAGGGAGAATCGCCGTATCCGGTGGGATTCAGGGGCAGCACTTGCCACAACTTCTGCCCGGCGGCGGCGAGGAAGTCGGCGAATTCATAGGCACAGGCGCCCAAATCGCCGATGCCGAAGCGGCCGGGCAGAGACGTGACGTGCAGCAGGATTCCACTACATCGCGGGAATTTCACTTCGTAACCATACGCAGGTTGGCGGCGTTAGGGCAAGGCGTGAAGCCGGGCTGAATCCCAGTGGTGAAAGGTTGGAGCGACGAACGCCTGGACATGGGCTTTTCTCGGCTCGGCAACCAAATGGACACAAAGCGCGAGGGGCATGCCCGGAAGCGCCTAACCGATAGCCGTCTATCGTATAATCAGGCGCTGATTCCGACCTTCTATGGGTTTTCAAGCTGCCAGCGACCGTAGTCTCCCCGTCGCCGAGCGCTATTCGGTCGCCATCGTGACCTTGGACGAAGAGATGTTCCGGGACATGCGCCGGGCGCTGGCGCCAAACTTCCGCGTCACCCTTGCCGGCACAGAATCACAAATCAAGACCCTGATCGATGATGCGGACACTCATGGAATTGTCCTGGATTTGGAAAGCATTGGAGAGGGCGCCGGCGACGGCATCGAAGTGCTGCAAGAGATGCGGCGGTTGCGGGACGACCTGATCATGGTGGCGATCACCGCTTCGACCGCCAGCGAACTTCCTCTCGAGGCCAGTCAAGCGGGAGCGGACCATTTCTTCCTTAAGCCGGTGGATAGTGAGCAACTGCGAACCGTGCTCCTGCAAACCTTGGAAAAGCGCGCCCTGCAGTTCGAGGGCCGGTGGTTGTTGGATCAGGTCGAAAACCGCTCTGCGTTCTGCGGCCTGATCGGCGGCAGCGAGGCCATGCGCAAGGTGTACCGGGCAATCGAGGCGGTCGCCGACAGCAACGCCAGCGTCGTGATTAGCGGTGAGAGTGGAGTGGGAAAAGAGTTGGTGGCCCAGGCCATCGTCCAGTGCGGGGACCGCCGCGACAAGCCTTACGTGTGCCTGAACTGTTCCGCGTTGCCGGAGGGCCTGATTGAATCGGAGCTTTTCGGATATGAAAAGGGCGCCTTCACCGGTGCCGACAGCGCCAAGCCGGGCTTGATAGAACTGGCGCACACCGGAACGCTTTTTCTGGACGAGATTACGACCCTCAACCTTGGGCTGCAGAGCAAATTGCTGCGCGCCCTTCAGGAACGGTCGGTACAGCGGTTGGGGGGGAGAGCGGCGAAAAAGATTGATTTCCGCCTGATTACGGCGACCAACGACGATCTGGAAGCGGAGGTAAAGAAGGGCCGGTTCCGGGAGGACCTGTTTTATCGGATCAATGTTGTGCCCATCGCGGTTCCTCCGCTGCGCGAGCGCCGGGGAGACATTCCCCCGCTGGCCGAGCATTTCCTCAGGCTGTATTGCACCGCCAACCGGAAACCGGCCAAACAACTGCAGCCTGAAATCATGGAGATTCTTGAGGACTACCCCTGGCCGGGGAACGTGCGCGAACTGGAAAACGTGATCCAGCGCATGGTCATTATGAGCGATGGCCCCGTGATCGTGGCCCATCACCTGCCGCAGCATCTACTTTCGTCGAGCGCCGCCAGCCACGAGGCGATTCTGATCCCGGAAGGGGGAGTGGACTTCGACGCCGAGATGGAAAAAATTGAGATCGCCTATCTCAATGCGGCCCTGCGCCGGACGGAGGGGAAAAAATCCGCCGCCGCGGCTCTGCTGCATATTGACCCGCAACGCATGAAGTACCTCTGCCGGAAGCTGAAGCTTTGACCGTTGGGACGACAATATTGGTTAAACTTTAACCTCTATACGGTTAATAATTAACCATAGGCAAATTTTCACCGGTTGGGAACGATTTCGGGGCTCGGCGAAGCAACTGCTTAAATAGTTTAGATTCTTACACTTGCATATTTCGAGTGTAAGCCGCTCAGGTTTGGCACGGCCCGTGCTCTAGAGAAGAGCGATCAGTTGAAGCGATCAAAAAAATAAGCCTGAGGAGCACGCCATGACTATCGAAAAGAAATCGTTGATCAGCACCCTGAACACCACCAAGAAGGCGATCGTGGCCAGCACCCCGGCCGTCTCGACCAGCGAAGCGCGTTCCAGCGCTCGTGCCAACACTCGTGCCGCTCGCGCGAATACCCGCGCCAACACTCGTGCCGCTCGCGCGAATACCCGTGCGAATACCCGTGCGAACACTCGCGCCAACACCCGCGCCAATACTCGTGCGAACACCCGCGCCAACGTCAACGTTCAGTAATGGTAGTGACCGTGGGTATCGCGCGGCGGAACCGCGGTAACGAATTGGAGCTGTAGGCTAAGGCTGCGAGGTCGACTCGCAGCCTTTTCTCTTTCCTACCAGAGTTTCCGGCCGGCGAAATCGGCGGCCGCGCGGTACGCAAACCCGGCAATGCTCCGGCGGCGGCTATAGATCCTGGCGGTGCCAGCCATGCCCGGCTTCAGTCTATCCTCCTCGCTTTTCAGCAGAAGATCGATGGCGTAGAAAGTCGGCGGGCGCATCCCCGCGAACTTCGTCATGTCGAGCAAACCGGGCGCAATCTCGGAAGAGGTGGGCGACACGGCCAGGGCTGTGGCGTCCCATTTCCGGAAGATGCCATCCACATGCAGGCGGGCGGTGGAGTTCGGGCGGTATTTGTACATTTCGTATTCCGAAACATAGATTCGCGCACGCAGGGTCCGCGCGTCGTCAACTTCCGCCAGTTCGGTGCCCGCGGTCACATAGCTGCCGAGACGATCGGTCACCCGGGGCGTCATCACAACCCCTGTAATCGGAGACTTCAATTCCAGAGTCTGCACTTCCGCGGCGAGAATGTGATTTTCTTGCCCGAGCTGCTCACGTTTCTGCAACGCCGCACCGGTTTCGGTGTAGCGGAGTTGGGCGGAATTCACTCCGGCGGCGGCCACCCGATAGTCGGCATCGTTCTTTGCCTGCTTCGCTTCGAGCGGGAGGTTTCGGAGCTGCACCAGGGGCGCGCCCGACAGGATTGTCTGGCCTTCGTCCGCATACACTTTCTCCACGGTGCCCGCGATCTGGGCGCGGATCACGGCGCGGTTCGCGGCTTCCAGAACAAATCGTCCGCTGATCGATTCGCGCCACAGGGGAAGGAGCAAAAACGCCACGACTCCCGCGACCGCCCATTGCAGCCGGTGGGAACTCAACCAGCCCCGAACTCGGTCTTTCTTGTCGAGATAAATGAATTTCATCAGATTCACCGCCGAACGGATTCGCGACCGGAAGATGAGAGCTCCCGTGGCTAGCTCTGGAATGAAGGACCAGTCGGGATTGAAGTTGCGGAAAACGTTCCCCACGAACCGTGCCAGAATGAACAGCACGGTGTAGCTGTACAGGCCCGAGATGACCGCATAAACCGCAAAGCCCAACCGCCTGCGCCTGGGGACGTAGGGGACTTCAACCGGCAGGCGCCAGACGTGCCGTCTGACCCACGCAGAGACGTAGGCGGTCGAATTTTCTTTGAGGTCCAGGATGCCGAGAACATCGCAGAGAATATAGTATCCGTCGAGTTTCATCAGCGGATTCCAGTTCAGCAGGAGGGTTGCGATGCCGGTCATCAACATCATCACGTAGGCGAAGTCGTGAACTGGAGTTGCCGGCGCGGTTCCCCACCAGATGACCGTTGCGACCGTACAAAGGTAGAGCTCCGACCACACGCCAGCCACGGTAATCAGCACGCGCTCGAGGGGTTGGCAAAGAACCACACCCTCGGTCGTGTCGGTATAAAAGGCCGGCGTCAGGTATACCAGGGCGAAGCCCATGGTCGCGACCCGGCCTCCAAAATGTCTGCAGGTGACGCCATGGGCGGTCTCATGGATCGCCCCCAACACCAGCGTGATTCCCCAGAACACGGCGATATCCAGCCAGGTCTTGTCGGCAAAATTGAAGAACTGCAGGGTATCGCGGCCGACTTCGCTCCAGTGCAGAATGAAAATCGTCACCATGCAAGCGAAGGCAGCGAGTGTGATGAGGGTGAACCACCACGTAAACACGAACCGGATGCGCTTTTCCAGCCAGACCAGAAAGTTGTCCGGATTGAATGCCGGAAATTTGATAAATGCGAGGTCGGCCCACTTTCGTTTCGGCTTTAACGCGCTCCGGCGCTCATCCGCGGACTGCTGCATCAATAAGATGTTCTTTTCACGCGGCGTCTTGTACCAGAAGTTAATGGACTCCAGGTCGTTGGCCACCTCATGCACTTCGTCGAGCGAAATGGCCATGCCGGTTTGGCTGGTGTATGCTTCCGCCACTTGTTCGTAGCTGCGCTGGCCATCAAAGAAACGCACCAGATCCCAGGTCTGGGGCGTGAGATTGAACATGGCATCCACGCCCGGCACGAAAACCCGCACCGTAGGTCTGCCATCCACGATGTGTTCTTTGAAGACGACATCGGGGTGAAGACGCGGGCAGCTCTGCGCCATGATGCGCGCCGGGATCTCCGGCAGAGCTACTTCGAGGGCGCGAGTCAGATTCATGGACGGGTGTCGATGCGCAGAATGGAGTTCATTCCTGGCCTTAGCGGACCGGGCGCGCCCACTACCTCGACCATGCCGTCAAAGGTGCCGCTGGTGGGATCAACGATCGAACTTAACTGCACGACCTTGGCTTTGTATTCCTGCCCCGGAAAATTCGGAACCGTCATGGCCAGCTGCTGTCCGACCTTCAGAACCCCGACAAACTTTTCCGGAACCGTGAACCTCATGCGCAATGGACCCGCGGCGGCGACCCAGAACAGCCGGTCCCCCTTGGCGACCTGCTGTCCCTGGCGGACGTAGCGGCGGGCGACCACTCCGGAAAAGGGTGCGCGGATCCGGGTCTTGTCGAGTTCCAGCTCAAGAGAATGTTGCGTCTGTTGAGCGTTAATCAGCAGCTGTTCCACCCTTTGCACGTCGAATTGATCGGCTTCGGCTTTGAATTTCGCATGGTCGAGCTGCTCGCGCGTGATCAACTGGGCGTCCCACATTTTTTGGGCCCGGTCGTAGTCGGACTGCAAGACTCTGGCCTCGGCTTTCCAGGCCTTCAAGTCGGCTTCCGTACTATGGGTCTTGGCGCGTGCCGCCTCCAGGTCGGCCGCCAGTTGCCGGTCATCCAACTGCGCCAGCAGGTCCCCGGCGCGAACGTTTGCGCCCGCGTCGGAACGCAGTTCGGCGATCAGGCCATCGCGTTGCGCGAGCACGTCGAGCTGATGTTCCACAATTAACGGGCCTGAAACCGTAAAGCCGCCGTCGCGGTCGGAAATGCTCGTTGCCAGAGGAGGCGTCGCCGAAGGAGCGGGAGAGGGAGCGGCTATGACTTCCGTGCCCTTCTGGGAGCAGGCTACCGAGGACAGCAAAGCCGCGCACAGCAGGACTAGAGCGAGCCGGTTCGGTTTTCTATTTTGCATTTCGTCACACTCCAGTCCTCACACCCCAAACCACGACCAGGCTCGGGAATAGATCCACAAAAGCGGTTTGCGAAACAGGACATAGCCGGCGGGATACCAACCCACGCGCACTTTTCCTCGTCCTTCCATGCCGGCGCGAATGGCTCCATCGGAGTTCGCGACTGCAATCCGCGCGAAGAATACTCGCGCATCGCCCTGCAGGATTCCCTTGGGGCTGACGACGATCACGTCACCGCGAAAGATTCGCGTGGGGAAACTGTTGAGCTTGACCGAAGCTTGCGCCCCGGCGCGCAGCAATGCGGAATCGGAATCCTCAACGGCCACGTCCACGACTGCCCGCGAGGTATCGACCACTTCGGCGAAGCTGTCTCCATACTGCAAGCGCCTCCCCACCAGGTTTTCCACGTGAGGCGTGGCGACCAGCCCATCGATCGGCGAGCGCAATCGCGTCTTGTCCAGCAGGGTCTGGTCCCTGGCGACTTCCGACTTCCAGTAGTCGGCCTGGACGCGCTCGACGCCGGCTTGGCTGCCGTCATTCGCTGCCAGCGAACGATTCATCTGCAGCATGGCGGTCTGATACTTGGCCTGGGCCTGGGCCAGCGCCGAGCGAGGTTCCCAATCCGCGAGTTCCGCGAGGATCTGGTCATGGGTGACATGATCGCCTTCACGAACGTACACCCGGCTGACCACCCCCTCCACCTCGGGCTGTATCTGCGCGGAGTGCAGCGGAGCCACTACGGCATCTCCATCCACCCGCAGGGGTAAGGGGAATACGGCCAGGAAGATCAACACCGCGACGGCGGCAGCGATCACCAGGGTGCGCCGCCGTTTTTCCATGGCCATAAACTTCCGCTTCTTCTCCAGCACCGGCTGGAGCACGGAAATGAACGGCACTTCCTTATACATCTGTGCATTGCGCAGGGCGACGGTCGCCTGTCCGGCCAGGACCTGCAGGATCTCCAAATGGGCAGGGGAAAGAAAATCCGGGTCCGGGCTTTCGAGACCGAGGATGCCGACCCGCCCGGTGTCGTCGGTGAGCGGAATCGCGTAAAAGCCCCGCATGCCCGAGGTCTCGAAATAACTCTGGAACTTGGCACGGGTCTCTTCCCTGGCGGCGTCGATCTCGTCGCCGTGCTGCCGGACGTACGTGGTCTCCCCGGACAGCAGCGACCAGCGCAGGATGGCGTTGAGCGGGGCAATGTCAGGGGCGTCTACATCGACTTGCGTAACCCCGGTGACAGCACAGAGTTTATATTTCCCACCCTGCTCGAGGGCAATGGCGGCACGCTCGTAAGGAATTACGGCCTGGGGCGCGTTGACGATGGTCTGAAAAACGCGCTCCAGGTTCAGCGTCGAGGTGATCTCGTGGCTGACTCTGACCAGCGTTTCCAGAATCTCGACCTTGCGCTCGGCAAGCAGCAGGCTGGCGTTGTGAAGAGCGATGGTCGCCGTCTCATTCAGGCTGGTGAGCACGAACAGATCGTCTTCATCAAAGGGCTTGCCGCCGAGCGGATTCACCGCTTCGACTACTCCTACCAGGGAGCCCTTGTCGATAAGGGGAACCACCATGAGGGATTCGATCTTGCCTTCCTCCAGACCTTGGTTCCGGCGCGTCAACCGCTCGTCCTCGGGTTCCGCAATCAACACCGCTTCGCCGTTTTCCGAGACGTCGCCCGCAATCCCTTCGCCTGCTTTCTGAACCATTCCCTTGGTTGTCGTCAGATCAACTCCGGCTTGATACATGACGGAAAGGCTGCCGTCGCCTTGAACCAGCCATAGGTTCACCCCGTCGCAGTCCAAACTTTCCCGGATCTTGTTGCCGATAATCGGAAGCAACTCATCCATCTCGAGCGTGGAACTGAACGCTTTTTCGATGTCGTAGAACTGGGTGAGCCGCGTGATCGAGGTCAGGGAGTTGTCGCGTTCTTCTTCATATTGCTGAGAGGAAACCAGCGCCTGGGCGGCGATCTCGACCAGAGGTTCCAGAGCCGCAAGTGATGTCCGATCCAATAGGGCGTCGAAGCTGAGGATCTCGATCGAACCGATGAGCGCTTCTTTGTGGAGCAGGGGGACACAGGCAAGGTATTGCAGCGTGCGGCGAACATTGAGATGGGCGTAATCTTCGCGGACCAGATCACCGCCCTCGAAGACAATCATTTGCCGGTCGCGGAACAGCGACCCTAAGGTTCCGGCCTCGGCTGGGATGACTGGGTCCGGTTCGGCGCCATCTCCAGCGGTGGCGCGGGCGGACCAGAACCGACCCTCTTGGTCTTCCGAGAGGAGATAGACGGTAACGGTGGCGCCCGGGAACCGGTCCACGACCGTCTGGGCGGTGATCCGGGCACGGTCAGCCGTCTCACGCAATTCCAACAGTCGCGAGGCAAAGCCAGCGATAGTGATGTCGAGCTTAGATCCCTGTGGCGTCATACACGTGGCGCGGAATAACACCGGGCGGGGGAAACTTCCGGCTTGCAAAAATGCCGGGCTTCCTCTAATTTGAGCACGCACTGTAGCAGACGGTTGGGTGAGAGTCAACACGATCTCGCAGACATGTGATTTTGCCAAGAACACGCGGTCTCGCAAACCGGGATCGCGGTCGCCTCAGGTGGGGCCTAAACGTGGAAATCGAGATTCGGAGTCTGGGAGAAGTTCGGAGTCTGGGAGATGTGAAGCTGATTAAGCTAAGTGGCAAGATCACGCTTGGTGCTGCCGTGGACCGGCTTCGCGAAAACCTGGACGAACTGATGGACAACGGAACAATTCGGCTTATTCTGGAACTCTCAGAGGTTCCGATGATCGATTCCAGTGGAATCGGCCTCCTGGTCCGCTGTATGACAGCCGCAAAACAGCGAGGCGGTGCGGTTAAGCTGCTGAACCCAAGCAAGTTTACCGTGCAGACTTTGAAGATGATCGGATTACTGAACTTGTTCGAGGTTTTCCAGGTCCAGGACGAAGCAGTCGCCTCATTCAAATAGGGCCGGTCTCATAAATGGTCTTCCGAGGCAGGACCGCCCGCAGGAGGTTAAGCCCGCGGTTTTATTGGCCTGAACGGCACGGCTGAAGCCGTGCCCTGCCCAAAACGATTTATGGTCGGGAACAGAGTCTAGACGACCGCCTCTTTTTCCTTAACCGCGTAGTGGGACTCGACGTAGTCGTCAAGAATCTTGACGAACTCGGTGACGATCTTGTCGCCTTTTAGGGTAGTGAACAGGCGGCCATCCACGTAGACGGGTGCCTTCGGTTCTTCGAACGTTCCCGGCAGCGAGATTCCCAGGCTGGCGTGCTTGGATTCGCCGGGGCCGTTGACCACGCAGCCCATCACCGCGACTTTCATTTCTTCCACGCCCGTATAGCGGTCCTTCCAGACGGGCATCTGCTCGCGCAGGTAGGTTTGGATCTGCTCGGCCATCTCCTGAAAGAAGGTACTGGTGGTGCGGCCGCAACCGGGGCAGGCGGTGACCTGCGGGGTGAAACTGCGAATGCCGAGCGACTGCAAGATCTGTTGTGCCACGCGGACTTCTTCGGTGCGATCGCCGCCGGGAGCGGGCGTGAGCGAAACGCGGATGGTGTCGCCGATGCCTTCCTGCAGCAGCACCGCCATCGCCGCACTCGAGGCCACAATGCCCTTCGCGCCCATGCCGGCTTCCGTGAGTCCCAGATGCAGAGGATACTCGCAGCGCGAGGCCAACATGCGATACACGTCGATCAGATCCTGCACGCCACTGACTTTGGCGCTGAGGATGATCTGGTCGGCGCGCAATCCGTGCTGCCCGGCGAGCTTCGCCGAACTGAGAGCGCTGACCACGATCGCTTCCATGGTGACTTCGCGCGCTTCTTTAGGCTCCGGCAGGCGCGAGTTCTCGTCCATCATCTTTGTCAGCAGCGACTGGTCGAGAGAACCCCAATTCACGCCGATGCGCACCGGTTTCTGGTACTTCACGGCGACCTCGATCATGGTGCGGAAGTTATCGTCGTTCTTGCGTCCGATGCTGGCATTGCCGGGATTAATGCGGTACTTGGCCAGACCCTCGGCGCAGCCGGGATATTTGGTCAGCAGAAGATGTCCGTTGTAATGGAAGTCGCCGATAATCGGCACGCGCAAGCCCTGCTTTTCAAGCCCCTCGACAATGTGAGGAATGGCCTTGGCGGCGTCATCATTATTGACGGTGACGCGGACGACTTCGCTGCCGGCACGAGCCAGCGCGGCGACCTGCTTGACGGTGCCGGGGATGTCCGCGGTATCGGTGTTGGTCATGGACTGCACCATAACCGGTGCATTGCTGCCCACGCGAACTGCGCCGATGGTCGCGGTAAAGGTTTTTCGACGATGAATTTCAGCCATGTTAGAGGTCTATTTTAAACTAGGCATCGAGAAAGAGCGAGATGAGGGTGCGGTGCCGATGTCCCCATGAGAGGCGACAGGGCCGGCACGCGGGCGAGGGCGCCCGCGCCACACAGGCTACGGCATCCGTGTAAGCCCCGGCAGGGTTTTGACCAGGTCGTTGTAGATAACCATCACCGCAAAGAGCACCAGAAATACGAAAGCCGCCTGATAGATGCGTTCCTTGATGGGCAGGCTGATCTCTTTCTGCATGAGGCTCTCGATGATCAGGAGCAGGATGACGCCACCATCCAGGATGGGAATGGGCAGCAGGTTCATGATGCCCAGGTTCAAGCTGATGGCGGCGGTGATTAACAGCAGCGGAGTCCAGCCCTCCTCGCGGGCGGCGGCGCCAACCGCGCTGCCGATTCCGATCGGGCCATCCACCTGGCGCATGGAGACTTTGTGCTGCGCCATCTTTTGCAGCAACTCGAGGATGAGGAACGAGCTCTTCTTGTTGTCCGACAAAGAGCGGTTGAGCGCGTCCGCGAACCCGAGCTTCACAACCTTGGTGGGCACGCTGGCGACGCCGATGCGGTAGCGCAGTTCCTGGGAAGACCCTCCGGCGGCGAGCGTCGGTTTCACCGTGAAGGTCAGTTTCTGGCCGTTGCGGAGAACCACAATTTCGAGAGGCTGGTCCTTGGTGCGGCTCAACATCTGGATGAGCGCTTCCACGGCGGGAATTTCCTGCCCATTCGTGGTGAGGATCCGGTCTCCGACTTTGAGACCTGCCTTGTCGGCGGGCATCCCCCGCTCGACCACGGTTAAAGTGACGCTGGGCTCTTTCGGCACCCAACCTAGATCTCCATATTGATTGGGCCCTAACGGCTCCGGAACCATGATCTTCTCCAGGACCTTGCCGTCGCGCTCAATGCCGAATTTCAAAGGCTGGTTCGGGTTGAGGGCAGCCTTGACGTCGACTTGCTCCCAATTCGGATTTTCGATGTCCTCGACCCGGACAATCTTGTCGCCCCGCTGAATGCCTGCCTTCTCCGCGGGAGTGTTGGCATTCACCCATCCCACCACGGCGGGTTCATCGAGGACGGAGGGGTATTCGTAATGCACCATGTACACACCGGTCAGCAGGGCGACGGCCAGGATGACGTTCATCGCGGGACCTGCCAGGGCTACCAGGAAGCGCTGCCAGCGCGGATGCGAGAGAAACTCCCCCGGATCGCCGGTGCGGTCATCCATCGGGTTCTCGCCCGACATCTTCACGTACCCACCCAGCGGAATGGCGCTGATGCGATAGTCGGTATCGCCTTTCTTGAAGCCCAGCAGGCGCTTGCCAAAGCCGATGGAAAACACTTCCACCCGGACGCCGAAATACTTGGCGACGGCGAAGTGGCCGAACTCATGAATCAGGATCATGAATCCGAGCACGATTCCCATGACGAAGATGGTGTGAAAGATAGACAGAAGTTGCGGCATCATGCTTCAGACTACTCCAAATTTTCTATTGCGAAATGGCCCCGATGGGCGATCCCTTGCGGCGGCGTTGCGCAACTTCTTTTGCCAAAAGGCGGGCCTCGGTATCCAGTGCAAGTACCTTCTTTATAGATTCCAAATGTCCAGCAGGCGTTGCAGCCATTGTTTCGCCGATGATCCGAGGAATGTCTTCGAACCCGATCTGCCCGTTCAGAAACGCAGCCACCGCGACCTCGTCGGCGGCATTCAGGGCGATGGTTTTTGCGCCTCCGGCGGCCGCCGCTTCGTACGCCAAACCCAGACAAGGGAATTTGGCCATATCCGGAGGGCAGAAATCCAGATGCCTTAAGTCACCGATTGAGAAACGCAACTCCGAGGGGATGCGCTCCGGATACGTCAGCGCATACAAAATGGGCAGACGCATGTCGGTCACGGAAATCTGAGCAAGTATGCTGCCATCGACGAATTCGACCAGGGAATGGATCGTAGACTGCGGATGCACAACGACTTGCACGCGTTCGGGGGGGACGTTAAAGAGCCGGCAGGCCTCGATCACCTCGAACCCCTTGTTCATTAATGTTGCAGAGTCGATCGTGATCCTTTTCCCCATCTTCCAGGTGGGATGGTTGAGCGCCTGTTGCACCGTAATTGAGGCAAATTCCGACTTGGGCGTCTTCAGAAACGGCCCGCCCGAAGCGGTGAGCCAGATGCGGGCCACCTCGTCCATCCGGCCGCCGCGCAGGCACTGATGGACGGCATTATGTTCGCTGTCGATCGGCAGCAGCGGCTTGCCCTGCTTCCGGGCCTCGGCGGTGATCAACTCGCCTGCCACCACCAGGCATTCCTTGTTGGCCAAGCCGACGGTCTTCCCTGCGCGCACCGCTTCGTAGGTCGCCTCCAGACCGGAGACGCCCACAATTGCGCTAACCACGAAATCCACCTCGGGATGGGTCGCCACGCGCACTGTGCCTGCGGCACCGTGGACGACTTCAATTTCGGAGAGGCCCGCGCTGCGAAGTTTAGCGCGGAGCGAGTCGGCTTCCTGCTCCTTGGCTATCGAGAAAACATGCGGCTTCCAGCGAACCGCTTGCTCAAAGGCAAGTTCAGCGTTGTTGCCGGCCGCCAGCGTCGAGACTTGAAAGCGGTCGGGATAGCTCTCGACCACACTCAAAGTGCTGCGGCCGATCGAGCCGGTCGAACCCAGGATAGCGATGCGTTTCATGCGCGAGGACTCTTCTATTGTACGGGATGGAGCGCAGTTCGAACCGCAACCACAGGATCCTATAGCGGGTCCCCCAATCCGACCTCGCGACAAGTAGCAAAACGGTAGCTTCCGGTTGGCCGACGATCCAGGACTAGTCCAGAGAATCTATTTCGCTCCGTCCCGAGCTTAGCCACTTTGTTTGGGGAGCGACGCGAAAGTCATTCTGCGGAAAGCTGAGACGCGGTCCGTCCTCTCCGCCCGTGGTTACGCTTGCGAAACTACCGGCAGTTGTGCGGCATCCCAGGCGGCGAGGCCTCCGGCCATCTCGATCAAATGCGTGATCCCATGTTGATGCAGGATGCTGGCGGCGATCGAAGAGCGGTAGCCGCCCGCGCAATGGAGCGCGATGCGGCCATCGCGGGGGATTTCGGCGATGCGTTCCTGCAAATGGTTGAGCGGAATGTTCACGCTGCCCTCAATATGCCTGGTCGCCCACTCGCGCGGATTTCTGACATCCACCAGCAGCGGCGGATCCGCGCCGGCCAGTTCCTCGGCCACCATCGGGGCGGTTATGCGCTTGGTCGGCCAGACTAAGTCCGGTCGTGCGGCAAGCGCTTCCATGCCGCCGTGCAGGTATCCCTTGACGTGATCGAAACCGATACGGCCCAGCCGCAAGGCGGCTTCCTGTTCGCGTCCCGGCTCGGCAATGATCACGATGGGCTTGGCGCGATCGAGCACCGTGCCCGCCCAGGTGGCGTATTGCCCAGCTAGTCCGATGTTGATGCTGCCGGCGAGGTGACCCTTGGCATACTCGGAGGCTTCACGGACGTCGAGGATCTGAACGCCCGCGTCTCCCATGCGAAGGACCTCGTCAAGATCGATGGGATGGAGAGCTTGTTCGAGACTCTTGTCGAGCGTGGCGCGCTCGCGAGTATTGAGGATGGCATCGTACGTGAAATAGGCCGGAGCGTCGGGCTGGTCGGCCGTGACGAGACGAATGAACTCCTCCTTCGACATGGGCTGCAGGGCATAATTCAAACGCCGTTGATCGCCAAGCGAAGAGACCGTATCGGAGGAAAGCTGCTTCCCACAGAGGGAGCCGGCGCCATGGGCCGGATAGACGAGCATCTCATCGGGAAGGGGCAAGAGCTGGTTGTGCAGCGAGTCGTAGAGACGGGAGCCGAGGTCGTGGGCTGTCCACCCGATCGAAGCTCGCAGGTCGGGGCGGCCGACGTCACCGATGAACAGAGTGTCGCCGGTCAGGACGGCGTAGGGTTTGGCGGAGTCTTTCTTGAGATCGAAGGCCAGAATCGAGATGGACTCGATAGTGTGGCCGGGGGTTTCGAGGACTTCGAGGCGCAGTTCCGGGAAGTCGAGTGTATCGCCGTCCTTCATTGCCACGAAGGCGTATTCCGCCTGGGCGCGAGAGCCGAGATGGATGGTCGCGCCGCAACGGTCGCGCAGTTCCAGATGGCCGGCGACGAAGTCGGCGTGGAAGTGGGTGAGGAACACGTGGCGGATCTGAAGGCCAAATTTCTCGGCGTCGGCCAGGTACTGCTCGATATCGCGTTGGGGGTCGACGATGATGGCGGTCGAGCTAGCCTCGTCTCCGAGAAGATAGGAGGCGTGGGCCAGGCAGCCCAGGTAGTACTGTTTCAGAATCATAAATACGTTCCCTGTCCGCCCAATGAGCCTCTTTTCGGAACTCCTCGGCGGTACTGTCGATTAGCAGTTACTTGGGCTGGGCGACCATGCGCAGGTAGGGTTTCAGCGTCTTCCAGCCGCCAGGATATTTCTTTCTCGCTTCTTCGTCTGACACAGCGGAACCGATGATGACGTCCTCGCCCTTCTTCCAATTCACCGGCGTCGCCACCTGGTGTTTGGCGGTGAGCTGCATCGAATCGAGAACGCGAAGAATCTCATCGAAGTTGCGCCCGGTGGTCATCGGATAGGCGAGCATCAGCTTGATCTTCTTATCGGGACCGATGATGAAGACGGTACGCACGGTGGCATTGGTGGCGGCCGTGCGGCCTTCACAAGTATCGCCGGCTTCGGCCGGCAGCATGTTGTAAAGTTTGGCGACGTGAAGAGAAGGATCGCCGATCATGGGATAGGTAACCCTGTAGCCCTGAGTTTCTTCGATGTCGGCAGCCCACTTGCCATGACTGCTCACGGGATCGACGCTCAGGCCGACGATCTTACAGTTGCGGGCGGCGAACTCAGGTTCGAGTTTCGCCATATACCCTAGTTCGGTTGTGCAAACTGGAGTAAAGTCCTTCGGATGTGAGAACAGGATTGCCCACCCATCGCCGATCCATTTGTGAAAGTCAATCTCGCCCTGCGTGGTTTGAGCGGTAAAATTCGGCGCTTCGTCGTTGATGCGTAGTGGCATGTGCCTTCCCCCCTGGCGGTTGAGGCGGGTTCAGTGCGGTGTGAGCAGGACTGTAGGCCAACCGACGTTCTGGTGTCAAGTGGGACCCCGCCAAGCGATGGGAACGGATACAACACTGCGGCGTAGTCGGGTGCGCGAACACCAAAATCAAAGGAATCGTCCGGCTATACAAAACGAGCGAGAGTTAAGAATTGCGTGACCTTGCCTAACGCTTACTCGCAAGTCTACCCACGATGCAGAGGAAGGCTTCCTACTGCATCAGCCGCCAAGCCCCGTACGCCCACACCACCGGCACTGCGAACAGCATGGCGTCGATGCGGTCGAGCATGCCTCCGTGGCCGGGGAGAATCGTACCCGAATCTTTCACTCCGGCGCCGCGTTTGATGAGCGACTCGACCAGATCGCCCAGCTGCGCTGCGAGGTTGACTACCGCTGACAGCAGAATGATGGGCCACAGGTGCGGCTGCTCCAAACCCCACATACCATCGCGACGTTCGATCAGCCCGGCCCGCAGCAGTACGGCGCTAATTCCGGGCGCGTGCTGCATCCACAGCGTACCGACGATCACGCTGGCCAGAATCGACGCCACCGCGCCTTCCCAGGTCTTCTTCGGGCTGATCTCGGGCGACATGCGGTGCCGGCCCAGCGATTTGCCGACGAAGTAAGCAAAGATGTCTCCCGCCCACACGGCGAGCAGCGTGAAAATAGTCCAAATCGCACCCGACGCGAACTCGCGGATCGCGACCAGCAGCGCCATCGGGACTGCAATATACACGAAGGCAAACGTCGAAGCCGCCGCCGCTGGATAGCCGCTCGCCAAGTCGGCGTGCCGCATGGCTATGGTCAGGAACACAAACGGCGCGAGCGCAGTCGCCAGCGCCAGCCCGTAGAGGACGGCCGTAGTCTCAACCAGAGGCGTGCGGTGGGTGGACGCGACAATCACAAACACAAAGAAGAGCGCGACGAAGGTGTAGGTCGCTGTCCCCAGCGGCTGAACTCCGTAATGGGTGACCAGCTTCAGGAATTCGGCGATGGCCAGCACCGCAATCGCTCCGGCCACCAGGGCCAGCACATAAAGCGGCGCCTTCAGCACCAGCAGCAAAACGAGGGGAATTAAAACGACCGCGGTTGCGATGCGCTTGATCATCGATTTACGCTACGTCTATAGGGAATCAAGGGTGCTGGGAGCGCACGCAGCTGCCGAACTGCGCTCGGCCTGGACGGGCGAGGCGCCCGTCCCCACACGAACCAGTAGCTACCCGGGCTAATCAACCCTTCGCCTCGGCGTGCGCCCGCTGGAACGTTGGCTGCGGAGCATGGCCGTCCGGCCCCAGTCCGCCATAGCGGCGGTCGCGTTTCTGATATTCCTCAATGCCCTCGAGCAGTTGCAGGCCGCGAAAATCGGGCCACAACGTCGGCGTCACATAGATTTCCGCATAAGCCAGCTGCCAGAGCAGGAAGTTACTCAGCCGCATCTCGCCGCTGGTGCGAATTACTAAGTCGGGATCGGGCAGGCCGCGCGTGTAGAGATGGTCGCTGATTAACTGCTCATCGACCACCATGTGATCGAGGCCCCCATTGCGCGCGGCGGCCTCGGCCAGCGAGCGAAACGCGTCGACAATCTCGCTGCGCGCGCTGTAGTTCAGCGCCAGCGTCAGCAGCATTCCGGTATTTTCCGCGGTGGCGCTGCTCGCTTCTTCCATTTCGCGCTGCACCGATTCCGGTAACTCATGCTGACGCCCGATGTATTTCAGCCGGATGTTGTTTTCGTTGAGCGTCTTGATTTCCGCTCGGAGATAGCGGCACAGCAGGCGCATCAGGAAATCGACTTCCGTCTTCGGACGTTTCTTCCAGTTTTCCTCGGAAAACGCGTAGAGCGTCAACGCCGGAATGCCGATGCGGGCCGCGGTTTCGACCGTCGAACGCACGGCGGTGACCCCGGCGCGATGTCCGGCGACGCGAGGCATGTGCCGGCGCCGGGCCCAACGCCCGTTTCCGTCCATGATTATGGCGATATGCTGGGGAAGACGCGCCCGATCGAGCCGCAGGTAAACGTCCGTTTCCTTCTTATTGCGCTCCATCCCAGCCGGAACCGTGTGTCGCAAGCGGAACTCTCCGAGTCGAAACTAACACACGAAATCCAGTGTGTGCAATGCGGTGGGAGGGACCGGCGGCGGCAATTTTGTTCCTAGCGTGCCTCTTCGGGAAATATCGGCAGGACCAACTTCTCGGTATGGCGAATCACCGTCAAAGCACAGCGCGCCCCGACCTGAGCGTCGGTCAACAAACGATGCAGATCGTCGACTCCGGCCACCGGCGTTTCATCGAGTGCCACTATCACGTCGCCCTCGCGCAATCCGGCGGTCCGCGCCGGGCTGCGGTCTTCAATGTCGACCACCACAACGCCGGTTTCCCACCCTAAACCATAGAAGCGCACCACCCGGCGATGAATGGGAACGGTTTGCGCTGAGACGCCTATGTAGCTGCGCCGGATGCGCCCATCGCGCAGCAAGCGGCTGGCTACGAATTTAGCGGTATTGATTCCGATGGCAAAACAGATTCCTTGCGCCGGCAGAATCGTCGCGGTGTTGACTCCGATCACCTGGCCGCGCGAATCGACCAGCGGCCCGCCGGAATTTCCCGGGTTCAAGGCGGCGTCGGTTTGAATCACATCCTCGATCAATCGTCCCGAATACGAGCGCAGTGAGCGCCCCAGCGCGCTGATCACGCCGGCTGTCACCGTGAATTGAAATCCGTATGGATTCCCGATGGCAATCGCCATCTGCCCCGGCCGCAGTTGCTGCGAATCTCCGAGCGGGACGGCTTGCAATGCGGAAGCATCGATGCGAATGACGGCAAGATCGGTGGCCGGGTCGTCGCCAATGGTGTGAGCGGGAGCATGCCGGCCGTCGGCCAGTGTCACCTCGATCCGGGTCGCGTCGTGCACGACGTGGCTATTGGTGAGAATCAGTCCATCGGGCGTGAAGACGAAGCCCGAGCCGCCTCCGCGGCGCTCGCGTGGTTCGCCGGAACGAGGTTCGCCGGAACGCGTTCGCCCGCCAGTTGGCCGCTGCGTTTGATGCACCTCGACGTTAACCACTGACGGACTGACTCTTTCGACCGCTGCAGTCACCGCCCGCGAGTACGCGTCGAGCAATCCGGCGTCACCAGATTCGGCCGGCGTGGCGTGCGCCCGCTCCTCCGGCAAGTTTCCACCCAGTGGTGGATGCGAGGAGAGAGGTTCTACAAGACTATCCAAGTTCATGCTGCATAGATGAGCGTCGATGCAGATTGGATTCTGCGCGGCAGTAACTGCGGCCATTGGCTCCGGTCCAGCACAGGGGCTCTGGCCCTGTGTTTAAATGAAAGCTGTCGAGGGAACTTCGAGATGGCAATGAAACTCGTAAAGATGTTAAGCAAGCCCGCCGCGTGGGCAAGTGGATGGACCAGCGCAGTCCTTTGTTTTAGTGCGGCTGCAGGGTACTGGGGTGCCGAGGAGCGTGGGAGAGCAATCTGCTGGGCAGCGCTGGGGGCAATCGAAGTGGCGGCCATCGTCTTGTAAGAATGGAGGGCCTTCGAGTTCGCGCGATCTGGCCGATCAGGTGTGGTTAACGCCATATGCGTGCAAAACATCCTGCAGCGTCACGACACCTTCCAGTTTGTGGATATCGGCGCGGTTCACCACCGGCAGGATTTCGATCTGATTGGTGCCCATGCGCTCGAGCGCCAAATCAATCCCTTGGTCGGGATGGACGTGCGGAAACACCACGGCTTCCACCACCTTGCCGATTTTCTGATCCGCGCCTGCCGCTAGTTCTTGTTCCAGCCGCGCAAGATTGATGACGCCAACCACGCCTCGTCGATCCGTCACCAGCCAGGTTCGGACTTCGCTGGCTCGCACTCGTTCCAGCGCCTCTTGCACCGTCATCTCTGCCGGCAACAACTGGCTCGCGGTCTTCATGATCTTGGCGACCTGACGCCGGCCGTGTCGCCGGCGCGTCTCCGCCCTCGGCAGGTGGATGCCATCCTGTACGGCCAGGGCCTCGTAGATGGGCTCGTGCTGCAATCGCGACGCAATGAAAAGGCTCACCAGATTCGCAATCATGAGTGGGACGATCACGGCATAGTCCTGCGTCATCTCGAAGATCATCAGTACCGAGGTCATGGGAGCACGCACGATCCCGGCGAAGGCCGCGCCCATTCCGACCAGCGCGTAGGCGCCTGGCGTCGCGGTATAGGCAGGGAAGAAATGATGCGCCACCGTTCCTACCGAACCGCCCAACATGGCGCCGATGAACAGGGCGGGGCCGAAAATGCCGCCGGCGTTACCCGAAGCATAACTGGTCGTAACGGTGAGAAGCTTCAGAATCACCAGCAGCAACATCATCTTGAACGCCATATTTCCGTTCAACGCATCGCCGACATAGCCATAACCCACGCCCAGAACCTGCGGCACAAACCAGCCGACCAGCCCGACCAGCAGCCCTCCGACTACCGGCTGAAACCAGAGGGTCTTCTGGGGAAACCGCAGGAAGCGCGCCCGCATGCCCAGCAAGAGCTTGGTGAAGGCCACCGAAACCAGGCCGCCCGCCACGCCCAACACCGCATACACCGCGAATTCCGCCGGATGGACCAGTTGATATTGCGGAACCTTGAAGAGAGGGTTATTGCCGAGAAGGACACGCAACACCATCCACGAAGTCGCCGAGGCCAGTACGACCGCGCCAATCACCGGCGCGTGGAGATCGCCCATGATCTCCTCGAGCGCAAACAGCACCGCGGCCAGAGGCGTATTGAATGCGGCCGCGATGGCCGCCGCCGCTCCCACCGGGATCAGGTTCTTGACTTGTTCGGTGCGCAGTCCGACGAGCCGTCCGAGCACGGAAGCGATACCGCCACCCACTTGCACCGAAGGCCCTTCGCGTCCCAGCGGAATTCCGCTGGCCAGCGTTGCCGAGGTGCAAAAGAACTTGCCAAGCACGGTGCGCAGCGTTATGCGGCCCTCGCGCGCGAACAAAGCAGCCTTGGTCTGTGGCACACCACTGCCGCGCGCATTGGGAAAATAACGATACAGCAGGTAGCCGATGCCGAGCGAGCCTCCAACCGGGAAGAACAGACGCCGCCACGGAGCGCCGCCGACCGGATAAAGCCGCATTCCCAAGCGTTCCGTCAGCAGAATGAAAGCAACCACCGCTGCGCCCGTCAATGCGCCGATCACCAGCGCCAAAACCAGAAAGACCTGTTCCTCACGTTGCCGCAACTCGGCGACGCGATCTGACAGCCAGGTTTTCCACACGCTCGTGCTTATGGCCTGGGCGCTTTCGCTCATTTTGTGGGAGTCACTTCTTAAGAGGATATCGCACTGGATTTGAAAGGCGGTCTGAAAGCGAGCCGCACTTTGCCTTATGCGTAATGGGGACACTATTGTCCGCGAGGCTGCCGAGGGGGCGATGCGTTAGACTCGGATTGACTTTTCATGCATGTGACCACACGCCACGTCCGATGATTTCGATAGAGAAGAATTGCGACCCATGACTGAACTGGTCCCGCAAGCGCTGGTTCCGGCCCGAGGCGAACACCTCATCCTTTACGACGGAGTATGCGGGCTGTGCAATCGGCTGAACCAGTTTGTGTTGCGGCGCGATACCCGCGCCGTTTTTGACTTTGCATCATTGCAGAGCCCCACGGCGCGATCTGTTTTGCCGCGGCTTGGCGGGAATGCGGAGAACTTGGACACGGTCTATGTTGTCGTGAACTATCGCACGGAATGGCCCGCGCTGCTGTCGAAGGCAGGTGCTGCCTGGTTCGTTTTGAAGACTTTGGGCATTCGTGGGCCGCTGTCGTGGGCATTCCGCGTGCTTCCAGACGGCCTGTTGAATCTCGGCTACGACCTGATCGCGCGAAATCGCTACCGCGTCTTCGGGCAATCGGAGACCTGCGTCATGCCGAGCGCGGAATTTAGACAACGCTTCATCGACGTATGAAGAGAGGTCTCTTGTATGGAGATCGGGATCCCCGGCGGACCGCCCCATATGTCCGGGAAGCGACGACCGGATGAACCTCCACTGCCATCAGCAGCGCTCATACTGCCCCCCTTTATAGCGTGCTTCAGGAAATCGAAAATTGATCAACGCGAATACAAATACATATCCGAGCAGCGTGACGACGCTGCCCTCCGGCCCAGCAGTTCCGCCAGTCATCCGTTTAGAGCCTTGGAACGATGGGTTCAGCAAGTGCCCAGCAACCGTGACGCCACTGTCGGCGACTCCGTACAAGAAGCTCTGAGCCCAATCCCAAGCGGCGTGCACACCGATGGCAAACCACAAATTGCCGGTCCGTAGTAGCGTGAAAGCCAGCAGAAGGCCCACGATGACAAGATTCACCGAACCCAACCAGTTCTCTCCAGCATTGACCGCAAGGTGAAGACCCCCAAAGAGGAAAGCCAAAAGCGCCGCCGCCGGCCAGAAGCCAATGCCGCGCGTCAGCGCGCAGAGAGCGTATCCGCTAAAGGCAAACCCCTCGGCCACGCCCACCATTACGAAAACCAATGCCCAGAGTATCGCGAATGCCGGAATCTTTTCCGGCGTAAGGCCAAGCGAACCAAAATAGAAATTGCCCGTCGCCCTCAGCAACAGCAGCACACAGCTCATTAGGACGAAGCCCCAGAGTAGCCCTTCCAGGAATCGTGCGCCGAATGCGCCTCGGAGGGGAAGTCCGTAATCAGCAAAGCTGCGTCTCTCGAATCGCGCAAAGATGGCGCTCGTAAACAGCACTCCAAATAAGAAGACGCCTTCCATCAATAACCCCCGACCAGGGGTCAAGACATTCGTGGCGTGATGCGGCAGACTTAACAACGCGCGGATCGCCCGAATCGCTACCAACAAAAAGGAGATAACAGCAGCAAGTGAAGAGTAAAAGAGCAGCACTCTCCATCCGGACCGCACTCCATTCAAACCAATGAAGACACTTTTGAGTGATGAACCCTCAGGTGAATTCCCGGCGCGGGTTGAGGTTTGCTGAAGAGCGGGGGTCGGAGGGATTTGATTTTCCATGTGGGCAACGATCGGCTCATTATAGGGCCATTGCGGCGGCCGCCGCGTGAAAACTAATTCCTCCTGGGAAGCTAGATTTGTCTAGAACTAATTCGGGTCGATTGGGTAACGGCTCCTCGACAGTTGAAGTATGAGTTGTTTCCCGTATGCCGGTTATCCGCAATATTGGGGATGCTTATCGGCAACCCTGAAAGCAGCGAGAGGGAAGCGAGAATTGGCTTGCTGAGTCACGTAAATGCCGCGAACGGGTTGGAATCATCAGTAGAGCAGAATCGCGACCCAGTACATCCCGGTCGGATACGCGGGATTGCGCGCGTAGCATGCGCCGACGGCGAACTGTTGAACGGCAGGATCGCGCAGCAGACGCAGCGCGCTTTGCGGCAGGACTTCCGGGCGGCTCTGGGTGTAAGCGATGATTTTCCGATTGTCGTAGGAGGCTGCGAGGAGGCGTGCGTTTGGACGGTCCTCTTTCGCCATGGAGCACGCGGCCTCGTCCAGATTCGGCGGCGTCAGCTGCACGATCTCAGGCAGTCCTGCCTCTTGACGTATCTCAGCGACGGCCCGGCCCACCAACTTTGCGCTCTGCTCGGCAGAATACGACGGAACCTCGTGCGCGAAATCCTGAACCACGTACAGCCGGCCATGGCTCCAGATGGCCGCCACGCCCGCGACATTGAACCCGGGGTCGAGCAGGTTTCGCCGATGGGGAGCCGAGCGCATCAGGACTTCATTCGCGCCCGGAGCGCAGGTTGCGTTGGCAATGTTCTCTCCGGCGCGGTCGATTTTGAGGGCGTCCTTCAGCGCGCCGGTCTTTAGACCCACCACCGGGCTGACGATCGGGCTGACTTGCGTAATCCTCTCGAGCAGGGAGGGCTCACCGGAGAACTGGTGCTCCAGACGCTCGCTCTCCACCATCCGCCGGGCGTGCGTCAGCGCCGCTTCGCGCAGACTTTCATTCCGACGCAGCGGCGGTACGCCGGCCAGTTCGCGGCTCTGGTTTACCGCTTCGAGAAGTTCGTTCTCGGCGGCGGAGTCTTCGCCAGTGGAAGACGCGGCCGCCGAGTCCGATCGGGGGATGGGCAACTTGCTGCTAGCGCCGGTACGGACGTCGTTCTGAATGACGGCTGCCGACGGCTTGGTTTCCGCCGCGCAGGGGCCGGGATTGATCGCCAACATCGCGAATAAAACCGCCAAGGTCCTTAGCATGAGCGTTAGTTGAGAGTTTCGGCGCGGGGATCGCCGCTAAAGTTCCGCTTTCCATCTCTCACGCTAGCTTCTAGAATTCAGCTCAGCTACTTACTATGGAGACCATACTGCTGGTTACCGTGCTGGTCGGAACCCTTGTCCTGCTTGGGTTCTCGGCCGTTTTGCTGCGCCGCCTTTCGGCGGCCGCGCAAGTCGATGCAAAGGCGGAAGTTGCGGGCCAGATCGAAAGGCTTGGCGCCACCCTTGGCCAGAAGTTCAGTACCGCGACTGCCGATATGGCCAGTCGGCTGGAGCAGACTAAAGGGGACCTCCGCCAGCAGGTCACAGACCGCATCCAGCAAGGGTTTTCAGAGATTCGCAGCTCGGTGGAGCAGCAACTCGCCGTCGGACGGGAAGAACAGAACCGCAGTTTGAGCGATGGCCGCAGCGAGATGACTAGCTCTCTTTTGCTCACCACGCAGCAACTCAAAGTCGAATTTCAGAGCCTGAATCAGCAGACTGCGCAAAGCCTCGATTCGATTCGCGATCGCGTCGATTCGAAGCTGATGGCGATCACCGAGCAAGTGCAGCAGAAACTCGACGAGAACATTAAGGAAGGATTCGCGCAGTTCGAAAAAGTTCAGCAGCACTTGAAGGCCGCGGAAGAACAGCTCCGCGAAGTCGGCGCGCTCGGCCACTCCATCAACGATTTGAACAACCTGCTGAAACTGCCGCATCTGCGGGGCCAGTTCGGAGAAGCGAGCCTGGAACGGCTGCTCGCCGACTTTTTGCCGGCGCATATGTTCGCGTTGCAGGCTTCGCCGGGCGAAGGCGGAGGACGCGCCGACGCCGTTATCTATTTCCCCGACCGCAAGCTTCCGATTGATGCCAAGTTTCCGCGCGAGCAGGTAATTGCGCTCTTCGAAAGCAACGACGAAGACGAGATCGCCGAAGCCCGCGTCGCGCTGGTGCGGGTGATGAAGGCGGAAACCAAGCGCATTCAGCAGTACATCCAACCGGAGAATGGCACAACCGAAATCGCGCTCATGTATCTGCCGAGCGAGACGCTTTATATGGAGGTGGTCCGCAACCGCGAACTGGGCGATTGGATGAATGAGCAGCATGTCTTTCCCGTCTCACCCAATACCTTGCTGATGACGTTGCACACCATTTCCCTGGTGCATAAGTGGTACGAAGTCGCCAGCCGCTTCGAGAAGAGCCGCGCCGAGCTGGCCAAGGCGCAGAAGTCCTTCGACTTTTTCCAGAACCAGTTTGAAAACGTGGGCAAGAATCTGAACAAGGCGCAGGAAGCGTTCGAGACCGCGCAACGGCACCTGAAGAGCTACCGGGGAAAAGTATCCGCGCTCAGCGGGCAAGAGCAGTTGGAGTTGGAAACGTCGACGGCAAGCGACAAGCCGCTGCCGCTCCTCGATAAAGCCAGCGCGTAAAGCCTCGCTGTAGCGGGGCTTTACGGTCTATACCAGAATTACCGCATTGATATCGACTTTTGGTATATACTTCGAATGAGGAGATCCGTTCGATGCCGGAGACGGGGATCGCCAAGTTGTTTCGCAATGGACGCAGCCAGGCCGTGCGCCTGCCTCGCGAGTTTCGCTTTGAAGGCAGTCGAGTGCGCGTGCGCCGGTTAGCGGAGGGAGTGCTTCTGGAGCCGCTCATCGCCGATGCTGCCGAGTGGTTTTTGGAACTGGACCGGGTGCGGGAGGGAGACTTCCCCGGCAAGCGCAAAGAGCGGAACCAGCCGCTAACGCCGCGCCGCGAGATCTTCAAGTGAATTACCTGCTCGATACCAACGCCTGCATTGCGCTGATCAACGGCAAGTCACCCTCGGTCCGAACCCGCTTGCAAAAGGCACTGGCCGCGGACGCCACGGTGCTGGTCTCTTCCGTCGTGGCGTTTGAGCTTTGGTATGGGGTCGCCAAGAGCGCCCGTCCAGAAGCCAATGCGCGGCTGGTGGAGACGTTCTTCTCGGGGCCGGTAAGTTTGCTGGCCTTCGAGCGCGAGGACGCAAAGGTTGCGGGCCGGGTGCGAGCGGCGCTGGAAGCCGCAGGAAAGCCAATCGGGGCCTACGACCTGCTGATTGCCGGCCAGGCGTTGCGCCAGCAACTGACTCTGATCACCGCCAATGGGCGGGAGTTTGGACGGGTCAAGGGGCTGGAGTGGGAAGATTGGGCGAAAAGCTGAATCGCCTTGCGATGCTCATTGCGGCTAAACCTCCGCCCAAACAAGCTTGGGCACTCTTCAGAGTTTAGGAGGGGGGCCAAGTTTCAGCTAGCCACCATGGACTTCAGGTGGTCCGCGCCTTGTACTTCCCAGATTCCATCGAACTTCACGTAGTAAGGCTCAACCGAAACACCGGAGAAGTTTGAGGTAAGCAGTTCTCCGGCGCGGAGGAGTTCGCTGCGATGATGGTCGGCTTCGGCTGATTTGTCGCCCTTGAAATGGGCGAGGCCGCCGTAGGTGGCGCAGTCGGTGTGGCTCATCACCAGGACGCGTTTGGTATGGTGCAGGTGGACGGACATGCGGACCTGTTCGAGGATAAAATCCCGTTCGAAGTCGTTGCGCGGGGAGGCGAGGGTCTTGGCTCCTCCGGCGACTACGATCATGTCGGCGCGCTCGATGCCTTGCTTCTTCAAGAACTTTCGCACGGCCGTGCTGATGCGGTGATCGAAACAGCAGAGCACGGCGGCGTCGGCGACGTAAGGGTCGGCGGGCGAGTCGAAATGGAAGACCTTGCGCATGAGAGTAGCCTCACAGGGCGAAAGTGTCGTCTATCTATATTCAGCGGAAAGCGTGCTCCTCGATTTGTGCTGCCAGGGTCTGCTGAACAAACTCCAGAAGGAAACGTTCATCGCCCATCCCAAACCAGCGCCCAATTCTCGGCAGCAAGAGTCCCCACAGGACCATCGCTGGCGGGACTATCAGCCCGACCGAATTGTCGCCGGTCGTGTGGTGGCTTCCGGTGAGGCGGTCGAGGACAGACAACACGAAAATCGGCCCTCCACACAGCACTACTCCCGCCAGCCAAAACCGCATGAAGATCTTTACCAAACGAGATACGTCGAAATGTGCCTCAATCCGACTGCCGCCCGCTTCTG
>JAIQFO010000094.1 GCA_020073215.1 Terriglobia bacterium | reverse complement strand
GTGCGCCTGAATCAGGAAACCGCGACCGTCATGCTCGTGGGACATTTGCCGCATCTGAGTCGGCTCGTCTCACGCCTGTTTGCGCTCCCGGTAGATCATACCTTGGTGCGGTTTCAGATGGGCGGCGTAGTGAAACTCGAAAGGGATGACACAGGCCACTGGGTGCTCTGCTGGATTCTCACCCCCGAACTGTTGCTCCACTGAAAGGGAGCGGCCACAGCAGAGCTCCTAGCGGAGGTAAAAAAGGCTTTGACCCTTTGACCCAATCTCCGATGAGTTGGAATGCTATACTCCGAACTCTTAATCCCCCCATGACAACCCCTGACAAGAGCGAGCATCCGAAACTCGACAACATTCTGGTGGCAACCGATTTCTCGTCCGCCTCCAAGACGGCGCTGCTTTATGCCATGTCGATAGCACGTCGCCACACGGCAAAGCTCTTGGTCGTCCACGTGTCAAGCTCTCAGTCCGAAGGAAATCTTAGGGACGCGTGGCGGGCAGGGCAGAGGGAAATCATGGACCACTTCATGGCACGTCGCTTGGTGGGCGTCCAGCATGAAATGCTCGTCAAGTCCGGCGAAGTTTCTGCAGTGCTCTCGCATCTCAGCGCGGAATACGGAATTGACCTCGTCGTGGTCGGGACCAGGGGACGCACCGGAGTTTGGAAGCTCATTTTGGGATCCGTGGCCGAGAGGATTTTCCGGCAGGCATCTTGTCCGGTGCTCACGGTCGGGCCGAGCATTTCGGGACAAGATCCGGAGGTCGCTCCTGAGCGCATCCTGGTTCCAACCGGTTTTGCACCGCAATCGCTGCACGCGGTGAAGTACGCACTGTGGCTCGCGCAAGAACTGCAGTCATCCCTCGCGCTCCTGCACGTGGTCACCGATCGTCCCGGCACGCAGGACCAAGAGCAAATCCGGAGTGAACGGATGGCGCGGCTCCGTGCCTTGATCCCACCGGGAGAACATCTTCCATCGCCGCCCGAATCCGTCGTCGAGTTCGGTGAAGTTACCGAAAAGATCCTGGAAACTGCGACACGCTGGAACCCAAACCTCATCGTTTTGGGGCTCCACCACATCGAAGAAGCGTCAACAACAGAGACGACCTGGGCGAAGGCCTACGAGATAGTGTGTAGCGCAAGCTGCCCGGTGCTTACCGTCCGCACACCCAAATAGGCGTGTTGCGTTTGCCGCATACTTTCCGTTTTCTTGTTCAACAAGAACGCCAGGATTTGTGATGGTTCTGCTTGAGGCGATTGTTGCTTCGATCTTCTTGACAGAAGATCTAGTATCGTGTCCCGGAAATACGCGGCATAAGGGCGCAGGCATTTTTATGCAGCGCGTAAGCGTTGGGGGCTGCAAACAAAATGCATAGGTCCTTCGCTTCGCTCAGGATGACAGGATCAACTTTTCTCAGAAACTTGTGGGACACGATACTAGCAGGCTGCGGAAAAACTCTTTTCCGCCCTGTATCGCGACCTCAGCGGCTGAAGCCGCCACTGACAACAAGCCGGTTATCGCAGCGCTGAAGCGCTGCGCCACCCGAAATCAAGGGCAATACCGACTTTTTCCGCAGCCTGTTAGAGGATCAGAACACCAGCCGGAAGCCAAAGACATCCGGATTGCCGTTATTCTGTACCTGGAAGCTACTAAAGAAGCCAGGCTTGGAACCGGTTGTATCGCTACTGACCGTGTCGTAATCGCCCATGTAGCGGGGACTGATCAGGAAATCGGTGCGGTGGTCGGGCGCCCAGCTGGAGCGGGTTTCGCGAATGTCCTGGAAAGTGGCGCCTTGGTCGTGCGAGACGGAACAGAAGTGATCGATCAGGAAATTATTAGGATCCTCGCGGCGATCGGAGTAGCAGACGGCAAGATTGCCACCGACATCGACCGCGACCCCGGCCATAAATTGGTCGCGTCCAGCTCCCGTAAAATTACTTGGGACAGGACTCACGACGGTCGGAGTCGACCAGGTTGTGCCGCCGTCCCGGGACTTGCTGAGCACGATGTCTCCAAAGGCGTACGGCTTGGATTGGAAGGTGAAGAAGTCGGGGACAGAGTTCCGACTCGCGTCGGTCCAGACCATGTAGAGAGTCCCGCGATTGGGGCCGGGGAAGTTGTCTACAGCAAGGCTGGGAAATCCGGTGAAGCGAAAGCCTCCCTGCAGAAACGAGCCTACGGCACTGGCCATCGCGGCCTTTCCAACGACGACCGGCTTGGTGAATGTCCGGCCGCCATTTGTGGAGCGTCGAATCAGCAGTTTTGACCTGCCAGGAGACTCTCTGGAATAGGCAACGTACACTTCTCCGGAAGGACCGACCACCACTTGGGAGCCCGAAAGGTTGTCGAAATTACCGGTGTTGCAGACCCGACCGAGCACCCGGGGTGAACTCCAACTAGCGCCACCATCCTTGGAGGAGACGATTTCAATGCGGATAACCGGCCCAACACCGCGTCCCGTGGGGGGGAGGGGCGGACAAGCCGGGTCGGTGCTTCGATCGGCGAAATTGGTATAGGTTATGTAAATGTTGTTTGGGTTGTGGCCATCGATGGCCATCCATTCCTTGTCCAGGAAGTTAAAAGAACCATCTTTCACAACTGCAGTCACGGGAGGGTCCCACAGCAGTCCACCCGAGCGGGAACGATTCACGGCAATCCCCGTCTGCACCGCCAGAACATTTCCCTGGTCATCAAAGGTGGCGTGGCTAAGCAGCGAAGCATAGAGGAAGTTTGAGGGGTCGGAACAAGCGACCACCGGGTCACCCCCCAAGAACGTTCCCGGATCCGATCCAGGATTGAGAAAAGGAAGGCCGGCAAAGCTGCGGCCACCATTATGGGAAACGGCGACACCGCTGAACGAGGCGCCACCCACCTGTTCGACAAAGGTGCGGACATCGGCACCGGAGTCGTTGAATCCCACGACGACATTGTTTCCACACCAAGCGGTTGATGTTTCGCTTTGCGTGAATCCTGATATGCGGGAAAACAGATAATCCAGGCTGGAATCACTGACGGGAATCAACGGTGGACCGTTCCCCGGGGCGGTGAAGGGTGCGGCTTGCGCCCGGGCGGCCGATCGAGCCAAGGCACGGTGGAGAACCTCGCGAGCGGCGGACATGTCTGCCGGGCGCATCACACTGGAATCCGACAGCACCTTGCCCAGGTGGAACATGTTGGCGCCACCCGCCGAGAGTCGCCGTTCCATGCCGGGGCCAAGCCTGGTAGCCAGGGTGTTGAGATGAGAAAGCCGATTGATTGTTGGGGCGTGAGTTGCGTTCTGGGCTCGCACTTCCAATGTTCCGAAAAGCGACCCTACACACAGTGCGATGGCGAAAAAGACTAGTGCGAAAGAATTCCTGGTATCAGTGTGCACGTGAGAAGCTCCTTCCCTGGACGTTCGACATGAAATCGGTTTCAACCTGGAAGCTACTGAAGAAGCCTTTCTGCTGCCCGGTGGACTCTGCCGTCACGGTGTCATAGTCTCCAAGGTATTCCTGAGCAGTCAGTTCATCAGCAGCATGACCCGGATTCCAGCTGGATGTAGTCTGGCGCAGGTCTTGGAAGGTAGCTCCCTGGTTTTGGGAAACCGAACAATAATGGTCGATCAGGTTGTTTTGCGGATCATTGCGCCGGTCCGAGTAGCAAACCGCCAGTGTGCCCTCTGCATCCACCGCCACGCCAGGCTGAAACTGGTCACGCCCGACTCCGGCGAAATTGGGGTCGGTGGGGCTCACCGGCGCCGGGGTAGACCAAGTCCTGCCGTGGTCGGTTGACTTGCTCAGAAGAATATCCGCGAAGGCGTACTTTCCGTTGGCCGCGATCACCTCGATCTGGGAGTTGTCCCGGCCATCCGACCACGCGATGTAGATGGTGCCTCTGCCTTCGCCGTGCGAATTGTCCACCGTCATAGCGTGGAACCCATTGTCAAAGAAAAACCCTTGCAAGAATCCACCAATCCCACCAGGAATCACGTCGGAGACGGTGACCTCTGGATCGAAGGTTGCACCACGATCGGAAGAACGGCGGAACATAATCTGCTCAGATCCGTCGGTGGCGGCGAACAACAAATAAGATGTAGATACCGAGCCATCGGGTCCGATTGCGACCTGCGACCCGGCCGCGACGTGTCCGGTGAAAGTCTGGGTGATGGGATCAACGATAATGCAGTCCTCGCGGACCACGGAAGGAGCCGACCAGGTATGCCCGCCATCCATAGACTTGACCAGTTCAATGGCAATTCGCGAGAAATTCGGACACCTGGCGGTGGGTACACCGTTCGAGCCTTCGGTATCGATATCTGTGTACGTGAAATAGAGCTGATCAGGATTATTCCGGTCGATCGCCAACCATTCCTTGTCCAGGATATGAAAGTTGAGGTCTTTGTTTACTGCCAAGATGGGTACAGACCAATGGCGCCCTCCATCCTCGGAAATATTAATTCCAACTAGCGACCTTTGATTGCTTAAATCCAGATTGGCGGTAAAGAACGGAGCAGTGGCGTAATAGAACCGATTCGGGCTGGAGCATGCCAGAGAAGGATTCCCTAGCATGTCGTTGGGCCAGGGACCAGGTTCAAGGAAGCCGAGGTCGGTAAATGTTCTGCCGTTATCCCCGGAGAACGACACCCCGAGCTGACTGCTCGGTACCGTGTGGGAACCACTGATCTCCGACATCACTGTGGAGTCGAGCGCCGCGGTGCTGTCGTTGAAGCCGACGACGACGTTGCGGCCGCACCAGGCGGTCGATGTCGTGCTTTGGGTAAAACCGGCCACACGGCTGAATAGAAGATCCAAACTCAGGTTCGAGACCTGCGCGACTGGACCTAGGTCTTTCTTTGTTGCGACAAAACTGGAAGGCGCGCGCAGCGGCATCGTGGCCGATTGGTGACCACCCAGGGGCGGAGGTCCATCATCGTTTAAGTCTTGCTGGGGTGGATCGAACACACTGTGACCAAACTCCAACCAACTTTCGAGAGCGCCGGAAAATAGTCTTCGCTGCGCGGGAGGAATTTGTTGCTCGATGGCAATTGCTGCTTTCAGTTGGTCTTTCAAAGCGGGAGTTAGTTGCTGAGCGGTTGCGCCATTTGCGAGCGGTAGGATCGCAAGCGCGGAAAGAAATAGCCGAAACCGCCACTTTCCTTGAATTCGCATCTACCACACTCCTGGGAAATTCGAGTTGTGCTCACTGAAATCAACGTGTCCGTTCTATAGCACAGCGCCTGCCGGTAATCCACGAACCAATTGTAAAATTATTGTCTCTCCCAGGGACTGAAGCAGCACTTGAGAAGGCAGTTCGGAGGGTCCTCGCGGTCTATCCCGTTTGGGCGGGTGGCGTGACCAGTCAGCACCAAATTTCAGCGAATAGAGGCGTCTCGCGGGCAATCTTCAGTAGCGCTGAACCGGCATCTGGGTAACTCGTTGTAATGCTTCCTAGGATCATCTCCTTCGCAGGCCGATCGCGCTCGGACTGGAATCGCGAAAGCAAAGTTGGGAGATCCTGCCCAACCATCGGATTCATGATGACGAAGCAGGCCCAGGTGACCGTGGGCGGCGACAAGGCATACGACACGGCGGATTTCGTGGCCGAGTGCAGAAACCTAAAGGTCACGCCGAATGTGGCCCAAAACCTGGAGCGGCCCGGTGGGAGCGCCATTGATGCTCGTACAACGCAGCACGCCGGATATGCCATCAGTCAGAGGAAAAGGAAGCGCATTGAAGAGTGCTTCGGATGGCTGAAGACGATCGCGCTGTTGCGGAAGGTTCGTCATCGTGGGGTCTTCAAGGTGGGATGGATCTTCACCTTTGCTGCAGCCGCCTACAACTTGGTCCGTATGCGGAATCTGGCGATTCAAACGGCGTAAGGCTGAGATCGCAGTGCTCGCGGGCCCAAGAAACGATTCCCGGGCTGCCAGCGGATGCCCTCAAAACTCTTCTCTGAGTCACACAATCGCGGAGCCTGGAGGAAATCTAAGTCGCATCATCCCTTTTTCCGCAGCCTGCTAGGATTGTCAGCTTTCCGAAGGATCTGCTATAAACGGGTCGCGCAGATGGGCCAGAGCAGACCAAGGTCCGAACTCTGCGTAGAGGAGGCATCTATGCACCCGAAGACTGTTTTCCATAGGGGCAGCACCCTGCTGCTGGCAGCTGTGTTGACAAGTTTGCTTGTGGTGTTTCCGGTCGCCGCAGCCGCAAGCAACATAACGGTGGACTGTACCGGCGCCACACCCGCAGCTCTTACCAGTCTACAGGCTGCAATCGACTCGTTAGACTTGGTGGGACCGAATCAGATTGACGTGGTAGGAGGGCCGTGCACCGAGAATATCGTCATCCAAGACCGGCAGCGACTGACGATCACGGCCTCGCCGATTGGGGTCTTCATCCTCAGCGCGGTTGGGGCGGACGATAACGTAATGAGGGTACTAGGATCGACGGGAATTACCCTCGTCCAGTTGGGTTTCTCTAACGGTGCCAACGGACTCGTCATCCGCCGGAACTCGGAAGTATCGGTTGTTGGATGCACGATCAGCGGCAACGCCGCTGCCGGGCTGCGAGTGCTCGAAAACTCCACCGTATTGGTGGATGGTGCCGCGATCGTGGGTAACGCTGGGAATGGCGTGGTCATTCAAGACAGTCTGCTTACGATACAAGGAGCCGACGTTGAGAGTAACGGTGGCAACGGAGTGGTGCTGCGCAGAGCGCGCGGCTTGTTTCAAGGCTTTAACGGTGCCAACCTGTTCCAGGGGAACACCAACGGAGTGAACCTTGTCAATGGGGCGGCGGCGGAGTTCGACGCGCCGAACCTGATCCAGAACAACCACAGCATCGGTATGTCAGTTGGGGACGGAAGTTCGGTGCGTCTGTTTGGCGACGTGGACGCGAACGGGAATCCTATTCCCAACGTGATCAGTGGGAATTCGTTGATCGGACTCAACACCTTTGGTGGACAGGTCCTTCTCAGTGGAGCAACCCAGATCACCAATAACGGTTTTGGCGGCCAACCGTTCCACGCCGGAGTCCGCGTGGACGACAACACGGATTTCGTAAGCGCAGGCTCCGGGGACATCGAGATCAGCAACAATACCGGGCCGGGCATTGCCGCAACTGCCGGTGGCAACATCGACATGAGCGGCACGGTCGTCAAAAACAACAGTGGAGACGGAATTAATCTGGCCGGCAACGCGCAGGTCGCGTTCTTCCCGCCCAACACCAACGTGCTGATGGGTAATGGAAAGTTGGCGATCAATTGTGACAGCACGTCAGTTTTCCTTGGAGACAAAACCGGAGTGGGCAAGCTGGCCTGCCACGTGAGCCAACTGAGCAGTGCTTCCGCGGCGCAGGCTACCCGAAGAGCGCTGCGAGACAGCGGCCGCGACTAGCCTCTCGTAGCGCGGGTCGCTCCACAAATAAAAGCCCGATCGGGATCCGAATGCGATAGAGGCCGGTAGATCGGGCACGTTTCTTTCTGCCTGGAGCACAGAGTTCGCTGATCAGAAGTTACTGGTCGGGTGTCGCTATTTCGTAAGTGTCGAGCCTTGTGGAAAATAGAAACCGCAAGAGAGCGCCTGTGTGTGCATTAGGAACGTAAGCTTTCTGCTGCTTTACTCAGGTCGAGACATGCAGGCCGACATTCTGCAGCAATAGCTCCAGCTGAGCCGCTTAACCGTGCGGAAGTGTTCGAATTTGACGGTGTGTTTTTGCATTGACGTGGCGAAGCAACGGAAGCAGACTTCGCCCGTACCATTTCGCCGGGGTTCCCTAAGAGGAGCAGAAGGGGAATCTTATGCCCGAACGATGCAAACACTGCGAGCAATCGAAAGGCGTCAGAGGGATGTGCGCGAGTGTCGGACCGTCGCGGGCGCTCCGGATGAAAATCGTCCGACCGTCGGAGCAGGCGATTTAGGCGTATAATTACTGCCGTTTTCGAAGTCAAGAAGGAAATTCCGGTTTCCATCCCTCGGTACGCTTGCTTTTGGCATTATATTTCGTTAACTTTGCATTCCTACCGGGAGTGGTATTACAGTGTCTTCTCACTTTGTTCTTGACATTTTTGGGTTTGGACGGAGATCGCTATTTCGACTGTTTGTAGCGCTGTCGCTGGCCCTTGTCGCGGCGGGCCAAACGATCGAGGGAATGAAAAGCTTCGGCAACCGGATGGAAGGAACAAGTATTCGCCAAAATGCTCTTGAAGATTTCACCCTGGTAGCAATAAATAGGAACTTCGAGCAGTTTCCCCGTAATGCCAACCTTAATGTTCGGTTTTTCCTCCCTCGTCTAACGGATTCTTACCCCAATAGTGATGTGTTTGTAGAAGCGGTGGAGTTACAAGACTCATATCACTATTTCATGCAATCGCAAAACTACCAATGGACTCAAGGTGATTGGAATGTTTTTCATCCGTGGCTCACAAGTGACGTGATCGACCGACTCGGTCTAGATCCCAAGAACCTCGGAGTGCGTGCTTGGTATCTAACGAAGAATGAACGCGTCTATGCACCAGTGGACGTCTATCAAAACAGCGGAAAGGTCGTAGAACACAGTTACAGGTTCTACTTCATCACTGGCCCAGATTTGCAATCAATTGAGGTGTTGGTGACGAACTCCTCAGGCTCTGCGATGAACATTCCACGGCCCGATATTGAATGCAACAAACAGATCAACGCAAATTGCATATTGTACGCAGCGGGAAGTACCGTATACTTCAAACTTGATATGTCATCTCTACCTGATGGTGAGTACCACGTGAGACTCGTTGGACACGTTCCACGAACGTCGGCCACCACGGCCCTGAGCGTTGCCCTTTATCATCATCGTGATTAGATTGGAGCTTGGTCATTGAGTACTCCCAAGAAGAAGCGCGTCAGGAAATGGATTGTTTGGACGGTTGCCAGCATCTGGGTCTCCACAGCCCTGATAGTGTTTGCGCTTACACACCTGCATCCTTCCACTTTGACAAACGCGTCTCTTACAGTGCGCGAGTTCTCTTTTGACACCACCTCGGGCCGGGTTCTCAGCCCGGCCAATGAAGACCAATTGCTCATCGCCGGTATTGCCCAGCTCAAGATCGAAGGTAGTCAGGTGAAGTTGAGTAGCGATGATGAGCCTCCCGTTCAGGGGAACGCATTCTCGTTGGTCGGTGACCCGTCGGCTTCGTGCACCTTCTACCACGTTAGGAGCAGCGGACTTGAGTTGAGTGGACTCTCCCGCATCACTCTGGCTCGGCCCAGCACTTCGCAAGTGGGGTCCTTCACCGTAAAGTCGCATGGTCCGCTTACTGGTAACGTCGCAAGCCAGCCAAGTCTGCCCGGACAGACTTCCGGCTTTAGCTGCACTCACGCACTGATAAAGGGAGTGGCGGCGCAGCACATTGACGGCACTTTTTCGGACAAGGGAGGTGATTCGGCTCTATTTATCAGTTCTTCCGACGTAAGAATTGACTTCCGAGGAGCGACTCCACCGAACTTTAGTGATACCCAACTTCCCGTATTAGCTGAGCTACGCTTTTCCACCGTTGAACCTGGCTCTTCCTTAGAAGAGAAAACAACTCTGCTCCGGCCTCCTGCAGGAGAGAACAACGAGGTATCGTTTGAGGAATGCTCTAGCACAATAAATCTGAACAGTGCCGACGTACTCGTGATTGATCCGAGCCCGAATTTCTACTTGAGGGAGTTCAAAGTAAAGGACGGAATCACGTTGAGCTTACACGGTACAGTGAAGGACGTGAGGGTGGGAGCCGGTTCGGCTGATCTTAAGAGTCGTATGCCTTCGCTTTTGGACCACTTGGATAACGAGAAACGGATTTTTGGCTTGGTCCCTGCGATTGCAGCCCTAATAGTTGGAGCGCTCGAAAGGATGGGGGTCCTGCCAAGCAAATGAAATTTTGGAGAGCGGTATTTGTCATCATACTGGGATTCACGACCCTCGGAGGGGTGGCCCAGCCCCAAATCGACAACCTGGACTCTCAACGGTTGACGGTCGTTAAACTCCGTATCAGCCGTGTTGGGTCGTCGGATGAAACTGCGACCGGTATCTATGTAGGGAAGGATCATCAGAATGCATATTTCATCACTGCCTACCACGCCATAAAACCCGGACCGTCGGCTAGCAAAGTAACACTCCAGTTTCGGAATAGCCCGCAAGAGTCGGCAGCGTTCATTCTAAGCGCCTTTGATGCGGTGTTGGATTTAGGGGTGGTCAGGATACTCCTCGCGGATTTGCCTCCGGGTATACCGCCGATTCCCAGAAAGGATGTCGTTTCCGATATCCTAGTTCACATTATTGGGCATCCCTCCGCTGGTGATTGGAGCGTGTGGCCCGGCAACGTGCAGAATGAAAATGCTCCGAACGGAGATGTCACCCATTTCATTACCAATCGCGACTATTCTCTCGCTGGAGGTTATTCCGGCGGACCTGTGTTCGATTCAGCAGGCCATCTCTTAGGTATGCATACCTCGACCATAGCAAGCTACGGCGTGGCACTGAAGAGTCTGGATATCGTCAGACAGCTTGCAGTGTGGGGCGTTCCGGCTAACAACATTACCTTGGCACCCCAGGAGGGGACACCCGCACCAGCAACCGGCGATAGGGTAGAGATCGTGGCCATTTCCCCATCTACCGATCAGATTTTACCAAACGATCAGCCATTCGCTCTCACCGCCCGCGTACATTATCGGCTCGTCTCAGCGGACCAATGGCTCCTTGTTCCATATCTTGAACAGTTTGCGGATGGCGATAAATGCACATCATCAAATCACCGAACCATTGGCATGGCGAAACCGGATCGTGTGCCGATCAAACGAGGCGACGGCGAAGTATCCATTCAGTTTACTGTGGATGCTAATCAACATTCCGATCTGGGTGATCGTGGTTATGTCGCTCCCAACGCATCCGCTTGGGCAGGTTTTGATAATCAGGGGAGGGTTATAGTTATCAAGGAAGGCTTATGGGACTACAAAGACCACTGCTATCGCCTCGGACAATAGTTACTACGCGCGCCACGCCCCAGGAACGCTGACGCAAGCACTTTCTTGACAAAAGATCTAGGATTGGAAACTTTCTGACTTTTTATCTGCACGACCTAAGGCCATGCTCCGCATGGCCCATTTTTTGCCGGTTCGCGTCTCCTTCCTCCGCGCCGTCGCGCTAGAATGGCCAAAGAGCGCACGACTATGGTTCTCTACCTCGTGCAACACGGAACGGCCAA
>JAIQFO010000093.1 GCA_020073215.1 Terriglobia bacterium | reverse complement strand
CGGCGGTCAGCGCTTGGCCCCACGGCCCGTTGTTGACACTGTTGACGAACTCGCTCGTGCCGCTGGCGCTCGATTGGTCGATCCCCACCCAGATCATCGGCGGCGCTTTGCCCGTCTTCATCTCATCCCACCGGGCGACGGCGACGTCGTGGAGGGAGCGCAACGAGCCGCCGAAGCCCTGGGTGTAGTAGACCGTCGGATAGCGCTGGCCGGGATGGGCCGCATAGTCCGGCGGGGTCACCACCCAGCCGTGCAGGGCAACCGGCCGGCCCCAGAAGCCGCTGAGCGCCGGGCTGGTGAAGTCGAACGAGTGGATGTCGGCCTTGGCCGCCGCATAGACCTCCTTCAGCGCCGCCGGCACGTTGAACAGGGGCTGGAGGGGATCGGCTTCAGGGATGGCGGTCGCAAGCGTCAGGAGCTGGGCTGCGTCGCCGGGCAGGTCCATCTCCACGACTCCGCTCACGAGATCGCCAGGGCCGCGTCCAGTGTAATTGTAGCTGTGGTCGCGATCGAGCACCGCCTGCACGGCGTAGCGGCCGGGCTTGAGCTGCGAGAAAGGTGTAGGGAAGGCCGTGACGTCCGCGTCGAGCTCGACCGTGGCGCCGGGCTCGAGGTGCGCCACCTCCTGAGCGGCGATGGCGGTCGCGTGGGTATCGATCTGGTCCATGTCGACCGCCGCGACGGGCGTCGCCCAATCGCGCTCGTACACTCCTCGGATGAGGGCCAGCGAAGCATAAGGCTCGCCCAGATTGGGGTCGAGTTCAATGGCTCGCTCGGCGCTCGCTTTGGCCTGGGGCACACCGCCTGAGGGGCTCATCAGACCGTAGTCCATCAGGAGGCTGTAGGCGTCGGCGAGCCCCGCGTATGCCAGCGCCGAGCCGCCGCCCCATTTTCGAAACAGCGGACGCTTTGTGCGAGATGCTCCGGCGTGCGGCGATGTTGCAGATAGGCCCTTGAGGTACCAGTCATAGGAACTGACTGTGGTCCGGCCGCGTCCGGTCAAGGCGCTTTCCAGCTTGCCGGCCAGTTGCACACGCAGGGTGCGTACGATGGCGCGGGCAATCTCCTCCTGGATGGCGAAGACGTCTTGCATCTGGCGGTCGAAGGTCTCGGACCAAAGGTAGACGCCGGTCTCGGTGTCGATGAGTTGCGACCGGACGCGCAGGCTGGGTCCGGCGATGCGAACGCTACCGGTGAGCACGGTTCCCACCTGCAATTGCTGGCGGATGGCGCCGATCTCCTCCTGCCGCCCGCGCATCCGGGCCGCGGTGGTCCACGCCACCACGCGCATTCCGGGCAGCTTGGTGAGGGCGTGGATCAACTCCTCGGTGAGGCCGTCGGTGAAATATTCGTTGTCGGGGTCGGCGCTGAGATTGACCAGCGGCAGCACCGCGATGGTGACGATCCCTGGCACCGGGCGCGCGGGTTCCGGGGGCGGCGGAGCCTGAGCCCGGGCGCGAATCTGCGGCGCGTAGCTTCCCTTGAGGAACTCGATGACGATGGCGTCGGTGCGGCCGTCGCCTTCGTAATAGGCCTTCAGCTTGGATCGAAGGCGGCGCGCTTCGACGCGTACGATGGGGTCCACGCGCGGATCGTAGGAAGCCTTGCGATCGAAGACCTCCACTCCGAGCAGGTACTCCTTGAGCTCGGCGGCTTTACCTTCGAGGGTCCATTGCACGGCGACGCGCAGAAAACGGCCCATGCGATCGGAGCGTGCGAACAGACCGTGAGCGAGGATCTTTTCCAGTTGCTGCCGGATCGCTGGATGCTGGAAGGCTGTCTGCGCTGCATCCCGGCTGATGACCAAAAGCGGCACCCCCTCTTGTTCGTCACTCATGTCGCAGTGCCATGAGGGGATCAACACGCGTCGCCCTCTGAGCGGGAATGAGACAGGCCAATAGCGCCACCGATACGAGGAGCGTCGTGAGGACGCCAAACGTGATCGGGTCGGTGGGTTTGATCTCGAAGAGCATCGTCTGCAGGAATCGCGTCAAGATCACAGATCCGATCAGTCCTGCCACCACTCCGCACACAACCATCAGCGCGCCTTCGCCCAGCACGATTTTCAGAATGTCGCTGCGCTGGGCCCCGAGCGCCATGCGAAGGCCGATTTCACCGATACGGCGGCTAAAGGTATAAGCCATGACGCCGTAGATACCGATGGCGGCGAGAAGAAAGGCGACCGCCGCGAAAACGCCGAGGAGTTCCAGAGCAAACCGGCGCGCCGCCAGATTTTTGGCCACGACCTCGTCCATCGTCCGGATGCCGAAGACCGGGATGCCGGGGTCCACCGCCAGCACCTCCCGGCGAATTGCCTCGCCCAAGGTACCCGGATCACCGGCAGTACGCAGGTATACCACCGATCCATAAGGTGGAGCTTGAGGTGCAGAAACGTAGATACAGGGCGCGCTCGCCGTATCGAAACCGTCCGATCGAATGTCGCCGACGACCCCGACAATGGTCAGAACCGATGAAGAACGACTTAGGAAGCTACCCGAACCAAGCTTAATATGCTGTCCGACAGGATCTGCGTCCTGCCAGTATCGACGCGCAAGCGCTTCATTAACGACGGCGACCTGCTGGCCTTTGGAGTTGTCCGACTCGGTGAACACCCGCCCTCTCTTCAGCGGAGTCTTCAGGACATCGAAGTAGCTCGAACTTACGCTGGCCACTTCAGCGACCGGTACGCGCTCCGATTCCGTGGCGCGGTTTTCGATAACGAAAGTGCTTTGATTCCGCCGCGTGCTGTTCATAGGAAGACTGGAAGCGCTTCCAACAGCCGCTTGCTCGACGGCGGGCAGCCCGCTGACGCGGCGCAAGACTTCCTGATAAAACGCCGCGCGCTTCTCGGTCACGCGATAGGTGTCCTCGGCAGGATCATTCGGAACTGGCAGCCGTATTTTGGCAGTTAAAAGCCGGTGTGGCTCGAAGCCTGGCCGCACCTCAAGAAGCTGCCAGAAGCTTCGCAACAGCAGGCCCGCGCCGATCAGGAGCACGAGAGAGAGAGAGATTTCCGAGGCAACCAGTAAGCGCGAGATCTTGATCTGGCGCTTGGTCGATCCCGAGCCCCTGCTCCCCCCCGGAGAGTGGCAGTCTGGTTCGGACGCACCGTTTGCAGCGCGGGCACCAGGCCGAAAATCACGCCGGTCAGAATCGAGACGAAGAACGCGAATAACAGAACGCCCGGACTGAGGACGATCTCATTGACTCGCGGGAGATCTGGCGGGGCCAGTTTCAGCAGCGAGGTTTTCACAAGCACAAGAGTGCTGACAGCGACGGCGCCCGATATGGATGAAAGTAAAATGCTCTCGGCAAGCAACTGTCCGATCAGCGTCGCTTTTCCGGCGCCGAGCGCGAGCCTCACTGCTATCTCGCGCTGACGGCCGGCCGAGCGCGCCAGCAGTAAATTCGCGAGATTCACGCAGGCAATCAGCAGAACGAACGCGACCGCGCCGAACAGCACGAACAACACCGTCCGCATGTTGCCGACCAGATCTTCCTCGACCGGAACCAGGCGCACGGCCCATCGGGCAGGCGCCGGATATTCGTTCGGATACTGCCGACTAAGCTGGTCACAAAATGCATTCAGGCGCGCCTGCGCCTGGGCAATTGTCAAACCGGGTTTCAATCGCCCCATCGCTCCCGGCAGCATCCTCTGCGACCTCTGCGCCGGCGCGGGAAACGGAGGCGCATTGAACCCCGCGGCGGTCCATGCGTCGACCTCGCTGGCGAGCGACCGGCCGGGGTGCCGGAATTCCGCCGGCATGACCCCGATGATCGTATAGAGATCACTGTCGAGACGGACTTGCTTGCCGATGGCATTCGGATCGCCTCCAAATGTTCGCCGCCAGAAACCGTCGCTGAGTACAACCCCATCGATGAACCCCGGCCGCTCATCGTTTTGGGTGTACAGGCGGCCGACCTGGGGTCGCGCCGCCAACATCCTGAAATAATTAGTGCTCGTCCCAAGCAGCTCGATGCGCTCCGGATGGTCGGCGCCGGTAAGATCTGCATCGGTGGGCCACACCGCCGAGAGGTCCTCGAAAACGCCGGATCTGTCGCGCAGATCCCATAATTCCGGCGCCGACATCCCGACATCGCGGCTGTTCGAGCCACGCAAATCGTCGAAGACGCGCACGAGCTGCTCGGGATGCGGATACGGCAAGGGATTCAGCAGCACGGCCCGGACGACCGTAAATGCGGCCACGTTCGCGCCGATCCCAAGCGCGAGGGTCAATATCGCCACAGCCGTGAAGCCCGGACTTCGCCGCAACCGGCGTGCCGCATAGCGTAAATTATTTAGCAGAAATTCGACGTTCATTACCCGATCTCCTTCAACACCGATTCTTGACTGCGTTGCTCGCCTTAACGCGCCGCCCGGCACCTAAGAGAACACACCGCTTGGTTTGGTCTTTAGGATGTCCGCTAACTGTGGCAGCAACGCGCATAACCTTGTGCCCGGCGCGAAGGCTTGAAAGTCACGTGGGATTGCCGGGCTCGCTGCTCTTAGGCTTGCCTCCCTTACGGCAGATATTTCTTGGGCAGCGGCGCAGTGGCCGACTCGGCCTGCACCATGATGCCCGTAACTCGCCAGCCGCCGGCTTCTTTGATCGCTTGAATGCTGTTGATGCCGCGCGCGACTTGCTTGCCGTCGCTGTACAGCGCGTAGCTGCTCCATATGTGCGCGATGTTGCCGTAGCGGTCAGTGTGAAATTTCAGCTGCTTTTCTTCCAGCATGGTGTGGCCACGGGCTTTGACGCGGGCGATCCAATCGTCCAAGGTCTGGAGCGTATAGGTTGGCGCTCCGTCCGCGCCGAGTGAAACGAACATCATGCGCGCTTCGCGTATTAACAGGGCCTTCATGCAGGCTCGATCCTTGTCCGCGGGCCCGGTGATTGCCGCATCGATCGCCGCGGGAATGCCCTTGGGTTCCGAAGGCAACACACAGCCGGCATCCGGCGCCTGCGCCATCGCACTTCCGGCGAGCGCGCCAGCCAGAATCGTCGAGGAAAATAGTGTCGGTAGCATTTTTTCTCCCTCGTGAATAGCGGGCAATGCCCGCGACGCGGCCGCTTGTCGCGTGGACTACTTGTAGGTTGCGTTGACCCGTACAAAGTCAGCTTGCGGCGTGAAGTTGACGATCATCGAGGCAAACGCCGGCGACGTCCCTGAGCCCGCACGTCTGGTCACTCATTGCCGCCGGTTTACACGCATGGGGGCACCCTCGACGGTCTAAGACACAAGCGCGGACGGCGGAACCTCGATTTCGCCGCTAGCGATGTAGGCCGTGGCGCCACCAACGCTGACAGAGGTCACGACGCCTCCGCTCTTACGCGCCTCCGCTTCGATTTCGCTTCGGCGCCCCATCGAGACACCTTGCTGGATCGAAAGGCGATAGGCCGTACCGCCAAAATCATGCTTCGATGCCACGGCGCCGACGAGGGCGGCACAGGCGCTGCCCGTCGCGGGATCCTCTTCGACGCCCAGCGCGGGTGCGCACATGCGAGCATAGAGGTTGCCGCCGTCCCGTAGATCTCCGGCGAAGAAAAAGAGGTTGGGGGACCACGCTCGCGAGAGCGTTGCTGTCCAGGCGGCACGATTGACCGCCGCCCGATCGACAGCCTCGTTCGACTTCAGTTGGGCAAAACAGAATGGAAGACCGACGCCCGCGAAAAAGGATTGACTCACCTCGGCAGGCTCGATGGAGAGGACGGCGGCGAGATCGGCCGGAGCAGGTGCGCCGGTAGGCGCGTCGATCTTCCCTGACAACGTCAATGTGCCGTGATACCCCCCGTTTCGCTGAGCGACATCGACCATCACGGGACCGATATTCTCCTCCAGAATCAGTCGGATGGGATCAACAGTCTGGGCATGCTGTTTCATCACCAGCGCACAGGCGGTCCCGATCGTGGGATGTCCCGCGAAGTTGAGCTCTGCCCGAGGCGTGAAGATACGCACTCGATAGGACTTCGCGGGATCGTTCTTCGGCAGGACGAAGGTCGATTCAGGAAAGTTGAACTCGCGAGCGATTTTCTGCATGCCCTCGGTCGAAATACCGGTGGCGTCCGGCAGAATCGCGAGTTGGTTGCCGCCGAACGGCGTTGAGCTGAACACATCGACGAGGTGAAAGGGATATTTCATAAGATCATCCTGCTTGCGCCAGCTCAAGCCTTCACGACGAGGTCCATCTCAACGCAGGCCCCCAGTGGCAGGGCGGCAACTGCGATCGTCGTACGGGCGGGGAAGGGCTGTCTGAAATGCTTGGCGTAAACGCCATTGAGCGCCACGTAGTCACTCATGCTCGTGAGAAACACACCGACGCGCACGACATCATCGAAACTCTTGCCGGCCGCCTTGAGAACCGCCGAGAGATTCTGGAAGACGCGCTCCGTCTCGGCCGCAATACCTCCCGCCACCAGCTTGCCCGTCGTCGGGTCTTGGCCGACCTGACCGCTGAAATAGATGAAACCGCCGGCTTCAACGGCCTGGGAAAACGGGCCGACCGGCGGGGTGAGTTCCGGCGAGGTAATTGTAGTCTTGCTCATGAAAAACTCCTGTGGATAGTGGGTTCAATGATCAGGACGGTGGAGCCGGTGGTGGCCCGCGCTTCCAAGGCTCTGTGGGCGTCAGCGGCATCCTTGAGCGCAAAACGCTGATTGACGTTAATGCGCACCTTCCCTGAAGCCACCACATTGAACAACTCGTTAGCGGAGGCTTCAAGCTCTTCTCGTCGCTCGATGTAGTGGAAGAGGATAGGCCGTGTCAGAAAGAGCGAACCCTTCTGCGACAGTAGAACGGGTGCAATAGGGTCGATTGGACCGGAAGATTGTCCGAACGTCACCATCAAGCCACGCGATCTTAGACAATCGACCGAGCGTAAGAACGTGTCCTTGCCGACGGAATCGAAGACCACCGGCAGTTTCTCGCCGCCTGAGATACGAGAAACCTCCGCGACGAAATCCTGTTTGGAATAGAGGATGGTATGTTTGCAGCCGTGGGCGTGGGCCAGCTCGGCCTTGGCTTCTGTCGAAACGGTGCCAATGACCGTCGCGCCGAGGGCGGCCGCCCACTGACAGAGAATGAGCCCGGTCCCGCCGGCTGCGGCGTGCACGAGGATCAAGTCACCCGCCTTGACGGGATAAACCTGCCGGATCAGCACCTGAGCAGTCATACCCTGGAGCATCATCGCGGCTGCTTGATCGAAGGAGATCGCATCGGGCAAGCGCATCAGTCGATCGGCCTCGATGAGCCGCACCTCGGAATAGCCACCGGCGGGACCGGCATAGGCCACCCGATCGCCGACTTTCAGACCACGCACATCCTGCCCGATCGCCTCGACGGTCCCGGCACCTTCGACACCCGGAATAACGGGAAACGGCTGCGAGTAGTATCCCGTGCGGTGATAAACATCGATGTAGTTGAGGCCCGCCGCCGCCTGGCGCAGGCGCACCTGACCAGACCCGGGCTCACCGACCTCGATCGGTGTCCAGTTCAGAACCTCGGGACCGCCAGTCTGCCGAATTTGAATCGCATGAGGCATCAGGGTTTCCAAAACTTCCTGCTCTTTGTAACGGAGAACCGACAATTCCACAAGTTCATTATTTTCACCATGATATTGCTGTTTCTGCACGATTCTGCTATTCGTTGGGGGGAAGATTCAGGAGTACTTTAGGAGGTTCCCTTGCTCGATGATTTACGCGCCCTCGTAGAGTTTGCCCAGGCCGGGTCGATAGCCGGTGCAGCCGATCGTCTATTCCGGACACCATCCGCTATAACCCGGCAACTGCAAAGGCTGGAGGCTGCACATCAAATTCCTCTTTGATAAAGTTGGTTCCCTTCGCAATTTGGGCGTTGGAGATCTTTTTCCAGTGGCAGCAAGCCTTACTATGGATTACGGGTAAGTTCTGGCGACTTTCCCTGATCGTAAATATGCTGCGATTACTACCGATCGGTCCCATTCCAACTAACACAATGCGCGTTGCAGAAGCTGCCATTCCGGAGGGGACACATATCTTAAACTTCGAAATGCTCTCGGAACTGTTTTCGACGATGCATTGTTCTCCCCACTTTTCCCCAGCAGAGGACAGCCTGCTGCGGCTCCCTGGAGGCTCGCTCTGGTAACGATAATGCAGTTCGCCGAAGGCCTCTCTGACAGGGATGCGGCAGATGCTGTACGCACGCGAATAGACTGGAAATACTTGCTCGGGTTGGAACTAAGCGACCCCGGTTTCAATTACTCCATTCTCTCTCGCTTTCGCGCGCGGCTGGTTGAGAACAATGCAGAAATGTCTCTTTTACAAGGGCTCTTGGAAAGATGGCACGATCTGGGCTTGGTTCGAGAACGCAGTGATATGCGGACGGACTCAACTCACATCATCGCGTCGATCCGTGACATGAATCGCCTTGAGCTTGTGGGTGAGACGCTTCGTGCAACGCTCAACGTTCTGGCGACTGTCGACCCAGCATGGCTTTGTACCCACGTAGAGAGTGACTGGTATTTGCGATACGCGAAGCGCTTCGAACGTGGGCGCCTGCCAGAGAGCAAAGAAGGCAAAACTGCCGGAGCCGACCAAATTGGACGCGACGGGATGTTTCTAATGGAAGCGATCTGGGATCCAGGAGCACCAGCTTACTTGCGGTCACTTCCCGCGGTCGAGACATTGCGCCGATGTTGGGTATCACAATTCTGGACAGACCAAGGCGTGATTCACTGGCGTTTGGCTGGTAACCTGCCGCCCTCGCCCGCTCGAATCGATTCTCCCTACGATCTGGATGCCCGCTATGGTGCAAAAGGAACAACGGAGTGGGTCGGTTACAAAGTTCATTTTACGGAGACTTGCTCACCGGGGATGCCGAATCTCATCACAAACGTTGATACCACTGCCGCACATCAGCCAGACATCGCTCATGTCATATCCGGACAGGATGAACTTGCCAAGCGGCAGCTACTGCCCAAACGGCAGTTAGTAGATGGTTCGTATGTTGGAAGCCACATAACTCTGGCAAGCCTCAGAAAACATGGCGTCGAACTCGTAGGCCCAGTAAAACAAAATTGGCACCGCTCTCATATTGGGAGTGGCTATGATCTGAACGCGTTTACCATCGATTGGGAAGGTCGAGTTGCGACCTGTCCTCAAGGTAAACAGAGTACAGGTTGGTGGACAAATACTACCTCGACTGGACATGTGGTCATATCAACGAAGTTCTCGCGTCCCGATTGTGCCCGTTGTACCGTAAACACGGTTTGCACAAAGAACGGCGCAAAGAATCCGCGCAAGCTGACTTTCCGCCCGCGCGAAGAGCATGAATCGCTTATCGCGAGTCGAGCAGAACAACGCACACCAGCGTGGAAGGAGTTGTATAACCGGAGAGCCGGCATTGAAGCGACGTTCTCACAAGGCGTTCGTGCGTTCGGGCTGAGGCGCACCCGATATAGGGGCTTACCGAGATGTCATTTGCAAAATATTGCCGTTGCTGCGCGATCAATCTCCAACGGCTCAGCGACTATTGGAGCGGTGTCCTTCCAGCCCCAACACGCACCTCCGCCTTTGCGCAGCTCGGACGACACGTCATGTGATATTTCGCCAACAGTGTCCCCGACGGAATGAGTCCCCAGCGGACAAACGACATTTCCCGGACAGGTTCCTTCGGATTTTGGCGAATGATAGGGACATTCTGGGTAGGGGCTATGTTGTATCGGGGATTCCAGTCATGTTCCACCGGGGCGGTGTCGAAATACTCTTCAACAACCTGTTTCCTCCGCGATAGACGATAGCGTCCGCACATAAGAAAATTATTGCAGATCAGAGTGGCATTCTGCATCTCTCGCACTGGAAGATCGGATTGGCCGAGGTCGAGCACACGTGTGACCATGATAGGCCCGAGCTTGAAGAGCTATTGTTTCCGAGTTGGTCGTTATACATCCGGTGGCTGGTGCACTATCATCGGCCAACAACATGCCTCTCGCACTCACGATTAGCTCACGAGGTTCGCGCGAATGTGCGAAAGTTCCGACAGCTTCGTTGCCTCCGCTGCCGCTTCGATTGCTACCGGGTGGAGCGAACCAGTTCCCGGGCGGGAGTTGCACCCGCTGAAGTCCAACGCCTTTCACGGCGCACTGTTACGCCAACAATAGCGAGCGGGTGTTCGGCGAAACTCAATCGGACTGTGCAGCACTTTCTGCATTCCAGGCTGCACCAAGAAAGACGATCATCACAGAAAACTCCATCCACACCATCAAGCCGATCGCCGCAGCCACCCCGCCGTAGACAAGTCCATACGGCATCTTTCGGACGTACGTTCCAAACAGCAGATTGACACCCCACCACACAATCGTCGCCGCTGCCGCTCCGGGAAGGACGGAACTCCAAGTCGTTGCGGTCGGTCGCGCAACGCGATAAATCAAGGCCAGGGCGACCGTCGCCAGGGTCATTGCCAAGACCGGAAGCATAATGTTCCAGAAGCCGCGAACCACCGGAGACTTGCCAAATCCGCGAATCATCCACTGGCGCACTGGCCCGGCAAAGACACTCAGCGCTACGGCGACGAGCCATGCCACTACGGACACGGCGAACAAGATCAAACCACGAAGCTGCCGGCCGAGGAACGAATGTCTTTCGTGATCACCATAGATCAATTGGATGCCTGCCATGATGAGCTTCATCACCTGCGAGCCAACGAGCAGCGTCCCGACCCAGCCGAAAAATACCCACTGCCATGCGTTCACTTCCCGTTGCAACAGTAATTCGGATACGAGCTGCCAGCTGCCCGGGGGCAGAATCTCAGAAAGTCGCACCGCAAGTTCCTGACCGCTCTTCCCGCGCAGAGAACTGCTCACCAGGCCGAGCGCAACCAGCAGGGTCGGGAAAAACGCTAGGAACATATTGAATGCCACGGCTTGCGACACCATGCCGCATTGTGGAATGACCCTTGCGAACGTGCGGAACAGTTTCTTCGTGAGAGAACTGGGATCCATTGCCCGGAATTATACCGTTGGCAGCAGAGCAGTGAAGCGCGCATGGAAGGCATTCACTTCCCGGTGCAACAGTAATTCGGATACGGACTGCCAGCTGCCCGGGGGAGCGAGAAATCAGACTGAGTTGCCCGTCAACCGTCCACAATCCTTACTGCCGATCACGCATGGACATGAATCACGCTTATCTGCGGCGGCCGGGACGCGCGGCAGACTAGCCATTCACGAGCGGTTGGTTGTAATTTGACGTATGCTTCCCACGCGGGGCGTCGCCCCAGGCTTCTGGCAAACCAGTTCCGCACTTCCTAGGTCACCATCCGAAAGGACCTGGACATTCTCCGGGCGATGGAGAATCAATCTGATTGGTGCATGAGAGTCCGATCAAATATGATCGTGGTACCCTTT
>JAIQFO010000030.1 GCA_020073215.1 Terriglobia bacterium | reverse complement strand
TGCTCGAGGGAGCGGTCAACATTCGTGATCTCGAGTAGCAATATGGATTGGTGCTTCCACACGATGCCGGATTCGAAACGCTGGCTGGATTCGTGCTCGCGCGGCTGCAAAAAATTCCCGCACTGGGGGAATCGTTCGAATATGAAGGCCATCGCTTCAGCGTAGAGAGTATGGAGGGCCACCGCATTGTGCGGGTGAAGGTGGAGAATGTGGAGCCGGCCAAGCAGATTGTGTGACAGTTGGTAACGTTGCAATCGGGTAATTCGGTGCTTGATTTACCAAATTGCAAGATTACCCAATTACAAATTCCTGATGCTCCGTTATTTCACGACGCGCGTACTCTACACATTGCCGGTGGTGTGGCTCGTTGTATCGGTCGTGTTCCTGCTGATTCACCTTGTCCCCGGCGATCCTATCCTGCAAATGCTGGGGGAAGGCGCGCCGGCGGCCGACATCCAAGCCACGCGCCATGCTTACGGTCTCGACGTGCCGCTCGGCGAGCAATACCTGCATTACTGGAAAGGCGTTCTGCACGGTGATCTGGGTCCTTCGGTTCGCTTCAATCAGAGCGTCACCAGCTTAATCGTCCAACGGTACCCGTATACCTTGCAGCTCACGCTGGCGTCTTTGTTCGTGGCGGTGGTGCTGTCGATTCCAGCCGGGGTGCGCTCAGCCCAGCGCAGAAACCTCTGGGACGACCGAGCGCTCAGCGTGGTGAGCCTTTTCGGATTGCCTTTTCCCAACTTCGCGCTGGGCCCCATCCTGATCCTGTTTTTTGCCATCAAGCTGGGCTGGTTGCCCGTGTCCGGTTCCGGCAGCTTCGCGAATCTGGTGCTGCCTGCGATCACCATGGGAGGAGCACTGGCAGCGATTCTTACTCGCCTGGTGCGGACCTCCATGCTCGAAGAATTGGGACAGGACTATATCCGTACCGCGCGCGCCAAGGGATTGCCTGATCATTCGGTGGTTTACCGCCATGCTCTGCGTAACGCCATGATTCCCATCGTCACGGTTCTCGGATTGCAATTCGGAGCTTTGCTTGCGGGAGCTATCGTGACGGAAACGATCTTTTCATGGCCGGGTATCGGGCGGTTGACCATCCAGGCAATCAGCAATCGCGATTACTACCTGGTGCAGGGATGCATTCTGGCGATTGGGTTGACTTACGTTGCGGTGAACTTTCTTACCGACTTGCTCTATTCGGCGGCGAACCCGAGGATCAGACAATAATCCCGTGGAGGGCGGACACTCCTGTCTGCCGCCATTGATTTTGCCGTTGTCCTGCGGAATCCCACCCTTCAAAGAACGAAGGGTGGGGCCCCGGCAATGCTGTCGATCGCAGTCTTTTGGTCACTCGGTGACCAACAGGCTGCGGGAAAAGTCGATGCTACAGTTGATTTTGGGTGGCGCTTCAGCGCTGCAAAAACAGTCCCTTGACACGTATATACATATCGAGTAAGATGTATATACGATGCCGGTTACTCTCACCTCCATCCGTCTCAACACCCAGCTCGCCGACGAGGCCGCCAAGGTGCTTGGTGTAAAATCACGCACCGAGGCAGTTCACGTCGCGCTGCGTGAAATTGTCGCGCGGAAACGCTTCAAGACCTTGATGAAAAAGAACGCTGGTAAACTCGCCTTCGCCGGACACCGTGAGTGATCTTGTCATTTTTGACACATCCGTCCTGATTGACGATCTGCGCACCGGTCGCCACGAGCAAAGAATCCAGTCGGTCACCGGTCTGATTCGCAACTCATCGGTCGTGCTCGCCGAGTTGTGGCGCGGAGCCACCAAGTTGGCTGAGCGCGAGTTCCTTCGCGCGTTCGCCAGAAATCATCCCATCCTGACACCCACGGAAGGAAACTGGCTGGACTCGGGTCAGATATTGGCGAAGATACGAGCCGAGCACGGCGTAACTCCCGACAAACTCAGAGACCTGCACTTCGACGTGCTCATCGCGCTCACTGCGAGATCGTACGGCGCCCGCCTTATCATGTCGAACCGAGTCGATTTCGAGATCATTCGTGGCCACTGCAATTTCCAGTTCGAGGTATGGTGAGGACGACATACCCCAGTGTCGGCTGGGATGGCAGAGGTTTCACCAACAGCGTGTTTCGCACATCCATGGCCGGGTGCCTGGATGAGAAGAAATGAGGGAAAGCTCAAGTTCGGCGGTCATCGCGAGTGACTGGAATAATGAACCGAAAGGGTAGACTGCCGGGCCCTCAGGGGCTATAAAGCCCGCGTCTTTGTTGGCTCTGGGCGGCACAGCTGAAGCTGTGCCCTTCCCAAAACCATTTATGAGGTAGATTCTAGTCATCTTCGACCATGTCCACTCTCGCCATCTCGCTGCCCCGCGTCGCCCGGCACAATCCCTTGGCGGCCGTCGGAGTCGTCTTGGTGGCCGTGTTCGCATTCTCCGCTATTTTTGCGCCCTGGATTGCTCCCCAGGATCCCGCGCACATCGATTTACCGAACCGCCTGCAAACGCCCTCGGCGCAGCATTGGTGCGGCACCGATGAACTGGGACGCGACATTCTTTCCCGTCTGATCTGGGGAGCGCGAATTTCGCTGTTCGTCGGCAGCAGCGTGGTGGCGTGCTCGCTTCTGCTCGGCCTTATCATCGGCAGCCTTGCCGGATACTACGGCGGCGGCATCGACCGCTTCGTCAACGTCGTGCTGATGAACGCGTTTCTTTCATTTCCGGGCATTCTCATCGCCATCGCCTTCGTGGCCTTCCGCGGGCCCGGCATTTTCAACTTGGTTCTTGCCTTGTCGCTCGGAGGTTGGGTTGGCTACGCCCGCCTGGTACGCGGGCAGGTGCTAGCCGTGCGCGAACGCGAATTCGTCGAGGCGGCGCGGGCGCTTGGGGCGCGAGACCTCCACATCATTCTTCGACACATCCTGCCCAACATTATTCAACCGGTCATTGTGCAGGCAGCCATCGGAATGGCGGGGGCGGTTCTGGCTGAGGCGACGATGAGCTTCTTGGGATTAGGCGTTCCGCCGCCCACCGCGAGTTGGGGATCGATGCTCAACGACGCCCGCTCGCACCTGTTCGATGCCCCTCATCTCGTGCTATTCCCGGCGGTGACGGTGATGTTCGCGGTCCTGGCCTTCAATTTTATTGGCGATGCGTTGCGCGACCTGCTCGACCCACGCTCGCGGATTGAGGCAGGACTATAGTTCGCAAAGCCGTCTTGTCATCCTGACCCTGAGCTTGTCGAAGCGAAGGACCTGCTGTCTCGTACACCGACAAGAAAGCAGGTCCTTCGCTCAGGATGACAAACTTCGTGAGGAATTTACACGCCCGTGACATGCAAGAACTTGATGTGCCTTAAACTACTCTTTCACTGATTACTTTTTTCCTTTTTCCGCGTCTAATCCGATGACAGCGGACTATGGAACATTTTCCAAAGCAGGTTCGTATGAATAGACATATGGAACTCCAATTCCAAGTCGAATGCTTACAGGATGTGGCGGTCGTCAACTGCTCGGGGCGCATGGTGCGTGGGCCCGCGCTCGACGAGTTCCGGCGCCGGATCGAGCAACTCGCACGCGTCCGCGTACTGGTGCTGGACGTCTCGGAAATCACGCAATTGGATGCGGGTGGCTTGGGGACCCTGCTTTTGGTGCGCCGTTGGGCGATGCAAAAGTCGGCGAAGATGAAGCTGGTGAACCCGCCGGTTTTCTTCCACAGGATGCTGGAGGCGACGCATCTTACGTCGGTGTTTGAAATTTCATCCCTGAAAGAAGCGATCTGCATTTTGCGCTCGACGGAATTCCCGCAGCGCCTCGCCGTCGCCTGACCGAACTGAGCTCATGGGCGCGATGCTTTATAATTCGCGCTCATGACGCTTCCTTCCCGTAGCAACACCCGCCTCGGATGACCCAGCTCGCCCGCAAATTGCGCGTCACCGATTACTTCTCTCTTGGTTGGGGAACGATGGTCGGCGTGGGCTGGCTGGTCGTCATGGACGATTGGCTGCTGCGCGGCGGCCCGCTCGGCGGCGTTCTGGGCTTCGCGCTTGGCGGCATTCTTCTGCTGCCCATCGGCTACGTGTACAGCAAGCTGGTCATGGCCATGCCCGATGCGTCGGGCGAGGTGGCCTACACCGCGAAAGTTTTCCCGCGGCCGGTCAGCTTCTACACCGGATGGATGATGATGCTCGCCTACTTCATCGTCTGCCCGTGGGAGGCCGTGGCGGTGGGCCGCATTGCCGGTTATATTTTTCCCGCGCTCGATTCCATCGAGTTATACCGCGTGGCGGGAAAGGCGGTGTACCTGCCGCACCTGGTCATCGGGCTCGCCCTCACGGCGCTGGTGACGGTGGTGAACTATCGTGGCGTCCGGCTCAGCGCCACTTTTCAGAACTGGAGCACGTTCGGCACGCTCACGCTTTTCGTGGTCTTCGTCGGCGTCGGCGTCACGCGCGGGTCGCCGGCCAATTTCCCGCCTTTGTTCACGCATACTTCGTTTGTCTCCATCTTGCTGGTGATGCAGATTGTTCCCTACTTCATGACAGGATTTGAATCCGTGACCAAGGCGGCCGAGGAAGCCCATCTCCAATTTCGAGCGCAGGGATTTTCTCGCGCCATCTTTGCGGCGATCATCGTCGGCGCCGTGTTCTACATGATTGTGATCGCGGCGGTGGGCTTCGTCGCGCCCTGGCGCCGGCTGACCGGCGCGCCCTTTATGACAGCGGTCGCTTTCGAACATGCCGTCGGCTCACGCTGGATCGTGAGCGTCATTCTGAGCGCCGCGCTGCTTTCGCTGTTCAAAGTATTCAATGGAAACTTTATCGCCGCCAGCCGCCTGTTGTTTGCCATGGGGCGGCGCGGGCTGGTGGATGTGAGGCTGGCCAGCGTGCATCCGCGGAATCAAACGCCCGCCGCGGCTGTCGTCTGGGTTGGCATGGCCACGGCTTGCTGCATGTTTCTTGGCACCGCGATTCTGGTTCCGATCTCTGAAGTCGGATCGGTCGCTGCCGCTACCGGATGGTTGGCGGCGTGCGCCGCCTATTTGTGGATGAGGCCGCGGGTCCTACACCGCTTGATCGCTGTGCTGGGGGCATTGGTTGCTTTGGCGATGGTCTTGATGAAGCTCCTGCCGTTTGTGCCCGGCCATTTTTCGGGCTGGGAGTGGCTCGTGCTCGGGTTGTGGATTATCCTGGGCACGTCGATCGGCCACCCGCGCCGCACGCCGCCTGTTACCGGGAAATCCGACCAGGGAAGAGACTTATGACTGCAACTCGCCGTCTCGCGCTGACCTTTTTGCTGATCCTCTCCGTCTTTAGTTTTGCCGCCGACTTGCCCTTCGACCTCGTCATCACCAACGGACACATCGTGGATGGCACCGGCTCTCCGTGGTACTCGGGCGACATCGGAATCCGCGATGGCCGCATCGCCGCCATCGGCAATCTCTCTGCGGCCGCGCGCAAGCGTACGGTTGACGCTAGAGGCAAGGTCGTTGCTCCCGGCTTCATCGACATGCTCGGCCAGTCGGAACTGACGATTCTGGTTGATCCGCGCCTGCCGTCGAAGATTTACCAGGGCATTACCACCGAGATCACGGGAGAAGGTGGGTCGGCCGCTCCGTTAAACGATGCCATCATTACTGCTGATCGCGCGAGCTACGAACATTACAAAATCAATCCCGACTGGCGGACGTTCCGACAATATTTCTCGCGCTTGGAAAAGCAGGGCATGGGGATCAATCTCGCCAGCTACGTGGGCGCGACCGAGGTGCGGCGCATGGTGCTGGGTGACGCGGATGTGCAGCCCACGCCTGAGCAACTTGAGAAGATGAAAGCTTTGGTTCGAGAGGCAATGCGCGACGGCGCCGTCGGCGTCTCGACTTCTTTGGAGTACGCGCCCGCGCCTTACGCGAAGACGGAAGAAATTATTGCGCTGGCTTCGGAGGCGTCGAAGTTCGGTGGAATCTACGCCACGCACATGCGCAACGAGAGCGACAGTGTTCTCGAAGCGATCGACGAAGCCGTTCGCATCGGACGCGAGGCCCACATTCCGGTGGAGATATGGCACTTCAAGGTGGCGGGCAAAACTAACTGGGGACGGATGCCCGAGCTGATAGCGCGCGTCAACCGGGCACGCGCCGAAGGCGTCGACGTCGCAGCCGACACCTACGCCTATACCGCGTGGGACAACGGCATGTCGGCGTTCGTTCCGGCGTGGGCACACGATGGCGGCGATGCCAAGTTGATTGAGCGCCTCAAAGATCCCGCAACCCGGGCCCGGATTCGCAAAGACATGGAAAGGCCCTCGAAGGATTGGGACAACGAGTGGCAGGAGATCGGCGGCCCGCAGGACGTGATGATCAGCTCTGTCCAAAATCCCGCGCTGAAACAGTTCCAGGGCAAACGGCTCTCCGAGATTGCTGCGACGTTGAACAAGGATCCGATGGACGCGCTGTTCGATCTGCTCATCGAAGATCACGCGTTTACCGATTGCGCAGTTTTCGGTATGTCGGAGCCCGACGTGGCGCTCGCCTTGCAGCAGCCGTGGGTTTCCGTGGACAACGACTCCTCAGGCTCGTCGCCCCAAGGCATCCTGGGCGAGGAACACCCGCACCCCCGGGCCTATGGCACCTTCCCACGGATCTTGCGAAGGTATGTTCGCGAGGAGAAGAAGCTGACGCTCGAAGAAGCCATCCGGAAGTTTTCAGCGCTGCCCGCCCAGCGCATGCGGCTCACGGATCGTGGTGTGCTGAAGCAGGGGATGTGGGCCGATGTGGTCGTGTTCGATCCGAAAACGGTGCGTGACGTAGCGACTTACGACGATCCAAACCGGCTGTCGGAAGGCATGGAGTATGTGCTGGTCAACGGAGTGCCCGTGATCGAGGAGGGAAAGATGATCGGGGCGTTGCCGGGAAAAGTGTTGCGAGGGGCGGGCTACGCACCGTAAGTTATGGCCCGCAAATTCGTCGCCTAAAACAACATTCTCATAAACCCATTGTCATTAACCCAACGTTTGTCATCCTGAGCGAAGCGAAGGACCTGCTCTTTTCTCTCAACTGCAGAGACAGCGGGTCCTTCGCGACGCTCAGGATGACAATTCAATCTATTGACAATCCAATTTGACGACAATTCAATCTACGGTTTGACGGTTTTCGCGTCTGCTTCTGCACGCTTGGCTTCGGCCGGATAAACGGGTGCGACGTGCGGTTTCGCGAGCGTCCCGGTTAGATTCCACGAACGCTCGTCGCCACGCGTCAGGACGAAGTCGAACCCGGTTGCCGGGGACGCAGTTCCGCGTACCCGGTAAAAGCCGTCGCGCGATTCGAGCCTGCCTGCGGAGAGGTCCCATGCGCCTTTTTTCAGGAGCAGGTCACCCGAGAAGCGGTGGACCGGCAGCGGCGCGGGCGATCCCGGAATGTTGATGCGGGGCAGGCTGCCGTTCCGCATCACGAACTGCAACTTGCCTTCGGAGTGCGCCAGTAGCTCACGAAAGCCGTCTGCGGAACCTTCCACATCGAACTTACCGTCGGCTGTTCCTGTAATCCAGGCATCGTTCGCCAATGTCAATTCGCTCACCTGCGCCAGCGAAATGTTTTGCAACGTGCCGCTCGCGTGGTACCGCACTGGCGGACTCGATGCATCGCGAGCCGATACATCGATCGCCCAGTTGCCGTGATGTGTGCCCTGCAACAGGTGCCCGCGCAGAGCCGTCAGTGTGATTTTGCCTCGATCCACGTCCACTTGCGTTGCCAGTTGGGTGGCCACCACCTTCTTCAATCCAAAGCGGCCAACCTGCAAGCTGCCGCGCGCCCGAATCGCGAGAAGGGGCGAAATGCCCCGCGCGTCATCGGAATTGGGATTGGAATTGGGATTCAAGATGCGGTACCACGGACGCTTGGCCGGATGCGGCGTGAACCATTCGGCGAGATCTCCGGTCGAAAGCTGGTCAGCCGTAAGATCGAACTGAAATACACAAGGCGGAAGGGCGCAATGCCGAGGCGCCGTAACCGCGCCGCTCCAGTGCGTGTTTCCGGTGCGAGCGGAAATCTTGTCCACTCTCACCGCACCTGGAACCAGGGTCATGGTTGCTGAACCGATCTCAATCGGCGTGTTCAGGCCGCGCACCTCGGCGCGCACACTTCGCAGTTGAGCGGTTCCAAGGGCAGCGAGGGGCGCAAAACCCTGCCAGGGTCCGGAGACGTTCACGTCGAGTTTGGCCTCGCCTTCGGCCGCCGGACGCGCTACCGGCAAGCCCAAGTCATTTTCCACGCGATACAGATCTTCGAGGTCCATGTCCCCGCGGAGAAAGAATCGGTAACCGGCAGCGGACATCCACCCGCCGGCAGTCATGGGCGCGGAACTGTTCATCGTCAGTGCGACTGGGCCAATACGCAGGTGCGGTTCCGCGGGGTCTTGTTCCTTGTCTTGCGACCTCGAATGATCACGCATGGCTCGCGTCGGATCGGCCGCGACCAAGGCGAGAGGAATCGTGCCGAAGGCAACCTCGTCTTGTGCCGCACTACGCGCGTTCGATAACAGGTGCACCTTCGTCGCCGAGCCGCTGCCGGTCCATTGCGTCGTTAAGGTGTGCCGTCGGCCCGTGAAGAAGCCGCGTGTGGCGCGGAACTGGGCGTTCAGCAATCCCGTTGCGGTGAGATCGCCGGGGATCCGCTGTTTCGCCTGGCGCAGCAATCGTACCAGGGAGTCCACTGGTACCTTGTCCGCCTCGAGCGTCAAGTCGTAGGTGGGCTTTTGCGCGACAACGGCCAAGTTCCCGCGCAGGCGGACGGTGCCACTGCTCACGGGCGATTCGCACAGCAGGTCGGCCAGCGTGCTGGTGACGGTGTTGTATTGTCCCGAGCAAACGGTTGCCAGGCGCACGTTTTCGCTGCCGGCAATGTCGTAGCGACGGAAACCGTCGATCGCGGTCCGGGTCTCGATCCGCAGTGCTTCGGGAGTGCCTGATATCTTCGCCGTGAAGGTTACCCCGCCGCGCCATCCCCGATCTCTTCCGCTCAGCAACTTCGTGATCTGTCCGAGTTGCCCATTCTGCCATTGCGCGGCGATCTCGACCGGGGTCAGCCGCAAGTTCGGAGCGCGCTGCCACGTCGCGTTGATTTGGACGAGGCCGGTATCGGTAAGATTGAAATCCGTACGCACGGGTTCAGCCTTGAGGCGGGCGCCCCAGGAATTTTCTGACTCCTGCCAAAGCGCCACGTCGGCGTTGATCAGAGCGTAGGACTTCTTGGTCTGCCCCAGTTTGAAATTGATGCGCGCACCGGTGGCTTCGAGGTAAGGGAATGCCGGGCGGCGCTCGGAAGCGGGCTTTCCGGTCGGAGCCGCGGGAATCTGCGCATTGCGCTCGAGCAGGCTCGCCAGGTTCCAGCGGCCTTCATCGTTACGCACCAGGTTGATGCTGGGTTCGGTTGCGCTGAGGGTGGCAATCTCAAGCCGCCCGCGGAGCAGGGAACGAAAGCGGATGGCGGCGGAAACATCCTGCGCGCGGATCATCGGCTCCGCGCTAAATTCAGGAACATCGTAGATGACGAGTCCCTCGAGAGCGAATCCCGGCCGCGGCAGAAGATGGAAATGCACGTTGTCGAGTTCGACCTTCCGTCCGAGAGCGCTTCCGATGGAATTCGAAATCCGGTTTCGCAACCTGTAAACGCCCGGCCGGAACAGAAACAGGATCAGCACGAGAGCCACGACGGAAGCCACACCGCGCCACGATCGCAGAAAGTTGGACAGCGGAACTCTCACCGCACGATCCTGAGGGTGCGCGACCAGCGGGTTTCGTCAAAGAAATGAATGACGATGTGGGCCAGAAATCCCAGCCGATCGCCCGCGCTGCGCATCTGGTACTGATCCGCCGGAGTGATGAATGACCAGTACACGAACATAGGGCGGCCAATCACGTTCTTCCGCGGAATGAAGCCCCAATAGCGGCTGTCGTAACTTACGTCGCGGTTGTCGCCCATGGCAAAGTAACTATTCGGAGGCACAACGATGTCTCCGCCCTCCAGATGCGAAGGCAGTTCCTGCATCCATTTTTCGTTTCTCACGCCATACATTTCTGAAGGCGGCACGGCCGGGAAATTGTCCCGGTAGGGGTTGTAATCTCCGAGTTTGTGTTGGGCGTACTTCTCCTCGAGCTTCTCGCCGTTGCGGTAGACAATGCCATCGCGCAAGTGGATGCGATCTCCCGGCACGCCCATGATCCGTTTCACCACAAACAGGCCTTGTTCCTCGGGCGACAGGAAAACAACAATGTCGTTGCGGTGAATATCGCGATACGGCAGCAGCGGCCCCATCCACCGTGTCGGCTTGGCGAACTGTTCCCGGTTCACGAATACGTGGTCGCCGATGAGCAGCGTGTCCTCCATCGAACTGGAGGGAATCTCAAACGCCTGCAGCACGAACGTGATGATGAACAGTCCGGTAACCAGCACTCCCGCCAGGGAGGCCAGAAATTCAACCGTCGTTTCGCGCGGCTTTTCTTCCACCGCCACTTCTTCTTTTTCTTTTTTCGGCACGTTTGGTATCCGTTCGGAAAAATGTCTTCTTAGCAGTCCTTGGTGAAACTCCAGCGCCTCAAAGCGCTCTTCTAACCCAGCAGTTACGGTATGCCTGAAGGCATACTCTGATACAAATCGTACTGGCAGCGGCGGCTGTCAGCGCCCATTTCTCAGCGCACGCGCCGGAAAGTGCGTTCCCAGCGCGTAATCTGAAACACGTGAGTTACCGCGTAGGCAAGGTGATAAAGTCTATCACCCACGGTTGGCGATCCGGGAAGATCGTTGTTCGAATTGCCCGACGACCAGTAAATCAACAGCGGCCGCCCGATGATATTGGCGCGCGGCACGAATCCCCAGTAGCGGCTGTCCTGGCTGTCGTCGCGATTGTCGCCCAGCACAAAATAGTAGCCCTCGGGGATGATCAACTGGTGGTTTTCGACCAGCTTCGGCATTTCTTTCCACCATTTCGCATCCACTCCGTAATCGGGAGTATCGGTGCGCGGGAAGTCGTCGCGATAATAATTGCGCAACGTGGTGATGTACTGCACATAGGGCTCCTCGACCGGAGCACCGTTGATGTAGACACGCTTGTTAATGAGGCGCAGGCGGTCTCCGGGCACGGCGACCACTCGCTTTACAAAGTCTTGCGCAGGATTCACGGGGTAATGAAAGACGACGATATCGCCGCGCCGGACGTTGCGGTAAGGCATCAGGCGGTTCCAGGCCAAGCCGCCACCGTAGCAAAATTTGTCCACCAGCAGGTAGTCGCCGATGAGCAGTGTTTGCTCCATGGACTCCGAAGGGATGGTGAACGCCTGCAAGAGGAAGGTAACCACAAAAACGGCAATCACCACCGTTCCCGCGACCGACTGAATGGTCGCGGGCCAATCGCTCACGGAGATCTTCTCGCTCCAAGACATAACTAGGCCAGTCTCGTGTGGGGACGGGCGCCCTCGCCCGTCCATGCCGAGCGCAGCTCGGCTTCGGTCCCGTCCCTATCCTGCGCCGACGTTCTTCCCAACACTTGGCGGCCGCGCCCCGGGCAACGCCGCCAGATGCTCCAGCGCCTGCCGTGCCGCTTCCTGTTCGGCCCGTTTCTTGGTCGCGCCCTGCGCCCGCCCCACAAATTGCCCCAGCTCAGCCGCCGGCAATCGCACCTCGACCGTAAAGGTCTTCTTGTGTTCAGGGCCTTCCTCTTTAACCAGCGAGTAAACCGGCTGCGACCCGCCCCTGGCCTGCATCGCTTCCTGGAGCGCGGACTTGAAATCCATCACCGGCAAGGCTCTCGTCTCCAGCTTCATTTGGGCCAGTTCCGGCTCGACAATGACGCGCACAATAAAGTCTCGCGCTATCGGCCACCCGCCATCGAGATAGAGCGCTGCCAGGATGGCTTCGAGTGCGTCGACCTGCAGGCTCGCCTTGTGACGGCCACCGCTTTTTTCTTCGCCGCGGCCGAGACGCATGTAATGTCCAATCTGCAGCTGCTCGGCCACCCGCAGCAGGTGCCGTTGTCCCACGAGATGAGCGCGGAGCTTCGAAAGTTGTCCTTCCTGGAATTCAGGAAAGCGGTGGAACAACGTCTCACTGGCGACAAGGCCGAGCACAGCATCTCCGAGAAACTCGAGCATCTCGTTATCGCCGCCCGACGCACCGCCACCTACGCCGAGCGCCTCCACCTCGCGCGCTTGTGAGCTGTGGGTCAGCGCCTGCTCGAGCAGTTCGCGGCGCTGGAACTGGTAACCCAGGCTTTCTTCCAGCGCAATAATTTCGCTTTCGCGTGATTTCATCGGGTCGAGACGCGGATTGCCGCGTCTGAGACTTTCCCACGCTTGTAGAGACGAGGCCAGCCTCGTCTCTACAGGCGCGGCGATTAGTTCTTGGGCGGGCTCTGGGGTTGGGCCGGAGCCGCGCCTCCGGTGAGCTGTTGCAGGCGGTCGCGCTCGTGGCGCGCCGGGGTTCCAATCGCCGTGTTGTCCTGCGTCAGTTCCACGGCGCGGTTTGCCACCTTAAGCGCCTCCGGATACTTGCCCTGCTTATCGAGTGCCAGGGCCAGGCGGAGAACATCCACGGCAACCGGGCTGCTCGGGTAGGCGTCGATCGACTTCTGCAGATTCTCCTGCGCTCCGGCGTAATTCTCCTTCTTGAAATCAATGGTCCCGAGAATCGAATAGGCGTTGGAGCGCAGGCCCGCCTTGTACGCGTCAATCTTCTCCTGCGGAGTACCCGCAGGCACGCTGATGTCGGTGTCTATGGTCTGCATCGCCTTGTGCGCCATGGCGATGGCTTCGCCAAAGCGCTGGTCCTTGTCGAGATCCGAGTCGTGGGTTCGCTCGGCGATTACCTCAGACACGATAACCAGAGCTTCGGGATTGTCCCCGTCAATGCCGAGCACTTTGCGTCCCATGGCTTCGGTCTTCTCGGCGTTGTTGGCATTCTGGTAGAGTCGCATCGCGTTCTGATAGATCAGCACGCGAAGTTCGCTGTCCGGAAACTTGGTGGCAAAATCGTCCGCTGCCTTCTCCAGTGCAGCCACGTCAGTGCTTGCCATTGCCAGTTTGTAAGCATCGAACTCGGCCTGAGTCTTGGCTTGCGGTGGACGCTTGGCCAGAGGCGCAGGCGCCGCCTGGCCTGCGGCCGGAGGGTTCTGCTTCGCCGGCTGTCCGCTGGCCTGGGCCTCCGCCCAGACCGCGACACCCAGCATTCCTAAACTCAGTATTCCTGCCATAACTGCTGTTCTCTTCATGCTGTCTCCCATATTGCAAGATTTCAAACCTAAGATCTGTTCACGCTAGTAGAGATGGGGCGCGCCCCGACTGGAGACGCGGCAAGCCGCGTCTCTACAGGAAAGTCACTCCGGCTGCTTCGCTACCGGTGGCTCATAGGGCTGTTCCAGCCCCTTTTGCGCCGCGACCTTGGCTTCCGGAACCGCGCCTGCCGCGTTCAACGCCGCCCGATACTGGTCGAGGGCGGCGAACCGATCCTCTTTTAAATCGAATATGCGCCCCAGGTAGATATGCGACCAGGCAATCACCTTGGGTTCGTGGGCGTTCTCGAGCGCTCGTTCAAAGTAGGTGCGGGCCCCTTCCATGTCCCGATTCGCGGTGGCGACCTGCGCCAGAATGAAGAGCGCGCGTCCCGCATCCTCTTCTTGCTCGTCGAGCGCCTGCTGCGCCAGTTTCTGGGCCGTCTCGGGATCGCCCGCGGCCAGCCGCCGCTCCGCGTTCAGCAGCAGGTGCTCATTGTGGCGACCAGCCAGGTGCAGAAGTTCCGGCGAGGCCTGGCTCGAGTACTGGATCAGCGATGCCCGCTTCATCTCTTTGCCCACATCAATCGAACCGACCAGCTCGGGATACGCATTGCGCATGCTCGCGGGATCCTTTTCGAACTTGGCGAGCGCGTCGTAGAAATACCGCGTCAGCACGTATCCTTCCTTATCGGCTTCGTCGATTGCCTGGGCCCGCTCCGTCTCCGGAATCTTGGTCAAGCGCTCTTCAATCGCCCGGATCAGGCATTCGGTCACCAGCAGCGAAATATTGCTCTTGAAGGCTTCATCCATGGGCGCCATTTTCACGTCGTCGAGCAGCGGCGCGAGGCGCTTGAACGAGCCGCCGTTTTTCAGCGCCAGGGGGTCCAGAAGGTAGTGCAGGTAGGTATGCCGGATCTGCTGCAGCTTGATGGCCGTGCCCGAGCTCGGCGAAATCACCACGTAATAATTTTCCGCATAGTTGCGCGCATTGGTCTGGCTGGGCGCGCCCATCGCATCCAGATAGACGGTGAACTGGCGCCCCAGATAGCCCGCCGACGGCATCTTCAGATAGATTTCCGTATCAAACGTCATCTTCGCCAGCGGATCGTGATAAATATCCGTCAACTCCGCGTAACGAGTGCGGTGGCGCTCCCAGATCGCGTGCAAGCCGATCTTCTGATAGAAGGCCTGCATCAAGGGCACAAGGTCGGCCAGCGGCGCGGCATCGGGCGGCAATTCCGCCTGCTTCACTTTCGGGGCAAACGCCGGCGGCTCCTCCAGGTAGAGCGCCAGCGAGACATACTGCGACAAGTCCCGCGATGGATCTGCCGCCTGGTGCTGGCGGTAGAACGCGCACATGGGGGCGATCGTGTCCTGAGCGCCGGCGGTATTCTCGACCGCCTTGGAAACTTCCGACCGGATCTGCGTCCGAAGCGGGTCGGAAGCATTCAGTTCCTGATCATAACCGCAGGTGTTGATGGCGGTGAGCACCGTAAACAGCGTCTCGCTGGTTTCCAGAGACACCTGGGGCCGGTTCTGCGCCCAGCCGGACGCCGTGGCCAGCACCGTCGTCAGGGTGAGCGCGAACCTCAGGCGAAACGCAAGCCGAGTGCGTCGCCCCGGGAAATCTCTTTGGAGTTCAAGCATAGACGGATGAACTAGAAGTAGTGTACGAACTGGTGAATTTGCGGTCAAACGTAGAAACGCCCAAGCCCGCCCGTTCTTCGCATCCACATCTGGTGATCCGGGCCGGCCAAGAGCGAGGCGAGCTGCGCTCGCCCAGACAGCCGAGGGCGGCTGTCCCTGCGCGGGCTATCCCTTCACGCTGATCTTCGAAAACGAGAGCACTGCCGTTCCCGTCGTGGGCCGTCCCATGGATAGTGCCGGATGGAAGGTCGTGAAAATCAGCAGGTTCTTCAACTGCGGCAGCACCGCCTTTGCCTCGTCTGGTTGCGACAAGATGCGATAGTCCTGCACACGGCCGTTGGCATCCACATAAGCTTCAATCACCAGCGCCTCGTCGCCCATGGTGCCGAGCGATGTGCCGAACGCCGAGCGTTCGAGTTGAGGTCCGGTGTAGAGCATGAGCGGAACATCTCCACTGCTGGCCCGCAGCTGGGCGGGCAAGGCAAAGAAGCCGAGCAGCAGTCCGAAGAATAACACCGCGCTGACCAGCCCCGCCGTGGCCGGGACCATGAACGCGTTGAGCGTATTTTCCAGCCTCACCAGTACGCCTTCATACCGCGGACGGCGAGCCAGGGCCGCCTCGCGCGAAATCGCCACGCGCAACTTCAATGCCAGGTCGGCCGGCGCCTTCTTCCGGCCCAGGCTGGCCAGCAACTGCTGCGTGCGCTGGGTCGCGGCATACTCCCGCGCGCAGCCCGCGCACTGCTCCATATGGCGCGTGAGCATGCGCATCTCAGTTCCGCTCACCTGGCCGTCGAGATACGGCGAGAACAATCGTTTGATCTCAGCGCATTTCATCTCAGCGTACTTCATGGCGTCACCTCAACCTCTCTGCCACCGCGCGAACCTTCCCGCGAACTTTCCATCGAACCTTGGGCAGCCCTCTGCCGGGCTTGGTCCGCCGCATCTTCAGGAGCCAGCAGCCCTAACTCCGGGCCCACTTCGCGAACATATCCGGCTAATTTTTTGCGCAGCGCGTCGCGTCCGCGCGTGATGCGCGACTTTACTGTGCCCAGTGAAATGGCCAAAACTTCGGCGATCTCCTCGTACGACATTTCTTCCAGGTCGCGCAGGATCAATGCCGTCCGATACGGTTCGGGCACCTGTTGCAGCGCCTGATCAACCGCAGCGCGCACCTCGGTATGGGCAAACTTTTCAAACGGCGACTCGCCCGGATCGACCAGCCGGTCTTCTCCGGCAAATTCGCATCCGCCCACGACGACGGGTTCAATCGGAGTTTCCTGTACCTTGTGCCGGAACCACCACCGCTTCCGATTGGCCGCTTCGTGCAACGCGATGCGGTAAATCCAAGTCTTCAAGCACGACTCGCCGTGGAAATGCTTCATGCCGCGGAAGACTTTCAGAAACACGTCTTGGGTCGTGTCCGCCGCATCGGACGGGTCGTTCACCATCCGGTAGATGAGGCTGTAGATCGGCTGGTGAAACTCGCCGATCAGCCAGGAGTATGCCTGTTCCGAACCCGCCTTCAGTTCAGCGATGATGGCGGATTCCTCAGTTCGGGTCCCGATAGCGCTGGCAAGATCGCCCAATGTCGTAGCTCCCGCCATAATGGCGTTGCCCCCCAATTATAGAGTGACTCGAGCCTTGGGCGGGACCTTAATTCTTGCCAAAAAACGACGCCGGAAACCCTTCCCGCCTAAGTACTTAGACTCCGGAGGAGGCCCCAGAGTTCCCGTCTAAGTGCAGTATTTGCAACAGCGGGCGGAGGTCTGCGGTCAGGTCTTACCCGCGGGCGGTTACTTCGTCGGTGAAGCGTTCGGCGAAGGGTTCGCAGGGGTCGCCGGCGGTTTCGGCTTCGTGACCTTCTTCTTCGCCGGCTTCTTCGGAGGCTCGGTGTCATCCACGACAGTTTTCTTGGGCGGCGGAGGTGGCGCCGCGGTCAGCGTTTTGATCTGGGCGCGCAAACGCGTCAACTCCGCTTCCTTGCTCGCCGCCAATTTCTGCATGCGTCCGGCAAACTCACGACGCGCGCTTTCTAATCCGGTCAGGTCGTTGTCCAGGCTCTGGAACTCGTCTTTGGATCCCAAGGCTCCCGCCATGTTCACCACCGAACCAAAGTAGTCGTAGAGCACGACGAGGTTGCGGTAGAGTTTGAAACTGGCTTCCAGGTCTTCCGGCGAGTTGTTCAATTGCGCGATCGTTTCCGGCAGCGCCGACTGCAAATTGCGTTTGATGGACTCCACGTTCGCCAGGGTTTGCCGCTTGGTCGCGCCGTCCGTCTTCCATTTCTCGATGCGCGTGTTTCCCAGGTCGGACTGCATGTTCTGGGTGGTCTGCTGCAATTGCGAAAGGATGCCGTTCAATTCGGTGACCGACGTGTAAGCCACCGGCGGTTGTCCTCCGGGTGCCGCGCCGGTTGTCTGCTGCGCGCCCGCCGCCAGCGCCGCAAGGAGAACGGGAAAGAGAATGAGGCCGAGAAGTAACCGAACCAGAATGTTCCGCGAGTTCAACATAGGGCTCCAGTTGTTTCCGTGTACGTTTGCCAACTCTATCCTAGTTGAGGTTCGCGGTTGCAGTCGAGTTTGACGCGGCGCCCGGCCTAAGCGAGAATAAAAACAGTGGGCCTGTGGCGCAGCTGGGAGCGCGCTTCCATGGCATGGAAGAGGTCGTCGGTTCGATCCCGACCAGGTCCACCAATCCTCCCAATCATGTAGACGGCGAACCCAGAGCATGGCGTTGTGTGGGTTATCTACGTCGTAACCGGTTCACCCCAATGGCTCACTTTGCATTGCCCCTTTGCGCCCATGGGAGGCTGCGCCCATCAAAAAGCGTATCTCAGGGCGAGCGTCACATTGTTGGCGTGGAAGTAGCGCGGCGAGGTCGGTCCCACAAAATCCTTTTCGCCGTACTGGTAGTAATTCCAACCGGCGTGCCAGGCAAAGTTGCGTGCCAGGTCGATGTCGAGGCTGGCAACGGGCTGGTGATAGTTGTACGCCAGCGTTCCGAGCGGCTGCAGGATGTTGAACTGTGGAATTTTGCCGCCGACGCTGGTGATGCTGTAACCGAAGCGCGTGGTGACGCGGGGGCCGGGCTTGATCATGATGGCGCCCATCCCGAAATGGGTGTTGTTCTGGTAGTAACTGTCGGTAAGCAGCGGGTTGTTGGGGTCGAGAGTGGTGCAGTCTTTCGCATTGGTGACAACCGGGAGCACTACGCCCGTAGGCGGTGTGTCATTGAAGCAGATGATGCCGTCCTGCATGACATCGGAGTAGTTGTAGGCGAGATCGACTCCGAAGCGCGGGAGCGGGTTCACAGTCGCGTTGAACCCATAGTTGCGGCTATGGCCGCGATAGTTGACCAGGGCGTCGTCGTTGGAGTTGGAGAACAAATTCGCGGACGCTCCAAGCTCTGCCCAGGGACGCGGCGTGTAGCTGCCGGACATGCGGTATCGCGACTCCTTGCGCGGGCTGATGCGGGTGAAGGAATGGTCGGCGTAGAACTGCTCGCTATCGAAGTTGACCCGCAGTTCGTGTGTGGGTCGCAGCGAGAACCCGGCCAGCAGCGAATGAGCGTTGATTTCGGTGGTGTCTGCGCTGCTGGAGGCGGCAGTCGTAGTGCAAGCACCGTTCACCACCGGCAGGCCGGCGCACGCTCCCCGATTGGGTAGTGAGGGATAGAAAATCAAAGCCTGAAGATCGCTGGTCGATTGAAAAATGGTGCGGCGCTGGAAGCGGTAACCGAGGCGTCCGGAGATCTTGCGCGTCAAGTCGTATTGCAATTCGATGGTGTTGGTCTTTGTGTCCTGTTTGAGGAAGTTGACGTCGTGCACGGCTGTGAGATCCGCCCCGGAACTCGCGCTGTGCTGCGGGCAGGTGGCCGCGGTGTACGGCGGCGGACAAGTGGCCAGACTGAATACGTTGGGGGTGGAGAGCAAGGTTGCCCCGTACAACGCGTCGATGGTGTAGTCGCGCACGCCGGGAAGGCGGAAGTTGAGGAAGCGAAACTGGTCCACCACGCGCAGGCGATCCGTCACGCGGAACACAACACCGGCGTCGGCGTTGTTGGTAACTCGATTCGCCCGCGACGAACCACTTTCCTGCGAGGTCCGCATGCGCGTGCGTGAGAGCAGGCCGTCGAAGAATTCGGAGTATACCGGTAGCTTGGCGTCGCCGGAGCTGTAACTGAAGCTTCCGGTCAACTCCAGCTGGCGAAAGTAGTTGCCGCGCAGACTGAGTTGTTCGGTGGGAAACGAATTGCGCGTTGCGGCAAAACGGGTGTAGGCGAAGTATCCGTTGCACGTGGGATTGACGACACCGCCCGCCAGCAGCGGCGTGGCGCAAGGCTGGCTGGCCACAGTGTTGAAGGGCAGGCCCAAGTCCACGGCTTTGCCGGTGGCGAGCACATAGGGAAGGGAATTGAGCTGGGCGGAAGTGTCTCCCTTGTAGTAGTTCAGAAACTGGTCGTAGCTCAGCACGGTGTGCGGCAAGAGCTTGAAGTCGACTCCCAGGCGATAGGCGTTGACGGTGGTGTCCCAAGGCTGGAGAAGCAGTCCGTCCGTGCCTTCGTGCAGAGTGGTATACGACGGTCCCGTCATGTTGTTGTGCGAGAACCCGAGCCGGAAGCTGAGTTTCGACTTCGGCAGCAAGGTGAGATCGAGATCGCTCATGCGGCGGCGGGTAGCGAACAGGTGCGGAGATGTGTCGACGGTTACGGCCGGGGTCGAAGTGGCGGGGTTTAGCGGATTTGCCAGCAGGTTGAAGTCGGAGAAGTTCTGGTCGCGGCGGAAACTGGCGCGGAAGTCATACCACTGGTTTTTGCCGACGCGCACGCGCAGAAAGTTATTGGGATCGCCGCCCCATCCGACGCTGTTGACGAAGAGATCGTCGAATGGTTGTCCCGCAGCTGTGTCCGAGCGCATGGAAAGAGTCTGTTCGAAAAGGCGCAGACCTGCGTGCTCGTTGACGAGGGTGTCGAACATGCCCCCGCTCCCGGTGACGTCGGAAACGCGGTACCCGGCTTCGATCGACTGATGGACGCGATATTGGCCGAAGGTGATTTCTCCCGGAGCAGATGAAGATGGCGAAGGGGACGCGCTCGGGGTGCCGGCGGACTGCGACCAGGCGGCCGGCAAGAGCAGGAATAGTGCGCACACACACAGCGTTAATTTCGATGTCACGGCAAACCTCCGCACCCAATGGACTAATCGGAAAGAATCACTCCGTGCATGAGTTCTGGAATCGAGATGCATAGGTATCGTCGCTCCCTCACTTCATGAATACCTGGCTCAAATTGGAGCCATGGATGGCCGCGTGGCACAGAATGCAGGCCTGATACTTCTGGGACTGGTTGTGCGCCGGTCCCGAGGGGCTAAGCGCCGGAGCGCTGTGACACTGCAGACACAGCAGGTTGACCTGGGACACGCGCAGAAGGCGCGGATTGGTCGAGCCGTGCGGTGTGTGGCAACTCATGCAGCCTTCCGTCTTTACCGGCATGTGCTCGTAGATGAATGGCCCTTGCCTATCGGCGTGGCACTTGTAGCAAACCGCGTCCCCGCCCGGAGTGGCACGCACCTGGCGCAACGCCGAGGTGCCATGCACGTTGTGGCAGTCGCTGCAGGTGACGAGCCCCTCATTCACCCGATGGTGGTAAGGGCGGGCAAACTCGGCGCGTGCCGAGGCATGGCATCCGTAGCAAAGTTCGGGCTGCGCCTTGACCAGCAGCTTGCGCTCTTCTTGGGCATGATGCGGACTGTGGCAATCGAGGCAGCCGACATCGTTGCCGGAGTGGGCGGACGAGCCAAAATGCTGCTGCTCGCGAGCTTGGCCGTGGCATTCGAGACAGCGCCGGCTGGATTCAGAACGCGACTGAGTTGCGAAACGGATGATCTTGGTTTTGTCGCCGCCGCCCGCCACGTGCTCGGCCCCCGGACCATGGCAGGATTCACAGCCGTGACCATCCTTCTTGAGGGTCTGAAAATGGGGCGTGCCTTCGAACTGCTTTTTGTAAACGTCCTCGTGACAAGTCAGGCAAACGTCAGAGCCGGCATACTGCGCCGTGTCGGCCGGCTTGCCATGATCGTTTTTTTCGTTGGCGGCCATAGCGGACGCTGAGAGTAAGAAGACAACCACAAAGAACCGGATCGAAGATGCCGTTTTCATGAACCAACTCCGCTTTCTGCAAGCGCTCGCGCATCGGGTCACCCGTGCGCAGGTCGAGCAAAATGGAAAAAAGCCCGACCTTGGCTCAGTGTGGGATCACCAGCGCGGGGGCACAAGTAGGCGAATGGACGCAGTCCAAGGTGCCGGAAATGAACCGAGACAGGCCCTAACGAGAAGCCGGATTCTGCCGAGACTCGTTTGATGGACCGTGCCTGGATTCCCGCTATTCCCCGCCCATTGCGGCCCGAAACAGCCGAAACAACTGACCGTCAATGGTGTTTAATCTAGTTGTGCATCGCGAACGCCTCTTCCATCCCGCTGTCTTCATTGCGTGCGTGCTCCTTGCACTGGCCGCAAACTCATCCGCCGCAACTGCCGCCCGTTGGACAGTCGTCAACCAGCCCGCCCGCCTGGTCAACGGAAGCCCGGTACTCTTTCGTGTAACCACGCCGAAGCCGGTCCGCGTGCTTTCGGGGAACTGGCTGGGCCACGAGATCGCATTCAGTTTTGACCCCAACCACAAGTCCTGGTTCGCTCTCGCTGGCGCAAGCCAGGAAACCAAGCCCGGAGCCTATTCCCTCGAGCTCCACGCGGAAACGACTGCCGGACAGGCGATTTCATTCGATAAAAAGATTCGAGTGGAACGGCAGCGCTATCCCCGCGTGCTTCTGCCGGTGACAGTTCCCGGACAATACACCGCGCCGAGCCCTGAAGAGCAGCGCCAGATCGCACAGGACAAGGAAACCAAAGCCGAGATTCTCAAAACAGTCACTGCCGAGCGCGAATGGGAAGGCTCGTTCGCGCCTCCGGTGAATGCCGAGATCTCGGGTGTGTTCGGAGTCGAGCGCGTGTTCAACGGATCGGTTCAAAGCACGCATCAGGGGCTCGATTTCCGCGTGCCCAGTGGAACCGAGATCGCAGCCGTGAACAGCGGCCGCGTCATCCTCGCGCGTCCGATGTTCTTCGAAGGGAACTGGGTGGTGATCGACCACGGCCAGGGTCTTCTGACGCTCTACCTGCATTTGTCGAAATTTTCCGTCAAAGAAGGCGACGGGGTGAGTAAAGGGCAGCCGATCGGGCTGAGCGGAGGCACGGGCCGCGCTACGGGGCCGCACCTGCATCTGGCCGTGCGCTGGCAGGGGGTGTATCTGAATCCGCAAGTGCTGCTACAACTGAAGTTGCCGTGAGGGAATTTGTGCTCGAAATCTCTGGTGTGCTTCGCTGGCGTGCTGTCTCGAAAAGTCGAGACGACGTCGTGACATAGAAGTTGAGTTGTCATCCTGAGCGAAGCGAAGGACCTGCTGCTTTCTATCGACGCCGCGAAAAGCAGGTCCTTCGCTTCGCTCAGGATGACAACTGTGTGTTGAGTTGGAAGCTAAGAGCTAAGAGCTAGGAGCTTAATACCCGGAAGCCATCAGCGCGTCCTCCGCTTCCCACACACCGTCGCGAAACGTCACACTTCGCCCTGAGATGGCGGGAATGCGCTCGCCGGGAACAATGATCCCCACCAGGTTCAGCGGATCCGCGGCGCCAATGACGACACGCTCCCCCTGCGTGTTCTGCGGCAGCTTGCGGTAGGCGCGCAGACTCTCGACGGCCACCGGAAGCGCGAACTGCTCGCCCAGAAATCCATCGACGAAGCGCCCTCCGCGCACTTCGCCGCGGTCTTCCAAGCGGCGGTACCCAATCTGCAATTCACGCCAGCGCGGCAGGTTCGTTTCCCGCGCCAGCAGGTCACGAAAGACTACCCCATAGCGCCGCAGCAACATCCAGCAGCAGGACTCGACGCTGCGGTCGCGCTCGGCCCCCTCGGTGTGCAACAACGACCAGCGCCCCGGCGCATTGCGAGGGCGGCGTGCTTTGCCCATCACTCTCCCCAGGCCGCTGCCCACAGCGCCCTTCGGTGTCACCAGCGCGCGCAGGTTCTCGAACCCGTCGGCGGTCACCAGGCCGGCGGCGACCAGTTCCCACAGTCCGGTTTCGATTTCCGCTTTGAGCCGGCCCGTCGCCCGCACCAGATCGGGGAAAAACAGCGCGCCTCGTTGTTTCAAAAGTTCGAGTACCGCCTGCGCCACCGGACTTAAGAACGAAGTAGTAGAATCTTCCGCCCCAGGATGATGGGTTCGCATCCAATCCGCATCTTCGCGCACGAAGAATGCAATCGGCGCGACACGGGTCGGGATCACGCGCCGCCGGGTCTCGCCCTCTTGGGTGGCTTCGAGCGTTGCGGGATGCGGCGACAGGCGGCCCCATCCCACCACGCCTGCCAGGCAAAGCTGATCGAGGTGCGCCGGATCGTAGTCCGAAATTCTGCGCGCGAGCACAAACCGTTCCCACGCGCTCGCCGGAATTTCAAAGCCTTGCAACTGCCGGATCACTTCGAGCGTGCCATGCTCGCCCCGCACCTGCGTACCCGGAGCCACGTGCTGCCAGCGCAAAAGCCAATTCATAAACTCCGTTGCCGTGGCCGGCTCAATCTGCTTGCGCAAGGTTGCCACCGTCAGGCGATGAATGCGAGCCAGCAAACGGCGCTCGCACCACTCGGTTTCGGCTTCAATGTGGGGACAGCCGCCCTCGGCTGTCCGGGCGAGCGCAGTTCGCCCTTCTCGCGAATCGGCCGGGCGGAACGTGCCGCGCAGAATCGCCCCGCTTGCTTCAATGCGGAGCAAAGCTTTCTCAATCTCAGAAGCCGGCAGTCCGAGCATTTCGCCAATCTCTGAAGCTGTAGTAGGACCAAGATGTGCCATCCATCCCTGCACCGCAATCAGCACCGCATCCTCAAAATTCACCGTAGAGACGCGGCTTGCCGCGTCTCCGCCCGCACCGCCAGATCGCTGGTTAGCGGCGGGAGACGGGGCAAGCCCCGTCTCTACAGAATGGATTGCGCGGAACAACTCGAGCCGCTCGGCGGCCACCCAATATTGCTTGCCGGCGGCGTCGGCTGCGACGGCGCGGCTCTCGCGCCGCAACCGCTCGAAGAATCCACTCCAATCAGCGCTCGCCGGTGGTTGTTGAGAACTGACAACTGAGAACTGAGAACTGTTCTCCGCCGGCACCATCACCAACGTATGGAGCACATCGTGCAGTTCATCCGCGTCGCGCACATCCGGCCAAGCCTCTTGCTGCACCTGCTCTATAGCCGCAGGATCGAGGGCGCCGACTTCTTCGAGTACCGACGCCGGCAGCACGCGCCGCATCTCGACCGCCCGCGACCGGCGCTCTTCGAGCGGCGCATCATCCAGGTAGGCATACGGATTCGCGTTGAGAATCTCGTGCGAAAATTGCGACGGCACCGGAGTGTCCACCGCCAGGCAGCGAATCCGTCCCTGCTCGATGCCGCGCAGCACTTCGCGGAGGCCGTCGATATCCAGCGCCTCGGTGAGCACATCTTTCATGACCTCGGCGACTAAAGGATGATCGGGAATCTTGATGTCGCCTTCGATGTTTTCAAAGCACGCTGCTACGTCGGGGAAAACCGATGCCAGCAGATCGTCGGAGCGGATGCGCTGAATCTGCGGCGGAACTTTCTTGCCGCCCTGAAAGCGCAGCAGGGCCAGGGCCCGCGTCGCATCCCACCGCCAGCGCGTCTGAAAAATCGGAGACGCCAGGGCCGCCTGCTCGAGGATGGGCGGCATGCTTTCCGAAGCCAGGAATTGAAAAACATCGGCGAGAGGGAAACTGTGCTGCTCGGCGAGCGCGATGTTCAGCCCGTTGTCGGTAGCCGCCGCCTGCAATTCGAAATTGAAGCCCCGGCAAAAGCGTTTGCGCAGCGCCAGTCCCCATGCCTTGTTGATGCGCCCGCCAAAAGGCGCGTGGATGATGAGTTGCATCCCACCGCCCTCGTCGAAAAATCTCTCGGCGATGATGGTCTGCTGCGTCGGCACATCGCCCAGCACGGCGCGGCCTTCGAGCGTGTATTGAATCAGTTGCTCGGCGCCGGAGAGATCAAGCCCGCATTCTTCGCGCAACCAGTTCACGGCGTCAGCAACGATGGAAAGATTGCGCCATCCTTCGACCGGAACCACGCCGGGCAGCCGATCGCTGATCTCCTTGCGCAATTCGCCCAACTGCAATGACAGCTCGGCCGTCCGCGCCGGAGCTTCCCCGCGCCAGAACGGGATTCCGGGCGGAGCACCGTGCGCGCTTTCCACCAGGATGCGTGACGATTTGCCTTCGATGCGGCGAATCCGCCACGACGTGTTTCCGAGCAGCATGACCTCTCCGGCCATGCTCTCGACCGCGAAGTCTTCATCCACCGTTCCCACGACCACACCTTCAGGCTCGGCGACCACCGTGAACAGGGCATTGTCTGGAATCGCGCCGCCGCTGGTAATCGCCGCCAGTCGCGCCCCGCGCCGCGCCCGCAGCTTGCGATTGATGCGGTCGTGATGCACGTATGCGCCGTAGCGGCCTCGCTGGGAAGCGATTCCTTCCGAAAGCATCGCGAGCACGGCGTCGAAGGTCTCGCGCGAAAGATTGCGATAGGGATAGGCCCCCCTCACGAGCGCAAATAGTTCATCCTCGTCCCACCCGTCATCGCTGGCTTCCGGCACCGTAGCGCCGGCGTCCCCGCCGGCTGTCGCGAGGGCATCCTGCCCTCGCCGCGGCGCCGCGCTGCCCGAAGCCGCACAGCAAGCCACAATCTGCTGCGCCAGCACATCGAGTGAAGCTTCGGGAAAAATCAGGCGGTCAAGTTCGCCACGCCGAATCGCGCGCACCAGCACGGCGCATTCCGCCAAATCATCGCGCGTGGTGACAAAAAATCGACCTTTGGGGACCGCGCCGCGCCAGTGACCCGACCGTCCCACGCGCTGCAAGGCAACCGCAATCGAACGCGGCGAACTGATATGGCAGACGAGGTCCACGGTTCCCACGTCAATGCCAAGTTCCAGCGAAGCGGTCGCGACCAGCACCTTCACCTGGCCTTCTTTCAGCTTGCGCTCGGCCTCCAGGCGCAGCTTGCGCGACAGGCTGCCGTGATGCGCAGCCACATTCTCTTCACCTAGGCGTTCGCCGAGTTGATGGGAGATGCGCTCGGCCAGGCGCCGCGTGTTCACGAAGACCAGCGTCGCGCGGTGCGCGTTCACCAATTGCACGATGCGCTCATAAATCTCGTCCCACATTTCGTTCGAAGCCACAGGCCCAAGCTCGGAGGACGGAACCTCAACCCCAAGGTCAAGCGTGCGCTTGTGTCCGACGTTAACGATCACAGGATCGGGCCTGCCGCTGCCCGCGAGGAAATGCGCGACTTCTTCAATCGGCTTCTGGGTCGCCGAAAGCCCAATGCGCACCGGCGGACGCTCGGTCAGCGCCTCCAGTCGCTCCAGCGAAAGCGCCAGATGCACGCCGCGCTTGTCATCGGCCACCGCGTGAATTTCGTCCACAATCACGGTCTCCACATCGCGCAGAATGGCGCGGCTCTTCTCCGCCGTCAGCAGAATGTAGAACGACTCGGGCGTCGTGACCAGAATGTGTGGCGGACGCTTCAGCATGAGGCGCCGGTCTTTCATTAAAGTGTCGCCCGTGCGCACCGCTGTCCGGATCTCCGGCATCAGCAGGCCGCGCTCGCCCGCCATCTGCAGAATTTCTCCCAGCGGGATTTCGAGATTCTTCTGAATGTCGTTGCCCAGCGCCTTGAGCGGAGACACGTAGAGAACTTCCGTGCGATCGCGCAGTTCGCCCGCCAGCGCCTTGCACACGAGGCGATCAATGCAGGCGAGGAAAGCCGCCAGCGTTTTGCCCGATCCAGTCGGAGCCGAGATCAGCGTGGTATGCCCGGCAAGGATGTGCGGCCAGCCCTGCTCCTGCGGCTCGGTCGGGGTCGAGAAGCGCGCCGTGAACCACTCCTGCACCAGTGGATGAGCCCAGGCAAGGGAAGGGGAGACTGCGGACGGCATGGGAGTGATTGTAGCTGGAATTCATAGTTTCGTAAAATGTTCGCCCAGTCCGGGTGAAACGATTAGGTGTTGACTATGACTATGATGATGAATATGATGAATATGAATAATCGACAGGTCCAATCCAGCTTGTCTCAAGGAGGACTGACGATGCCAAGCGCCAGAGTCTCGGCACTCACCCGCGCCGACATAACAGCGGCCGCCAAGCGACTACGCGGGAGCCGTCCGGCGAAGTGGACGGCGATCATTGACGGACGGGAGCTACCTGCCAGGCCGCTCGTCTTGGAGGCAGCAGGGGTGCCCCCCAACGATCCCACCAACTCGCACCAGGCGGTCGCGATTTTGAAGGATTTTGGATTTGACGTTCGTTACCAGGGCAAGAACGTCTCCGACGCTGCCGCAGAGGTCGACCCGCACGCCATCGAAGAGTTGATCCGGAGCCTCCGTGGCTGTTTCAAAGGAGAGCCAGGCGAACCATCACTGGTAGAGGAGCGTGAACGTGAACACCGGATCGAGAAAGACCGGTGGCCCAGGTGAGCAGAACTTATGTCCTCGACGCGAACGCTGTGTTGGATTTCGCCGAGGCCGGGCCCGGATCCAGGAAGGTGGAGCGGCTTCTCGAAGAGGCATTGCGGCCCCAAACCGCGGTGCTGATTTCGGTTCTAAACTGGGGCGAAGTGTTTTACGTGCTGTGGCAACGAGGCGGTGAAGAAAGGGCGCGGCAGACTGTCGCAAGTCTTTCGCGCCTTCCGCTGCAGATCATTCCAGTGCACCTTGAGCAAGTGCTGAAAGCAGGTGAGATCAAAGTACTCCACAAGATTCCCTATGTGGATTGCTTTGCTGCTGCCTTGGCCGCACTTCGCCAGGCCACGCTCGTCACTTCCGACCGCGACTTCGAGAAACTCGGGCGCCATTTCCCCGTCCTGTGGATCGCGCGTTCGTAAAGCTTCGCGCTAGGATTCTCCTAACGTTCCTCCGTCCCCGCCGTCCAAATGCTTATGCAGAAACGGTGGTGCATTCTTTTCGCAGTCTTCGCGGTGTTCGCGGGGCTGGCGACGCCGCTGCTCGCTCAGGAACCCCATGCAGCCTTCCACGCCACCACCGACTGGGATCTTCAGCCGTCGTTCATGTTCGATACTCTGTGCGCGCTGAACTTCCTCAGCGGAGACCCGTACTACTTGAAGTTCTATCAGCCCGACTATGATCGCCTTTTCCCGAGGCTACGCCCCGAGGAACGAGCGGCGTTCGCCAGCCTGAAGCACCGGATCAAAGATCAGAATGGAGGCATTATCTCGGCGCAATTCGCCCTGTACTTCTCCGCCACCGATGCGGAATCGCTCGATGACATGATTCGCGTGGTGAAACACAGTTCAACCATGCAACGAAACCTGAAGGCGACCTCTTACTACAGCGACGACGGTTGGAAGGTTTATGACGAGAGCCGCGGCGATCTCGAAGTTGCTCTCAAGGCGCTGAAGCGCATTGATTTCGAAGCCGACTGGGAAAAACAAGTCAGACCCCGCGTCGAAAAGGCGCGCGCGGCCATGGCTCAAGACTTGCCGAAATATAACGTGATACCCAGGATTGAATCGGCTCTGGGCTCGCCCTCTCCCTCCAACAGAATCACCGTGTACCTGCTCTACTACTCCGAACCGCACGGCATCAAGATCACGGGCACGCGCTTTCTCACTCACTACTCGTATCCGTTCCGGATCGTGCTGCGCAACGCCATTCACGAAATGATGCACCCGCCGTACGACTTGGCCCACGATGCCGACCTCCGCGCCTCCCTGCAGTCCCTGCGCGCCGACGCCTTCCTGATGGACAAAGTCGAGCACCACAACCCATCGTTCGGCTACAACACGCTGGAAGGTTTGGAGGAAGAGGATTGCGTGCAAGCACTGGAGCAGATTCTCGCCGAGCCCTTCGGCATGGGTGGCGACCCTCGCCGCTATTGGAAGGAACAGGATGACGGGATCCATGTGCTGGCGGTGGCGCTCTACAGCCTGATGAAGCAGCAGCACTTTGCCGACGGCCACGAGGCCTTTCCTGTCTTCCTCAAGCGCATGATCCGCTCACGAGCTTTGTCCAACGGACACATGCAAGAGCTCAATCGCGCGTTTTTTGCCAAGTAATTCTCGTTAAAGCATTGTTGACAGCGTCAGCGAGACCCGGGCCGGTTGTTGGAGCTAGTCGCCGGTCGACGCGGGGTACAGGCGAAGGGGCAGCACGGTGGAGTAGTTTTGGAAGTCCCGATCGGTGGTGAGAATGGTCCAGCCGTGGCGGTGGGCGGCGGCGCAGATCAGGAAATCGACGGGTGATCCAGCAATGCCACGGCCGCGGCATTGGTTGCTCATGCGGGCGGCGTCTTCGTAATCCGCCGCTTCGAGCGATGGTTCGCGAAAGGCCCGCAGATAGTCGCGAATTCTCTTGAATTGAGCTTCCTCACGGATCCCCGAAAGCAACTCCTGGCGGATTGGCCCAAGCATTTGCGCGCGTCCCTCGCGAATCAATTCGGCAAGGACATTAACGAAACCGTGTTGGGACTCGCTGAGCTGCTCGGGGCGGCGCCGCAGCGCCAGCGACCACACCGGGGTATCGACAAGCACCATCATGGCCGCGATTGGCCACGCGCCCGGCGTGAACTGCGGCGCCGTTCCGCCTTGTAATCGTAGGCGGGATCGAAGGTGACGGTGCCAAAGGCATCCAGTATCTTCATCTGCTTGCGTCTTCGAACATACTCATCCAAAGCGGCGTTGACCGCTTCTTTCTTGGTCTTGTGCTTCCCGGCCCGGCGGGCTTCTTCGATGAGATGGTCGTCCAATGCCAGATTCGTCGCCATGTGTATAGTATCACACATAAGAATGTGTGAATAAAGCATCAAATTCTATCAACGAAACCGGGCGCCGGCCCAGACAGCCGCGGAGCTTCGCTCCTCCGGACAGCCGAGGGCGGCTGTCCCTAGGCGAGTTTGCCCTGCTAGAATCGCCGCAATGCCTAAACCATCCGCCACAGCCCGCGCGCGCAAAATTAAACTTATTCTTTTCGACGTCGACGGCGTTTTGACCGACGGCAAAATCTGGATTTTCCCCGCACCCGCAGGCCCGCAACCGGGGGTTCAGCAAAGCATTCTCGAAAAGTCTGCGGAGCACGGCGGACAGGGCGGTTTCGGCCTGCACAGCGCAACTCTGATCGAGGCCAAAGGCTTCCACGCCCACGACGGGACGGCCATCTCGCTCGCCCATCTGGGCGGACTCAAGACCGGGATCATCACCAAACGCATCTCTGAAACGGTTGCCCTCCGCGCGCGCGATCTCAAGATCGATCACGTGCACCAGGGCGTCCAGGACAAGGCGTCCGTGTTGGCGCAGATTCTCGAAAAAGACGGAATCACCGCCGCCGAGGCCGCTTTCGTCGGCGACGACGTGATCGATCTGCCGGCCATGCGCCGATGCGGCCTGGCGATCGCGGTGAAGAACGCGCGTCCCGAGGTCAAAGCCGAGGCCCACCTGGTTACGTCCCACGCTGGGGGAGACGGGGCCGCCCGCGACGCGGTCGAATACATCCTCAGAGCGCAGGGGAAATGGAAGAAGGTTGTCGAAGAGTACATCTCGGAAAGAGGCAGCTAGACTTCAGCGACTAGCGCTTGGCTTTTGATCGATGTGGACCCACATTTCCTTTTTGAACTCTGAGGAAGTGGTTGTATGATCGCGCCAACACCAGTATTCATGAGGCTTTGAGAGCAAAACGAACTCTACGGAGGCTCGATCCAGTGGGTGAGAAACATCGGCGAACAGCGGGATGGGTGTAGGATCGGTGCCGTGTTTGAACTAAAAAGACGATTCCGGTTGACTCACTTGTAAGGCGGGGTGATGATTCCCGCTCGTCAGGTACGAGCCAGAGGGTTCCCATGTGGATAGGTCGGTTCGCTGGTGTCAGCATTTTGTCGGTTCCCCTGGTCGCCGGACTAACAAGCGATTCGAGGCGTCCCGATGCAACTGTTTACCCAGGGACAACCATCGCAGCCACGCAAGAACGCTCCGCCGCACCATCGACCTTCATGTCTGCGAGGGAATTTGTTCTGGAGGATGGGACTCCGGTGAGGCTCCGACTGAATCGCACCGTTTCTTCGGCAGACTCGCACGTCGGCGATACGGTGGACTTCGAGGTCCTGCAAGACTTCAGGGTTAGCGGAACGCTGGTCATTCCGAAAGGTGGGCTTGCCTTTGGAACGGTCACAGATGTGCAACCAACAAGAAGGGTGGCCCGCGGAGGAAAGATCGAGATCCACCTCGAGTATGTGAGGTTACTCGACGGCGAGAAAGCTCGGCTGCGCGCAATACAAGACGGCAAAGGCGGAAGCCATATCCTGGCAATGACCGCGGGAATTGTGGCGACTGGGCTGACTTTCTTCCCGGCTGCTCCCTTCTTCCTTTTGATGCACGGCAAGGACATCGTTATACCTAAGGGTGCGGAGGTAACCGCTTACGTCAATGGAGGCGTCAGACTGAGCGTTGCGAAATTTCAGCGGCCCATAGCGAGCACAGCCACGCAACCAGTCGCGGTTGACAGCGGAACATCGTACGCCAGCCCCAACCTGGGGAAAGTGCAGACCGAGTCGAGTCTGCCACCGGGCTTCTTTCTAGATCACACATATACAAACGATTACTTCTCTCTCTCTTACCGCCTGCCACCTGACTGGGTGCTTGCAACCGATCTTATTCGCAAGAAGCTCTCATCCGAAAGGGATTCCAAAAGGTTAGAGCTTCTGCTTGCCGCGGTGCACATCCCTCAAGACGTGACTGAGTTGCGAACAGACTCCTTTCTTACCCTGCTGGCGTTGGCTCGTTCCGCCCAGGGCAACACGGAAAACTGCCGGCAGTATCTCGACACACTAACGTCCAGCCTCCGTGCCGGCAAAAGTGCAAAACGGAAAGGGGAAGTAAGTGAGTATACGGTCGCAGGACACGAGTTCTCCCGTGCTAACCTCGAATATAGCTCGGGCACCAGTCATCAGGCCTTGATCTGTTCTCCAGCTAAGGACTATCTGCTGGTATGGAAGGTTGAGGCGGCCCTCTGGGACTCGCTGGATGAGGCGGCCTCCACAATTTATGCGATTACTCCCTGGCCTCCGGAGCAAACACCTCGGTCGCCGGGGGACCGCACTCAAATCTATATTCCCTTGAGCACCTCCGGTGGTTTGTTGCTCAGGAAAGTGCAACCCGTCTACCCAGCAGAGGCACGAGAAAACCACATCCAGGGCACCGTTCGGATGCAAGTCGTTATAAGCAAGACGGGAGATGTTGTGAGTCTCGAACTGCTCGAAGGTCCAATCGAACTGACCCCTTCCGCCGTCTATGCCGTTCGGCAGTGGAAGTACAGGCCATATCTGGTGAGCGGCGAGCCGGTCGAGGTTTCCACCGAGGTTGTGATCAATTACTCGGTGCGTCCATCGCTGACACCCTGACGCTCTTTCCCATCGTGCAGGTCATCGCTAACCCGGATAATTCACGTGGAGTACCTCACGGTCTACATGGCTGGAACTCTTTGCATTTCGGATGAGCCACAGAATCACCGCGATTCCAATTCCAATCAGAAACGCACCGACCAGGAATCCTTTCACGATAGTACGCTGACGAATCCCATCACGAAGAATCCCACCACGCCTACGATGCCAGCAAGCTCAGCCCCCACCTGCCTCACTCGGAATGGGCCAGGGTGCGGTTTGGGACTGTCGCCCTTCATGGATTCGATTCTCCTATGCTGCAGGAAGGAGAGGTCCAGTGGCTTCTCATCGAGGCGTGCAGGAGAGAATCAACGGCCGGAAAGCGTGAGAGAAATGTTTTCCTGATACCAAGATCAACGGGGAAGCCGGAAGTAAGGAAAAACCACCCGCCGGTTGCTTTGCTTGGGGCGTGCTCGGGTTAACAACCGGCGGGTTGCCTTCTCCCTACTCACCCTGTTGTTTTCGGGAGGAATAACCTTCAAAACCCCGCAATGCCGGGAAAGTTTCGGGGGTTCTCAGTTTTCGAGATGCTTTCTAACTCATTCCGCACCCGCAAGTTAGCGCCTACCTAATCGGGAACGGCCGTGGTCTTCGTCGCCATCAGTTCGGCGAAGCGCGGGTCTTTGCGCAGGGTGGTGAACTCGTTGTCTTTGTAGACGTCCTTGATGTTCTTGTAGCCTTCTTCCATCGCCTTTTTCAGATAATGCAAGGAACGGTCGGGGGCGCCAGCACTGGCGTACAGCTTGGCGAGAACATAATCGTAGCGGGCGCGGTCTTCGGGAGAAGGAAGCTGGGCCAGAACTCCGCCGCGCGAAGTGCGCTCGAAGATGTCGGGATCAAGCTCCATGGCCTTGCCATAGCTTTGTATGGCTTTGTCGAACTGTCTCTTGCCGAAGTACGCCGCGCCCATATTGCTGTAGTAGGAGGCGGCATCGTCGCGCAACGCGATCGCTTTCTGATAGCGCCGGATGGCTGCGCCGTAGTTACGGTTCTGATATTCAATGACGCCGAGATTGTTGTAGGCGTCGGCATATTTGCGATCGGCCTTGATCGCGCGTTCAAAACTCTTCTTGGCTTCTTTGTAGCGCTGCAGCATGAGTTGGCAGATACCGATTTTGTTGTACATCGAGGCAGTGCCCGGCGCCCCTTTCAGCGCCGCCCGGTAGAAATCGATCGCGTCAAGGAAGTCCTTGTCCGTGCGCAGTTCGTCGCCACGTTTTTCGAGGTCTTCGCGCGATGCATCAGGAGCCGGCGGATCGGCGCGGTGCATGGGGGGAGGGCCGACTTGCAGTTGCTCGGTGCTCTGGGCCGGCAAAGGGGGAGAGAAAAAGGCAGCGAAGACAAGCAATACACAGCTGACGCGGATCCAGGAAAGCATATTCCACCCCCGGCCGAACCTACAAGACTTCAGAGTTTCAATCGTTCTTCGCCCTGGTTCTTAGCTTGTGACCCTACATCCTGCAAGTTTGAGACCACGGCCCCAGCTGTTCTCGTTCCCACTCGTATCGTCGGGACAACCTGCTGTCACTGCTTAGACGGCGCCGCCGTGTTTTTGTCATTTGCCTTCTGGGAACCGCTGTCTCCTTTGAACACGCCCACAAACTTCCCGAACAAGCTTTTCTTCTTCCGTGCCGCTTCCTCAGATTGGACACCAACAGCGGGCTGCGGGTTCCCAATGCTATTGGGCGGCGGCAGCGCTTTCACGGTATTTCCGCCGAAAATGCGGGAGAAAAACCCCTGCACGCCGCCCCCCTGGTCGCAGGAATCGTGAGGCTCGGTGCCGGCCACGAAGGCAATCGTGTAATCGTCGGGACAGGACGGGGTTGCCAGACGGTTGGTGATTTTGTCGAGTTGCACATCAATCACGCCTTCGGGCTGGGTGAAGGGCTTCACGTTCGCATACTGGGAGAGCGTAACCGCCTTTTTCATGAACTCGGCCCAGATGGGAGCGGCAGTCTGCGCTCCGCTGAGCCGAATGTCGCTGTAGTCGTCGTATCCCACCCAGACGATGCAAAGTAGATTGCTGGTGTACCCGGCGAACCAACCGTCGTGCGAAGTGCCGGTTTTGCCGGCCGCCGGAGCGCTGAAACCGCGGGAGCGCACGCCATAGGCCGTGCCAAAGTTCATGACTCCTTCCAGCATGTTGGTCATGACAAACGCGATGCGTGGATCGAGAACCTGCTTCTTCTCGGTCTCGAAGTTGACGATGACATCGCCCTTGGAGTTGCGCACCGAATTGACGAAAACCGGAGAAAGCCGCATGCCGCCGTTGGCGAAACTTGTGTAGGCGGCAGTCATGTCGACGGGGGTGGCGTCGTAGGCGCCCAGCGCCATCGCGGGCGTCGCTTTCACCGAGGTAATTCCAGCCGCCTTGGCCAGATCCGCCACCTTGTCATAGCCCACTTCTTCGGCCACTTTGACGGTGGCGTTGTTGAGCGAAAGCGCCAGCGCATAGCGGAGCGTGACGTCGCCGTGGTACTCCTCCTTATAGTTGCGCGGCTCATAAATCTGGTCACCGTAGGTGAAGGTCGAAGGCTGATCGGGAACGGTCGAGGCCGGGGTGATGATGGTGGTCGAGCCGTCCAGCGCTGTATTCATGGCGGCGGCGTACACGAACGGTTTGAAGATGGAGCCGGTGGGACGCTTGGCGAGCGCGTGGTTCAGCTGGCTCATTCCGTAGTTTCGTCCGCCGACCAGCGCCTTGATTTCGCCGGTGTGAGGGTCCATGGCGACCAGGGCCACCTGCGCCTGCGGGCCGGGCGCGACCGTGGTTTCAAACTTGTTCTTGCCCACCCTCGTCTTCTTGGTGCGCATTTTCGTGACCTGGTCGTCCACCAGCTTGATGCCGGTTTCGACCGCCTGCGCCGCTGCCCGTTGCAGGTCGGGATCGAGCGTGGTGTAGATGCGATATTCCTGCTCGTTGACCTCGCGCTCGTTCAGTTTGCCGACCACGGTGTCGCGAACCATGTCCACGAAATACGGCGCATCGCTCGCCTCAACGTTCGGCGGTGCCAGTTTCAGCGGCGTAGCTTTGGCCTTGTTGGCTTGGTCGCGCGTGATGGCGCGAGTGTCGACCATGGCCTCGATCACCGTATTCCGGCGTTCCAGGGCGCGCTCGGGATGGCGATAGGGCGAAAGATAGCTGGGCGCCTGGATCAATCCGGCAAGCAGCGCGGCTTCCGGCAGGGTGATGTCTTTCAGGTCCTTATTGAAATACGACCGCGAGCCTTCCGCGAGTCCCGCGATGGTGAACGACCCGCGCTGTCCTAAATCGACGCGGTTGGCGTAGAACTCGAAAATCTGCTGCTTGGAAAACTTCTGCTCCAGTTCGACCGCGATCAGCATTTCGATCAGCTTGCGTTTGAAGGTCTTCTCCGGGCTCAGAAAAAATGCCCGCGACAGCTGCATGGTGATCGTCGACCCGCCCTGCTGATGGCGCTGATGGGTAAAGTCGATCCAGGCGGCTTCCACCAGCCGCATGAAATTGACGCCGCCGTGCTGGAAGAAGCGGCGGTCTTCGATGGCGGTCACCGCTTCCACCTCGACCTTGGGGATGTCGTCGTACTTCACCAGTTGGCGCTTGGAGCGCTGCTCGGCGTCGAACAGCGAAGCCAGCATCTGGGGCTCGAGTTCATAGGCTTCGAGGTCTCCGGAGGCGCGGCTGTTGATGGCCGAAACCGCTCCGTCCACAACGGTGATGGTGGCCGGTTCAGGGCTGTGATACGACTCGGGGCCGGGCAGAACTTCAATTGAGCCGCCGTGCACGCGGTAGCTTCCTAGTTGCGATTCGCCCTCTTTTTCGGCATAGCCGGCATGGCGCAACTGCGCTGCAATCGCCGAGACAGTCAACTTGGTTCCGACCCTTACCACCTGCGGGGAAGCGAAAATCTTGGCCGAACTTGCAAACGCCGGACCGCGGAAACGCTGCTCGATGATCCGGTCATACTTTACATACCAGTAGGCAAAAACGCCGACTACCACCAGCGACACCGAAAGAAACCCGAGCAGGGCGATCCGCAAGATAGGATCATGGGCCAGCCAGCGGCCTTCTCCGCGGCTTTTGGCGCTTTGGCCGTTGCTTCCAGCCTTCGGGATTTTCAGCTTAATCGCCATGGGGAGAGCTGTGCATGCGTCCAAAGAGCAATTCGCGGTCCGAACCCTTGCTTTGGAACCAATGTGCGTCGCTGCTTGATTCTAAATCACCAACCGGCCTCTCTAGACATTTGGATGCGTGTCAAAGGATGGACGGGCGTGGCAGGGGAGAGGCCCCGAGCAGCCCGTGACAAGGGCATGATTCAAGAGCAGCCCGAGTCTAGCCCGCCTGTGGCAGGCCCACGGCATCAAAGTCCTCTTGGCTGTGGATCCAGCCCTCGACCCCGTCGATGCGGACCTTGATCCATACATCTCCGTTTACGCTGAACGAGATCGCTTTGGCATCCTCGTTCCAGGTGACCGGCGTCCGGGCTTCGAGGTACTCGACTTTGCTCTGCGGCTGCACGATCACGTGTTTGGGCGTGAAGCCGTCATCGGCTTCGGGAAAAAGACGCACGAACGTGGGTTGGCTATCGCGGTGCGCCTCGATCGTGATCGGGTACGAGCAGCGTTCAACCTGTCCCTTCGATGTCCTCTCAAGGCAGCGCCAGGCCGGTTGCAGCCTGCCGGTAATCCAATTGATCAGTACCGGATAAACAATGTTGAAGTTTCCCGTCCATAGTCGGAACTTCAGGACGTCACGTACGACCGTGGTCGTTGTTCCTTGAAAAGAGGTTGGAGTGGGGCGAAAGGAATCGGTGTCGACACCCAGAAACTCTCCTTCGATAAATATCGGCGGGCCAAAGGGGCCGAAGAGACTTTCATCCGCGCCATATTTATCGCGACCGTACTTGAACCCGAATACTTGCACCCAGCCTCCGCTGTCGGGCGCCGAGGGCTCCTCTCCTCCTTCAATCAATATGCCGCCGCCTTGCGCTGTGGTGAACGACTTGGCGCTGATTGAAACCATCCAGTCGAACGAGCCATTCGTGAAAGTCACAGGATAGGACTGGCGATAAACTACCTGGTCCTTCGCATTGCGCAACTCCCACCATTCCACCGTTTGCTCGCCTGTCCCTGCCATGCTTTGCACGTGAGTCAGCAAGCGGAACGTTTGCTGCGCGACGATAAGCGTCTGGCTGCGGTCTGAAACAGACACCTTCGGAGGAGGCGCGTCGGACTGCGGTGGCGCAACTGGCGGGGAGGACGAAGCAGATACTGCCAAGGGAGAGCTTGGGATCGCGGGGCCCGTTTGGGCAGCCGCGGATGGCGGCGCCGTCTGCGGCGCCGTCTGCGCTACAACAACTGTCCCCGCTTGGGCGGACTTCGTTCCCGTCACGCGATTGCACGCGGCGAAAGACACTGCAACTGCCACCAGCGTGACTACCGCCACACTGCTGCCCGGTCCTTCCATGGCTAACATATACCGCGTTTATGAGCGCACGTTAAGAAACGAAAGGATGCGAACTTCCGGCCAAGGGGCCTGGACTGTAACTAGTGGCTGTACACCGTAGTCCGAGGGTTATAGTTCTTCCAGTCGAACCAGTAGTCCTTCAAGTAATTGATCTTCTCCAGACACTGACCCGTGGCCGGCCCGCTGGTCGCGCATCCGGCAAAGTTCCATGTGTTGCCTCGCGAATCGACGAGCCGCCACTCTGGACTTGGTCCATTATTTTGTCCATCACTTTGCCCATTATTCCGCGCATCGCGATAGAGCTCAATGTCCAATCCATTCAGCTGCGAGCCGAACACGCGCACTGACTCGCCGTCGGGCCCGGTCACCAGGACCACCGGAACGCCGCTAATCTTGTCCTCAACCGGGCTCGCCCCGCGCACCTTTTCCAAAGGAAAAGCCCGTGCCTGCCCGCCGATCTCGACTCCCAGAACCACGTCGCGATCCTTCAGTCCCTGCCCGGGAAACGTCAGCGGCACCGGATACTTCGCGACCTCTCTTTCCCATTCTTGGTCGTAATCTTTTTTGTGTCCGGGGACCGGCGCCAGCACCAGTCCATGTCCCTGCGGCGCCTCCGATTTCCACAAGGCGAACGTGAGTTCGTCGTTCGGCATCAATTCCAGAGCACTGCCCGCCAGTTCGCCGGCGATCGCGCGCCCCGTGACCTGCTGCCACCACGAGCCCGTCTCGCGGTCGCGCATCAGAAAATTCTGGTTATTGATCCCCGCCAGACAGAAATGGAGTTCGCGTCCCCGCGCCGTTCGCTTCCACACCAGACCGGTGTGACAGAGGGTTCAATAAGTAACGGCGATCGGTACCCCGGCCACTGTGTCGTTCAGGATGTGATGGTAGGCCATCTGCACGATCGGGTAAGCGCGCGCTTCCGCTCCGATCCGCACCGCCATCACCATTTCCTTGTCGCCGAGGCGGGCATCGCCAGGGGACACGAACCCCGCGGCCGTGATGGGATGAAACATCCACTCAAAGTAGTTCTGCCGCACCATCACTGCCGACGCCGCGCTGAGCACCAGTGCCCCCACGATGCCCGTCCGCAACACTCTCGACGAGCTCCGCCATAGACGCCAGCCCAGCGCCAGCACGCCCGCCAGGGCGGCCACCGACAGCGCGGGCGCAATCTGCTTCGCCGCGATCGCCAACCCCAGCGCCCTCTCCGACTGGTAGCGAAATGGCCGTATAACAAACGCCGGAATCAGAAACAGACTCAGGGAAAGTGCCGCCAGCAGCCCCAGCAGCAGCCAGAGCTTACGATTTTCAGACCGATTCACCATTCCGAAGTCATTCCTCTGAGATTCCTGGCTAGCGCCAACCCACGCCCCTGTGGGCCCGAATCCGTCGAGGATACCACCTTCACCAGACGCGAAGAATATGCTCGCCCCCATCAGGCAAGCGGATGGCCAAAAAGACGTCCGAAACCGCACCGGCGGCGTGACACAGGTAACTTGTCGTTGGTACCCACCTCTCTTACCATCGACAATTATGGATCTACACGCCTTACTGGTGTGCCCGGATCAGGACTCCACCAGCCTGCTCGCACTCATGCAGTCCGAGTTGGGGATGGCGGCCGAGCATACGACTTCGATCTCCTGCGGGTTGGAACTGCTCGACAGCCGGCACTTCGACGCTATCGTCCTCGACTATCGCGCCGACCGGAGTTCCGAGGAATTCCTGGCGCGCCTGCGCCAGTCCTCGAAAAACCGCTCCAGCATGTTGATTGCGATTGTCGATGGCACCTTTAACGCCCGCCCTGTGTTCGGGTTCGGCGCCAACTTTGTTCTCTATCGCCCGCTTTCGTCCGAGCGCACCCGCACGAGCCTGCGCGCCGCCCGCGGCCTGATGCGCCGTGAACGCCGCCGCTCTGCCCGCAAACCTGTCCGTTCCACCGCCAACGTCGCCTATCCTGGAGCGCCCGAACTGAACGCCGCTCTGACCGACCTTAGTGAAGGCGGAACCGCTCTCCTCACCGTCAGCCGGATTCCACCCGCATGCAAGGTTTATTTCGAGTTCGCCCTTCCTGGCCAGAAGCAACTGGTCCGCTTGTCGGGAGAAGTTGCCTGGCAGGACGCGAGCGGGCGCACCGGAATTCGTTTTCTCGACGTGCCGCAGTCCTCGCGCCGCCTCATCCAGACCTGGCTCCAGCACAGTGATGGCCTCCCGGCGAGCGGAGTGCCCGCCCAGCCACCGGCAAGCTCTTGCCCCCAGCCCGAGAAAACCGCTGAAGCAAAAGATGCTTCCCTCATCTCCAACGCCGGCAACCGCCGCGGAGAGCTACGCCTCGCCTGCAAACTCGGAGCCGAAGTCTATCGTCTCGGCGACGGCGTCCCCAATCGCTGCACCCTGTCCGATATCAGCGAGGGCGGCTGCTACGTCGAAATGCCCTCCCCGCTCTCCGCGCAGTCGGGGGTGGAGATTCTGGTTCGCACTGCCGACGTGAAATTGAGAATCCGGGGCCAGGTGCTGGCCACCCATCCTGGGTTCGGCATGGGCGTGCGCTTCATGTTCCGCGATTCCGTCGAGCGCGAAGAAGTGATGCGCCTGCTCGCGGTTCTCGCCGCCGGGCCCTCGCTCGACGAACAACGCCGGTAAAAAAAATCTTCCGCCAAAATCTATAAGAATGTCATCCTGAGCGCAGCCGAGCCGTGAGCGAAGCGAATGGCTCGGCGGAGTCGAAGGACCCCTATTCATCCCTAACCGTACGTTCCATCTCAGGAAATCTCACGGAATTCTCGCCATGCCGTGACTTGGTCGCAGCTAACCCGGGAAGCGCCCTCCGCTAAGCCAACTGCGTCTTCTCCGCCACCGCCCCGCGAAAATATTCCAGCGAAAGCTTCAACCCGCTTTCCAACTCGACTTTCGGTTCCCATCCCAGCAGCCGCTTCGCCTTCGAAATATCCGGACGCCGCTGTTTCGGATCGTCCTGCGGCAGCGCTTCGAACTTGATCTGGCTCTTCGACCCCGTTGTCGCAATCACTTGCCGCGCGCATTCCAGAATGGTGAATTCGGTGGGGTTTCCAATATTCACGGGCTCGTGCTCGTCGGATCGCGCCAGGCGCAGAATTCCATCCACTTCATCGCTCACATAACAGAAGCTGCGCGTCTGGCTGCCGTCGCCGTACACGGTAAGATCTTCTCCCCGCAGCGCCTGCCACATGAAATTCGGAATCACCCGCCCATCGTTGATCTGCATGCGCGGCCCGTACGTATTGAAGATGCGCAGAATGCGGGTGTCCACCTGGTGATAGCGGTGATAGGCCATGGTCACGGCTTCTGAAAAGCGCTTGGCCTCGTCGTACACCGACCGCGGGCCCACCGAATTCACATTTCCCCAATAGGTCTCCGGCTGCGGATGTACCAAAGGATCCCCGTAGCACTCCGACGTCGAGGCCATCATGAACTTCGCGCCGCATCGCCGGGCGGTCTCCAGCGCCTCGAACGTCCCATACGATCCCACGCGCAACGTTTCGATCCCGTGCGCGGCATAGTCCACCGGACTCGCCGGACTCGCGAAGTGAAACACATAATCCAGCGTGCCCCACTCCTCCGGCTCGCAAACATCTTTCTCCACAAACTCAAAACGCGAATCGTTCCGCAGGTGCTCGAGGTTCGCGAGGCGCCCGGTCAGCAGATTGTCCGCCGCCACCACCCGATAGCCCTCGCCCAGCAGCGCATCGCACAAGTGCGATCCCAGAAAGCCCGCCCCTCCCGTCACCAGCGCGCGTCGCGTCTTCATGCTTCGAGTATTCATGTTTTTCGTATTCACGAGTTACTGCCCGCAATCCCTTAAGGTCCTGACGTTGCTTTCCAGTCTTTGACTTTGTTTTTCCAGTCTTGACTTTGCTTTGAAGGGGGCGTCTCTTCAGGCGCTCTCCTTTTTCTTCGGACGCCTGCTCGCCGGCAACTCCTCGGCCAACACTGCCGGACGCCCCACGCTGTAGTAAGAAAATCCGTGCTCCAACATGACTGCTGGATCATACAGATTTCGCCCGTCCAGCACGATCGGATACTTAAGCAGCGCTCGCAGACGCTCCAGATCCAGCGCCGCGAACTCTTCCCACTCCGTCAGGATCAGCAGCGCATCCGCGCCCTTCGCCGCCTCATACGCATCCGCTGCCCACTCCACCCCCGATTTCAGCGCTTCTTTCGCCCGCTCCATCGCCGCCGGATCGTAAGCGCAAATGTGGCAGCCTTCGCGCAGCAGTTCCTGCACCAGCAACACTGCCGGGGACTCCCTTATATCGTCGGTTCCGCCCTTGAACGCGAGGCCGAGCACGCCCAGTCGCTTGCCGCGGAAAGTCCAAAGCACGCTCCGCACCTTGCGCAAGAAGCGGTGCCTCTGCTCTTCATTAATGCGAACGACTTCTTCCAGCAACCGGAAGTCGTATCCGCTTTCCTTGGCAACCGCCCGGAACGCCATCAGGTCTTTCGGAAAACACGAGCCTCCATACCCGATCCCCGGACTCATGAATCGCGGTCCGATCCGCGAATCCGTCCCGATCCCGTCGCACACCTGCTGCACATTCGCCCCCACCGATTCGCAGATCGAGGCCACGGCGTTGATAAAGGAAATCTTCATCGCCAGAAATGCGTTGGAAGCATGCTTGATCAGCTCCGCGCTTTTCGTGCTGGTGACGATCAACCGCGGCGGCGCTTTGCCTGCGGCCGCATCCGGACGCGGAATTGCCTCCCCCCGTCCGTAATACCATCCGCTGGTCAGTGGCCCATAGAGCTGGCGCATGACCTCCGCCGCCCGCTCGCTCTCCACTCCCACCACAATGCGGTCGGGATAGAGAAAATCCGTAACCGCCGTCCCCTCGCGCAGAAATTCCGGATTCGAAGCCACATCGAAATACTCCGGATCGGTCCCGTTCCTCGTAATGATGGTGCGGATCCATTGGCTCGTATATACGGGGACCGTGCTCTTCTCCACCACCACCTTGTACTCGTCGACCCCGCCGGCGATTTCCCGCGCCACCGATTCCACATACGACATGTCCGCGTCGCCGCTTTCGGTCGGCGGTGTCCCGACCGCAATGAACACCACCTCGCTCTCCCGCGTGGCGGCCTGCAGGTCGCACGAAAACTTGATGCGCGTTCCCCGGTGCCGCGTCAGCAACTCGGGCAGAAATCGTTCGTGAATCGGCACCTCGCCGTTCCTGAGAGCCGCGATTTTCTTCTCGTTGTTATCGACCAGGACAACTTCGTGCCCTAGATCCGCAAAGCACGCTCCTGTCACCAACCCTACATATCCGGAACCAACTACCGCGATGCGCATAGCGAGCCTTCTCCCTGAGTTTCCATCTGCACTCCGGCTCGTCGGTGTGCCGATTCTTACTTTAGCAGTCTTTCCAGCTCTGACCGCCTCCCAATTGTTATGAGCGCGTTGCCCGGTGTCCAGGATGGGAATGCATATCTCACAAGAAAGCGTGACTGGTATCACTGTGCCGAAGTTGGCGGCTATGGTCCGCGCGCAGCCCGCGGGCAAGATCGCTCCGGCGAAGTCTGCCCATCCGTCCCCGGTTCCCGCCATTCCCTTGAGACCGAAATCGCAATATTGTGCAAGATGTTGCACCTGCCCGAAAGTGGGATTGCGATGCCATCGTCATAAGGTGTATAAGATTCCCATAAGTCTTGCAGTTCCACTAAGTCTGTTGCTCCCAGCTGCCACTTCCTCGGCGTTCAAAGTGCTATCAGAGAGAGACACCGGCAATTTTGGTTTATGGGGAGCAAGGACCATGCGTCAATTTTTGTCACAGAACGTTGGGAAAATCGATTCCGATGTGTCTTCCCGGCCTGCTGGTCATTCGCTATTTCCCCGTGCGAGCCTCCGCGCGGCTGGCCTGACGCTGTTCGTCGTCTGCCTTGGCTTGTTCTCGCCGTCGTGGGCACAGCAGTCCTTCTTATCCAGTCGGGGCAATAGCGCCCGCGACGGCGCCAATACGAATGAGACCCTGCTGACCCCCGCCAACGTCAACAAGAACAGCTTCGGTAAGGCCTTCAGTTTTCCCGTCGACTATGTCGTAATGGCCCAGCCCCTCTATGTGCCCAATGTGAACATCCCCGGTCAGGGCACTCACAACGTCGTCTACGTCGCCACCGAGATGGATTCGGTCTACGCGATCGACGCCGACACCGGCGTCCAGCTCTGGCATGCCAGCATGCTCAACGGCGGCACCACGGCCAGCGGCACTTATCTTCCCTGCGGCACCGGTCCCGGCTTCACCCAGGAGGGTATTACCGGAACTCCTGTCATCGATCCCAGCACCAACACCATGTATCTGGTGGCCAAGACTCTTCTTGGCACTACGGTCCGACACCATCTCCATGCCCTCGACATCACCACCGGTAATGAGCAACCGGGCAGCCCCGTGCTGATCACCGCCACCAGCACCAGCAAAAAGGGACACATCACCCACTTCAACAGCCTCCACCAGAAAAACCGCCCCGGCCTCTTGTTGCTCAACGGTGTTCTTTACCTGGGCTTCGGCTCCAACTACTGCAACGACGCCAATAGTGGCTGGGTGCTTTCTTATGACGCTGCCAGTCTGTCGCAGCTCGGGGTCTTCAACACCTCGCCCGACTACGGATTAACTTCCATCTGGCAGACTGGCAACGGTCTCGCCGCCGATGACGCCTATGTTCCGGCCCCTAACGTCTTCGCGTCCACCGCGGAAGCCGGAAGCAAAGGCTTCGATGTCCCCTCAGGTGGCCAGACCTACTGCATGACGGTCTTGAAGCTTGCTCCCGATCTCCCCGTCGACCCTGCCGATTATTTCACCCCGGCAAACGTGGCTTTCCTCAACTCCCACGATCTTGACTTGAGTTCCTCTGGACCCATGGTCCTCCCCGATCAAGACGGCCCCTGGCCCCATGAACTCGTGGTTACCGGCAAATACGGCGTTGCCTTCGTTCTTAATCGCGACAACCTGGGTATGTACTCCGCGGGAGATGCTAATGTTCTTCAGGAAATCGCTCTCGTCCCGCAGGACGACACCAATCCCATCGACGTCATGATGAGTTCTCCTGCCTACTGGAACCACACCGTGTACTTCGGTCCCAATGGCTCTCAACTCATGGCTTTCCCGTTGTCGGGCGGATTGCTCGGTACTCCGCTCAAATCTCTGTCGAAATATACCGGCGCTCACTCCCCATCCATCTCTGCCAACGGCACCGCCAACGGAATTTTGTGGGTCATCGGCGGTGCGCAACTCATGGCGTTTGACGCCGTTTCTCTAAAACTGCTCTATACCACGAATCAGGCCGCCAATGGGCGCGACACTTTGCCAACCGTCGGCCATTTTGCCACCCAGACCGTCGTCGATGGCAGAGTCTTTGTCGGCACCCGGACTACTCTCGAAGCCTACGGGTTGTTTCACACCGCCACGATTACCGGAGGCAACGCCCAAACCGCTACCGTTGCTACTAAGCTTCCCCTTCCCATTCAGGTCCAGATTGTTAACCCGTACACTGGACAACCCGACGTCGGCGTCACCGTCAACTTCAGCGATGGCGGCAAAGGAGGCTCCTTCAGTCCCGCCTCGTCAGCTGTCACCGACTCCAACGGCAACGTCTCCAACATCTTCTATACCCTTCCGCAAAAATCTGGCACCTACACTTTGACCGTCTCTGGGACCGGTTTCGGCAATGCCACCACCACTGCCACGGCTACGCCCGGCCCGGCGATAAAGATCATTGCCTGGGGAGGAGCGAACCAGAGCGGTGCCGCCGGTTCCAGTCTCCCCAAACCCCTCATTGCCCAGGCCCAGGACGTCTATAAGAACGGCATCTCTGGCGTGACCGTAAACTTCACCCCCAACCATGGCGCCGTTGCCAGTCCGCCTTCCGCGGTCACCGACGTCAACGGCAAGGCGAGTACCACTCTGCAGTTGCCCACCACCGTCTCCAAAATTACGGTCACCGGCAGTTGTGCTCAATACATACTTACATGCGCCGGTTTCAAGAACATCTCCTTCGTCGAGTCCTCGGTTGCCGGACCCGCCTCGAGCATCGCCGTCACCGGCGGCAATAATCAGTCCGCTCCCGCCGGAACGCAATTGCCTGTGGCCCTGACCACGCTCGTGACCGACCAGTACGGCAATCCCGTTCCCAATGCCAGCGTTACCTTTAACGATGGCGGCGCCGGAGGCAATTTCGGCAACGGAAATCCCGTCATTACCAACACCAGCGGAACGGCGACCCAGTTCTATACGCTTCCCGCGTCTCCCGGAACCGTCACCATCAACGCCACCGTCACCGGAGTCACCAATCCCGCCGTCTTCACCGAAACCGGCCAGTAGCTTCCACAAGCGTGAACGCGAGCGCCCGTGCCCGCGTTCACTCCCTACCCCAGACGACAGAATTACGAAAGTACCCAATTGCCGATTTCCCAATCTCTCCAGTAATTGACTTCCCCGTGGTTTAGCGCCAAACTCGCGTTTGAGCCGTGCTTTCCCTAGCATCGTCGCAGGCGGCCGGAACACGTTATGTTCCCGCAACCCATGTCGAGGTCCGAATTCCCCCCTGACGATTCGCACCCAGACCTGACCCGCGTTCTTGAGCAGAACCTCCTCGCCGGTTTTCCGCCCGACCTCGCTCTCGATTTAGTCCTCAACGAACTCGTAGTCCGCGCCGCCAAAGCCACTCGCGCCGGCAGCGCCGCCCTCGCCCTCGCCCGGGACGATGAGTTGGTCTGCCGCGCCGCCACCGGTCCCCTAGCCCCCGATCTCGGCGTCCCTCTCAGCACCCGCGACGGCCTCTCCGGCGCTTGTCTTCAAACCCATCAACCGCAGCTCTCAGTCGATACCGAGTTTGACCCGCGAGTCGACCCAGCCGTCTCCCGCCACCTTGGTATCCGTTCTATCCTCATCGTTCCTGTTCTTGATCGTAACGACAGGGATCGTAACGATAAGGATCGTGACGACAAGGGCCCTAGCGACCAGCAAGCTCAGGTCACCGGAATTCTCGAAGCTTTTTCGACCTCGCCCGCCGCCTTCTCCGATTCCGATCAGAAACTGCTGGAAGGTTTCGCCGAGGAGTGTGCTCGCATTCGCCGCGCCGCAATCGAACTGAGTCGGCGCCCGCCCGCCGCTCCCGTCGCTCCGCCGGAGATTGCCGCGCCCGAGTTCAAAACGTCCGCGCTCGTTCCGCCCACGTTTTCCCTGCCCGATGGCATCGGCAGTTCGCTGCCTGCTCGACGTCCTGCCTCCAAACCCCGGACCCTTGAAGCCTGGAGCCTGGTCCTCGGAACCCTGGCTATTCTGGCCGCCCTTGGGTTCAGCTTCCTGATCGGTTCCCGCATTGGATTGCTGCGCACCAGCGCGTCCCCTGCCCCGCCCGCCCCGGCCCCAACCATATCCAAGCCGGGTGAACTGGCAAAATCCGCCGCCGTGACCAAATCCGCTAGGACAAGAAAGACGAAGACCGTCGCACCGGCCACTGACGAACTAGTTGTCTACGAAAAAGGGAAGGTCATCTTCCGCCTGAAACCAACTCCCGCCAAGCCTGACCGGACCCAGCGTCAACCAACTAACCCCATTGCCGCCAAGCGATCGAGCGATGCGATCGTGGAAGCATCGTCGACCACCAAGGTCGCCCCGTCGCACACCGTCTGGCTGGCTCCGGCGCAAGCCGAAACCCGGCTCCTCACCCGCACCGAGCCCCAATATCCCCCCGAAGCTATCGCCGCCCATCGCGCCGGCAACGTCGTCCTTGAAGTCCATGTAGCCGAAGACGGCTCCGTCTCCAGCGTCCGCACCCTGAGCGGAGACCCGGCGCTCGCCGCCTCTGCCACCGAAGCGGTCCGACACTGGCGCTATCAACCCTACCGCCGCCACGACCACCCCGCCCAATTCCAGACCGATGTAACGCTGAGCTTCACCCTGCCTAACTGAGTGGTGAGGGGTGAACTAACTAGTAACCGCCGATGCCCAGGCGAGCCGCAAGAATAGTCGACCGTGAATGCGCAACGCGGCTCGCTTTTGAACGCTTTTCGCAAATCGGGCTGGAGCGCGCGCCGATGTTTGTGCATCCACTCTCTTGCAGTTGCGCGAAGGGCGTCACTCAGGCTACTCTCACAACCATCGCGTCCACCTCGTCCGAAGCTTACGTGGGTTCAACTCAAAACTAAATTTCGCAAGGAGGAGCCATGACTCGTACCATTCGAATTCTCTGCGTTGCCTCGCTGACGATCGTCGGATTGGTGGGCTCGTCTCTCCCGGCAAGGGCCGACGACCGTGACGAGAGGCACGAACGACACGAAAAATGTGAAAGACAGATTCGCCAGGCGGAAGACAAGCTGCATGACGCCATCCGGCGCCACGGCGAGGGCAGCCGACAAGCGCACAGGCGCCACGAGCAACTCGAAGAAGTAAAGCGTCGTTGCGGCGACCATGACCGGGATCATCACGACGACGACCGCGATCACCACTAAGGCCGGCATTGAAAACGCGGTTGCTTAGCAGGCTACGGAAGAACTCTGATTCTTGACTTCGTTTTGAAGGGGCGCGGCTTCAGCCGCGCCGGAAGCATCAGAAGATCAACCTCGGCTTTAGCCGCTGAGGGCCGGCCGCGCGCCCCAGGTCTCGCGGTTTTCGAGGCCTGGGAGCTTCGCCGCCGTCTCCTAACGCCGATCCCAATACAACTCGCGCCGATCCTGGCGCAAGTCGCGATACTCGCGCCGGAGCTCTCTTCGTTCATGCCGCGCAGCCGCGTAGTTCCCGTAGTACAGATCGCGCCGCAGTTCGCGGCGATCACGCGCAATCTTTGCCTGATCATGACGGATGTCGCGCCGGAGGTCGCGCCGGTCCCTCCACCCATCGTCAGCAAACATCGTTCCCGCACCCAGTCCAATCAACAGTAGAACCCCAGCGATCATGCGTTTCATATTCAGTTCTCCTTTCGGTCCCCGCCTGCCCGGGGAACCGCATCTACCGAATGCAAACCCACCTCCCGGACCCAAGTTGCGCGCCGCGAATCCGCACAACGCCGCTTCGCTGGGCAACCATCTTCCTGTGAATTGTCACCCGCGAAGCGAACCTCGTTCCCAGCGTGCGCGAGCGAGCCCTCTTTTGGGAGTGATGAGGTAGATTGAGACCGGCAATGCACCAGCCGCGAAGCGGTGGGATAGGAAAGCCGGGCACGGCAGTGCCAGGTAGGCGAAAGTGGAACAGACCGAGTCCCGGAAGGGACGGCACCTGGGCTACGACACAGACTCCGCGGGGACGAACGATGTTCTTACATGTAGTAGCTTGAACTCGACCCTGCTGAGCGACTGCTGTTGCTGTGAGCAACAGCGTACGGACTTTTATCTCATTCCGGCCGGACAACTTGCGCCGATCCATTTGCCCTTGCCGGAATAGTCTCCGTGCATCGTGCCCTCCGGGCCGGCAAGAGTAAGTTGTCCCGTACCTTTGACATCTTCTGAGTCAATGGCGTCAAGCTGAATCTTGAAATCGGCTTTCCCGCCCTCGCTGGGCAGGCAGCTTCCGCTCACATCCATGTGGCTGCCTGTGGAACTCTGAACCTTATATTTACAGTGGTTGTCAGGGTCGGCGAAGGGGTACTGGTTCAGGTTGTCTTTTGTGACACACGACCTATAGGCATGGGTCTGTGGAGTTCCCATGCCTTGGATCGTAGTGGTCATCGTTACCTGCCAAAGACCCGTCTTCACGTTGAGCGGTTGAACGCTATCAGCCGCTACGACAACTGTTGCTGCTAGAGAAATTGCTCCCAGCAATCTCATCTTGCGCATTGCTTCCTCCTTGAGATGGCCGCCGTTGATTTGGAATCTTGCGCATTGCGACCACGAAGACGCGGCATTTTACCCCGAGAAGAGGGTTGACGACAACGGCGCCAAAAGCATGTGATCGCAGCGATGGGCGCGGCGGTTGCGGATGACTGATGTAACTAGGCGATGGCGCAAGCGTGCGCCGTTTATTCGCCCCCGCCCACGGGTTTGCCTGACAGTGGCAACCCCATCGTACATCACGGTCCGCAAGGCCAAGTCTTGGCGATCACATCTCGTCAGATGCTCGCTCTACGAGAACGCCAGCTCTTTAGCCCGCTGCACCGCCTTCACCACCGCCTTGATCAAGGTTACGCGCAGCTTGCCCTCTTCCAGTTCCATGATGCCGTCAATCGTACATCCCGCCGGAGTCGTCACCGCATCCTTCAACAGCGCCGGATGATCCCCGGTCTCCAGCACCACGCGCGCCGCGCCCATGGTCGTCTGAGCCGCCAGTAGCGTCGCCACATCACGCGGCAGTCCCACCTTCACCCCTGCCTCCGCCAGCGATTCCAGGATGATGTAGATATAAGCCGGCCCGCTCGCCGACAATCCCGTGACCGCGTCCATGTGTTTTTCATCCACGGTCACCGTCCGCCCCACCGCATCGAAAAACTTCGTCGCCGTTTCCAGATGCTGCCGGGTAGCAAACTTCCCCTTGCACAGCGCCGTCATGCCCGCGCCCAGTACGCAGGGAGTATTTGGCATCGCCCGCACCACGGGGATTTCCTGCTCCAGTGCCCGCTCAATCATCTCCGTCGGAACCGACGCCGCCACCGAAATCACCAGTTGTTTCCCATTCAAGTGCGCGCGAATCTCCCGCGCCACGTCGGCCACCACCTGCGGTTTCACGCAGAGAAATATAATGTCAGCATCTTTCACCGCCTCGGAATTATCGGTGCCCGCGTGGACCTTCAATTTTTCCTTCAGCACCCGCGCCCGCTCCGGATGCGCCACCGTTGCCCAAGTCTGCCCCGGCACCAGCAATCCGTCGCGCAAGAAAGACTGCAGCAGAATCGATCCGATCTTCCCCGCGCCTAAAACCGCCACTTTTTTCTTGGAGCTCAAACTCTGTCCCATACCAATTCTCCCAACTCGCTGTAAGCGAGAAGTTCCCAGACTACACGACGGCGAGCAGCCTGCCATCCGTGAACGACCGTGGGCGGAAGCCTAAGTTGTCGTTCTGAGTTTAAATTGTCATCCTGAGCGAAGCGAAGGACCTCTGCAGTCCTCCGCTGCCTGCAAAATGCATAGGTCCTTCGTTTCGCTCAGGATGACAGGGTAGATTTGATGACAAGTGGATTCATGGAACGAACGTGCGCAGCGCCACCTTACCCCGCAATCTCCGCCGGCACCATCTTCAAAATCTCCCGCCCAATCGGCAGCGAAGCCGTCGCCGCCGGAGACGGCACATTCAGCACATGCAAAAATCGCCCCCGCGCCACGAAGCGGAAATCATCCACCAGCGTGCCATCCGCCGCGACCGCCTGCGCCCGCACGCCCGACCCGCCCGGCGTCATATCTTCCATCCGCACCTCGGGCACCAGGCGCTGGCAAGACCGCACAAACTCCCGCTTCCGCAACGATCGCCGAAACTCCGACAGCCCATTCTTCCAGTGCCGCCGCGCCATCGCTCGAAATCCCGTATCCATGAACACTTCCATGGCCTCCCCCAGATCGAAATCCCGCCAGCGGTATCCCTCGCGCCGGAACGCCAGCACCGCATTCGGCCCCGCATCCACATTCCCCTGAATCCGCCGCGTGAAATGCACTCCCAGAAACGGATACTGCGGATCGGGCACCGGATAAATCAGTCCCCGCACCAACGACTGTCGCGCCGCCGCCAGATCGTAATACTCCCCGCGAAACGGAACCAGCATCATTCCCGGATCGTCCCCCGCCATCCGCGCCACCCGATCGCTATAGAGCCCCGCGCAATTCACCACATACCGTGTCGAAAAATCTCCCGCCCGCGTCTGGACCACCACCGTGGCCCGCGTCCCGTCCGACGACCGATCGAACCCAATGGCGCCCGCGTTCGTCTTCACCTCGGCCCCGCGTCCCACTGCGATCTCCGCATACTTAGCCGTAACCGCCGAATAATCCGTGATTCCGGTGGATGGCACCAGCAGCGCGCGCACTCCGCCCACGTGCCGCTCGATCTCAAGCATCGCCTCGCGTCCCAACAGCCGCAGACCCTCCAGTCCATTGGCGACGCCGCGCGCAAGCAAGTCATCTAGTCGCGCCGCTTCCTCCGCGCTTGTAGCTACAATCAGCTTCCCGCACACCTCATGCGGAATCCCATGCCGCGAGCAGAACTCCACCATCTCGCGCGCCCCCGCCACACATAGTCGCGCCTTCAGCGACCCTGCCTTGTAATAAACCCCGCTGTGGATCACTCCGCTGTTGTGACCAGTCTGGTGCCGGGCCACTGCGGTTTCTTTTTCCAGAACCACAATCCGCAGCCGGGGAAACCGCTCGGTCGCCTGCATGGCAAACGAAAGCCCAACAATCCCCCCGCCAACTACCGCAATGTCATAGGTCATAAGTTTGTGTGTCTAGTGTGGGGACGGGCGACTCGCCCGTCCAGCCGTGCAAAGCACGGCAGTCCACCGAAGACGATGCTATCTCACCCGGCCCCCGCTTCACCGTGACGCAAGAACAAGAAGGTGTGACGCAAGAGAAAAGGCGCGAACATGACGTTCGCGCCCGCAAGATCAACAAGAATGTTCTTCGCGTCTCGGCGGTAGACTGCCCTACTGCACGATGAGCGTGACCACATCCCCGTGTGCCGCTCCACCCACCGTCGTGGCCGTCACTGTAATATGCGACGTCCCCACGGCCGTCGGCGCCGCGACAGTCACAAAAGCCGATCCCGCAGCCCCTGCCGCCGGCGTAGCCGTAATCGTTACCCTCGCCGGGTTCGGGACCGCCGCCGGAGCCGAATACAGGCCGCTGCCGTCGATCATGCCATTCGCACTGCCGCCCGTTACTGCCCAAGTCACGTTCTGGTTCGCCGTGAATTGTTTCTGGGTAACTCCCGCCGGCCACGAGTTACCCGCCTCATTCGCGTACAAAGTCGCCGATCCCGGACTTACCGTCACCGGCAGCGGGGTGGTTCCACCACCACCCGCGACCCCGCCGCAAGAAATCTCCGCCATCAAACCAAGTCCGAGAACGACGACCGTGATCCCCCCGTAGAGACGCGACTTGCCGCGTCTCGTTCCGCCCAGCCCCACAATCCCCACCATCGCCAGCAACGCGAATGCGCAGGGACGGCCGCCCCCGCCCGTCCAAGGTTTGCCCGTGTCGGGACGGGCGCCCTCGCCCGTCCAAGCCGTGCCTACTGGGGTCCCCGTCAAGCCCGATGTTGGCTTGACGGGGTGGAGCAGCACGGCCCCCTTCGCCGCGCTCGGCCCCGTAGTCGTAATCGTCAGCGTAACCGCTATCGTCCCCGACCCCGCCGCAACGGACACTGGATTGAACCCACAGCTAGTCAGAGCTGGCAAGCTCGAGCACGCAAAACTCACCGCCGAACTAAACGCCGCCCCTCCCGCGGGCACCGCCGAGAATGTATAAGTCGCGTTCTGTCCTGCCAGCAGCGTCGCCGATGGGCTCCCCGTGTCCGTCCAGGTAACATCCGTCCCCACCGTCAGTGATTCAGCAGGCGTAGCGTGGGTCAATGTTCCGTCGGTTCCCTGAATCGCGAAATTGAACGCCCCAGTTGTCGCGTTGCCAAGCGTCACGGCAAACCCCGCGCCCCCAGCCTTCGGCGTTACGGTTGCCGGCACAATTCCGCAGGTCGCCGGAGCGCCCGCCATACACGTCAAAGTCACGCTCCCGCTGTATCCGTTCACGGCCGTCAGCGTCCCGTTCCAGGTGACGTTCTGACCGGCCACCGTCGCGCTCGGAGTCGCAGTCACCGTAATCGCAAAGTCCGGAACCGGCCCGGTCACGGTCAACAAGAACGTCTGCGTCTTAGCCGCGGGCGCTCCCACCGTAGTCGCCGCCAGGGTCACAATCTTCGGACCGCCCAGCGGAGTCCCCGCCCCTACTGTCACCGTCAGCGTAACCGTCACCGGAGAGGAGGCCGTAGGATTCACCGAACTCGATGGCGAGAACAAGCAAGCCGCTCCCGAAGGCAGTCCCGCGGGGCAACTCAGCGTCACCGTCCCCGCAAAACTTCCCAACGCCGTTACCTGAAACGTGCTGGCCCCCGACGTCCCCCCCTGCGCCACACTCAGGGAATTCGGATTCGGAGCCGTCAGACTAAAGTCCACCACGTGCAGCGTGACCGAGGCATCGCGCGTAATCGCGTTTCCATCCGTCCCCACCGCATGCGCATTGAAGCTGTAATCGCCGACGCCGCCGCCTGCGGTCAGCGTGTAGGTCGCAGACGGCGTTTCCTGCTTCGGCTGCAGCGTGCAGGTCGACGGAGCCGAGCCCGTGCAACTCAGGTTCACCGCGCTCGAGTACCCGTTCTTCGCCGTCAGCGCCCCGTTGAACGTGGCCGTCTGCGCCGGAAACACCGTTTGCGGCGAATTCGAAATCACATTCGTGTAGTTTGGCGACGTCACCAGAGCATAGTTCCAGATGCCCCGCCCGTACGTCGATGCCACCAGCGTTTTCGTGCCCGCGTCAGGATGAAACATCTGCAACGCCGTCACCGGCGCGTCCGGCAGAAATCCCGACATCCCAGGCCCCGGCGCTGGACCAACTTCCGTCCAGCTCGCCGCCGTTGTCGAGCTCACAAAAACGCCGACATCGGTTCCCGCATAGATCTGAGCAGGAGTAACCGAGGCATCCACCAGCAGCGCGTTCACCGGAGCGTCAGGCAGCCCCGTCCCCGTCCAGTCCGCCCAACTCGCGCCCGCGTTCACCGTCTTCCACACATGCGGCGTGGAAAACGCCGGCGTGCTGAATCCCATAATCCCCACATACGCCGTCGTGCCCGTCGCATCGGACTTATCCATCGCAACCGACGAAATCGCATACCCGTTCGGATTCACATTTTGCGTAACATTCGTCATCAGCGTGACGCCGGCGTTGGTCGTAACCCAAACTTCGCCGCCCGGCATCCCGCTGAGCGGCCCGTATCCGTTCGTCACCGCATACACCACCGTCGAATTGTTGTTCGCGTCTTTGGGACCGCCCGCAGCCAGCGCCGTCACCAGGTTGATTTCACCCCCCGTACACACTCCGGTCCCCAACGTGTCAAAGTCATCGCTGAGTTCGAGCGGTGCGGTTCCGCTGGTGCTGACCCGCCACACCCGGCAAGTCCCCACCAGCATTTCGCTCGTATTCTGCGGATCGAGAATGTACGGAGTATAGAAAGCTCCCTGATCTCCGCCGAGATTCGCGGAACTGACGACCTCGGAAAACCCGCTGTCATTACAAGCCGTTCCCAACTCGCACTTCAAAATCGTGACGTAGGGATTCGCCGCAAACCACTCGCTGGGGTTCGTGGGATTGATGGCATTGAATCCGCCGTCCCCACCGAGCGCATTCTGCCAGGTACTGCTGCTGGTCGCGCTGCTGGCTTTAGGCGACCCGTTATCCTGCGTTCCGCCGAGCAGAATGTCCGCGTTCGTGGGGTGCACCGAGACGGAAACGAATTCCGTCATCGATCCCAGGCTCTCGCTCAAGCTGTCAAACTGATTCGTCCCCGCGCAACTGCCCGTGGTGAGCCCGGCATAGCCGTCGAGCGTACGGCTGATTCCGCCATCGTGCGCGAAGTAGCCCACCGCTTTGCCACCGGCCACCATGAATGCGATTCCGTGCTGGTCGGGATGCACATGCGCCGGCGCCCCCAGCGGACTGCACCCATAGACATGGGTCAAATTGATCCAGTCGCCTTGCGTGCAAGTTGTGCCCCCGGAAGCAATCGTGCACTTATAAAGATTGATCGCGCCCCCGTAAATATCCGTTCCGGCGGCATTCGGAACCGCCGCCAACTCCAGGTTGTAATATCCCTGTTCCACCCCGCAGCCGCTGTAGCCTGGACCAAACGCGCTATCCCCGCAGTTCGTGATGCCATGGTCGGGGATGTGCGTCCAACTCGTCCCGCCGTTGGTTGATCGCCAGATTCCCTCATCGGCCGGCGCCGGATTTCCATTGTTGTCCGTCTGCACGTCGACCACCCACGCATACATTTCGTTGCGCCCTGGCACCACCGCAAACTCGCCGCGATAGATCGGGCAAGTGGTCGCGTTCGAACCTGCCGGGCAGTTCGCGGATGACAAGCCCGAGGTAGGTTGCGTAGTCAGCCGCGTAAAGTGCTGTCCGTCGGTCGAGGAATACAGCCCGTGTCGCCGGATAAAAGCGTAAAACGCCCCCTGGCTCGCGTTGTAAACCACCGCCGTAGCCGAAGCGGGAGCCGCGCTGTCCGACAGAGTGACGCGATTCCACGTCGCTCCGCCGTCCTGCGAGTAATAAAGTCCGCGAGCCGTCGAATTCCCATCGTTTTCCAGTCCAAGGTCGAGGCCGTTGTCGCCCGCCGTCGCCGCCACCACCAGGTTGTGGTTCGCCGTGCTGAACGCGATCTTGCTGAAACCGATTCCAAGAAAAGACTGCCCCGTCCCCGCGCTCTGGATCTCGGACCACGTCGAACCTCCATCCGCCGAACGCAGAATTCCCAGTCCGTAATACGAATCGCCCGAACTGTTCGTTTCCCCGGTCCCAACCAGAATGACGTTGCTGTTCCCCGGCTGCAAAGCAATCGCGCCCACCGCCAGCGTAGGCTGATCGTCAATCAAAGCCTGCCAAGTGACGCCGGCAGGATTGGAACTAAGACTCCCCGCGTTCGTCGATTTCCAAAGACCGCCGTACGCTCCGCCCAGCAGCACCGTGTTGCCGGAATTGTCCGCCGGATCGATCAGCACCGATGTAGCGCGCCCCGAAACCCAGTTGTAATCCTGCGCGCCATCCCCCGTAGCATCGGAAGCCAGCGGAGCCGGCCCCAGAGGAGCCCACACGGTCGACCCCGAATAGGGCGAGTCGGAATGGGACGAAGCGGGTGCCCCACTCATCGCGTCTTTTGCGATGAGTGGGTTGGTAGGCGCAGCCGCCGTAGCGCGTTGTGCCCGGAAAGCCATCTTCTGCCGGTAGGCCCGAAACCGCAGCCCCGCCGCCGATCTTCCCGGAGGCACGCTCCGCCCCCGCCGGTTCCAATTCCAGCTCAAGTCGTCCCGCAGATAGCGACGATCCCCGTCGCGCTCAGCCCCAGATTGGGGAGGCCGAGCCACTGTCTTCCGATCAGATTCCTGACCCGACACCAGGCCTGAAAAGAAAGTGAGAAAAATAACGATGAAAAGCAGAAGAGAAGAGCGCAACCCACGGCTGGTCATAAATGGAAAGGCCACATCAAGATGGCGCGAATTCGGCGCACCTCCAGTGTGGGCGCTCCGACAAAGATTTCCACGTCCACGAAAGTCCCCCCGTCCTTGGTAGCCAACCAGAAACAGCAAAAGACTGACAACTGACAACTGAGAACTGAAATCCGTCCCCGCCCCCACATCCGCTATAATGACAAAGCATGTCCGTGATCAAGAACATCGGAGCCGTCGCCCAGGGCATGACCATCACCCTGAAGGAGATGTTTCAGCCCTCCATCGTCGAAAACTATCCCGACGGTCCCGGCCCCCTGAAAGGCGCGAAGTTCCAGGAACGTTTTCGCGGCATGCACGTGCTGCAGCGCGACGAAAACGGCCTGGAAAAATGTGTAGCCTGTTTCCTCTGCGCCGCCGCCTGCCCCTCCAATTGCATCTATATTGAAGCCGCGGAAAACACCGCGGAGAACCGGGTCTCGGGCGCCGAGCGCTACGCCCGCGTCTATAACATCGACTACAATCGATGCATATTTTGCGGCTATTGCGTGGAAGCTTGCCCCACCGATGCGATTACGCACGGTCACGGCTTTGAGCTGGCCAGTTTCAACGCCAGCAATCTGATTTACCGCAAGGAACAGTTGCTGTCGATTGCTCCCGCGCACATGGGTGCCAATGCCGTCTTTAACGGCGCCGAAACTGAGGTTGGCGCGCCCACGCAGATGATCCCGGGGAGTTAGCGAACTTCGAGATTCTTCTTTCAAGCGCCGGTCCCGAAGGGGCCGGCGTTGCTGTATGGGAAAGCAATGGCGGGTGCCCCATCCTTGCGCGTTCTCTGCGCAAGGGTGGGATTCCCACGCCGCGTTTTCATGGGAATTTGCGTTTGCACTTGATTTTGGGTGGCGCAGCGCTTCAGCCTGAGAACTGGTTTTCGGACAGTCTGGGGGAACAAAGCACAGGAGAATGTAGCCCCGGAGGGGCGACCGAGCTTAGCCCAGCGCTTCAGCGCTGGGAAAAGTGCAAGAAATCATTCAAGTCCCCGAGGGACGACCGAGTTCTCACGCACACACTTCACCGCTGCGGAATCTGCATGGTTACAAGAGCGGCTTTAGCCGCTGAGGTCACGACCGAAGGCTCATGACGAATTTTCTCCAAACCGTAAACGAACGCGTTGTCATCTACGACGGCGCCATGGGCACCAACATCCAGAAGCGCAACCCCACCCTGGACGATTACTGGGGCAAGGAGAACTGCAGTGAAGTTCTCGTGCTCAGCCGTCCCGATATCATCCGCGAAATTCACGCCGACTTCTTCCAAGTGGGCTGCGACGTAGTCGAGACGAACACCTTCGGCGGCACAAGCCTGGTTCTAGGCGAGTTCGATCTCCGAGACAAAGTTCGCGAGATCAACGTAAAGGCAGCGCAACTCGCCAGGGAAGTGGCGCAACAATTTTCGACCAACGGCAAGCCAAGGTTCGTAGCCGGATCGATGGGCCCCACAACGAAATTGCCCTCGCTCGGACACATCGGTTGGGACGCCATGGTGGCCGCGTATGAAGAGCAGGCCTCGGCCCTGATCGAGGGCGGCGTCGATGTCCTGCTGATCGAAACCTGCCAGGATCTGCTGCAGGCGAAAATTGCCACTGTAGGCGCTCTGGAGGCGTTGCGCAAAGCTGGCAAGCGCCTGCCCGTGACCGTGCAAGTCACGCTGCAGGAATCTGGAACCATGCTGCTCGGAACCGAGATCGGCGCCGCCCTGACCGCGCTCGAACCGTACGACGTGGACATCATCGGCCTGAATTGCGCCACCGGCCCGGCGGAGATGAATGAAGCCGTCCGCTATCTGGGCCTGAACTCCACCAAGTTGATTTCGATCCTACCGAATGCCGGACTGCCGCAGAACGTGGGTGGCCATGCCGTCTACAAGCTGGCGCCGAAAGACTTGGCCGAGTATCACAAACATTTTGTAAAAGATTACGGCGTAAGAATCGTCGGCGGCTGTTGCGGCACGACTCCCGAACATCTGAAAGCCGTGGTCGATGCCGTCTCCGGGGTCGAGCCCGCAAAGCGCGATGTGAAGCCGGCAGCCGCCGCCTCCAGCGCCTACACTTCGGTCCCCCTCGATCTGGAGCCGAAACCCCTGATCGTAGCCGAGGAAATGAATACCACCACGCGCGTCGATCATTTCCGCAAGCTAGTCCAGGCGAAAAAGTACGGCGACATTCTTTCCCTCGCCAAGAAACTGGCCAACGAAGGCTCGCACATGCTCGACCTGTGCTGCGCCATCGTCGGCGAAGACGAAAAGGGCTACATCTCCGCCATCCTGGAAAAAATCGCAACCCGGGTGCCCGCGCCGATCCTGATCGACAGCACCGAAGCTGACGTCGTCGAAGAAGCGCTCAAGCGCATCCCCGGCAAACCCATCATCAACTCCATCAATCTGGAAGACGGCGAGAAGCGGACCTCGAAAGTGTTGCCGATGGCCAAACGCTACGGCGCAGCCGTGATCGCGCTGACCATCGACGAACAGGGCATGGCCCTGACCGCCGACAAGAAAGTTGCCATCGCGCATCGCATCTTCGATCTGGCGACGCAGAAATACGGCATCCGTCCCGTGGACCTGCTCTTCGACGCCCTGACTCTCCCGATTTCGACCGGCCAGGAAGAATACCGGAGCGCGGGCATCGAAACCTTGAAAGCGGTAAAGCGCATCCGCGAAGAACTTCCGGAAGTCAAAACCGTGCTCGGGGTAAGCAACATCAGCTTCGGCCTCGACGCCTATCCGCGCCGCGTCTTGAACTCGGTGTTTCTGCACGAGGCGGTAGAAAATGGCCTGGACGTTGCCATCGTCAACTACACAAAGATTTACCCGCTCTACAAAATTCCGGCCGAAGAGGTGGAACTGGCGCGCAAGCTGATTTATCAGGACCGTTCGAACGGCGATCCCCTGCAGGTTTACATGCAGCATTTCGCCGGCATAAAAGGCAAGTCGCAGGCGCAGACCACGGCGCACGTCGAAACCCTCTCCCTCGAAGACAAGTTGAAGTACGCCATCATCAACGGCGAAAGATCGGTGGGCGAAGGCCAGACCAAGCGAACGCTGGAAGAGTTGCTGGAAGCCGCGCTGGTCGAATACAAGCCGCTGGACCTGATCAACACCGTCTTGCTCGACGGCATGAAGACAGTAGGCGACCTCTTCGGAGCCCGCAAGATGCAGTTACCCTCGGTGCTCGATTCCGCCGGAGTCATGAAGGCGGCCGTAGCCTACCTGGAGCCGAAGATGGAGAAGAAAACCGGCTCGCAGCAAAAAGGCACGATTGTCCTGGCCACGGTAAAAGGCGATGTACACGACATCGGAAAGAATCTCGTCGACATCATCCTCTCGAACAACGGCTACAAAGTCGTGAACCTGGGAATCAAGCAGCCCGGCGACACCATCATTCATTCGGCGCAGCAGCACCACGCCGACGCCATTGGCCTGAGCGGCCTTCTGGTGAAATCAACGCTGGAGATGAAGTACGTCATCCAGGAACTCGAGCGCCAGAAGTTGACCTACCCGGTGATCTGTGGAGGCGCGGCCCTGACCCGCAAGTACGTAGAAGACGATCTGCGCCGCGAGTATTCGAATGCCGTGTTCTACGGAGAAGATGCTTTCGCGGGCCTGCACGTGATGGAGGACCTAGCTGCGGAAGACGGCAAGCGCGAGGCGCGTCTGAAGGACGGCCGAACGGTGAAGGATTACTCCAAAGCGGTGGCCGTAGATGCAGATGAAGAGATCGGCCCGGTGTTTTCCGAACGCAGCCCGGTGGTGACCGATGCGCCGAATATTCCCGAGCCTCCGTTCTGGGGCGTGCGCGTGGTCAAGGATTACGATCTGCGCGAACTCTTCCACTACATCAACGACACCGCGTTGTTCAAAAACCAGTGGCAGCTAAAAACCGCGTCGCAGGAAGATTACGCAAGGCTGGTTGAGGAGAAGTATCGTCCCATCAAAAAGAAACTGGAAGAAGAAGTAATCGCCGCCGCCTGGTTCGAGCCCAAAGTAGTCTACGGATATTTTCCCGCTCAAGGCGACGGCAACGACATAGTAGTCTACGACCCAAGCCAGTGGGGCTCGTGTGGGGACGGCTCGTGTGGGGACGGGCGACCTCGCCCGTCCAAGCCGAGCGAAGCTCGGCAGCAGCCTACACCTAAAGAAATCTTGCGCTTCACCTTCCCCCGCCAGAAAGAGGGCCGCCGCCTCTGCATCTCCGACTTCTTCGCCGCCCCCTCCTCCGGCAAAATGGATGTGCTGGGCCTCTCCCTGGTGACCATCGGCCCCAAGGCGTCCGTAGAAACACAGCGCCTGTTCGAGGGCGGAGAGTACACGCGCTATCTATACCTCCACGGCCTAAGCGTGGAGACGGCGGAAGCCCTGGCCGAATTCCATCACAAGAAGATGCGGGAAGAGTTGGGCATCGCTGCCGAAGACTCTCCTCACATTCGCGATCTCTTCCATCAGAAGTATCGCGGCTCGCGCTATTCGTTTGGCTATCCCGCGTGCCCCCACCTGGAGGATCAGACCAAGCTGTTTGCGCTGCTAAAGCCCGAAGAGAACGTAGGCGTGCGCCTGACGTCAGCCTTCCTGCTGGAGCCGGAACAGAGTACGTCGGCGATTGTGGTGCATCATCCGGCGGCCAAGTATTTTGTGGTGTGAGGTTTCGCCGCCGAGTCGCGCGGAAGGCATGCGACCTTAACCCCGCTGTGGGCAGCCGTGAAAGAACGCAGGTACGGTCAGAAGAGTAGATGTTCCGTAACAGGCAGGATTGCGGTTACTCCCCGAATCGAAGTTGGACATCCTCCACCGTCTCTTGGGAGGCAGGCTCAAACTTCCACTTACGGACGGCTTCGGCGGCAGAATCGATCAGCAGTGGGCTTCCCCCCAGCACCTTTGCGGACTTAACGCTGCCATCTGCCCGCACGACAACTTCCAGCTTCACCAACCCCCGAATGTGGTAACGTTTCGCAATTTCCGGATAAACCGCAGGAACGTTGTTGACCAATTTTCGTTCCGCTCGGCCCCCCGCCTGAACCCTGCTAGTCCACGCGAACAGACCGGCGCACAGTGCCACCGCAATCATTAAACTGCCGGCTCGACGCATGGGGGAAATCGCCTTCTTCTTTGAATCTATCGGCAGGAGATATGAGCGGGAAGGTGTCGAAAGTAATCGGCCCCAGGTGACTCCTCGATGGCCGGGAGCGGCCCTACCCGCGAAAGATGGGGAGAAGCCGTGATTTGACGGCCTTCGGCAGCGTCTCGGCTGCCTTGACCGCCACGCCCGGCAACTCCTGCTACCATGTTTTCAGCGCCCGAGGGGGTGCGACTCTAATCGGCTCCAGCAGCCGTGCGCGTGTGGAGATCCTGCTTGTTCGAACGAGTTTTCCCGGCCGTCTTTCTGTTCACATCCATCGTGCTGGCGAGCGCACAAGCGCCCAGCGTCCCCGGCAAGCCGCTTCCGCCCGGACCCATGCGGGCCAAGATCAAGGCCACCTGTACCCAGTGTCACAACACAGGACGCATTACCGAGCAGCACCTCACCCGCCGGCAATGGTCCCGCGAACTGGAAAAGATGGAAGGCCTGGGCGCTGTTATCCCCGACTCTGAACGCGCCGCCTTTCTGGATTATCTGAGCGCGAACTTCGGCCCCCAAAAAGACGCACCCAAGGACCCGCCCAAAGCCACAGCCAAGAACTAGCCCGTGTGGGGACGGGCGCCCCGCCCGTCCAAGGTTGCGTAGGGACAGCCGCCCTCGGCTGTCCAGCCGAGCGAAGCTCGGCAGCGG
>JAIQFO010000029.1 GCA_020073215.1 Terriglobia bacterium | reverse complement strand
AGCGGATTGTAGCCTTCGGGCCGCGGCTCGACCGGAATCAGGTGGAGCACCTTTTCCAGCCACCGCGCGACGCGGGGCGAATTGCAGGATTCGATGTGCGACGGGAAGACGCCGCCGTGGACGCGGAAATCGTAATCCAGCCGGTTAATGCCCGGATACACCAGGCGCCATCAATACGCCTGTCCTGCCGCCATCCGGTGTGCGGTACTGAAAAGAACCCGCCAGGACGACGGCAATCAAGACCTGCGCATGTTGTTCTTCGAAAGGACGGTCCCGCGGTCCAAAGGCGCAAATGACCTCGGATACGCTCCACCCCTCGCCCCGCGCAAGCATTCGGCGCCCCGAACCCTTGGCTGCCGCGACCCCTGCGGCTGGTTCGACTGAGGCAGGCGACTGCGATGCGACCGCAATTTTTGCCAAGAACGCACCTCCCGCAGTTCGCTATAACTCTTCGAGGATGCAGCAAGCCTTTAGATGATGGGAGGAGGTTCAACGATGGCGACAATTGCACCGGCGCCGAGCGAGAAGTTTCAAAACGTATTGGAGGCTTCGGGCCGTTCCCCGGAAATTCCCGAGTCCGCGGATGTTTATGGATGGCTCATTGGCAGTTGGGAACTGGAGGTTCTGCACTACAAAGCGGCTGATGTTTCGTCTCTCGGCATCCAAGGGGAGGTTCACTTCGGATGGGTACTCGAGGGCCGGGCGGTGCAGGACGTGTGGATTATGCCACGACGTTCCGAGCGTACGAATCATACGGACAAGAGCAATAACATGTACGGAACCACGCTTCGTATCTGGGATCCGGCGATTCAGGCTTGGCTCATACGGTGGATCAATCCGGTGACAGGTCACCGCGAAGAACAGATCGGGCGCCGAATTGGTAACGACATCGTTCAGGTTGGCGCGCGTCCGGACGGCACCGCGACCCGTTGGCGATTCACCGAAATTACACACGATTCTTTTCACTGGATCGGCGAATCTCTTAATCAAGATGGCGAAACCTGGAAGCTCGAAGGCGAGTTCCGGGCGAAACGAACGCAGGGATGAGAGGCGGCATTTCAGTTGTAACTTTCGTCGTATCTATCGAGCGATGCGCACGAGAACTCCCATAAGTGGTTTCCAGAGGAAACGGCGAGGCCTCAGGGGCTAAAACCCTGGTTCTTGGTGGCTGGCGGCGGCGCGGCTGAAGCCGTGCCCTTCCCAAACCCGTTACGAGATGAGGGATGAGTCTTAAACATAAAGAAAGAAGGAGCGGAATCAGAACCATGACAAACGACAAAGCTTTACGCCAGCATTTGGTCAAGATGCTTAAAGGCGGCGACGCTCACGTGAACTTTGACGCGGCCGTCAAGAATGTCCCGGCTAAGGTACGCGGGCAGCGACCCAAGGGGGCCGAGCATTCGCTCTGGGAAGTGCTCGAACACCTGCGCATCGCGCAGTGGGACATCCTGGAATTCTCGCGCAACCCTGACCACAAATCGCCTGAGTTTCCGGGCGGGTACTGGCCGCAGACGCAAACGCCTGCCAACGAGAAGGCGTGGGATCAGAGTGTACAGGCGTTTGGCAAGGATCTTGAAGCGCTGTGCAAGCTGGTATCCGACGAGTCGACTGACCTGCTCGCAAAGATCCCACATGGGGATGGTCAGACCATACTCAGAGAGGCGCTGGTCGCGGCCGATCACAATGCCTACCACGTGGGAGAACTGGTGCTGTTGCGCCGTCTCCTCGGCGCCTGGCAGTAAGGACCTGTTGTGATTCAGCCCGATCATTCCAGGTTGGGGCAATCCGGATGGGTCTTCTTTGGCGATCGGCAGGTTTTCGAAAAAGGATCGGGCCGGCGGAGGATGACCGGCCCGATTCTTGTGGCGCTTAGCTTGCGGAATTCCTAGGCTGTGATCAGGGATTCCAGAGCAATGCGGCTGGGGATGACGAGAGTCGCGCCGGTTTGCTGGATGAGATGCTGTTTCTTGAAGCCGGCGAAAAGGCGGCTGACGGTTTCGCGCGAGGTGCCAATCATCTGGCCGATCTCTTCGTGGGTCAATGCGAGTTTCATTTGGCTGGGGTTGCGGGCTTCGGCATTCTGGTCCAGCCATCCTACCAGCAGGCGAGCCAGTTTCTCGCTGGCAGAGTCGGAAAGGATGAGGTCGCGGATTTCGCGGCAGGTGGAGGCGTAATCCTGACTGATGTGCTGGGTTACCCACAGAGCCAGTTCGCCGTGCTGACGCATGAGGCGCAGCAAATCGCTCTGTCGCAAGAAGCTGATTTCGCAGGGTTCCTGGGTTTCGGCGGTGGCTTCATATTTGTATCCGCCGACTACAGCGGCAACTCCTAGTGCGCCGCCTGTTTCAACGATGCGCAGGATCAGGGTCCGGCCGTCGCTCCCACAAACGGAGAGTTTTACTCGGCCGCGACGCACGATGAACACGCCTCGGGGGGCTTGGCCTTCGGCAAACAAAACCGCTCCCGTGGGATAGGTCGTAGTAAGTGCTTCAAGTTCCAGGGCATCGGCTACGGCTGGAGAGAGATCGCAAAAGGTCTTGTCTGCTGGCGCAAGTCTCTGAGGGTTATCTACCATTTGGGTGGCCATAATTGCCTCCGTTCACCCAGCTACAATGGCAAGCGCTTGGCCATTCCTTTCAGGCTGGCGGAAGACTGCCTTGGAAGTTATCTAACTAAAACAAAACAAGTAGCTTGGTTTTGAAACGGTGAAATGGGGTCAGACCCGCTGTTCCTCGGATATGAGCCCGGGAGTGAGTGGTTTCACACACCGATGTGTGATCTCCATCACCGGTACTGCGGTTATGTAACCAAAGGCGTAGCCCCGAACGACTGGCTGGAGGCGCGGCGGGAGGTCCGGCGGGAGGTGCGGATCCACGGGTTTCAAGCCAATGCTGATTGGATCGTATTGAGCAGGGCGCCTCGGGTAAACGGCTTTTCGAGGAGGGTAACGCCGCGCTTCAACACTTCCCGTTCAGCGATCAGTTCACCGGTGTAGCCCGACATGTAGATGACTTTCAGGGTAGGGTGAGAGGCGCCCAGACGCTCAACCAGTTCCGGGCCGCTCACCCGGCGCATCACGACATCGGTCAACAACAGATCGATCGGACCGCGATGAGATTGTACCGATTCGAGCGCGGACTCGCCGTCACTCGCTTCGACCACGGTATAGCCATGTTCCTCGAGCGCTTTCTTGGTCAAGCTGCGCATGATTTCGTCGTCTTCCACCAGCAGGATGGTAGTCCCGTGGCGTTGGGGACCGACATTCTCGGTTTCCGACTTGGATCCGAGCCCGATCTTGTGCTCCGCACTTGGGAGATAAATCTTGAAGGTCGTCCCGTGTCCCGGTTCACTGTAGACCAGAATGTGTCCCGCGCTCTGCTTGACAATGCCATAGACCGTCGCCAGGCCCAAACCAGTTCCTTTGCCCGCCTCTTTGGTGGTGAAGAAGGGCTCGAAGATGCGCGACACGGTAGCGGCATCCATGCCGTTGCCCGTATCGCTGATCGCCAGCAGAACGTATTTTCCCGCCGGCATGGCTTGACGCTGTTCGGCGAAGGCCTCTTCGAATTTCGCGGTGCCCGTTTCGAGAATAAACTTGCCGCCGCGAGGCATGGCATCGCGCGCGTTCACCGCGAGGTTGACCACGATCTGGTCGAGTTGGCCGGGGTCGGCCTCAACCACGGCCGAGGGGGATCGGGACACAATGAGAATCTCGACATCGTCTCCCATCAGGGGACGCAGCAACTTGCTGACATCCTTTAACCGCTCGTTGAGATCGAGAATGCGGGGTTGGACGGCGGAAGATCGGCTGAAGGCGAGAAGTTGCCGCGTTAACGCGGAGCCGCGTTCAATGGCCTTCTTGATGTTCTCGACATAGGTCGACGATTCGGCGATCGACGATTCCGTGGCAGACTCGATGCGGTCGCGGAGGAATTCGGTGCAGGCATTGATGATCCCCAGGATGTTGTTGAAGTCGTGCGCGACTCCTCCCGCCAGCCGGCCGATCGCTTCCATCTTCTGGGACTGATGGAGTTGGTTCTCGGTGCGTTTCTGGTCGGTGATGTCGCGTGCGATCGCCGAGGCTCCGATGACGTCGCCTTTCGCATCGCGCAAGGGAGACACGGAAAAGGAGACATCCAGACGCCGCCCGTCCTTCGTTACCCGTATCGATTCACGATGCTCGATGCCTTCCCCGCGCGCGATCTTCTCTAAAATCTCGGAACTTTCGTCGGGAAGTCCGTTGCCAGTGTCATCCGGGGGAGCGAGAAGGGACATGTGTTTTCCGATGACTTCATCCGGCGCGTAACCGTAGATGCGCTCTGCTCCCTTGTTCCAACTGGTAATGGCGCCGTCCAGATCCTGGCCGATGATGGCGTCCTCGGAGGAATCGATAATCAAGGCCAGCCGGGACCGGTATTCGCCCAGTTGCTCCACCGTTCTCTGATACAGTTCTTCATTCGCCCGGCGCAGTTCTTCTTCCATGCGCTTGCGCGCGCCGATGTCGCGGATCGCACTGAGCACGAACATCCCTTTTTCCGTGGAGACAGGACTGAGACTGATCTCCACCGGAAACTCCGAGCCATCGCGTCGTCTTCCGTAGAGATCGATGTTCGCTCCCATGCGGCGCGTCTTCGGGGTTTCCGCAAAGTTCTCGCGATGATGGTGGTGCTCGCGGCGATAGTTCTCGGGGACGAGCACTTCGACTTTCTGGCCGATCAGTTCGTCGCGCTCATAGCCGAAGAGTTCCTGGGTTTGGGAATTGACTTGCACGATGGTTCCGGCGCGATCAACGGCGACGATGGCATCGGGAAGGGCTTCCAGAAGATCAGCGGAAAGGAGGACGGCAGTCATAGTCTTGTCTGCATATGAGGTTGCACGCTGCTTGAGATCCGCGGAGGGTCGTCGTGACATTGCAACTCCCTTGGTTCCAACTGGCGGACCCCCAATTTATGTCATAACCTGCATTCGTGTAAAGGCGATGGGAGCAAGCTATTGAATACAAATGAGATGCAGGATCGCTTCCGGACAAACGTGATGGTAATCACATTATGACGTGATTGAAATCACCAAGGTGAAATAGCCACGAAATCCAGGTGCAGTCGGGATGCGGCCGTGACCTGGATCCTGATCGCGCGCGAACTCGGGTGTGTGACGGCTATCACGTCTCGCAGTGACGCGGAATGTTGCCCGTCCCTTTCTCCGCCGTTAAGGTGGATTTCAATGTCGGGGGCCGGTGAAGTCCGCTCGTGCTGCACGCTGGTCCGAGACTTGATGTCCAGCGAAAAAGTCCAGCGCACGCCGAACTACAATTGCACCATCGATAAGGGGAGAGCAGGGCATGTCCAATGAAGTCACCACGCCACCGGCTGCGGGACCGGCTTGGGAGGCGAAGCACGTTTACACGATGGCGGTAATCTGCCTGATGGTGGGGCTGGCGATCGGATACCTGTTCCGCGGATCGCAGTCGGCAGGGGCGCCGGGACAGTCGGCGGCCGATGCTCAGGCCAATGCCCGGGGCAGCGCCCAGCCGTCCGCTGCGGCAGGAGCGATGGGCGGACACATGCCCAGTCTGGAAGACATGAAGCGGATGGCCGACAAGAAGGCGGCGCCGCTCGTCGAAAAGCTGAAGGGCGATCCCAACAACAAAGATCTGCTCATGCAGGTCGGACATATCTACGAGGCAACCCATCAGTTCAAGGAAGCGGCCGGCTACTACGACAGGGCGTTGCAGACTGATCCCAAGAATGTTGCCATTCGCACCGCGATGGCTTCGTGCCTGTACTACAGCAACGATGTGGACGGGGCGATTCGCCAATTGCAGCAGGCGCTGCACTACGACCCCAAGGATGCCAACTCGCTGTTCAATCTCGGCCTGATCAAGTGGCAGGGAAAACAGGACAGCCAGGGAGCGCTGGCAGCCTGGCGGGAGTTGCTGAAAACGAACCCGGAGTTGAGCGCGGAGCGCAAAGCCACGGTGCAGAAACTGATGGCCGAGGTGCAGACGAAAGGCAAGAGCCAGACGGAGTGATTTGGTCATTGAGGGATTGAGTCATTGAATCATCGAGTCATTGCCCCCACGATTCAATGGCTCAATCCCTCAATGACTCAATTCAATGATTCAACGGGTAGGCGGTTATAAGGAGCATTAGGTAATGACGGATACAAATCGAGCAACTTCTACTTCGACGGAGCAGTGGACAAGCGTGCAGGCTTATGTGTTGGCGGTTATCTGCCTGTTGGTGGGAATCGCGGGCGGCTGGTTCATCCGCGGATCGCAGAGTCCAGCGGCGGCCACGGCGGAGACGGCGAGCGCGTCCGCGGCAGCGGCCGGGAATGCCAACGCCGGAGCGCAAGCCCCAACCCCGGCCGAGATGCAAAAAATGGCGGAGACGCAAGCTGGACCGCTGATCGAGAAGCTCAAGGCCGATCCGGCCAATACCGGACTTCTGGAAAACATCGGGAACGTCTATTACGACGCGCAGCAGTACCCGACGGCGATTGATTACTACCAGCGTGCGCTGAAGCTGGAGCCCGCCAACGCGTCGGTTCGTACCGACATGGCGACCGCCTATTGGTATACGGGGAACGCCGATACCGCCATCGCGGAATTCCAGAAATCGCTTTCCTACGAACCGAACAAGGCCAACACGTTGTTCAATCTAGGCATCGTCGAGTGGCAGGGCAAGATGGATATCGACAAAGCGGTTGCCACGTGGCAGAAGTTACTGGACACGAATCCGAACTATGAAGCCAAGGACAAGGTTCTGGCACTGATGGCACAGGCGAAAAAGCACTCTGGGGTAAAACCCGGGACGCCGGCAAAGCCGTTGCCCTAGCGATTTGGCCGGGCAGGAATCACGAGCAGGGTAAGACCACATTGCCGGGCAAAAATTCGGCGGGCTTCAGTCTGGCGCGAGAGCGTCGCGCAGCCTGCGGCCCGCCCGGCTCTTAAGCAGCTTTCTTGCCCTGTCTGATCTTCGCCCAACGTGCTTTCTGGGCCAGAGAAATTCTCCGGCGCCCTGCTGCGGAAAGAACACGCTTGGCGCGATGCGGTGTCCCTGCATGTGCGGTTGAGCCCGCGCCTCGGGTCAGCTTCTCAAGAACCGAAATAGCTTCCCCAAGCTTTTGGACTTGGTTCTGCGCATCCCGGCGTTCCTCGCGGAGCCGGACCAGTGCCTTAACAATGTTTGTCATTAAATCCCCCCTCGGGTAACTTACGTCGGCCATTGTATTACTAAGTCATCGATTCTGTCAGAACTAATTATGGCGGAATGAGGATTACATGGAACTGGGACGCCATGACCCCGGCAGGAGGCGATGATGACCCCGGGATAACTGGTCTGGCGTGCAGAAGGCCCGCCCACAGCCTTATCCCAGCGCGGGCAGAAATCCCGACGACCCGAAGAGGAAAAGCGCGCCCACCGCCAGGCTATAAATCGCGGTAAGGGCGGTCACTACAAACTGAAAGCGCGGCAGGCGCGAACTGAATCCGAAAAGTCCTACTGCCGACGCGGTCATCACCGTATTCATGGCCAGTAATCCCGCGATAAACATTGCGAGGCCGACAAAGCCCTTGCCGATTCCTCCAAGATTGGCCGCCAGCAGGAAGATCATCAATTGGCTGGGCGTTTCCGCCCCGAGTCCATGCACGACGCCGATCATCAACACGGATTTCGAACTGTAATTCCAGACCTTACCGGTGGGAGGCGGGACCTCGTGATCGTGACCGTAGCCTTTCACTTTCCCATGGAGCCAGCGCAATGCTCCGGCCATAAGGTGAAAGCGGCTGCGCGGCGCGGAGTTCCCGTTGAAAAGCGATCCCAGAACATACACGCCCAGGACCAGCAAGGTTAGTCCGACTAACCGCTCGGCGATCCGATCCATACCGTGGGGCAGCGAGAGCTGAAACACGATGACGGCGCTGCCCAGTAGGGCAACCATGACCCCGTGTCCCAAGGCGTAGAGCAAACCAAGCCGCATGGCGCGGCCGCGATTGGTCTGCACGCTGGTGATGTCGGTGATGGCGGCAATGTGGTCGTAGTCGAATCCGTGACGGAACCCGAGGATGGCCGCCGAGAGGAGCGCAAGTTGGAGACTGTTCGGCGTCGCGGTCATGGATGATGGATGAAGATGGGGCCCAGGGTAACGTCTTCTATTGTTGCAGATGAGGTGCAGAATCGGAAATCCGCCCGGCAACCGGAAACCCTCGGAGCCGGTTGGGTCGTAATTCACCTTGCTGCGTCGAGGAAAGTTACCGGATAAAACGCCGGGCCGGACGCTTCCGGGAGCGGGCAAGGCATATCAAGTCGGGTATCGCCGGGGGGCTGAAAAGCGGCTACAATGGCGGCAATCCAATCGCAGCCGGAGGTGGCGAGATGAACCCGATGCGTCCTTATGGTGCAATGGCAGTGCGTGCGGCGGTGTGCGTCGCGGTTGTCTCGAGTATGGCGGCGGGTGTGTGGGCTCAGGAAGGCGCAACTCCCAGACACACCGGAGTTCCGCACGACTGGTCCGAGCGGCATATCGTGTTCAGCCGCGATGCGCTTGCCCAGCACCCGGAGCTGATTTACCGGGAACCGCGCATTCTGCATCAGGCGATGCAGCGCTGGCAGGCTCCGAATTCAAATGTCTTTTCCGGCGCGGACGGCCTTTCCGCTTTCGCGGGCACCTTCAGCCAACGTGACTGGAACCTGGCTTTGGGGTCGCACGTCATTGCACATATGTATCCGGCCAAGTTCTCCTTTGATCCCGCGGCAGCGCCGGATTGCAGCAACGACTACGTGGTGTTCGGGATGCTAGTGCCCGGTATTCCGGGGGCCAACGGTGGCCAGGCCAATCTGGTGGCCCTCAACAATCTCTATGTCAACAGCAGCGGCACCGGGTTTTGTAGTGGCATCAAGGCTCCGACGGTATTCTTTGCCTATAACGCCACCACGGTTACCGGGGGCAAAATCCTGACTTCGCCGGTCCTTTCTATGGATGGGACGAAGATCGCCTTCGTGGAAAGTGTCGCCGGGACCTCTCCGCAGGCCATTTTCCATGTATTGACTTGGACCAAAGGCCAGGGCGCGATCAAAAACGCCGTTGCGCCGGGGGCGTCCATGACGTCCCTGACCTTCGCGCCTGCCAGCTGCTCGGCCTCATCGCCGTGGGTGGATTACGGCGCGGACATTGCGTATGTCGGCTCGGACAAGGGCACCCTTTACAAAATTAAAGGAGTGTTCAAGGGGACGCCTACGCTTGTCACCGATAATATCTGGCCCGTAACCGTTCATGCCAACTACAACCTAAGTCCTCCGGTTCTCGACGCGGGCCGGAGCGCGCTGATGGTGGGGAGCAGCGACGGCAGTCTCTATCGGATCGACACCACGACGGGCGGGCTCACAGCGCTCGTGGTTGGATTACGGGGCGGCCCTACCCCCGGTATCGTGGGTGCGCCGATTGTCGACGTCGCCAACGGCACAACCTTCGTCGTCAGCGCCAATGACGGCACTTCCGCCGTTCTTGTGGAAGCCGATACCTCTGCCATGACGCAGAAGTCGAAAGCCCGCATCGGACTGGGCTCCGCCGGCGGAACCAAGCTCAACCTCTACGAGCCCGCTCTGAGCAACGATTACTTCACCGATCCCTCGACGGGAGTGATTCGGCTTTGCGGAACTAACCCTGCCGACACCAACCCGTGGCAGTATTCCTTTGGGTTCAGCGGGACCACGATGAACACGACGGCTTCGTTCTCACAGCAACTTCTCAGTTCCACTACCGCGCGCTGCACGGGATGGACGGAGTTCTTTAACGCCACTCTCGGTATCGATTTCTTTTTCTTCGGGCTGACCCAGGACTGTACCGCAAAGGGAGGATCCGGCGGTTGTGTGGCGGAGACCACTGGGGATACTCCAATGACCACGGCGACAGTGAACGGCGGGCCCAGTGGGATTGTCGTTGACAACTACAGCAACGCGGCCGAGGCTGCGAGCATTTATCTGACCACCGAGACTGGAGGCACCGGGTACAAATTCACCCAGAACGGCTTGCAGTAGTGGAATCGATAGTATGTTCGGTTGGTGACGGGCGATCCTTTGGCAAGGTCAGGGCAGGCTCTGGCCCGTCCCGCGCTCGGCAGCGGTATTCCACCGATTCCGAAACGCGGGTAAGATTCAGCATCCGCCAAGGCGCGAATTCTCCTACAATGTCAGCGATGAGGTTGCCGTGACCGCACACCCTCCAAATCCTCCCGATCCGGAGCCGGACGAACGGCACGATCCGCTTGTCGAAGGCGGCGTCGAAGGCAAAGAAGTTGACGAGTTTTTTCAGCGGCTTCCCGGCAATTTTCGTTGGCCAAAACCGAATGCCGAAGCGGTGGCGGCGGCGGTGGAAGCGATCCAGCGCATGTCGGGAAGCGCGGCGGCGGCGCAGGACCTGGCGACAGCCGGCGCCGCCGACCAAGCGAGCGACGCGTGCTCCGAATGCGGAGGTTCACTGCCGGCGGGCGCTCGCTTTTGTGTCTGGTGCGGGACCCCGAAGGAGGGCACTGCGGCTCCGCAGCACTCTCCCGGCGGCGCGCAACATCACGTTCACCACCACTATCACCATCTTGTCCCCAGTCACGGGACGGCATCGGGCGCGCCCGCTGCCGAGCCGCAGTCGTCTGCTCCTCGCGGCCGTGCTCCCGGTTCCGCGAGCGGTTCTGCGGGCAATTCGACCGGCGGCCGCGCCGAAGCGGGCGCCCGCCAGGTTGTGCAGGACTGGGCGCAGGCTTGCAATACAAAACATATTGACGACCTGATCGAGCTCTACACCGCCGACGCGACGCTCATCCGCTCGAGCGTTCCGCCGGTTCGCAGCCTGCCTGCCATCCGGGAGTTTCTGGTCGCGCTGCTCGAAGCCGGATTGGGTGACGTCGAGATGGACTCGCTGCGCGTCGACGTGATGGGGGATATTGCTCTGGATCTCGGCCGCTGCAAAATGCTGGTGCCCGTCGCCATGGGCAAGCGCCGCGAAGAGCGGGGAAAATATCTGGTCGTCCTGGTGCGGCAGCCCGTTGGCACCTGGAAGATTCTTGCCGATTGCTGGTCCGCCGACCTGGCGGTCGGCGCGTCGACTCTGGAAAGCGCTGCTCGAAAGGGAAGCGAATCAATCCCGCCGCAGGCCAAGCCGCGCTGAACCGCTTGCGGAAAAAGTCGTCCGTGAGCGAGAGCCGTGCCCTCAGCGGCTGAAAGCCCGCATTCCTTGTGGCCCTGAGCTCCACGGCTGCCGTGACCCCCCAAACCCAGGGTTGTTCAGCAGTCTGAGACGGGGCAAGCCCCGTCCCTACACGGGTTTTTCAGCAGGCTCTGAAAGCCGTTCCTTATCCAGAACCATTTAGGGGCGAGTTCTAGTAAATGCCTCTGTTCTTGGAGGATACATGGAAGTCGACGGAGGTCGAGTAACCGGGCAATTCAAGCGGAACGCTGTAATCGCATTCAATAGCGATCGCGCCGTTGCCAATCCCGCTGCCCGATCGCGTGACATGGACCTGCTTGTCCGTCAACTCGATATCGTAACTGTGGGCTTGCTTGATAATGGCCGTGCGAATGTCCTCTTCCGAGCGCGCGGTGTAGGTGGACTGCAGGGCTTCGGTCTTGACCGCATCCTGGAACTCGTAGTTCGAGAAATACGGCGGGACGACTTTAATGCCCACCAGGATCACCAGCCCAAAGACGGCCAAAGCGAAGACTAATTTCAGAGTTGCCATAAGAAACATTCGCCAAATCGCCGGTTGCGAGTCTTAATGCCGCGAGTTGTCGCGAGCCGTTTCCATCCTGCGCCGGCCCAATTCGCGGGTTAGCGAGCGGCCGGACGCAGTTTCTGGAAATACTCCGTTATGGCAGAAATTCTAACGTCGACCGATTGGCGAGTCGAGCGCGGAACGACTTCCAACATACCTTCGGTAACCTTCTTTCCCGCGTTGATACGAAAGGGGATACCGACCAAATCGGCGTCCTTGAACTTTACCCCCGGGCGTTCGTCCCGATCATCCAGCAAAACGTCGAACCCGGAGGCCTCGAGTTGCCGGGCAACCTGCTCGGCGGTCGTACGGATCGATTCCTCTTTGGTGTTGGTGGCGACTACGACTACTTCAAAGGGCGCGATGGAAGGCGGCAGCCAGAAACCGTTCTCGTCGTTATTCTGCTCGACGGCCGCGGTCAGGATGCGCTCGATACCAATCCCGTAGCTGCCCATGATGGGGGCGACCTCCTTGCCATTGCGGTCGAGAACACGGGCGCCCATCGATTCGGAATACTTGTATCCCAGCTTGAAGATGTGTCCGACCTCGACGGCGGTATCGATGTGCAAGGGAGCGCCGCAGTTGGGGCAGGCTTCGCCGGCGGTGACACTGCGCAGGTCGGCGGCGAGGGTGTACTGGAAGTCCTTGCCGGGAGTTACGTTCTTGAAATGGTAGTCGAGTTGGTTCGCGCCGCAGATCATGTTAGTACGGCCGACGAGCGCTTCATCGAGTAGGACATGGACGGCGCGCGCATCGTACTTTGGATCGCCCGCGTGTTCCTTCCGATCCCACACGCCGAGCTCTTCCCTGGGTTTCAACACCAAGCCAATTGGTCCGATGTAACCAGCGGGACCCTGGAAGTATTTCTCCAGTTCGTCGGTTTGCATGGGACGAAGCTGGCTCGCCTTCACCAGCGTGAGCAGCTTGGTCTCGTTCACCATGTGATCGCCGCGCAGGAGGACCACTACTGGCCGCTCCAGCGTCATGTCTCCGTCTTTGTCTTTGCCAGGATTCTGCGCCATGTAGGCGACGGCCTTGATGTCGTGTTTGGCGGAGATGTTCAGAAACTCCGCCACATCGGCGATGCCTCCCTTGCCCGGCGTGTGGATGAGCAGCGGCTTACCGTCGCCCTCGGGCTTGAGGTCTTCGATGGGAGCGAGCTTCGAGGTCGCCTTCTCCATGTTCGCCGCGTAGCTGCACTTCTCGCAGCTTACGACCTGGTCCTCGCCCGCGGGAGTGCGTACCATGAATTCCTGGGACTGCGATCCTCCCATGGCGCCCGAATGGGCGTCGATCACCATGTACTTCAGGCCGCAGCGGTCGAAGATGCGGCAGTAGGCATCGTGATTCTTCTGGTAGGAGACGTCGAGTCCCGCTGCATCCATGTCGAACGAGTAAGCGTCTTTCATGATGAACTGACGCACGCGCAGCAGGCCTGACTTGGGCCGAGGTTCATCGCGAAACTTGGTCTGAATCTGATACCAGATCTGCGGCAGCTGCTTGTAGCTGCGCAGTTCCTTGCGGGCAATGTCGGTCATGACTTCTTCATGAGTCATGCCGAGACAAAGGTCGGCACCCTTGCGATCCTTGAGGCGAAACATGTTGTCGCCCATCACGGTCCAGCGTCCGCTCTCCTCCCACAGATCGCGGGGATGCAGTGTGGGCAGGTAGAACTCCTGCCCGATCTTGTCCATTTCCTGGCGGACGATGCCCATGATTTTCTGGGTAGTGCGATTGCCGAGGAATAGAAACGAATAGATTCCAGCGCCCAGTTGACGGATGTATCCGGCGCGGACCAGCAGTTTGTGGCTAGCGACTTCGGCATCGGCCGGAGCCTCGCGAAGAGTAGGAATAAAGAGTTGCGACCAGCGGTGCATGATTATGGGTTCCAATCGAGAGAGAATCTTTGATTGTAAACGCGCGAGACCTGGGGCACCAAGCCGGGTCACGGGTTTTCCGAAGTCCTGGAAGCTCTTTCGCGCTTGACCAACGATTGGTAATATGTGTATACATCTATCGTGAGCAACAGGACAAATATGGAAGGCAGAGGATCATTGGCGCTCCTGCCGTGCACCTGCGCCAACCTGCGCCGAGCGGCGCGAGCCGTTACGCGAATCTATAACCAGGAACTGCAGCGCGAAGGCATCGAGATCACCCAATTCACTCTGTTGATGGCGCTGGACCGTACGGGCGAAATCGCTCAAGGGAAGCTGGGCAAGTTGTTAGCATTGGACTCGACGACGCTGACGCGGATGCTGGAACTCCTGAAGAAACATGGCTGGGTACAGGCGAAAGAGGGCGATGACCGGCGGGTGCGAATTTTCCGTCTGACAACGGCTGGGCGGGAGAAGTTCCAGCAATCGCTGCGGTACTGGAAGCGGGCACAGGACCGTGTGCGAACGGCTCTAGGCGAAAAAACAGCGGGCCAATTGAACGGCGTGCTGGCGGAGGTCACCCGAGCAGCGATGGATGGGTAAATTTCGCTAATTGAAGTTTTTTGAATCCAGAAACATGTATATACATCTGTTATCTGAAAGGGAGGAACTCAAAATGCAATATCTGGTCCAAATGAGGCTCGCGGCTTCGGGTCGCCCAGCGACTCCGGCGGAAGGGGCCGTCTTCATCGAGCAGGTCATCCTCCCCAGCTTGAGTTATGCACGAAGCTGCAGGATGAGAAAAAGATCGTGGCAGGCGGGCCCGTGAGCGGTGCTGTCGCGCTTGCATTGATCGTTACAGCCGAGTCCGCGCGGGACCTGGACGATCTCATTACAAGCCTGCCGGTCTGGCCGCGAATGGAAACCGACGTGACTCCACTCACCAGTTTTGAGGGTCGCGGATTGGCGCTTCGGCCGCGGCTGGAGCAGTTCAGGGCGAAAGTCCGAGAGACGGCGTGAGGTCACTGTTTGAAAGGACAGCTTATGAAAAGCTTCATCTATGTATCGGCTGCGCTGCTACTGTTTGGAATCTTGCTGGTGGGCTTGCGGGAAGCGTCCTCCGGTTCGGTCGCCGCGAATACCACAGAGTCCGGCTCCCATCGTCCGGACCTCGAGTATTTCAAGGCGATCAACAGCGTGGGACCGCCTCAAGATCCACAAATACTGTTTCTCCTGATGGCGCAGTATTCGAATGCCAACCTGCAGAGTGACGGCGTGGAGTTTTTTTCCGAGCGGCTGAAGCAATTCGGGCCGCGTCTTACCGACACGCAAAAAGCCGTGTATCTGAGCGCAATCGGTTTGTTGCGAGCTCAACACGCAAGTTCAGTTTCGCTGCTGCATCGAGTGGGTTACGTGAAAGAGACGATCGCGACACTGGAACAAGCCAAGCAGCTTTCCGGTGGGCACGTCTTCGTTGTGAATTGGATTGCGGGCGTCGTCCTGGCGGACCTTCCCGGCTTTTTCCATCAGCAGAAGGAAGCGCAAGCCGAGCTCGCCTGGTGTGTGGAAAACGCAGACAAGGCGCCGCAGGCGAGTTGGTTGCGGGAAGCTTACTACCACCTGGGAAAACTCGCGCTCTCCCGCGGAGAACAGGCCAAGGCGCAAGACTATTTGCGGCGAAGCGGCTACAAGGACTTTAGCAGCCCGATTACGCTGACCACCCCGTTTTCCGAGGATCTCGTGTCGGGGCACACTTTCGCCCCACGGCGCATCGCGGAGATCGTGCCCGGGCGCGTGTACGCGCTCTCGGGATTCGAGTTCACGGAATACTATTTCGTTGTCTCCGACGACAGGCGGCAACTGATAGGGATCGACGCGGGAACGCGGCCGGACTCTGCCAAGGCTGCGTACGAGGCCCTGCGCGCCTATGCGCCGAATTTGCCGGCGCTGACGACCGTCTTCATCACGCACTCCCACTGGGATCACATTGGCGGCCACGCTTACTTTCGCTCCCTCAATGAGAATTTACGTTTCTATGCACGGAGCAACTATGAGCAAGAGGTTGGCCGCGAGCTCGACGCGCCCGGGACTCTCGGCAAATCCTTTTTTGGCGAGCGCTTCCGCGTTGACGACGTGCGCAGCTTCAAGCCCGATGTCGCCATCGACCGCCGAACCGAACTGAAGATCGGAAGAACGCGGGTCGAGTTGATCCCTGTGCAAGGTGGAGAAACGCATGACGGGATGTTCATCTATTTGCCTGATCTCAGTGTGATGTTCGTGGGAGATTTCATCATGCCCTATCTCGGGGCGCCGTTTGTCGAAGAAGGCGATCTGCAAGGGCTCCTGGACGCAATCGACATCGTGGTAGAGAAGAATCCGAAACATTTGTTGCACGGCCACGAGCCGCTCACGCGGAATTTCGCGTCAACCGCCATGTTGGCGCATCTCAAGCTCGACCTAAGCTGGCTGCGCGAGCAGGTATTGAACGCAATCCGCCGCGGGGATGAACTGGCCATGATTCAGCAAGCAAATTTGATTCCCCCGGATCTGCCCAGCGGCAATCCGGATGTGTATCTGCCATATTTCCTTATGCGCGAACACGTCGTTGATCGGCTTTACGACCAGAGCGTCGGGTATTGGCAAGCCGACCTTCAAGGCCTCGAACACCTTAGCGGCGCGGACCGCGCAGAACTCCTGGTTGATTATCTAGGCTTGTCGGAAAGGCAGCTTACCAATGCGCTGGGACGAATGGCTGCTGACGGCAAATACGAACTCGCGGCCTCGCTGCTGGAATCATCCGAAGCCAGGTTCGAGCATAGCGACTCGGTGGCGAGAGCCAAACGGCTCATCTACCTCAAGCTGATGGAGAAGAACCAAAACACAGACCCGTTCAAATTCATTCTGTACTCAGCGAAGGCCGGGGAGCAGGTCCCCCAGATGCCCACCGGCAAGTGATGTGCGCAAAGCCACCCGTGGCTTGTGGTTTCTATTGTCACGGGGCGTAGTACCCGTTATTGGCGTGGGCCTCCCGGGGTTCGGGGCGGAGCCCAGTCACCACACCAGCATGGGTCCGCCTTAACGCAAAGGCATTATTGCACCGGCTCGGTGTCGCCTGCATACTCAGGCGCGTGAAGTTCGCACTCCGTGCACCGATCGTTGCCCTGCTGCTTCTGGCGGCGGCAATGTCGGCATCGGTCGTCGAACATCCTATCGAGCACCCCGGCGTCGTGCCGAAGGATGCCGACTGTTCCTCGTGTCACGTCAATAAGACCAAGGGCAAGTCCGTGCATGCTGCCATGGAGATTCCGTGCACCGTCTGCCACCTGGCGCAGACTGAAGGCGACATGACGATACTGAATCTGGCAGCGCCGAAGGAAAAGATCTGTTTCGGTTGCCACGAGAAATCCGCGCAATTGCGGCGGCACAAGCCGACCGCAAAAGTGGGATGTGTGGACTGTCACGATTCTCACAGCAGTCCTCGGCGCTCCCTGCTGCGAGAGCACACGGTCCCGGATTAGGGCGAAGTTTCCCCTCCAGCTACCGCCCTTTGCCCCCTGCCTTTTCAATAACTTACCCCATAAAATCCTCTATTTCGCCGCTTAACCCCGTTTTTCTCCCCTTCATTGCCTTCTTGATGCGTAATGAGTGCGGATTCCATAGGATCAGGGTGACCCAATCCACGAATCGAAGCTTTCAGGTTTGCAGGTAGTTTCCCGTGGATAAGTCTTGTTTACGCAGGCTTCCGTAGGCGGGGCCGCGGGGACACTTCTAACTCCCGAGTTTAGGAAAGCGAGAGCAGAATGCACAAGCCGATCAAATACGTTGAGAAGGCCGTGACGGTTGCCGCCACGGGCGCATGGGCAGTGTTTCAACGACTGAACCGCATTGCCCCGAATGACGCGCCGATTCCGAAGTGGTCCGACAAGCCCCTGCTCAAGTCGTGGGAAAAGTCGAAGCCGCCGCTGGGCTGGCCGCGCTCGACCGATTCGCTTTGTCCGCGGTGCGTGCCGGAAATACGGCAGCAGATTCTCGACGGCCACCTGCCGGTCGACGTGCTGATGAACGAAAAAGTGGGCGAGATCAAGGCCCAGATTGTTGAGCGCGACGGCAAGATCTGGATGGTGAAGGACTGCCCCAAGCACGGGCACTTTGAAGACCTGATGTCGATTGACACAGAATTTTCCCAGCACCTCGAAGAAGTTTTCCCCGGCCGCGATATTCGCGCCCACAAGGACGAGCATCTGCACCATCACGGATCTTCGACGGTGAAATACGGACGCGGCGCGGTGCTGACCGTTGACCTCACCAACCGCTGCAACATGATGTGCGACCCCTGCTTCATGGACGCGAATCAGGTTGGGTTCGTCCACGAACTGACCTGGGAAGAAATTAAGACGGTGCTCGACAACGCGATCACGGTGAAGCCGAAGCGGCAGATGTCGGTGCAGTTCTCGGGCGGCGAGCCTACGCTTTCGCCGTACTTCCTGGACGCGGTTCGCTACGCCCGCAAGGTTGGATACAACAGCGTGCAGGCGGCGACCAACGGAATTGAATTTGCCAAGAGTTTTGAATTCTGCCAGCAGGCGGTCGAAGCCGGCATGCGGTATGCCTATTTGCAGTTTGACGGAATCGGCAACGCGGCCAACAGCCACCGTGCCGTCGGCAACCTGTTCGACGTGAAACTGAAGGCCATCGACAACCTGCATAAGGCCGGGTGCGAAATCGTGCCGGTGATCACCATCATCAACGGCATTAACAATGAGCAGGTAGGACGCATCATCCAGTTCGCGCTCGACAATCCGAAGAAGATCGGTTTCCTCAGCTTCCAGCCAGTGAGCTTCACCGGACGCGACGAGGCCATCACCGACGAACGGCGGCAGGCGCAGCGCTACACGCTGGCCCACCTGGCGCACGACGTCAAGAACCAGACCGGCATGGGCGTTCCGGCCCGCGATTGGTTCCCCATCAGCTTTATGAGCACGTTCTCCGACTGGGCCGACGTGCTTCACTCCCAGGACGCGAACAACGACTGGGGCCAGCTGTCGTGCGGATGCCATCCGAATTGCGGTACCGGAATGGCGGTGATGATTGATAAGGAAACCAAGGAAGCGGTGCCGGTGACGGCCTTTCTCAAGGGCGATCAGCTAGCCAAGGATATTGCCAAGGTGAACGATGCGGCTCGTTCGAAATTCTGGACGGCGTTTGGCATGGCGCTGTGCCTGATGAAGAATTACGATCCGTTCCAATCGCCTACGCATTTCAAGATGATGGATCTGCTCAAGAAGTTCGACAAGAACTTTAACGCTACGGGAAAGAACTACGGCAAGGTCGGTCCGGACCGGACGATTGACGACGTGATGAAGCGTCGGCAGGACCGGTGGAACTTCCTGTTTATCGCCGGGATGTGGTTCCAGGATCTGTTTAACTACGACTTCCGGCGCACCGAGCAGTGCATCATTCCTTACGCGACGCAGGAAGGCGAGATCAGCTTCTGCGCCTACAACACGGGTGTGGGCTGGCGCAACATCATCGAGAAGATGCACATGACTTCCACGCTGACCAAGTGGTACGAAGAGCATGGACGTCACGAGATCTTCGCGGGCGGGAAGAAAGTCAAGATGCAAGACGAAACGCACGCCCTCTACCTGCGCGACGAAATCGTGACCAACGAAGTGCAGCACGATCTCGATAAGCTGGGGATTGCCAAGACCGCGCGCGAGGAAAAGGCGCGGGCCCGCGACAAGAAGGCGGAGAGCAACCGGGTCAAGAACGATGCGGCCTACGACGCGCGCATGGCGCAGCTCTACCGGGAAGTCGTGCTGAAAGAGAAGCCGGCCACGTCGAATGAAGGTGGATTCATTCCGCTGGACGCGATCACAGCGGCGATGGCTCCGGCTAATGGGAACGGCGCCCGGAAACAGAGAGAGACGGAAGAAGTTGGCGAGCCGGTGGCGGGAGACTAGAGGCAGCTCTTGGCCATTAGCTTTTAGCACTTAGCTAAAGAAATATTAAGGCCGCTCGAAACGAGCGGCCTTTTGTTTTGGCTGTGATCCTCCGGAGGTGTGGGCGACGTGCGGTATGCTTCCGGGATGGCTTTGCGGCGATTGCCGGCTGGGGATGGTGCGCTGATCCAGATTGTGGATGCAGCTTTGGCCGATGTCGCGCGGCGGAGCGGCGAGTGGCTGGCGTGCCGTCCAGGGTGCACGCAATGCTGCGTGGGAGTGTTTGCGATCAACCAATTGGACGCGGTCCGGTTGCAGCAGGGGTTGGCACGCCTCGAAAAGACAGACCGGCAGCGGGCGCGGCGGATTCGCGAGCGGGCTCGGGAGTCGGTCGAACGGCTGTCAGCGGAGTTTCCCGGTGACGCTGGAACGGGCGTGCTCGATGCGGCGGTGTTTGACGAAGGCTCGGAGGTGGAAAGGCGCTTCGTGGAGTTTGGCAACGATGAGCCATGTCCAGTGCTCGATCCGGAGACGGGATTGTGCGATCTTTACGATGCTCGTCCGATGACGTGCCGCACGTTTGGTCCGCCGGTGCGATCGGAAGTTCGATCGCAAGGCGGCCTCGGAGTCTGCGAATTGTGTTTTCGCGGCGCGACGGACGAGCAGATTGCCGCCTGCGAGATGGTCTTTGAATCGACTAGCGACCCCGACGGCCTGGAAGCGAAGCTGCTTGCGAAACTGGAGAAGACGCGCGGTCCGCGTGGCCGGACTATCGTTGCGTTTTGCGTGAAGTGAAGGTCGCCGCGAACCGGCTGAATCGAGGCGGGCCCCGTCTTAGACGCGGCAAGCCGCGTCTCTACCGGAAGAAGTCATAATCAACGTGACCGTGCGGGACATTTACGCTCCGTCAACACCTTCAAATTTGCGATACCCTCGAATGTTCTGCTTCGGCTGAGAGTTCGCGGACAGGAGTGTCCGCGCCACATGGGCAATGACTGAGTCCACGGAAATCCGGGAAGCTTCGCTGGGGGAGATTGCGCTGGCATTTCTGAAGCTGGGCACGATTGCGTTTGGCGGGCCGGCGGCGCATCTGGCGATGATGGAAGAAGAATTCGTGCGGCGGCGGCGGTGGATTACGCAGGCCGACTTTCTCGACCGGATGGCGGCCGCCAACTTGATTCCCGGCCCCAGTTCCACGGAGACGACGATTTTCATCGGCCAGCTGAAACGCGGCTGGCGCGGACTGATCGTGGCCGGCTCCTGCTTCATCCTTCCAGCCACGATCATGGTTTCGCTGATTGCCTGGGCCTACGTGCGCTATGGCGCACTGCCTCAGGTGGCGGGCATGCTGTATGCGATCAAGCCGGTCGTAGTTGCCATCGTGATGCAGGCACTGTGGAAGCTGTCGAAGACCGGAGTGCGGACGAAATTTCTTGCGGCGATTGCGGTGCTCGCGGTCGCGCTCAATCTTTTCGGACTCGGCCCGATCCTGGTGCTTCTGATTGCCGGAGCGATCTCCGTGGCAGTACTGTGGCTGAGAATGAAGAGCAGGCCTGTGGCTGTTTCAGTGGCTGCGCTCCCGAAATTCTTCGCAGCGAGTTTGGTTGCAGCGGCTACGGCCGCGGCGCTGCCTTTCAGCATGTGGCGCCTGTTTCTCTCGTTTCTGAAGATCGGGTCGGTGGTATTTGGCAGCGGCTATGTGCTGCTCGCGTTTCTGCAGTCGGAGTTCGTCGAGCGCCTGCACTGGCTCACCGAGAAGCAGTTGATCGACGCGGTGGCGGTTGGGCAGTTCACGCCCGGCCCGGTTTTCACCACCGCAACCTTTATTGGCTACATCATGGGAGGATGGCTGGGCGCGATCGTGGCCACGGCCGGTATTTTTGTGCCGGGCTTTTTGTTAGTGGCGGCAAGCGGCCCGCTGCTCCCACGGATTCGCCGGTCACCGATCATCGCATCCGTGTTGGACGGCGTGGTTGCCGGTTCGCTCGCCCTGATGGCGGTGGTGACCTGGCAACTGGGGAAGGCTGCCATCGTGGATCGGATGACGATCGCTATATTTGTGGTGAGCGCGGTCGCGCTGCTGCGTTTCCGCGTGAACTCGGCGTGGCTGATCGGCGCCGCCGCCGTGGGTGGGTGGGCTCTGCAGGCAGTGCGGTAGCGGCTGGGGACTGAGACGCAGCGAGTTGCGTCTCTACAGCCAGACTGTTTGAAGGGGGAAGAGCAACCATGTCGGAGATACGTATCCGGGCGGCAGTGCGCGACGATTTGCCGCGCCTGACTGAAATCTACAACTACTATGTCGTTCACACCCCGGTGACGTTCGACGTCGAGCCTTACACGGTGGAGCAGCGGGAAGCATGGTTCGCGCAGTTTGGCGCGACCGGACGATATCGGCTGATCGTCGCTGAGGAGATCGTGGCCGAGAAAAATGGGAGGGTGATGGGATACGCGGGGACAACGCGGTTCCGTCCCAAGGCGGCGTATGAGACGACCGTGGAAACGACGATTTATTGCTCGCAGGGGGCGGCGGGGAAGGGCCTGGGGCGCCGCTTGTATGCGGAGTTGTTCGAAATATTGAAGGGCGAGGACATTCATCGTTTTGTAGGGGGATATGTTCTGCCCAATGCAGCAAGCGAGGCGCTGCACCGGCGATTTGGCTTCAAGGTGGTGGGCGTGTTCGGCGAGAATGGGCGGAAGTTCGGGAAGTACTGGGATGTCTGCTGGGTGGAGCGGGCGGCGTGAGAAGCCGCGCGGAGACGGGCTTGCGGTTAGTTTTCATCCTTGATTAAGGAGAGGTTAAAATAGGTAATTCGGCCGTGCTTGCTGAGAGCACTGTGGTGAAGGCCGGGCCGGCGGTGCGCCAACGGCACGGTATGTGATCTGTCATCCTAATTATGATTTGTCATCCTGAGCGAAGCGAAGGACCTGCTGGTTGCGGCGAACAGCTGCTCCTTCGCTTCGCTCAGGATGACAATTCTTAAGTCAGGATGACAAATCGTACTAGGATGACAAAGCTGGCGCGGCGGGAATTGATTCGTGGAACCTGTGAACAGTCTCGATGGAGGATCGGTGCGGACTTCGCATGACGCCGCCGCCTCGCCGCCTTTTCGTTCGCGGCCTTCGTCGCCCGTTTACTGGCGGGTGGAGGGAAGCCTGCTCGAGCTGACCACGGTTCGTCCGATTGCTTTTTTTACCTGGAACAGCCAAACGTATATCGCGCGGGCGGCACGTCGCAGCCTGGTGCTGCTGATGGCTCTCCTTCGTCCATTTTTGTATGCGGCGAACCGGATCGCGGCGACTCGGATCGTGCACGCCGTGCTGCGCGGGATTACGCGCGACCGGCTCGACCTGCTAGGCGAAGAGGAATTCGAATACAAGCTGAAGCCGCTACTAAAAGAAGAAGGCGTGCGGCACTTGAAGGCGTTGCAGGCTACGGGCGCAGATGTGGTGCTGGTGAGCCAGGGGTTGGAGCAGGTGATGCGGCCGCTGGCGCGGCATCTGGGAGTGCGCTGGATGATCGCGAACCGCCTCGATTTCCGCGATGGCGTTGCCACTGGACGGCTGCTGAGTCCGGTAATCCGGCCCCGGGGTTTGTTTGCGCGGATTCGGGAAGCGGGTCCGGATGGGCAGCAGAGTCCGGCACGATGGGTGCGGGCTCTCGGTTTGCGCGGTCCGAAGGCGCTGGCCTCGGCGATTGTGCCGACGGTGCGGGTCGAGGCGCCGCGGGTTCGCCCAATTGTGTATTTCGACGAAACCCGGCATCCGGCGCCGTTTTCGGTGCGGAAGGCGCTGGGCGGAAAGCGCGTGATGCTGATCGGCGTCACGGGATTTATCGGCAAGGTGTGGCTGGCGAATACCCTGATGGATTTGCCCGAGATTGGGAAACTCTATTTGCTGATCCGGCGGCAGAAGTCGAGTCCGGCGCAGAAGCGCTTCGAGAAGATGATGGAGGAATCGCCGGTTTTCGATCCGGTGTTTGAGAAATACGGCGAGAGACTGGGCGCTCTGCTCGCCGAAAGGATTGAGGTGGTGGAGGGCGATGTATCGCAGCCCGGCGCGGGGCTGGATTCTGAGACGGCGGCGCGGTTGCGTCAGGATCTCGATCTGATCATCAACAGTTCGGGCCTGACGGATTTCAATCCCGATCTGCGGGACGCTTTGGCGGTGAACGTGGATTCGACGTATCACCTGATCGAATTCATTCGCGGGTCGGATCACGCGGCATTGCTGCATCTTTCGACTTGCTACGTCGCGGGACAACGCGATGGGCGGGTGAGTGAGCGCGTGCGTCCCAATTACACGCCGACGCACATGAAGGACTTCGACGCGGAAAAAGAGTGGTATCGCCTGCACGATCTGGTGGAGTCGGCGGAAGCGCGGGCGGAAGGGCCGGAAGTCACTGAAGAACTGAAGAAGCAGGCGCGGGGGAAAGAGCACGCGGCTAAAGGGCTGAGCGGGCAGGCGCTGGAGATCCAGGTGCGCAAGAATCGGGTTCGCTGGCTCAAGACTTATCTGACGGAAGAGGCCGCCCGGCGCGCGCAGGAGTTGGGCTGGCCGAACACTTATACGTTTACCAAGAGCCTGGCGGAATCGTTGATTGCCAAGCATGGCGCGGGACTGCCGATTGCGATTGTGCGTCCGGCGATTGTCGAGACTTCAGTCGAAAAGCCGTTTCGCGGGTGGAATGAGGGCATCAATACCTCGGCGTCGCTTTCGTATCTGCTGGGCACGGCGTTCCGGCAACTGCCTTCGAACGAACGCAAGCGGCTGGATATTATTCCGGTGGACGCGGTGTGCGCCGGGATGACGCTGATCGGGGCGGCGCTAGTGGAGCGGCGGCACGATCCGATGTACCAACTGGCCACGTCGGTTACGAATCCCTGTGACATGGGGCGGTCGATTGAACTGACCAGCCTGGGACACCGGCGTCACTATCGAGCGCAGGAAGGGCTGGAGTACTGGTTGCGGTTGCGGATGGATGCGATTCCGGTTTCGAAACAGCGTTACGAGCGGATGTCGGCGCCGGCGCAGAAGGCAATTATCCAGTCGATTCAGCGGGTGATGTCTCCGCTGCCGTCGGCGATGACGAAGCCGCTGGCGAAAACCGAGCGCAGCCTTGAACGCGTAGAAAAGTTGGTGGGCCTGTTCGAGCCGTTTATTCTGCACAACGAGCATGATTTTGTCGCGGATAATGTGGAGAAGTTATCGCAGGCGCTGGCGCCGGAAGAAAAACAAATCTTCGGATATGACACGGCAGGGCTCGATTGGTGGGAGTATTGGATCGATATTCATATCCCGGCATTGCGGCGGTGGACGTATCCGCTGATTGAAGGGCGGGCACTGGAAGCGCGCGCGCCACGGGTGCTGCAGATGCCGCCGGCGCCAACGACAACTCCAACCACAACCGCCGAAAATGGCGATGCCGTGAAGACGGGGACGAACGGAGCAACGTGGCAATATTCCTAACCGGTGGGACCGGGTACATCGGCGCGCACGTCGCCGCCAACCTGCTTGACCAGCATGATGCGACCCTGAATCTGCTGGTGCGCGGCCGCGATCCGCGGGACGCGGAGCTGCGGCTTTGGCAGGCCTTGCAATTGCACCTGCCGTTTCCCAGGTTCTACGAATGCCTGCAGGCGAAGATACGGATTTTTCGCGGCGATATCACGTTGCCGCAATTCGGGCTGGCGCCGGACGATTACGACCGACTCGTGCACACCACCGATTCGATCATCCACTGCGCGGCCTCGCTGAACCGGAAGTCGGAAAAAAGTTGTTTGAATGTGAATCTGCGCGGGACGCTCGAAGTGGTGCAACTGGCGCGGCGGTCGCAGTATTATCACGGCCTGCGGCGGTTCTCGGATGTAAGCACGGTGGCGGTGGCGGGGAAACGCAGCCATGAAGTGGTGGCGGAAGATTGGTCGATTGATTGGGGGCGCTCGGATTACGATCCGTATGCGCGGACGAAGAAATTCTGCGAGCACATGGTGCGCGAGTTGCTGCCGGACGTGCCGCTGACGATTTTCCGGCCGAGCATTGTGCTGGGAGACAGCCGCTATCCGCAGACGACGCAGTTCGACATGGTGCGGTCGTTCGTGTTCCTGGCGGGATTGCCGGTGCTGCCGTTTCGCCGGCATGACAAGATTGACATTGTGAACGTGGATTTCGTCGCTGGCGCCATTTCGACCTTGCACATGAAGGCGAATCCCGAGCACGACATCTATCATCTTTCTTCGGGCAACGGATCGCAGACGTTTCAGGAATTGACCCGGGCGCTGGCTGCCGAGCAGAACAAACGCGGGCCGGTGTTCTTGCCGATCCTCGAAAAACCGTTTTGTTCCATCGTCGACGCGCTGGCGAACCGCAACGGGCCGGCGGGGCGGGGCGCGGCGCTGATGAAAGTCTTCCTGCCGTATCTGACCTGGAATACGGTGTTCGATAACACGCGGGTCACGAGGGAAACAGGGTGTAAGCCAACACCGTTTTCGCAGTACAGTTTTCCGCTGCTCCGCTTCAGCCGCGAACACAATTTTGAATATCCGTATCAACCCTGGCCCGAGAGCACGAGGGCAGGAGGGTCCGCCGCATGATGGACTTCGTGCTGGAAGTGTGGGTATCGAGCATCATCGAGGGCAAGAAGATTCAGTGGATGATGGGCAAGCGGGAACCGTGGCAGCCGGGCGAGAAACTGAAGCTGCTGTTTGCGGGCTACAACGGGACGCGCAATACGGGATCGGATGTGCGCGTGGAAGAGATGTTGCGGCAGATTCGGCGCATTCTTGGGCCGGAGAACGTCGACCTCAGCATGATGACGTTTAACTTCGACCGGTCGCGCGGATACTTCGAAGGCACATCGCAGGTGCGGCTGCCGGATATTTTTCCTCCGTTTCTGGCAAATGAAGTGCCCAAGCATCACGGCGTGGTGGCTTGCGAAGGGTCGATGTTCAAGTCGAAATTCGCCAATGCGCTGGCGACGATGATGATCGGGTCGCTGGGCATTGCGGCGGCGGAGAACAAGTTATCGGTCGGCTACGGCGCGGAGGCGGGACAGATGGATCCGCTGGTAGCGAAGATGTGCGGGCGCTATTGCAAGAATTCGCTGGTGATCACGCGCAACGATGAGTCGCGGAAGATTCTGCGCGAGTTGGGCGTGCCGACGGAGTTGGGCACGGACACGGCGTGGACGTTTGAGCCGCTGGGTGCGGAGTATGGACAGAAAGCGCTGCGCGATGTGGGTTGGGATGGGAAGACGCCGGTGCTGGTGGTGTGTCCGATCAATCCGTTTGAGTGGCCGGTGAAGGCGTCGGTCACGAAGGCTGCCCTGCACAGCCTGGCCGGCGCTTACAAAGAGAGTCATTATCGCGGACCCTATTTTCACAATGCCGGGCCGGAGTCGGACCGCGCCTACGAACATTATCTGAGTTCGATTGCCAATGCGGTGGCTGCGTTTCGCGCGAAGAAGAACGTGTTCGTGATCATGGCGGCGACCGAGCGCATGGATTCCCGGCCTTGCCGGCGCATCTCGGAGAAACTGGGCGGAGTTCCGGTGCTGACTTCCGACGATTACAACATGTACCAACTGGTCAGCATTCTGCGGGCTTGCCGCATGATGGTGTCATCGCGCTATCACGGGATTGTGACTTCGATGCCAGCGCTGGTGGCGTCGGCGGGTATCACGATGGATGAGCGCATACGGAACCTGATGAACGAGCGGGGACATCCGGAGTTGCTGATGAACGTGGACGATCGGGACCTGGAAGCGCGGATTTTGGCGGCGCTCGAAATTCTGGATCGCGACGGCGAGCGGATTGCGGACGGCGTCGCGCGCACCGTGGTGCGGAATTTGAAATTGATGGCGCGCATGGGCGTGTATTTCGAAGAAGAAGTGCAGCGGCGGTATCCGGAGTTTCCGACACGGCGTGGAGAGTGGAGCTGGGAGGATTATCTGCCGCCGATGAGCGACGGGCTGCGGGAGTTGGTGAAAGCGTACGGGTAGCTGTGGCAAAGCAGGTCCTTCCCCTTCCACGAGCTCAGGGTCAGGATGACAATTCTTAGGGGATGACGAACTCAGAAGCGCCGATGACCTTTCTTGAACAAATCTTTGCGAACCTGGAGCACTGCGGCGATGCGGTGGTGCTGCAGGAACTACGCGACGGTGAGGCGGTTCCGCTGAGCGCGCGGGAGTTGCTTTCTCAGGTGCTGGTGGCGCGGGCTTATCTGCGGCGCTTGCGGCTGAAGAAGGGCGACCGGTGCGCGTTGCTGGCGCACAACTCGACGCAGTGGGTGGCGATGGACTTGGCCATCATGGCCGAGGGACTGACTGTGGTACCCCTGTATGCGCGGCAGGCGCCGGCCGAACTGGTCGCGATGATGAAGGATTGCTGGCCGTCGGTGATTGCCTGCGGCGAGCAGTCGCTGGCCGATGCAATCGTAAATGCGTGGCCGGAGGCGCCGCCGCACTTCTGCTTCGAGAATGTTTTTCTGGCAGGACGCGGACCGGTGGAGAATCCCACGCTCAAGGTCGCCGAAGAAGATGTGGCGACGATCATCTACACCTCGGGTACCTCGGGCGAGGCCAAGGGCGTAATGCTGAACGCGGGGAATGTCGGGCACATGCTGGGATGCACTTCGGGACGGCTGGATCAGCTGATGCGGAGTCGCGCGAGACAGGGTGACCTGGCGAAGACGCCTCCGGAGCAGGACGCTGTGTTTCATTACTTGCCGCTGTGCTTTGCGGGCTCGTGGATCATGATGCTGACCTGCCTGCTGCGCGGCAGCAAGCTGACCTTAAACACGGATCTAGGGAAGATTGCGGCGGAGATGCGGCTGGCGACACCGGATTATTTCCTGAATGTTCCGGCGCTTCTCGATCGCATGCGCAAAGCGGTCGACGAGCAGCTTTGGAAGACGGGCGGGTTTCCCTTGAAGGTGTATACCAGGGCAAAGGGCGCCTGGGTAAGGCGGCATGAGGGCAGAAGCCGCGCCGGGGACGGGCTTTGGCTCGGGCTGGCGAACCGGCTCGTGTTTCCCACCATTCGAAGGAAGATGATCGGTACCAGGCTGCGCGCGCTGATTTGCGGGTCGGCGCCGCTTAGCGTAGAGACGCAGCTTTTCTTTATGATGCTCGGCATTCCGGTTTTGCAGGTCTACGGACTCACCGAGACGACGGCGATCTGCACCATGGATGATCCCGATGCTCCGGTTATTCCGGGACGGGCGGGGCCGGCAATTGCGGGCGTGGAAATGAAGATTGCGGAGAATGCCGAGATCGTGGTGCGTGGACCGAATATTTTTCCGGGATACTGGAGTCGTTCGGAAGAGACGGCGAAGGTGCTGCGCGACGGCTGGTTTTATACTGGCGATCAGGGCGAAGTGGATGCGAACGGGAACTGGAAGATTGTGGGCCGCATCAAGAACCTGATTATTCTTGGGTCGGGACATAATATTGCGCCCGAGCCAATTGAAGATAAGATTCAGCAACAGCTGCCGGGGGCGAGTCAGGTGGTGCTCGTGGGCAACGCGCGCGGATATCTGGCGGTGCTGGTCACGGGCAAGGTGAGCGGCGAAGAAACGCAGGCGGCGCTGGACATTGTGAATCCGGATCTGCCGCATTACAAGCAGGTGCGCGCGTTTCACCTGGTGGAGCAGGCGTTTACCATCGAGAGCGGGCTGCTGACGGCAAACGGAAAACTGAAGCGCGACGTGATTGCCGAGCGGTTTCGCGCCGAAATTGAGGCGATGTACGAGTCCGCAAAAACCCCGGCGGCGGCGACACTATGAAGGACTTCAAAGGACAGACACTTTCGTGGCAGATCGTGAATGGAGCGATTGAACTGGCGCTGCATCGCGAGCCTTGCAACGAGATTGGGTCGCTCACGCTCGAGGAGTTGGAGAAGTTTGCGGCGGCTCTGCCCTTGCTGGAGAACGATGCGCATGCGCTGATTGTGCACTCGACGATGAAGGCGGGGTTTTCGGCGGGCGCGGATTTATGCGAGTTGTTCCGGCGCGGGCAGGAGATGGAGAAGGCCGCGGCTCTACGCGGAGTACGGGAGTTTCTGGAGCGTATTCACTCTGTGATGAACGTGCTCGATGCGGCGCCGCTGACTACGATCGCGGCGGTGCACGGGGTCACGTTTGGCGGCGGGTTCGAGTTGGCGCTGGTTTGCGACATTATGATTGCGGATCGCATGGCGCGATTTTGCTTTCCGGAACTGCGGTTGGGGCTGATTCCGGGATTCGGCGGCATTCCGCGGCTGAAGCGGGATTTGGGCAATGCGGTGGTACGCGACCTACTGCTCACCGGGCGCAGCTTTAATGTGATGAAGGCGCAGCAGATCGGCCTGGTGAGCCAGATTGCCGCCGAAGGCGAGGCGCTGCGCGTAGCGCGTGCTACGGCCAGCCAGGCGCTGAAATTCGATCGGCGGACGGCAGCGGCAGCGAAGGCGTTTATAAAGCCGATTCCATATGCGGAATTGAAGCAAGAAATCGATATTTTCTGCGACCTTTATTCCCGTCCAGCCGTCGAAGAAGGGCTGCGCAAGTTTGTGGAGAATGAGGGGGTGCAGCCGTACTTGCCGTGAAGTAATTTGTGGCTTGAAGGACGTCAACGTTATGTCAGCGCCTACCATCGATCGCACACTCGACGAAATCCTGAATCTCGCGGCCCTACATTTTAAGGTCCCGCGGGAAAAGCTCACGCCCGATGACGATTTTTTCAAGACTCTGGGAATCGACAGCCTGCAGGCGCTCGATTTGCTGACACGACTGGAGCATCACTTCTCAATCGAGTTGCCGGATTATGAACTGCAGGGCGTGTCGGATTTTCGGACGCTGGCAAATCGGATCCAGGCACGGCTTTGAAGTTTATTCACCACAGAGCCACAGAGACACAGAGAAAATCTCTTGATCTGTTTTTACCCGGTTGGCTGCTTTGTCGTCCTTCGCTGACGTTTCGTTCTGATAGACTTTCTTTTTTCTCTGTGCCTCTGTGTCTCTGTGGTGAACCAAGACTGAATGCTTGATCTTCGTCAATATGCCAGCCTCGGCGCAGCGCTTAAAGATGCGCTGGAGCGTTGGCCGAATGAGACCTGCCTGATTGAAGCCGATCGCGACCGCGAAAAGGTGCGGCTTACTTACTCGGATTTTAAGGAAATGGCGCAGCCTTTGTGCCGGGCGCTGGAAGACGCCGATTTCAAGGCAGGGGACCGGGCGGCGATCATCATGACGAATCAGTCGAAGTGGCTGATCTCCGCTTACTCGATTTTTTTCTGCGGCGGCGTGCTGGTTCCGCTGGATTACAAGTTGACCGCGGCCGAACATCTGCAATTGCTGGCGCATTCGAAAGCACGTTTTCTGGTGGTCGAGTATTACTTGTGGCGGGCGATCACGCAATCGCTGGAGTTCCCGAAACTTGCGGCTGAGATTGTGCTGGTGACGGAAGCGCCGGTGGGAGCGGACTTGCGCGGCGCTTACCGCTGGGAGGAGTTCCGGCGAAAAGGGGAGCCGCGGTTCGTGGCGCGGCAACGCGAAGACACGGCCTGCATCGTGTATTCGTCGGGGACGGGCGGGCGTCCGAAGGGATGTGTGCTCACGCACGACGCCTATCTGGAGCAGTGCACTTCACTGACGGCTTGGTATCCATTCTGGCCGGGCGTGCGCTATTTGAGCATTCTGCCCACCAATCACGCGATTGATTTCATGGTGGGATTTATCGGCCCGTTCGTGTGCGGGGCTTGCGTGGTCCACTTGCGGACGCTGCGTCCGGAGTTTGTGCGCGATGCGTTCGTGCGCTATCGCATCACTTATGTAAGCCTGGTGCCGATGGTGCTGAAGAACCTGGAACGCGGGCTGCGCGCCAAGTTCGATGAACTGAAGCCCGGCAAGCGGTGGATGCTGGACCGGATGATCGGGTTGAACAAGATGCTGACGCGCGGACGTCCGCACGTGGAGCTTAGCCGGCGTCTGCTGCCGCAAGTCCACAAGGCGTTTGGCGGAGAGTTGCGGGCGTTGATTGTGGGCGGAGCATTTACGGACCCTTCGACCTTGCAGTTTTTCTACGATCTGGGAATTCCGGTGACTTGCGGATATGGGCTGACCGAGGCTTGCACGGCGGTGACGCTGAACGACCTGAAACCATTTCGCGCCGATACGGTGGGCAAGCCGCTGCCGGGGAGCGAGGTGCGCATACTGAATCCGGATGGTGACGGGATCGGGGAAGTGGCGGTGCGGAGCCGCGCCGTTATGTCGCACTATCTCGATGACCCGGAGCAGACGACGCAGACCATCGTCGACGGCTGGCTGCTGACGGGCGATCTGGGACGCTTTGATGGTGACGGGCAGGGTCACCTGCAGCTGGTCGGGCGCAAGAAGAACATGATTGTCACCGTGGGTGGGAAGAATATTTATCCCGAGGACATTGAGGTTGTGTTTGATGGTCTTCCGGTAAAGGAATTCTGCGTGTTTGCGGCGAACTACTTGTGGCCGCAGAAGTCGCTTGCGGACGAGACCCTGACACTGGTGGTGCGGCTGGAACAGAACCAACAGTTTGACGATCGATTGCGCGACGAGATGGTGGCGCGGAACCGGCGGCTGGCCGACTTCAAGCGCGTGGGCGGGTACCTGGTGTGGGAGAAAGATTTTCCGCGGACAGCGTCGCTGAAGATCAAACGCGGAGAGCTGGCGGCAGAGATTGGGGCGGGGGCGGCGCGGGAATCCATCGTGGAGATTTAGCTGCTGGCTTTTGGCTCTTAGCTGTTGGCTTGAAGCCGTCTCCTTTAGCCATCCCGAAAAATCGAACTAGCCAAGAGCCAAATCGTGAACGAAACTTTTCTAGCCATTATCAATCCGGCGGCGGGGGGCGGGAGTTGCGGCGAACGCGTGGGCGCGGCGCTTGATCGACTGCGGGCAGCGGGGATTGCGATCGAGACGGCCGAAACGAAGGCAGCGGGAGAGGCCACACAAATTGCGCGCGAGGCGTACGGGCGCGGGTATCGGAAGTTTCTGGCGGTGGGCGGGGATGGGACTTCCTATGAGATCGTCAACGGGCTGTTTCCGGAGAGCGGGTCTCAGGAGAACAGGTCTCAGGTCTCAGGTGTTAGGTCTCAGGGAGTTTCGCCTGAGAATGATCGAATCGCTACGTTGGGATTTCTTCCTTTGGGCACGGGCAATTCTTTTCTGCGGGACTTCGAGGACTTAGCTTCGGGCCGGAGCGGTTTGGAACATGCGATGCAGGCTCTGGAGGCGCGGCGTTCGCGGCCTTGCGATGTTTTGCGGCTGGTGCACAAGGACGGAGCCATCTACTACACCAATCTGCTGAGTGTGGGGTTTGCGGCGGACGTGGCGGCGCTGCGGCATCGGCGGTTTTCGGCGCTGGGGCGGTTCGGGTATCTGCTGTCGGTTTTTCTTTCGTTGGCGCGTCTTGATCGACGGCCATTTCCTGTGCGGTTCGAGGGGCAGCAGGAGTTTGACGCGCGGCGCTGTTTGTTTCTGACATTTAACAACAGCAAGTTCACGGGCGGCACGATGATGATCGCGCCCGACGCGGTTACCGATGACGGATTGATCGAGTATGTGCGGTGGGGGCCGATTGGACGGCTGGGGCTCATCCGGAATTTGTCGACGCTCTATGATGGCACCCATACCCGGCATCCGCTGGCGGAGCGGCAGGCGGTCCGGCGGGTCGAGTTTCAACTTGATGCGCCGGTGGATGTGATGGTAGACGGTGAGGTGCTGACGCTGGAGTGCCAAGCGATCGAAGTGCTGCCGGGCGCGCTGCGTGTCGTCGTGTGAAGAAGCGTTTTCGTAGAGACGCGGCTTGCCGCGTCTGTTCTGGCGGGCCGGAGACGGGGCAAGCCCCGTCTCTACACAAGCGGTCATGATATAAGGAACTGCATGTCGCAAGAGCGCAGAGAACGGCGAAAAGAGAAATTGGGGATGGCGACCTCAAGTCAGAAACGGGGGCGCTTAGCCGTCTATGCCTTGGTGATCGTGGCCGCGTTCGGGCTGGCGTACTATCTTGGCAACCGCTCCCAGCACAAGCACGATGCTTTTGCGCGCTGTCTCAAGGACCGTGGGGTGAAGATGTATGGGGCGTGGTGGTGTCCGCATTGCCAGGAACAGAAAGAAGCGTTTGGCGCGTCGTTCGAGTACGCTCCTTACGTGGAATGCGGCATCAAGGGCGATACCAAGGGGCAGGCGCAGGTTTGCAAGGACGAAAACGTGAACCATTATCCCACCTGGCAGTTTCCGCCGACTGGGGAACGAGTGGAGCGGGTTTTTACGCTGGAAGAACTGAGCGACCGGACGGGGTGCTCGCTACCGTGAGCGAGTTGACGAAGCGGCTGATGAGTCTGCTGGCGATTCTGGCAGTGTGCGGAATCGTGGTGTCGTCGGTGTCGCTGCAGCATCACTACGCCACCTCCAAAACGGCGTATTGTGAGATCGGGGAGACGTTCAATTGCGACATCGTGAACCGGAGCGCATATTCGTCGATCTTCGGAATCCCGGTCGCGCTGATTGGGATGCTCGGATACGCGGCGCTGGCGGGGCTGGCGACCGTGTATCGCGAACGGCCGGAGACTCCAACCATGCTTTTCGGCTCTGCCGGCGCGGGCCTGGTTTTTGCTTTGTACCTGACCTACATTGAAGGGCACGTGCTGGGAGTGTGGTGCATTTTATGTTTGAGTTCGCTGGCGTTGATAACCGCGACGACGATCTTGGCGGCGGTCATTTGGTGGAAGAATCGGCGTTCTTCCCGTGACTATTAGTCAGGCACGCTTGAGAAAACTGAGATCTTTCCTCGGGATAACAACACACAGCTGCTAACGATGTGTTATCACGGTCGTCCAACACAGTTCGTCTATTCGGAAGTGTCATTCTAGGAGTGTCATTTTAGGAGCGTCTATGAATCTCCGCGGTTTGGTGGTGGGGTGTGTTCTGGCCGCAGCGCTTGGAATCCCGGCGGCGGCGCAGCCGTATAACGAAGCACAGTTCAAGGGAATGAAGTGGCGCGACATCGGGCCGTATCGCGGCGGGCGCGTGCTGGCGGTGACCGGAATTCCCGGCAATCCCTTTACCTACTACTTCGGCGGCGTTGCTGGAGGCGTGTGGCGCACCAACGATGGCGGGGTGAGCTGGCAGCCGATTTCCGACAAGAGCGTGATCTCGTCGATCGGGGCGATTGCCGTGTCGGAGTCGAATCCGAACGTGATCTATGTGGGCACGGGCGAGTCTTGCCTGCGCGGCAATATCTCGTATGGCGATGGAGTTTACAAGACGACCGATGGCGGCAAGACCTGGCAGCACATCGGATTGAAAGATACGCAGCACATTGCGCGCATTTGGATCGATCCGCGCGACTCGGATCATGTGCTGGTCGCCGCGCTCGGTCACGCGTACGGGCCGAATGCGGATCGCGGTCTTTATCGCACCACCGATGGCGGCAAGACCTGGGACAAAATTCTTTATAAGGATGACAAGTCGGGCGCCATCGATCTGGCGGTCGATCCGCACAACTCGAATGTGATGTTCGCCGCGCTTTACCAGATCCAGCGCTCGCCTTGGGGTATGGAAAGCGGCGGCCCAGGCAGCGGATTGTACCGGTCGACCGACGGCGGCAATTCCTGGAAGCAACTGGAAGGGAAAGGCCTGCCGGAGGGCATTCTGGGGCGCATTGGGGTCAGCGTTTCGGGCGCCGACTCGAATCGCGTATACGCGCTCATCGAATCGAAGCAGAGCGGGCTGTATCGTTCCGATGACGGTGGAGAAACCTGGTCGCGGGTTAATGACGACCAGCGGCTCACGCAGCGCGCCTGGTACTTCACGCATATTTTTGCCGATCCGAAGAGTGCGGACACGGTTTACATGCTGAACACGGGCGCGTTTCGCTCGACGGACGGCGGCAAGACGCTGAGCCTTCTGCCGGCGCCGCACGGCGATCATCACGGTTTCTGGATCGATCCGAAGAATCCGAATCGCATGATCAACGGAAACGACGGCGGGGCGACGATCTCGGTCGATGGCGGCAAGAGTTGGTCCACGGAGTACAACCAGCCGACAGCGCAGTTCTACCACGTGGCGGCGGACAACGATTTTCTCTACAACGTGTACGGCGCACAGCAGGACAACTCGACCGTGGGCATCGCCAGCCGCAGCGATGAGGGCTATGTCGGACGGCAACACTGGTTCGATGCGGGTGGCGGCGAGAGCGGCTACATTGCACCGGATCCGCGCGACTCGAACATTATCTATGCGGGTTCGGGCGGTGGCATGGTTACGCGCCTCGATCGCCGCAGCAACCAGCAGCAGGACATTACGGTCTGGCCGGAAGATGGCGCGGGCCACGGCGTGGGCGATCTGAAATACCGATTGGGATGGACGCAGCCGATCGTGATCTCGCCGCATGATCCCAATGTGATTTACACCACCGCCGAGCGCGTCTTCAAGACCACCGACGACGGCAAGAGCTGGACGGCGATCAGTCCGGACCTGACGCGCAACGATAAGAGCAAGCAGGTTTCTTCCGGCGGCCCGCTGACCAAGGACAACACTTCGGTCGAGTATTACGACACGGTGTTCACGATCGCAGAGTCGCCCGTGCAGAAAGACCTATTGTGGGCAGGAACCGACGATGGCTTGATTCAGGTTTCACGCAATGGCGGCACGAACTGGACGAACGTGACGCCCAAGGGAATTCCGGAGTGGAGCCTGGTGAGCCTGATTGAAGCTTCTCCGCACGAGGCGGGCACGGCGTATGCGGCGGTCGATACGCATAAGCTCGACGATTTCAAACCTTACATATTCAAGACCACGGATTTCGGGAAATCGTGGACGAAGATCACGAACGGCATTCCCGATGGCGCTTACACGCACGCGGTGCGCGAAGATCCGGTGCGGAAGAACCTGCTGTACGCGGGGACGGAGACGGGGATCTACGTCTCGTTCGACGGCGGCGCGAAATGGCAGTCGCTGCAACTGAATTTGCCGAACTCTCCGATCCACGATCTGATCGTGAAGAATGACGATCTGGTGGTGGCGACGCACGGGCGCTCCTTCTGGATTCTCGACGACCTCACGCCGCTGCGCGCGGCGACGACGCAGGCGGCCACGGAGGCGGTGCTTTACAAGCCTCGGCTGACCTATCGCCTGCGCTGGCCGGAATTCTTCGAGCGGCGGCAACCGGTGGGCGAGAATCCTCCGAGCGGCGCGATTGTTTATTACTACCTGCCAAGCGCGCCGAAGGGCGTCGTGGCGCTCGAGTTTCTGGATGCGTCGGGGAACGTTGTGCGGCGTTACTCCAACGAAGAGAAGAAGGAAGCGGAGACGCCGCCGGAGTGGCCCGACCAGCCGACTCCGGTCGAGAAGATTCCGGCCGAGGTGGGCGTGAACCGCTTTGCCTGGGATCTGCGTTTGCAGGGGCCGACTCCGCTGCCGGGGGAACCGGGCGCGGAATTCCGCAATCGTGGGCCGATGGTGCCGCCGGGTGCCTACCAGGTGCGGCTGACGGCGGACGGGAAGTCGTACACGGCGCCGCTCGAGTTGAAAGTGGATCCGCGGGTGAAAGCGTCGGGCGGCGATCTCGAAAAGCAGAGCGAACTGGGACGCAAGATCGTGGCGGAAGTGTCAGAGCTTCACGAAGCGGTGGCGGCGATTCGCGAAGTGCGCACCCAGACTCGCGGGCTGGCCAAGCGTTTCGGCAACGACAACGACGCGCGTTATGCTTCGCTGGTTTCGGCCGGTAAGGACTTCGACAAGAAGAGCTTCGACCTGGAGTCGCAGCTGCTGCAGGTAAATTCGAAGAGTTCGGAGGCGAACCTGAACTACCCGGTGCTGATCGATGAGCGGCTGCACTCGCTGCTGGCGAGCGTGGAGTCCGCCGATGCCGCGCCTACGAAGCAGCAGTATGAGGTCTTCGACGCTCTGGAAAAAGAGGCGCAACCACTGCTGGCGCAGTATCGCGAGCTGATGTCGAAAGACCTGGCGGCGCTGAATGAAATGGTGAACAAGCAGAACATTCCCGCGCTGTACGTGCCGGCGGGGAAGTAAAAAAGCCAACCATATTTTGGATTTGTCATCCTGAGCGAAGCGACCTGCTGTTTTACGGGTGCACAAGAAAGCAGGTCCTTCGCTTTGCTCAGGATGACAATCCTTCTTTCTTTTCTACTTCGTAATCACGCCGCAGGCGATGCGGTCGCCCGCGTTGCCCGCAGGGTCGGTCTTCTGGTCGTCGGCTTTGGCATGCACCACGATGGCGGTGCCGCCATTGCTGTAGAGCGAGTGGCTGTCGCTGCCGAGCGTGACGTCTTTATTCACGGCTCGGAAATGCGCCTTGCCGCCCGCGCCCACGGTGAAGTTGGGATTGTCGCCGGCGTGGTGGCCTTCCGGATTTTCCAATCCATGCTTCTTCCCATCGGGATTGAAATGGCCTCCCGCGGACTTGAAGTCGGGGGCGTCGCATTTTGCATTCTGATGGAAATGGATGGCATGTTCGCCGGGAGGCAGATTTTCGAGATTGAGTTCCATCCCGATTCCCGGGCTCTCTTCCCATAGAGTTGCCGTGCCCACGGTCTTGCCTTGGGCATCCTTGAGTTGAACTACAACCTTGGCCGAACTGGCTGAGGCGAGCGCGACCACGAGCAGAACGAGCGGGAGCAGGCGAGTGGTTTTCATGGGGGGATTATAGCGGAATCGGGCAAGACTGCTCCCAGCTTCGGGGATCGACGGCTGCTGAAACAGGGTAGGGTCTGGTGTCTCTGCTCTGGCGCGGAATGCGGAGCAATGTGACAATAGACAAATGCAAAGATCTCTCACCACAGCGCTCCTATTGGCCGCGGGGATGATGGGGGCCGCAACTGGCTACGCCCAGCAGACTCCGGCAACCACTCCGGCGGCAAAGACACCAGCGGCTCAAGCAGCCACAACTCCGAAAGCGGCGACCGCGGCCAAACCTGCGGTCAAGAAGACGGGAACAACGACGAAAAGCGCGGTCGCGGCTCCGGCGCTGACCACGCGAAAAGACAAGTTCAGCTACGCCCTGGGAATGAACATCGGGAGCGGTTATAAGCTGGGCCTGGAAAAGCAGTCGGTGGAGTTTGACGCGAATATCATCGCCCAGGGAGTGAAGGACGCCCTGTCTGGCGCCAAGACGCGTATGACGGAGGACGAAGCGAAGGCCGTGCTTACCGAGGTACAGACCGAGATTAACAAGCAGCGGCAGGAAAAAATGAAAGAGGCTGCGGCTAAGAACAAGACCGAAGGCGAAGCGTTTCTGGCCGCCAACAAGAGTAAAGAAGGCGTGGTCACGTTGCCTAGCGGCTTGCAATACAAGATTCTGACCGCCGGCATCGGACCGAAGCCCACTCCCAGCGATCAGGTTGTCTGTAATTACCGCGGCACGCTCATCAATGGCACGGAATTTGACAGCTCCTACAAGAGCGGAAAGCCGGCCACGTTTGGAGTCAGTCAAGTGATCAAAGGGTGGACGGAGGCGCTGCAGCTCATGCCAGTGGGATCGAAGTGGCAGCTTTTTGTTCCTTCCGATCTTGCCTACGGAGAGCGGGGCGCCGGCGCCCAGATTGGGCCCGATGACACCCTGATCTTTGAGGTTGAACTGCTCTCGATCGTGGACAAAGCGAAGGACGAAAAGAGCAAGGGCGAAGAAGGCAAGAAGGACGAGCCGAAGAAAGACGAGCCGAAGAAGTAGAGAGAGTCCTGACGGGTCGAGTGCCGGGCGTCCCCGCCCGGCCCCCGCCAGAGTACCGTGTCACAGAATTCTCGCCGCGCTACTTTCCCAGATACAGCACGTGGACGTAGGTTCCGAGCCTTACGTTATAGGCGAGGTACCAGCCGATGTGATCGGGATCGTCATAGATGACGATGTCGTCCGAATCCTCAGTTCCGCCGTCAAAAATGCCTCCCCCGGCTGCCGTGCAAGCGCAGCCCGGATGAGTTCTCGTTTCGCTATCGGCACTCACGAACGCGGCGGGGCATCGCCCCGCAGGACAACCGGGGGCGGCTGTCCCTACGTGGTTTTATTCGTAGCGCAGGGCTTCAATGGGATCGAGGCGGGAGGCTCGGATGGCGGGAACCATGCCGCTGATGAGTCCGACGGCGGTGAGGATGAGGACAGCCACGAGCAGGGTGACGGGATTGATCATGAGGCGGATGTCACCGGTTTCGGCGTGTTTGGCCATGGCGCTGTAGAGCGTCAGCCGGCCTACGGTGAGGGCGACGACGTATGCGAGGATGATGCCGAGAAGTCCGCCGATGAAGGTGATGGTGAGCGCCTCGGCCAGAAACTGAAGAAAGATGTAGCGGCGGCGCGCACCCAGCGCCTTCTCCATGCCGATCTCGCGCGTGCGCTGAGTGACGGAGACGAGCATGATGTTCATCAGGCCGACGCCGCCGATGCCTAGCGTGAGGGTGCCGATGAAGCCGAGCAGGATCTTGAGCCCGATAGTGATGACCTCGAACTGGTGAATCTGTTCCATGAGATTGAAGACATATAATGCGCGGCGGTCGGCGGGATTGAATTTGTGCTGCGCGGCCATGGTGTAGCGCACCGATTGCTCGATCCGGTCATAGTCGTTGGTTTCGTAATTGAACCAGATGGAGTCGAGGTAGTGGGTATCTTTGATGTCGCTCATGGTGGTGAAGGGGACATACACAACGCGATTGATATTGTCGTCGCCGGCCTGCATCTTGGGGCTGAGGACCCCGACGACCTCAAAGCTGATGCCATCGAGTCGAATATGCTCGCCCAGGGCGTTACGTCCGGAGAAAAGTTTATCTTTCGTGTCGGATCCGATCACGGCAACGCGCGCGCGCTGGATCTGATCCTCGGGGTTGTAGAAGCGTCCCTGCGCGAGGGTCAGAGCGCGGATGTTGAAAGTGTTGGGGTATTCGCCGTTGACGCCCATGGTGTAAGAGCGAGTGTCGTATTGTACGGTGACCTGCTTCGAGCAACCGGGAGTGATGTGCGCGATCTGCGGGATGTTGGTGGTCAGAAGATCCATGTCTTCGAGCGTGATGCGAAGGGGCACGCCGGCCTTCTGGCCTCCGGCCTGCATGGTGGAGCGGCCGGGAACCACAATCATGATCTTGGTTCCGAAGTTGGCAAAGATGTTGGCGCAAGCGCGTCCGAAACCGTCGCCGTAGGCAAGCAGCATGACGACGGTGGCGATGCCCCAGGCCATGCCCAGCATGGTGAGGGCGGTGCGCCGACGGTTGTGGCGCATGGCGTTGTAGGACTCCTGGAGCAGGTCACGGATCATGGGATTTGTAATCTGTGATTTGTAATTTGTAATTGAAGATCTCGAGCACAATTACAAATTACAAATTGCCAATTACAAATGCTTACTCCTGCCGCAAGGCCTCGACCGGTTCCAACCGTGCGGCCTTACGGGCGGGATAGAGTCCGGCGGCGACGCCGGCAAGCGTAAGGCTGGCGATGGCGAGGATCGCGGTTTTTAGAACGAGCCGCGGCGGATCGAAACCGCCGGGGCCATTGTAATTGCGGAACAGAGTCATGAGGCCGCCGGCCAGGCCCATGCCGATAAGTCCGCTGACCAGGGTGAGCACAATGCCTTCGGCGAAGAACTGCAGCATGATGCTGCGGTTGGTGGCGCCCAGGGCTTTGCGCAATCCGATTTCCCGCGTGCGCTCCGAGACCGCTACGAGCATGATGTTGATGACTCCAATGGCGCCGAGAGCGAGTGTGACCAAACCGACGGTGCCGAGGAATTCGTTCATGGCATCGAAGATGGTGCCCATCATTTGTGCCTGCTGGACAAAATCCAAACCTTCGAAGGCGTCGGCATCGTGATAATCGAAGCCGTGATTGCGGCCGATAATGCGGTGAGCCTCCTCCACGGCGAGCAGGTGTTCGTCGGCGACACGGGGCTGAAAGTAGATGAATGAAATCGCGTCGTGGGATTCTTCGCCCTTGAGCGGGAAGGCGCTGCGCATGACCTGGAAGGGAATGTAGCAGCGAGTGTTGGTCAGGTTGTCATCGCCGCGGCCGACGCGCTTCAGAGTGCCAACGACTTCAAAGCGAAGGTAATTGAGCAGAATAAACGAGCCGACAGCGGGGCGTCCCGGAAAGAGGCTATGCGTCATCTCATCGCCGAGGACGACGACATTGCGTTTTTGAGCTTCGTCGAGATCGTTGAGCCATCGCCCTTGTTTCAGCGGGAGAAAACGGATTCCGTTGTACTGCGGCTCGGCTCCGTTAAGTTGGCCGCTGGCGCTGGCGAACTCGCTGACGGCACGCACGTCGTCGGTGGCGAGGACAGGGGCGATAGCCCGAACATGCGGAGCTTCCTTGCGGATGTCGAGGTAGTCCTGGTAGGTGAGCCGGTAGCGGCGGGCGGAGTTCATGCTCCCCGGAACGGCTGGCGCCCGGCCGGGGAAGATCATGATGATGTTTTCGCCGTACTCGGAGAGGCCGCGCTGGTTGCCGGTGCGGAAGCCTTCCCCGAGTCCGACGAGCAGCAGCAGCGAACCGACGCCCCAGGCGATCCCGAACATGGTGAGGAACGAACGGAGTTTGTGCGCCCAGAGGGTGCTGAAAATCTGCACGAAAACGTCGATCGCCATTTGCATACGCAGTACCCAGTACCCTGTGGTTCAGGTTATTAGGATAGCAAGCGGGCGGCGCCTGGGTATATCGCCATTTCGACCTAACTACTTTCATCGGGCCGGGGCGATTTGAGTCCTCGAAAACCTAAGGCGGCGAGGGAATACAAGATTGCGGCTACTACCAGGAGGGCCTTCATGCCTACGATCAGCGACAGGTTTTCAAGCAGGCCACCTACGACGGCTCCGAGCATGTTGGCGCCCAGGGCGGCGGCGGGGTACGGGGCAGCGCGGAATTCGGAGGCGAACAATAAGCCGGCAAAGAAAACCGGGATGGCGAAGATGATGGCGGCGATGGTGCCGACCAGGGCCGCTGAACCGGGAAGGCGGGGGAAGGGCACAAAGTAGGCGCAGGCGATGCCGGCGAGAATTCCGGCTAGAGTCCAGGCGCGCGGCCACGCGCGCCGTTTCTTCTCAATCACAAAGTTGGCCAGGAGAAGGGCGGAGAGGATGGCGGCAATCACGATGCCGTTGACCTGCCACGTCGTCCCAAAATAGAGAGCCAGACGGCTGACGACTTGTGTTTCCAGCAGCAGGAATCCGGCGCCCATGCTGAAAAAAAAGAGAGAAGGAATGCGGGTGCGGGCTTCGGGAATCTGGAAATAGAAAACTGCGGCCAGCAAAATGACAAGGGCGCTGAGCAGGTAGAAGATGCCCGGAATCCAGTGTCCCTGGTGATAGAGATAGGGCCAGTCGTCGGTGGTGACGGCAACTTTAGGCAGGGCGAGAAACGCGGGCTGGCGGGCGGCGACGAACTCACGCAAGCGAGGATCGGCGGCCAGGCTCGTTTCCACCTGTCCCGAGGGCGAGATGGCAAAGCAGGTGGCGGGTACGGTGTAGCTCGATGGCGCGAGGAAAACCACTGGAGCCTTGCCGAAAGTGGCGGCCAGCATTTCGGCCAGGCGCCGTCCCACGAACGGATGATTGATCTGGAACTTGATGAACAAAATGCCATCGGGGGCGAGCAGCGCACGCGCTTCGCGGAAGGACTCTTCGGTGTAGACGAAGTTGTCGAGGCGCATGTTGGAATAGTCGGAGAGCTGAGTGTGGGAATCGAGCAATCCGAAAAGGATGAGGTCATAACGGGCCGTGGTGCGCTTCATGAAGGCGCGGGCATCGGTGAGGTGGGCAGAGACGCGCGGGTCGTCGTAAGGATGTTCGGGGTGGCGACGGCGGCCGAGGTCGAGAATCTTGGGATCGATTTCCACGGCATCGACGGCGCGGCTTTGGTGGCGCAGCGCGGCGGCCACGTCATTCCCGGTGCCTGAGCCGACGATCAGGACACGCGGGTTCGGAGAGGTGAAACGGAAAGGAAGGTTGTAGGGATTTTCGTCCTGCGCCTCGCGCAGCAGTTGCGGATGACGAGCCAGGAAGCCGGGAGAGAGATCCGCAATCACCTGATATCCGGTGTGGTTGACGCGAATCTCGGTGCGATACAGTTCGCCATCCGGAAAGGTTTCGTCCTCGAGTTCGATCTGCTGGTAGGGGGTCCAGAGGTTGAAGTGGTGCGGGGTGGCCGGATCGACAAGCAGAAGCGCCACGGGCAAGATGGCAGCGGCGAACCGGATGGCAGCGCCGCGATCGGATTGCAGCAGTGCTATCCCCGCCAGGACGACGGTGAACCACACGGCCGGGGGCAGAGCGAACCACGACACCGCAAAGAATGCGAGGATGCCAACCAGACTGCCGGCGAGATTCCACGAGTAGCCATAAAGCGGGCGCGGGGCCAGTTCGATCTGGCGGCTCACGGTCTGTCCGATGGGGATAAAAATGTAGGTAATTAGGAAGAGCAGAATGGCAGCCACGGCCACGGCCAGGAGCAAGCCGGTGGCGTCATGCATGGCGTGGGTGGCCCAGATTTCGATGTCCTGCGAGGCGCCGAGGTATTGCGAGAGGCTCTCCATGATCTGCGGGCCGCGCCAAGGCAAACGGACCACGACGATCAATCCGACCAGAGCGGTGACGGCGGCCTGCCAGCGGGGACGTTGGCGAGCTAGCGCGCAGCCCAGTCCGAAGCCGAGAAAACAGAGCAGGAGCGCCAGATTTTTCACATAGGCAAATACCCGGACTTCGGTGGCCACCCAGCGGATGAGCGCCAGTTCCGCGAAGAGGGTGAGGGAGCTGGCTAGAAATAGGGTGGAGAGATTCCAGCGCTCGGGCAGGTCCGAGGCCTGGGCGCGCGGTTTGATCAGGCGGTAGCTGACGAGCAGCAAAGCAGCAAGGATGAAACCGGGGACGCGAAAGAACATGGAAAATCCGTTGAGGCGAGAGCGGAACAGGATACCACGCGGGCGCGGAAAGCAATTGAGGGCGCAGGCGCGAGCCGTGCTGCGCACGGCCTGGACGGGCGAGGCGCCCGTCCCCACATTAGAACAAAATTCAGCAGGTCAGTTGGTCACGGGTTAACTTCAGGCCAGTCAGGTTGCCGAGGATGGTCACCGCGATCTGCTCGGTGCGGAAAAATTCTTCGGCGGTTTGCTGCAGGTCGGCTGCGGTGACGGCTTCGATGCGTTCGATGAGTTCGTCGAGGCCATAGAAATGGTCGTAGTACATTTCCTGGCGGGCCAGGTTCGACATGCGGGCGGTCGAGGATTCTAACGACAGCATGAGGCTGCCTTTGAGCTGGTCCTTGGAGCGGCGAAGTTCTTCTTCGGGGACGGGCGTGATTTTCAGATTGCGGAATTCCGCGACGACGCACTCGACAACTTTGATTGCCGACTCGCGCGAAGTACCGGCGTATACGCACATGGAGCCGGTGTCGCGGTAGGGGTTGAGGTCGCTGTAGATGGAGTAGGCGAGCCCCTGCCGCTCGCGGATGTTCTGGAACAGGCGCGAGCTCATGCCTCCTCCGAGCAGCGTATTCAGGATGTAGGAAGCGTAGCGGCGTTCGTGGGCCATGGGATGCGAGGGAACGCCGATGCAGATCTGCACCTGTTCCAGCGACTTCTTATTGCGCAGGTTGATGCGGGAATAAGTTTTGGGCTGGGGAGAGTGCAGGCCGTTTTTCGCAGGCTTCACCTGTTCGAAGTGCTTGGCGACGAGTTCGACAAAGTGCTTGTGGTCGAGATTACCGGCGGCGCTGACGATGAGATTGCCGGGAGCGAAGTGGTGTCCGTAGAAGCGGGAGACCACGGGGCGCTCGAATTTCTTCACGGTATCGCGCGTGCCCAGGATGGGCAGACCAAGGGAGTGATCCTTCCAGAAACTTTGCGTGAAGATTTCGTGGACGAGGTAGTCGGGGTTATCCTGGTCCATTTTAATTTCTTCGAGGATGACGCCGCGCTCGCGGGCAATATCGCCAGCATCGAAGACAGGATGAAGGACGAGATCGCTGAGCACATCCATGGCGAGCGGCAGGTGCTCGTCGAGAACTTTGATGTTGAAGCAGATACATTCCTTCGCCGTGAACGCATCCATATTGCCGCCGATGGAATCGACCTGGCGGGCGATGGCCTCGGCGGAGCGGCTCTCCGTACCCTTGAACACCATGTGCTCGATGAAGTGCGAGATGCCATTCCACTCCGAATCTTCGTCGCGCGAGCCGGACTTGAGCCAGACACCGATCGCGACCGAGCGGATGTGCGGCATCTGCTCGGTGATAACGGTCAGGCCGTTCGGCAGGATCTGACGACGGATGCTGCGGGTCTCTTTTACCATGACGTTCTTACCACGTTCTTAACCATGATAAATTTCCCAAATATGAAGTTCGGATCCAAGTACGAATTCCGGGGCGGGTGGCTGCTACTATTCTCCCACAATCCGCGGCTGGGCGAAGGCTGCTGAACTTCGGCCTGTCGTTTGTTCAACTTACGGCCAATTCTTAGGCTCATAATTTCAGTATTATTAAAAGACGTGGCGAAAGCACCCTCGCTCCACCCGGCCCTATGCCAAGCCAGCCCTCCAATTCGCTCTTAGGACTTGACCTGCAGGAACTCACGAACCTTGCGCTTCAGTCGACGCAGCCCGCCTACCGGGGCCGGCAACTGTTTGATGCGCTATATCGGCAGAGGATTGATCGGCTGGAGCAGGTTTCGACTCTGCCGCTCGACTATCGCGCCCGCCTGGTGGAGGAGGGCTGGCGGGTGGGGCTTCCGGAGATAGGACGCAAGTTTGTTTCCAGCGACGGCACGATACGGTACTTGGTGGAGCTCTCGGACGGCGAGACGGTAGAGGCGGTATGGATGCCGGAAGGAGATGGCGGAGAGAGCGGCGACGGCAGCGAAGCGGGTGACGAGATTGAGGCGGCCGGCGATGTGGAGCGTGTGGTGACGGGGCTCCGCCCCGTCCAGCGGGGCCCTTCGGCTCCGCTCAGGGCAGGCTCCGCCCCGCCACCACACGTGCGCCGCTCCACCATCTGCGTATCGAGCCAGGTGGGATGCGCGGTGAATTGCAAGTTCTGCTTCACGGCACTGCTTGGGGTCAAGCGCAACCTGGAGGCGGGAGAAATCGTTGGGCAGATCGCGGCGGTGTTGCGGGATCAGGGAGTCGATCCGCCGTTGCAACGCGTCAACCTCGTGTTCATGGGAATGGGTGAGCCCTTCTTGAACTACGACAACTTCATGAAGTCGGTGCGGCTGCTGGTGGAGGGTGTGGGGATTCCGGAATCGCGGATGACGGTGTCGACGGCGGGGATCGTGCCGCGGATCCGCGATTTCGGGCAGGAGCCGGTGCGGCCGAAGCTGGCGATTTCGCTGAATGCATCGAACGACGCCTTGCGCAGCGAAGTGATGCCGCTGAACCGGAAGTGGAATCTCGCGGAGCTGATGCAGGCGGCGCGGGAGTTTCCGCTGCGGACGCGGGAGCGGATGACGTTTGAGTATGTGCTGATCGAGGGTGTGAACGATGCTCCGGAGCAGGCGCGCGAGGTGGTGGAGTTGGTGCGCGGGATGCGCGCGAGAATCAATCTGATTGCACTGAATCCGGGAACGGAGTTGCCCTACCGCACGCCGGAGCAGGAGCGGGTGGTGGCGTTCCGGGAGATCCTGGTGGCGGCGGGAATTCCGGCATTCGTGCGGCGGCCGCGTGGGCGGGACATTTTTGCGGCGTGTGGCCAGTTGAAGAGGACGGTGGAGGTGGCGCCCGCTGGTGAATCCGAATCCGGGTCGTCATCCTGAAGGATGACAATTCCAACGATAACCAGGGTGACAATCCAGACCCTATCCAGGGCTACGAACTGCCGCGGGCTGCGGCACGGTTGGCCTCGGCCAGGGGGGAACGGGTGGCGGAAGTTGCCCAGACCCGCAGTTCCATTCGGAAAGCGAGGTGGCCGGGAGTGGAAGATTGCAAGAGGCGGCCCCCGTGTTCTTCGACGATGCGGCAACAGGCGCTCTGCGAAAGGGTAACCGGCTTCGCCCCGTCCCCGAAGTTCAACTCGGCCTGGAACACGACAGGCGGCGGGGAAGAATTGCCGGAAGGATCGGAAGACGAGAACTCAACCAGCACCAGGTTGCCTTGGCTGAGCGTGCGAACGAAGAGCGTGGGGTGTGATTTGCGAGAGAGTTGGGCGCCGATCTGTCCCGCAAGGTGCAGGCAGACGTGGAGAATCTGGTTGGAGTCGGCGAGCACAGGCGGAAGGGCGGTAGCGAGTTCGAGGTGCATCGAATTGCCTTCCGCCTCCATTTGTGGAACGAGCAGGCGGGCGGCCGTTTGCAGCACGGAGTTGATGTCGACGGCAGCGAGGTTCGCCGGAGCTTGTCGGGCAAACGTGAGCAGGCTCGCCACCAGCGAGGTGGTGCGGCGCACCTGCTCGCCGATTTGGCTGGCCTGGAATTGTTCCTGGGGCGTCAAGGTCGACGCGCTCAGCAGGTCGGAGTATCCCAGCATGGCCGTGAGCGGGTTGTTGAGTTCGTGAGCGGCTCCCCCGACTAACTGGCCAAGCGAGGCCAGTTTCTCCGATTGAATGAGTTGCTCCTGCAAGGCCTGGAGGTCGTTCACCGAGCGGCGGGATCGTTCGAGAAACAGCGACAGCTCGGCTCGGAGCAGGCGTTGCCGCCAGAAAATCACGACGCCCATCACCACCATGGTCAAGAGACTCACGGTAATGCGGAAGGCCTTCACCGGCCGTGGGAGCGCCGGGTTCATTTCGGCGTGCAGCGCGGCCCAGATGAGGCTGAAAAGAGCCAGCATGCTGAGGCGTGTGACCCAGACCCCGAGAACAGGTCGCGACGGCTCGGTGTCGGAGAGATCGAGGCGGGGCGCGAGCAAGGGCGCCGCCGCCATCCATGCCATGGAAACGACCAGCGGAATATCGTAGATGCTGCCGCTGTAGTAAATGTTACGACCGATGGCCCAGTTGGCGACATAGGAACTGGAAGCGTAGAGCGCGCTGGCGCCGAACAACTGCGCGTAAACGTGTCGCCAACCGCCGCGCGCGGTGTAGGCGAGAACAGCGAGTGCGACTATGAACGCGACGTTTTCGGTCATAAACGCGTTCTTTAGATTGGTGTCGTAAAACGCTTCATCGACTTGCACGGTTTGCCATGGGATGACGGCGTACACGTAAACGAAGACCCACCAGATGAGCAGGAGGGTGAAGTCGAGCATGCGGATGCGCTCGTCCCGCTCTTCTTCCCGGAGATGAGGAAGCACGGCGAGCGCGGCGATCATGGGTACCAAATGCAGGAATAGAACGATATCACCCAGGTAGGGGTCGGGCACCTCCTGACGCTTGATCACCTCAAAGTAAATCCACGCCATTCCCTGGTAAGTGAGCCAAAAGAACACGCCCACGCTCATCAGGATCCAGAAGAGCCGGATGTGGAGAGTGGGGCAGCGCGCGCGCGAGGTATTGGACAAGAAGGCGGCGGTGGCAACCAGCAGGAGCGCGCCTTGGATGAGGTCGTTGGCAGCGGTAAGGGCGTAGCCTCTGGGCATCAGCACCGCCGCCGCCGTCTGGGCGAGCACCAACGCGATCAGTACCGCGACCCAGAGTTTCGTAGAAGTGGCCAAGGCGAACTACTCCGACCTCCATTCTAGAGTGTGCTGGAGGATTGAGTGTGTTACTTCGGTACCCTTGCTGCGCAAGCTACAGCATAAGCGAGGAATCGTGGAAGGAATAAGAAGCAGATGGAGTTTGGCTGAGATTGCCTTTAGAATTAGGCGCTTAACTTTAGAAAGATTCGCTTGACGACGGGCCTGCCTTGTCTTGGATGATTCCTCGATACCGTGATCTATGGCGCTTCCGGGCGCCGATCAGTGCCGGCGAAATCCGGAGCACCGAGCGCTGGCTGGCGACGGCGCGAGTGGCGCTGACGATTGCGGCAGAGTTTACCCTTTGGATGGAGCCGGTACGCGGGCTTGCGTATTCGCGCTGGCTGTACTGGCTGTTGACGGGATACCTGGTGAATGCGGTGGTGGTGATGTTGCTGGTGCGCTTCCGGCCCCAGTCCACCAAAGCTTTTCGTCTGGTGGTGCACGCGGTGGACATTCTCTGGCCAGTGTTGATTTCCTTGTTCGCCACGGCGCAGCGTGGACCGTTCTTCCTTTTCTTCGTGTTCGTGATGGCGGCGGCGGCCTATCGCTGGGGGTTGTGGGAGACGGTAGGCACGGCGGTCGCGGCGGTGATATTGCTCTGGGCGGAGGCGTCGGTGGTGCGGGCGGGACTGGAACCGGCGGCGGATCGGTGGCTGCGGGCGGTGCATCTGCCGCGGCTCGGGGTGAGTGTGCAGGAACTGGATCCCCAGCAGCTGTTCATGAGTTCGGTGTATCTGATTGTGCTCGGATTCCTGCTGGGCTACATGTCGGAGAAACAGAAGAAAGCGCGGGCGGAGCGCGTCGTGATCACGCGGGTTCTGAGTTCGACGCGAGTGGAGGCGGGCCTGACTGGGACCATGCAGCAGATTCTCGGGGAGGTCATGAGCATCTACGGCGCGCGCCGGGTGCTGAGCGCCTCGCAGGAAAGGAACAGTTACCGGGTATTTCTGGCCGAGGTGAGTCGTGGTGCCGAGGGCAACGGAGCGCTGCGCTGGCGCGAGGCTTTGCCGGATAGCGAAAAGGTGTATCTGTTCGACTCGCCGGCGGACGCGATCTACGCGGCGCGTGGCGCCAACGGTTACTCCACCGTACTGCTCGACCGCGGCGGCGTGCGGCTGCGCGACCTCAGCACGGGATTTCTGGATGCCCTGGATCGAGTGGAGAAGTTTGACACGATCGTTTCGGTGGCGCTGCTGTTCGGGAACGAGTGGGCGGGGCGGGTATTCCTGTTCGATCCCGAGATGATGGGGAACCCGGAAGAGGAATTGCGGTTTCTGCAGGAATTCGCGGAGCAGGTGGGGCCGGCGGTCTACAACGTGTACCTGGTGCGGCGGCTGCGGGAGCGGGCGGGCGCGTTGGAGCGTGGGCGGTTCGCGCGCGAACTTCACGATGGCGCAATTCAATCGCTGATTGGAGTGGAAATGCAGTTGGACGTGCTCCGGCGCCAGTCGGGAACGCAGGCACCGGTGGTGAACGCGGAACTGGGACGGATCCAGAAACTGCTGCGCGAAGAAGTTCTGAAGTTGCGCGAACTGATGCAGGCCATGAAGTCGTTCGAGGTGAATGCCGACCGGCTCGTGGGTTTCATTTCCGACACGGTGGAGCGCTTCCGGCGGGAAACGGGAATCGCCGCCGAGTTTGTGAGCGACCTGGAGCGGGTGGATCTGGCCCAGAAGGCGTGCCAGGAACTGGCGCGCATTGTGCAGGAGAGCCTGGTGAACGTGCGCAAGCACAGCGGCGCGCACCATGTGCTGGTCCGGTTGGCGCAGCGGGCGGGGCAGTTGCAATTGACGGTGGAGGACGATGGGAAGGGATTCTCGTTTTCGGGAAGGCTGTCGGATGCCGAACTGGAGACGACCGGGAAGGGGCCGGGGGTGATTCGGGACAGGGTCCGCCTGCTGGCGGGCGAACTCGCGATAGAATCGACTCCAGGGCACGGGGCCCGGCTGGAAGTACGGATCCCCCCGGCGAGGAAGGCCAATCATGGATAGGCCGACGATGGATAAGCCAACGATGGATCGACGTCATCCCATACGCATTGTGATTGCCGACGATCACCCCATTTTCCGCGACGGACTGCGGCGACTGCTGGAATCGGAAGGCGACATGAAAGTGGTGGGTGAAGCCTGCGACGGCAACGAAGCCGTCAAACTTGCGAGGGAAATCAAGCCCGACATTCTTCTGCTCGATCTGGCCATGCCGCACCACACCGGCCTGGAGGCGCTGCGCGACCTGAACACGAGCGGCGACGGATCGACGGCGGTGCGTATCATCCTGCTCACGGCGGCGGTGGAAAAGAAGCAGATGGTGGAGGCATTGCAGTTGGGAGCGCGCGGCGTGGTGCTGAAGGATTCCGCCACCCAACTGTTGCTCAAGAGCATTCATGCGGTGATGGCCGGCGAGTACTGGGTGGGGCGGGACAGCGTCTCGAATCTGGTGCAGTACCTGCGCAACCTCATGCAGAGCACGAGCGAGGAATCGAAACAGAAGACCTTCGGGCTGACGCCGCGGGAACTGGAGATTGTGGCGGCGGTGGTCGCGGGCTATGCCAACCGGGAGATCGCCCAGTACTTCAAGATCAGCGAGGATACGGTAAAGCACCACCTCAGCAACATCTTCGACAAACTGGGCGTTTCCACCCGTCTGGAACTGGCATTGTTCGCGGTAAACCAGGGACTCCCGTTGAAAACGATTGTGTAATGCGGCAAAACCGCGGAAAATCGCGGTTGAAAGCCCTCAGAAGCGTCCGATTCGAAGATGCTTGGCGGCTAAGCCGCGGTTAATTTTGTGCCGGCTTTCGGCGCGGCGGAAGCCGCGCCCCTTCAAAACAAACTCAAGTGGAGCCTGAGTTGTTCAGCGGCCGGGGGGTGGGGCAGTGCCGGGACAATTTCTGGAGATGGCACCATAGTGCCATTCCAGGCACTGGTGTGCTATTGGGTGGAGGGAGGGGGGCGGAGTATTTTAGAATTACTAAAATGGTAAAGACGGCGACTTAGGGTTCCGCGAAAGGCGTGAAGTGTGGATGAGTCGCCGACTGGGGGCAAACAGTGATGCGAGCAATCTGTCGACTGTGGACTGAGGAGAGCGGCCAGGACGTTGCCGAATACGCGGTGATGCTCGCGGTAATCCTGGTGATCGTGATTGGCACCGTTCGCTTGATCGGCACCAATGCCAACAACGTGTTTTCGCAAGTCGGAAGCCAGATGGCGAACTAGCCGCACGTACCACCCCCTTGCGGACTGGCAAGGGGCGTCCCCTGATTGTTTCTGCCGGTATCTCCCGAAGGCAAGGTTTCACCCCATCTCAGCAACCTAGCCCTTTTCCTACTGCGCCGATGGGGGTGGAGCGGCCGCTGTCTTCTCCGGGGCCGGAGCGGTTTTTCCTGGAGCGGCGCCGCCGAACCGGGTGAGGAATGGGAAGAAGGGCGTGACTTCAAACGGCATCTTCTCGGATGCGGCCGTGATCGCCACGGGCTTGGCCTTGATCAATTCCAACTGATTGTCCCACGGGTCGACCTTAACCCGGCCCCCGAGAGGAAGCGCCGCGATTTGGTCAGGCTTCTTCGGGTCGAACTGCGGCGAGCCGGTCATCAACGTCGACATCCTGGTGGCATCGCCATTGAGCAGGCTGTCGCCCAGGTGCGCCCGGATCAGGTTCTTGAGCGCCGGGGCGCGCGCCTGGACCGCTTTGAGGAACAAGCCGGCGTTCGCGAGCTTGTCCTTGTAAGGCGAGTTGTTGAGCAGTTCGATGGCTTTCTTGTCCGCGGCCTCTTCCTCGCTGCGATCGCGAGCGAAATCCATGCGCTCGAAGGTGCGCTCATCGGGAAAGAACATGCGGTCGTTGAAGGCGAGCTTGGTGTCGAGGTGATGGCCGAGCACGATGTGCGCCAGTTCGTGCGTCAGAATCACGGCCAGCGACGATTCGTCGGGTAGCACGTCAATCATGCCGCGGCTCAAGACGATGGTATGGCCGATGGTGAAGGACTCGAGCGGAGTGGTCAACAGCACGCGGCACTTGACCTCGGGCTGAATGTCAAGGTTGTTGGTGACCATCATGTTGTTGACGACGGTCTGCAGCACCTTGTCGATCTCGCCTTCCGGCGCCAGCAGCCCGATCTGCTGCAGCCGGTCAATCACGTTGATTTCCGCTTGATGCTCCCACGCGCGCTGCGCCTCGAGGGGGGAAGCGTCCTGGGCTTTCTGACTCTGGTCCTGGACCGACTGCGGGGCGTCGATCGTGATCTCGGTGAACTCGGAGTTGCGGCGGAGATCCTTCAGGTTGTAGCCCCACAGCCGCGTCTGCGCCTTGTAATGCAGCGCCTGACCAAGACGTACCTTGAGATCCGACTCCTCGGAATAAATCAGCGAAGGCAGCCAAATGCCCGGGCGGAGGTTCTGCCGCCAGCTGTCAAAGTGCAGGTAATAACTGGCTCGCGGATGAGGGGAGTAGGTGCCGTTGAAGCGCACGATGTTGTAGTCCTGGTCTTCGACCCAGATGCGACCGAGGAACCGGCCCTTGCCGGCGTCTTTCTTGGGGGTGACGTCGAGCACGATGCAGCGCAATTCACCGAGGAACTCGCGGCGGACGAAAGCGAAGTCGTAGTACTTGCGCTGAAAATCCTGATCGAGCACCGCCATCTGGGCAAAGCCCAGGGGCAGGAACTTCATGGAATATACGCTGCTCAGTTTGCTGAGCATGCGTTTGCCGAGGCCGGCCGTGGTGGGCGAGATGAAAGCGCGGTCATCGGTACCCTCGCTCATATCCAATCGGCCCAGGAAATACACGTCGCTGACGGGGACGGGCGCGTTCAGATCCTTGTCTTCCTTCAGATTCTGGAGATAGGTTTCCACCAGCGGATGGAGCTGCTTCATCTGCGCCATGAAGAAATGCTCGCGCTCAATGGTTCGATCCACAACCTGGTCGAAGGAGGCGGCGGAGGAACTGGCGGGTGGAGCCGCAGCGTCGCGCGTGGAGAGCTGAGGTTCCGCCGGGGCTTGTCCGGGCGAAGTCTGGGCGGGCGAAGTCTGAGAGAACAGGGATGCAGCACAGCAGACCAGGGAGAAAGCAAGTAGTGCGAGTGGGGAGCGCAGCACTTTTCTATGTTTCATGTCATCTTCGATGCGTGACCTAGAATTCTAGTACCGTGACCGTTTAATGACCAGCCGTGGCGCCGGCATCCTTCGACTGCGCTCAGGGCCAGCCCCGCCGACTGTCCCGCGGGTACGTCGCCCTCGGCGCAGCGCGCGAGACACCAGCCGGACAGCCGCCGAGACGGCGGCGCTACTGTCGCCGGGCCTGAAAGAAGCCATGGAAAAGGCCACGGCGCTAGTATCACGGCGCTAGTATCTATGATGCGAGTTGAAACTCGACGTGTATCACCGCCTCGGAATCGGTGGGCTGGCCATCCTTCAGGGCGGGCTTGAACTGAATCTGTTGAGCAGCGCGAACCGCGGATTCGTCCAGCCCATGGCCGAGACCGCGCATCACGTTCACGATGCGAATCTGCCCCGTTGCGGAAAAGACCACCCGGAGCAGAACCTCACCCTCAATCTTAAGCCGTCGCCCCTCATCAGTGTAAACCGGACGGGGCTTGAATGTGATCTCAGCCGGCAAGGACTTGACGACGGGTGCGGCGGACTTCGGTTTGGGTTGGACATTGGCTGCGACGAGTCCGGCGTCTTCGAAGCCGCTCTGGCGAACCGTACCGCGGGAGCCGGAAATCGGGCCGGAACTGTTGCCGGTAGCAACGCCGGCGCCAAAGCCGGTGCTCGCGACCACCCCGCGGACGCCGTGCGATCCGCCGGTGCCGTTGCCATAGCCGGGGCCGGAGGGCATACTGAACGAGCCCACCGACGCAATCGTGACCGGACGGCCGTGATTCTGCGATGCGGCGGGTACGCCATTGGGCTCGCCAAAGCCGCCCGTCTGTACTTTCTGGGGCGCAGCCGCGAGGGTTGGCGTCGCCGAGCTACCAGTAGAGAACACATTCGTCTTGACCGGCGGCCTGGGGATCATCGGCTTCACGTCGGGCAGAAGCTCCTTGTTGGACGCCAGCGTCACCTTGGGTGCTTGCTCGTCGGGCAGGGGCGTTTTCTTCCGTACCAATTCGGACGGAACGCGCAAAGCTTCCGGCCGGGGCGTTACCGGCTCGGTTATTTTTGGCTCCGGAACACGGAAATGCCTGACCGGCGCCGGTTCCTGCGGAACCGGGGGTGGGATGCTGACCAGGCCGACGAAGTGGTAGTCACGCACCGGCAGCACCAGAACTTCGGGGTACGCGATAGCAGCAATCACGAAGAACGCCATCACCAGCGACTGCACGCCATAGCCGAGAACGAACCTGCCCCAACGGGTGCGAGGTTCGGGAAGAAGGCCTAGGGTCAATTGCGAAGCCTGGGAATCCATGTCCAGCAACCTCATGTAGCTATCTGTTTGGCGCTCGCCAAAGCGAAGTCGGAACCTACCCCCGAACCGGCTCTTTAGCGCCAGTGGAAAACGAGCCAAGGACGACACTACATTCTCTGAAGTGCACGCCGAAGGCCATTTTCGACAACACGCCTACACGATTAAGATGCCGCTAATCGGCTACTTACATAGGGGAAAATTGATGGTAGCAGACCGAAAGGCGGCACCTGCAAGATTTTTCCTATTTGGGGAAGGAAAATTTTTGTGGGAAACCGGAAGATTTTGCCCAGAGCGACTGGTGGCACCACGACCCGCCAAGGGACAGGCACCCCCGACCGTGCAGTCCAGAGCCAAGCTCTGGCCGCCGCGAGCTGAGAACTGAACCCTATTCTTCGTCGGCGTCGTCAATCTTGATACGCAGCGACTTGAGAAATTTGAGATCCTGATCGCTGATCTTGAGTTCCGCATTCGTGCTGAGGGTGGAGACCAGGGAAGTCTTGTCGGCGGCGCGCTCGCCCTGTTTGCTGACGCCGATGGTGGCTTCGAGAACGAGGAAAATATCGTAGCCGCCTTCCCTGATTCGGGACACGACCTCGGCGATCTGCTCGGAATCGGACAGCGAGCCGTTGATCGCCTCTCCAAGTTCTTTCATGAGCTGCTTCAGTTGCTGATCCACGAGTCCCCCAGGAATCGGACGTCGCTGAGGGGAGGCATGACAATGATTGCGATGCCACCCAAGGCCATTGTACCCTCCCTCGCTGCTAAAATCGACTGATGATCGACGGTCTGGCGATCGGCCGAGCCGCGAGAAAAATCAAGCTGGCTGTGCTTGCGGCCGTCGAGTTGCTCGAGCGCAGCCGGATGGGCAGTGCGGTGCTGGCTGGGGTCCGCGCGACCATGCACTCGTTTGGGCGGGTTCTGCACCAACTCTGGCTGGAAGTGACCGGATTCATGTTTTTAGCAATGGCCGCGATCGGGGCCATAGCTGGCGTACGCGAGTACGGCAAGTACCAGTCTGGCCATGCGGCAGGCCCGGGACGGTTGGCGCTTGCGGTATGCTTCACGGTTTCATTCGCGTGGTTTGGTGTGAGTTCGTTCTGGCGGGTGAAGCGAAAAGCCAAGAGCTAGAGCATTTTCAGAGTTACTGTCATCCACTGCCGAGAACGGGAAGGGCACGGCTTCAGCCGTGCCGCTAAGGCCATAAGAGATGCGGGCTTTAGCCCCTGCGGGATTGCCGGCGGCGAGACTTACAGCAACGTGAAAATGACTTTAGAGCCACCGCGGGACCCGAGAGCGCCGATATATATGGAAGATGTCACGACCAAAAGCCGGTCGCTGCTGCGCGCACGCTTGAGGGCGATCATTACGGGAATGGCTTTCTTTTTTCCGGGTTTCATTTTTTCTCTCCCACTAACGTGTTCGTGGGCAAATCACCATTGGGCAGGAGAAGCGCAAGCTTCGCTGGGAGCGATTTTTCCCAGTTTTGTTATCGCAGTGCTTGCAGCGGTCGCGTGCACGATCTACCTGCTCATGAAGGCGAATTCGAAGAAGGGCAGGGATACGTGACGCAAACCAAAACCTCCGATCCCGCAACCAAGCGGCCACCCTCTGTCCCGACCGAAGAGACGTCTTCGCACATTCCCGTACGCCCCCTCTACCAGCCCGCGGACCTTGCTGCCTGGGACTACGACCGCGATGTCGGCTATCCCGGAGACTTCCCCTACACGCGCGGCGTGCAGGCCACCATGTACCGCGGCCGCCTCTGGACCATGCGCCAGTACGCCGGCATGGGCGACGCCGAGGAGTCGAACAAACGCTACAAGTATCTGCTCGCGAACGGGACCACGGGCTTATCGGTGGCCTTTGATTTGCCGACGCAGATTGGACTCGATTCCGACAACCCGCTGGCCGTGGGAGAAGTCGGAAAAGTCGGCGTGGCGATTGATTCCGTCGAAGACATGCAGCGCCTGTTCGAGGGCATTGACCTGACCGCGATTTCAACCTCGATGACCATCAATGCCACGGCGTCGATTCTGCTGGCGCTATACGTGGCGGTGGCGCGGCGGCAGGGAAGAGACATCCGCAAGCTCTCCGGCACCGTGCAGAACGATGTGCTCAAGGAATACATCGCCCGCGGAACCTATATTTATCCGCCCCGCCAGGCAATGCGCATCATCACCGACCTTTTTGCCTGGACGAACGAGAATGTGCCGGAATGGAACACAATTTCGATCTCCGGCTATCACATGCGCGAGGCGGGATCGACCGCGGTACAGGAAGTCGCCTTCACGCTGGGCAACGGCATTGCCTACGTGGAAGCGGCGATAAGGGCGGGTCTGGATGTGGACAAGTTCGCGCCGCGGCTTTCATTCTTCTTCAACGCCCACAGCAATTTTTTGGAGGAGGTCGCGAAATTCCGAGCCGCGCGCCGCATGTGGGCCAAGATCATGCGCGACAAGTTCAAGGCGAAAAACCCAAAATCGTGGATGCTGCGCTTCCACACGCAGACGGCCGGTTCGACGCTGACCGCGCAACAACCAGAGAACAACATTGTGCGCACGGCGATCCAGGCCATGGCGGCCGTGCTCGGCGGAACCCAGTCTCTGCACACCAATTCTTATGATGAAGCGCTGGCCCTGCCCACCGAAGCGTCGGCCCGCATAGCGCTGCGCACCCAGCAGGTGATCGCATTTGAGTCAGGAGCGCCGCAGACGGTCGATCCGCTCGCCGGTTCGTACTACGTCGAATCGCTGACCAGCGAAATCGAAAAACGAGCCGCCGATTATTTGGCAAAAATCGAAGCCATGGGAGGCATGCTCAAAGCGATCGAGCGCGGATACGTGCAGCAGGAAATCCAGAACGCAGCCTACGAATATCAGCAGGCCGTCGATCGCCAGGAGGCGGTCGTGGTCGGCGTGAACCGGTTCCATGCAGAAGAAGAGAAAGCGGTGCCAATCCAGCGCATCGACCCGGCCCTGGAGCCAAAACAAGTGGAGCGCCTGCGAGCCCTGCGCGCAAAGCGCAATGGGGGGACGTGGCACGCCGCGATCCGAGCGGTCGAAGACACGGCCCGCTCAGGAGAAAATCTAATGCCACGCATCGTGGCGGCGGTAGAGGCGTATGCCACGGTGGGCGAAATTTCAGACGCCATGCGAAAGGTGTACGGCGAGTACAAGGAAGCAGTGGTGATCTGAGTAGTGATCTGTAGAGACGGGGCTTGCCCCGTCTCCAGCCGCCGGAGACGCGGCAAGCCGCGTCTCTACAGGAGGTCATGAGTGATTTTGGGAAGGGCACGGCTTTACAGTTTGCGGAAAAAACTCCGATTCTGACTTTGTTTTGAAAGGGTGCGGATTCAGCCGCACCGTAAGTTGCGCAAAATCAATACCGGCTTCAGACGCTGCGGGCCCATGTCGCTTGCTATGTGAGTTTTTCCGCAGCCTCTTTAGCCGTGCCGCCCGGAGCCGCTAAGAATGCGGGCTTCAGCCTCCTGAGGGCCAGGCGTCTGGATTAGTTCGCCAGCTTGTACTCGCAGGCCTCACGACAGGCTTGGCAGTACATGAGGCCGTCGGTGCAGAGGCGCACGTCGAGTTGGGACTGGCAGTACACGCAGAATTTGTCGCACGAGCAGCTTTCTTCCGAACGCTCGCATTGGGCGCAAACGATGCGGCCTACACCTGGTCTGGAGGACATGCTTGAAGTTTAGTTCCCGCAAGGCAGAGAAGGAACGTAACGGAAGTCACCGAGAGGCAGGTCTCAGGTGTCAGATCTCAGGAAAAGTAACCCCGGTCGACCTCGGCTTTTGATTGTGCTTTTCCTGATACCTGAGACCTGACACCTGAGACCTGAAATTTGCGTCCTTCCCCCTTGAGTGATAACTTAAGCAGTTCCAGATTCCGGCAGGCCGGCCACTGTCTGAATGATTCTCTGACCGAGGTTCTTCGTGTCGGTTGCTGAAGCCACTCCGCCCGTCGCCCCACAGAACGTTCGCAAGACTGCCTTGAACGCCGTCCATCGTGAGATGGGCGCGAAGATGGTGGAGTTCAACGGTTGGGACATGCCGGTCGAATACCCATCATCGATCGGCTGCGGCATTGTCGCCGAGCACATGGCGGTGCGCACCGGCGTCGGAATTTTTGACGTCAGCCACATGGGCGACATCCGGCTGGCCGGGCGTGAAGCACTCGCCGCCGTGCAGCATATCTCGATGAATGACGCGTCACGGCTCGCCATCGGGCAGGCGCAATATTCGGCCCTGCTCTATCCGCAAGGAACGTTTGTGGATGACGTGATCGTGCACCGCCTTGCCGAAGACGACTACCTGCTCGTGATCAACGCGGGCACCCGCGAAAAGGATTTCAGCTGGGTGCGCGAAAATACCCGCCAGTTCGATTGCAAAGTCGAGCATCTCTCCGACGACTTTACGCAGATTGCGATCCAGGGGCCGAAGGGCGTCGATGTGCTGCAGAAGTTGACCGATGCCGACCTGAGCGCGGTGAAGTTCTACTGGCTGACGCGTGGAACCGTTTGCGGCCTGACGAATATCCTGATGGGCCGCACCGGTTACACGGCCGAAGACGGATTCGAAATCTACGTTCCACCCGACGAGAAAACCAGCGCACGGGTGTGGTACGAGATACTGGCGGCGGGAAAAGAGTTTGGCATAGTCCCCTGCGGACTGGGCGCGCGCAACACCCTGCGCCTCGAAGGCAAACTTCCCCTCTACGGACACGAAATCACCGACGCGATCAATGTGTGGGAAGCGGGGCTGGATCGTTTCTGCAAGATGGAGAAGCCAGAGTTTATTGGACAGGGTGCACTCGAGAAGACGAAAGTCGAAGGCGTGAAGAAGACGCTGGTCGGACTCGAGATGGTCGAGCGTGGCATCGCCCGCGACGCCTACAAGATTCTGGACGAGGGCGGGCGCGAGATCGGCTATGTAACCAGCGGGTCACCGGCACCGTTCCTGAAAAAGAATATTGCCCTGGCCTACGTTCCACCCGAGCAGTCCGCGGTTGGGACGACGGTAAAAGTAGAAATCCGAGGACAGGGTATAAGAGCACAAGTGATACCGACGCCGTTCTATAAACGTCCGAAGAAGTCGTAGCGCCGCCGTCCCGGCGGCTGTCCGGCAGGCGTCCTCGCCTGCCGCGCCGAGGGCGAGACGCCCTCGGGACAGCCGGCAAGATGCGACGCTACAAGTTAGAAGCGAAGAGCCAAAAGCCAGGAGCCAAGAGCTGATATGTCCTACCCATCCGACCGCAAATATACAAAGGAACACGAGTGGATCACTGCCGACGGCACGGTCGGCATCACGCACCATGCGCAAGACTCGCTCGGCGATATCGTGTTCGTCGAACTGCCCAAGGTGGGGACGGAACTCACCATGGGGAGGACCTTCGGCACGGTAGAGTCGGTGAAGGCCGTTTCAGATTTGTTCGCTCCCGCGTCGGGGACGGTGACGGCCGTGAACGAAGCCCTGGCCACGGCCCCGGAGCAGGTGAACAAAGATGCGCACGGAGCCTGGATGATCAAGATCAAGGTGAAAAATCCGGCGGAGATGAATGCGTTGCTCTCGGCCCCGGACTATGAAAAGTTTGTCAGCGAAGAGGCCGCACATTAAAAGCATTGCAGAAGTCAGGTGTCAGATTGCAGAAGTGAACCCCTTGGCTCCCACGAATATTACTGGAAGCGCGGGGCTTTACTTCTGCAATCTGACTTCTGCCTTCTGCAATCGTAATCAAAGGTTCTTATGAGATATCTGCCTAAATCTCCCGCCGATCGCACCGCCATGTTGCAGGCGATCGGCATCCGCTCCGTGGACGATCTTTTCGCACCGATTCCGGCCGGGTTTCGTCTGACGCGTGATCTCGCCATCCCCCGGCAAATGGCCGAGTCGGAAATTGTCGACTGGTTCAAGCAACGGGCCAAAGAAAACGGCGAAGGTTACGCCAGTTTTCTCGGAGCCGGAGCCTACTTCCATTACCGGCCCGTGGTCATTGACGCGCTGGTGCAGCGCGGAGAATTCCTCACTTCCTACACCCCCTACCAGGCGGAGTTCGCGCAGGGAACGCTGCAGGCCATCTTCGAGTTCCAGACCATGATCGCGGAACTCACCGGCATGGACCTGGCGAATGCCTCGATGTACGACGGTTCGACCGGAGCGGCCGAAGCCGTGATGATGGCGTGCCGCATTACGGGAAGGCATTCGGCGGTCGTCGCGCGCAGCCTGCATCCCGAGTATCGCGAAGTGCTCGACACCTACGCGACGCACCAGGCGATTCCGGTGAAGACAGTCAAGTTCGCGGAGTCGGGACAAATCGATCTGAAAGAGCTCGAGCAGGCAGTGGGCGACGATACGGCGTGCGTCCTGATTCAGTCTCCGAATTTCTTCGGCACCATAGAAGACGTCGAAGCCATCGCCGAGATCGCGCACAAACATGGAGCGCTGCTGATTGTCTCAATCGCCGAAGCGGCCTCACTCGGCATTATCGAGCCGCCGCGCACCGCCGACATCGTGGCCATGGAAGCGCAGTCGTTCGGAGTCCCGCTCGGATTCGGCGGTCCCTACTGCGGCGTGCTGGCCACCAAAGAGAAGTTCGTAAGGCAAATGCCAGGCCGCCTCGCCGGCCAGACCGTCGACAAGAACGGCAAGCGCGGCTTCGTGCTGACGCTCGCGACCCGCGAGCAGCACATCCGCCGCGAGAAGGCGACTTCGAATATCTGCACCAACCAGGCCCTGGTCGCGCTCATGGTGAACATCTTCATGACGGTGTACGGCAAGATCGGCTTGCGCGAACTGGCGAAGCAGAACCTGGCAAAGACGGCATACGCAGCCGGCCAGTTCGGTAAACATGCCAAGGTGCTGTTCGCGGGTGCGCCGCGATTCAACGAATTCGTGGTCGAGTCGAGCGAAGATCCTTACGCCATCAACTCACGGCTGCTGGGACACAAAATTGTCGGCGGTCTGCCGCTGAAGAAGTTTTATCCCGAATTGAAGAATGCGGCTCTCTGGTGCTGCACGGAATTGACGACCCGGTCCATGATTGACACGGCGGTGGGCCTCGTCGCCGAGAGCGAGCGCTCAGATCCAAGTATGAAAGAAACAGAAGAACACGAGGTGGTGAGATGAAGACGAAACCCATGACTCGTAAAGCCACCCGCCACATCAGCCAGAACGAAGGATTGATCTTCGAGAAATCGTCGCCGGGCAAGGCGGCGTGGAAGTTGCCGCCGCTCGACGTTCCGGAAGTCGACACGGCGAAGCTGCTGGGCAAACAGGAGCGCAAGGATCTCGGCTATATGCCCGAGGTCAGCGAGATCGAAATCATCCGCCATTTCACCCGCCTCTCGACGTGGAATTACGCCATCGATCTCGGAATGTTTCCGCTCGGCTCTTGCACGATGAAGTACAACCCGCGCGTAAACGAGTTTGTAGCCCGCGTCGAAGGCTTGGCCAACGGGCATCCCTATCAGCCGGAGAGAATTTCGCAGGGCGCTTTGCACATCATGAAGACGTTGAGCGATTGCCTGCTCGAAATCACCGGCATGGACGCGATCACCTTGCAACCGGCGGCGGGGGCGCACGGCGAGCTTACCGGAATGCTGCTGGTGCGCGCGTATCACCAGTCGAAAGGCAACGCGCGCAAGAAGATTCTGATCCCCGACTCGGCGCACGGAACGAATCCGGCGACAGCGGCCACGGTGGGCTACGCCGTCGAGAATTTGAAATCAAACGATCGTGGCATGGTGGACGTGGCGGCGCTGGCGGCACAGATGAACGAAGACGTCGCCGCGCTGATGGTGACCAATCCGAACACGCTAGGCGTTTTTGAGCAGGAGATTCACAAGATCGCCGAGCTCATGCACGCCAAGGGCGGCCTGCTCTACATGGACGGCGCCAACATGAACGCGCTCGTCGGCAAAGCCCGCCCCGGAGAT
>JAIQFO010000092.1 GCA_020073215.1 Terriglobia bacterium | reverse complement strand
CGGACGCTACGCCAGCACCGCGAACTCATCCTCAACTATTTTCGGGCTCAAAAACTGTTCTCCAGCGGTGTGGTGGAGGGTCTTAACAACAAAGCCAAAGTAACCATGAGAAAATCCTATGGCTTCCGCACCTACCGCGTCCTCGAACTGGCCCTCTATCACTCACTTGCAAAGCTACCAGAGCCTGAACAAACCCACGAATTTTTCTAACGAATCTGATTTATACGAGATGATTCGGAGTGGATGTCAGCGGCCGTTTCCGGGCGGTTAGGGCTGCAAATTCAGCGGTGCCCCGCTGCGGCCGGAAAGGAGAAGTCGTTCAACTGCCAACTCAATCGCGGCATCATACGGGAATTCTTTATGGGCGCTCATTTGAGACAACGGTTGTTCAATGCCTGCGACCGAGTCCGAGGGAATCGATTCGCAGGCACCAGAGAGCATTCTGCTCAATGTTCGGCTCCGTGCGGTGGCGCGCCTTCCGGAATGAACAGAAGGGATGCCCTTCTTTCGCTGAATCAGTACAGCCCGCTTTCTGGAAGTCGCCAGGAACCAACCCGCAAAGTCTGGGACCGCCTCGCAACACTCCCGTCCGTCTCGTCACCTTTAACTCGCCAAAGGGGGTACCTCGTCCATACGCTGGGGTCATGAAGACACTTCTCAGCAAAGATACCCTGAACAGGATGGCGCTCTGCCTATGCTTCCTGTCGGCACTTTCCATTGCCCAGGGCGCGGAACCGATCACGATCCGCATGACGGCTGACCACTGGCAGAATAAGGAAAACGCGGAGTTCCTCCGGCAGTTAGGTTTCTATCACGGCCTGATGCGGCTGAACAGCGGCAGGGCGGCACTCAAAGACATCACGTTCAGCAACGGAACGATCGAGTTCGATGTCAATACGATCGGGCGTGGCATGCCCGGGATCGCTTTCCGTGAGCAGGACGAAAACAACTTCGAGCTCTTATACCTAAGGCCCGATCCGAGCTGTCCGGCCTTCCGGGCATGCATCCAGTACACTCCCCAGACGCATGGCGTGTCGCTCTGGGACTTCTTTCCGCAATATCAAACGCGTGCCCCGCTCCGGGAGAACGGGTGGAACCACATCAAAATGGTCGTATCCGGCAGCCGAATGAATGTTTTCGTGAACGACGCGCCGTCGCCCACGCTGGAGGTCGGTAGGTTGGAGGGGGATGCGATGAAGGGCGGCCTGCACCTGCAGGGGCCGGCCACTTTCGCAAACATGGTGATCGCTCCCGATGCAGTGGAGGGCCTTCCTCCGGAGCCCGCCAGAGACCTGCTGGATGAGGACCGCGGCCTGGTCCGGCATTGGCGCCTCTCCACGTTTTCCGCGCTGCCGAACGGCAAGGACCCGGTGTACGACGAAATGCCCAGCGCTTCGCAGGAATGGAAGACGATCGGCTCAGAGCGGAGGGGCCTGGTAAATATCAGCCGCGTGTTCGGCAAGCCTCTGCCCGAATCAAACCGGGCCGTAGTATGGCTGAAGACCACCATAGCTTCAGACAGGAAGCAGATGAAGAAGGTGGATATTGGATGGACGCGCGAACTGTGGGTATTCGTGAACGGGAAGCTGGTGTTTGCCGGTCAGAACTTCTTTGAGCTCGATGGAGCGAGAAGATTTCCCGATGGGCGATGTTCGCTGGACAACGGCTCCTTCACGTTGCCTCTGGAAGCGGGCGATAATGAGGTCGCGGTGGCAATCGCGAACAACTTCTTCGGATGGGGAATGATGCTGCGCCTAGCTGACCCGGAAGGGGTTCATCTGGCAGCAAAGTGACAAACCCGATGGCTGGCAAACAATGGATGACGACCCGTCCCGGCCACTTTGCCCTTGCGGCTCTGGCATGGACGATTCTCGGCTGTGTGTTTGCCTTGCCGGATCTCTCGGCCGGTGCCGACAGGCGCCACGCCCTGCTTCTTTCTCTTACCCTATGGTGGTCCTGGGGTATCGTCACACCTCTCATTCTTTGGGTGGACCGGCACATCCCCGTTTCCAGCAAGCACCTTGCCCGGCGAGTTCTGGCGCATTTCCTTCCCAGCCTGCTGGTGACGTCTGTGTACGTTTATCTTTTGGGAACGGTTCGCGCCGCGTTCGGGATTGGCGCATGGAATAGCGTGCCCGGACTTCTTGTCGTTTCGCTGAGGGGCATGTTTCTCTGGAATTGGCTGGTCTATTGGCTGATTCTAGGAGCATGGCAGGCTTATCGCTATTACGATCACTATATTGCCGCTGAGCTGCGTCTGGAACGTTTGGAAAAGAACTTCTCCGAGGCTCGTCTGAACGCGCTTCGAATGCAACTGGATCCGCATTTTCTCTTCAATGCGCTGAACACGATCTCATCCCAGGTGGAACGGGACCCGAAGCTTGCACGAGGGATGATCGAGCATCTGGGCGACCTTCTCCGCCTGTCGCTGGAATCGAAAGACAGGCAGGAAGTCCCGCTCGCGGAAGAGATGGCCTTTCTGGAACACTATCTCGCGATCCAGAAGATCCGCTTCGGGGACCACTTACGGATTGAGACGCAAATCGCGCCGGAGGTCAAATATGCTTCCGTACCTTGCCTTTTCGTTCAGCCACTGGTGGAGAATGCAATCCGGCACGGGATTTCAAGGCGGGCTTCGGGCGGAACCGTGATCGTGTCGGCACACCGGGACGGGAATCGGCTTGACATTCGTGTGCTCGACGACGGCGTCGGACTTCCGACGGGTTGGACGCTTGAGAACTCCGGCGGCGTAGGGCTTTCCGTGACAAGGCAGCGTGTGGCAGGCCTTTATCCCGAAGGAGAAACCTGTTTTGCCGTGAACCGGCGCGCCAGTGGTGGAACCGAGGTTGAGATATCGCTGCCTCTGCGATGGACAGGAAAGGATGCCCATGCCGCTGCCCGCGTCTGAGGACCTCTGCGTTTTGGTGGCCGACGACGAAGTGCCAGCGAGGCAACGGATCATCGATCTATTGCGCAGTCATTCTCAGGGAGCCGCAATCATAGAGGCGCCCGACGGACTCACCGCGGTGGAGATCATTCAGGACCGAAGGCCGGACCTGGTGTTTCTCGACGTGCAGATGCCGGAGCTGACTGGACTGGAGGTCATCGCGGAAGTGGGAGCTGAACGTATGCCGCTGACGGTTTTTGTGACCGCTTACGATCAGCATGCGATCCGCGCTTTCGAAGCAAATGCGCTTGACTATCTCCTGAAGCCGTTCAGCGACGAGCGCTTTGAGGCGACCATGGCTCGCGTCAGCATTCGGATGGATGAACGCAGCGTGCGGGAGTTTGGACGGCGAATTCTTCGCTTGATTTCCGCAGCGCCAGCGGCGGACCTGCCGCTGGACCGCCTGGTGGTGAAATCCGGAGGCTCAACCCGCTTCATACGGGTGGCCGATATCGACTGGATCGAAGCTGCCGGGGTTTATGCGAACCTGCACATCGGAGGAAAGGAACTGTTGTACCGGGCCGCGCTGAACGAGCTTGCCGAGAGGCTCGATCCCGTTCGTTTTGTCCGCATCCATCGTTCGGCTATCGTCAATATCGAGAGCATCCTGCACCTGGAGCCGATCTCCCATGGCGAATTTGAGGTGATCCTGAAAGACGGTTCGAGATCGAGAATCAGCCGAACCTATCGCACGCAGTTGGAAAAGAGATTGGGTCAATCTCTGTAGTCCGCTCCGCGATACGGGGATTGGGGAGACAGGTCACGACGTAGTGGGTTGCGATGGTGACAAGAAAGATCTACGTAAATGCGCGGAGACCACAATCGAAGTGCCTTGACAAGGTCCGGCGTGTTGGTTCTATTCTACTGAGCCAGTTTCGCCAGAACCAGCGCGAGCGGACTGTCGCTGGCCGGCGGTGCCTTACATTCCTTCTTCCGTGCTTGCCATAGTTGTTCGGCCAGATCCACATTGGACTCGGACTCTTCACTCTGGTGTGCGGGGGCCACATGGGCCGTTAGCGCCTTTCCGGCCTTGTCGAGCAATAGCGCCAAATCGGGCGATGGATCTTGATCGACACATTGACTGGTCTCGCTCAGTGTACGCTCGACCAACTTGAGGCTCCGACGAAGTCGCTCCGCCTGGCCAAGACCGCGCTCGGTGGGATCAAGCAGAAGCAGCTGATTGCAGACCTCCAGGCGTTGCAGGCTGGCTTGGTCATCTGACACCAACCGCAGTGCCGCCTGGAAATCTCGCTGCGCCGCGCGATAGTTTCCACGAGTGAAGTCGGCTTCTCCCAAGCCGGCATACGCATCCGCACTCGTCGGCGCATCGTGGAGCACGCCGCGAAACACATCGGCTGCTCGGGTAGGAGAACCGGCCACAAGGAACAGTCGGCCCAATCTCAGTTGACCCTTGAGATCGCGAGGAGCTTGATCCTGAACAGGGAGCAACTCGGCAAGCAATTCTTCTTTGGAGTTGCGCTTCGCGAGCAGGTCGATCAACTCGAACCTCACGCGGAGCCGGTTTTCGGCGGCATCCTTGTCCCACTGGCCATAGATTGCACGGTGAAGATATGAAATGGCTTCTGCGAATCGCCCTTCCTTTTCCAACGCGCGGCCCATGAGCAAGCTCGCGAAGCCGTCGCTGGAATCGCTCTGCAGCAGTTCCGCCAACGTCGCTTCGGCATTGGTCGTCATATCAGCGGCGAGTTGCGCCTGCGCAAGCGTCCGCCGATACGTGCGATTGCCTCGCTCAATCAGAATCGCATCCTCAATGCGGTTGATCGCCTCCGCATTTTTCCCACGATCCATCAATGCCCGTCCCTGCTGGAACAGGCGAGCAGCTTCGACCCCGGTCTCTGCCCTTTCCATCCCCGCAAGAAACATGTCGGCGGCAAACAGTGCCGCAATCGCAAGGAACACCAATCCGATGGTTGTCAGGAAGGATCGTCCTGCAACTGGTTGGGGCGTCATTCGGTCGGTTCCTTTTGGCTGCCGCGACCGGCCACGCCGTAAGCATTCATGATGTCCTCGAGAGCGACAATTCCAATCAACTGGCGAACATTTGCGCGGCTCACGACGGGTAGAACATTGAACCCCGAGCTTCCCATGCGCTCTAGCGCCAAGCTTAAGGTGTGGTCTGGATGCACGTGTGGCAGTTCTTCCGCGGTGGAGTGGCCGGCCTTGAAATCTTCCCCGAATATCTCTGCAAGTGTCCGATTCGATCCTCCTTCGGCGAGAGCATCTCTTATCTGCGCGTTCCGGATCATCCCCCAGAGCGCGCCCCCATCGACAACCGGCAAGGCGTCCTCAGGACCGCCCCTGAATTGATCCAGCGCCGCCACAACGTGCATCTCGGGAGACAATACGGCCGACGGTGAACGCATCGCCTGACGCACCTGGACCCGCTCGTCTTGGGAACGAGAGTGCAGTGTGGGGAGGTGCACACCTTCCTGGTTGGCGAGCGCCTCGTAAATCGGTTGTCGCTGGAGTTTGTGTGAAATAAAGAACGCGATCAGGTTGGAGATCATTAGCGGAACGATGATCGTATAGTCGCGTGTGATCTCGAAGATCATGATCACCGACGTCAGCGGTGTACGCACGATTCCAGCAAACGCCGTACCCATCCCGACGAGCGCGTATGCGCCGGGGCCTGCCGTGCTGTTGGGGAACAGACCGTGCGCGACTCCTCCGACGGCCGCGCCCATCATCGCGCCAATGAAGAGGCTCGGACCAAAGATGCCGCCGGCGTTCCCCGAGGCATAGCAGACTGCGGTCGCTACAATTTTGAGTACGGCAAAAAGCACGACGAGCTTTAAAACAATGTCTCCGTTCAAAACCTTTTCGACGTTGTTGTAGCCGACGCCAAGCACTTCAGGGACGAAGTACCCCATCAGCCCAACTGTCAGGCCGCCGACGACCGGCTGAAACCAAACAGTCCATTTCGGCAAGCGCATGAACCAGGCTCGGAGTCCCAGCAGAAGTTTGACGAAGCATACTGATCCCAACCCGCCGACCACCCCAAGCACCGCATAAACCGCGAATTCCGCTGGATGCACCAGTTGATAGCCGGCTACGTGGAAGAGAGGATCGTCGCCCAGCACGAGGTGCAAGACCATCCAAGAGGTGGCTGAGCTCAGCACAACCGAGCCCAGGACCGACGCATGAAGATCTCCCATGATCTCTTCGAGCGAAAACAATACTGCGGCAATAGGAGTATTGAATGCCGCCGCAAGCGCAGCGGCGCAACCCGCCGGCACCAGGGCCTTCACCTGCTTCGGATTCAGCCCCAGATTTCGTGCGACCACTGACGCGAGTCCTGCGCCAACCTGAACTGACGGGCCTTCGCGCCCGAGCGCGATTCCGCTGGCAAGTGAGGCTGAGCAACAAAAAAACTTCCCAAGCACGGTCCGAAAGAGGATTCGCCCGTCGTTGATAAAGAGTGCGAACTTGGTCTGCGGGATCCCGCTGCCTCGTGCAAACGGGAAGTAGCGATACAGAAGATAGCCGGTACTGAGTGAGCCTAGCGTTGGAACCAGAATCCGTCGCCAGCCCGATCCACCTGACGGATACATGCGGGCCGCGAGACGTCCAGTCAACAGGATGAAGGCGACTACCACCAATCCGACTAGAGCACCGATCACGAGGCTTAGAACAAGCGTTAGCTGGTCTTCACGCTGCCGCAGTCTGTCCAGGCTCGTTCTGAACTTTGCGATCCAGGACGACCGTTGGATGGTACCCATCATCTTGCTTGTCGAGCGCGAGCAATACTAAACCTCAACCCGGCGCTCAACACGGGTGAGTAAACAAGGTCCACTCGTTGAATTGGAAGCTTCAGTTTCAACTCCATTATCCTCCGCTCTGCTGTAAAGTGCACTGAGAGTCGCGACGAGGCGTCACCTCTTGCAATGATTCTTCTTCAGAATCGCCGCGAGGTTCAGCAGGAGCGGCAGCAGTCGAATCAAACATGTCCAAGGAAATGGCCAAAGGCCTGTTTGTAAGGGTTGAACCGGGTCCGTTACCGACCGCACCTTTGGACGAATTCTAGAACAGCAGGATGGCCTCCAGATGAGGAACCGCATCGATCTGCTCTCGCAGGAATTGTTCAACATTGCGTCCGGCATCACCATGCTCTGTCATCGCTGGCTATCGTCATTTGCATTAACTACACGGGACGCCCGGCCAAGTCCGTCCTTGGCAAACTCCGCAACGGCCGGGCTGAAGAACGTGTGCCTCTTGTGTCCTGCGCGGATCGCCTCAACCAACTCCTCCCCTGCTGAGTTCTTGAGCACGTAACCAAGGGCGCCCGCCTTCATCGCACGCAGAACATAGCGCTCGTCCTGATGCATGGTCAATATGAGGACTGCCGTCTGAGGCGACTGTTTCAGAATCATTGGGGTGGCATCAATTCCGCTCATTCCGGGCATCGTGATGTCAATAATGGCGATGTCTGGCTTCTGATGCTGCGCCGCCTCGACGGCTTCGCTCCCTGAACTACACTCCGCAACGCATTCAAACTCCCCGTCGCTTTCCAGAAGATGGCGCAATGCTTGCCGCATCACGACGTGATCGTCAGCAAGCAGGATTTTGAGTCGCATATATGAAAACCTCGGTGGTGGATCTCCCGCCTCTCAACAACATCATTTCGCGATGTGCCACGATTGGTTCCAGAAAGAGCGGGATTGTGCCTACCGCAAGGCGCGCTGGGCCGCGGAAACCTGCTCCAGCAATCTCGCCGCTTCGTACCGCGGCGGATCGTCGGGAGTGAGTTGCAGACTGAGGTACCGCTTGAGCATGGTGCGGGCGGTCTCGATATTGCGGTGGGACTGGACATACGTCTTCGCTGTCTGGAACACAACACTGGCTGATCCGGGAGCAATCGCGTGAGCACGCGCGAAAACGTCGTCGCTCTCCTGATGCCTCCCTCTCGATGCAAGGAACTCACCCAGATCGGCCAGCCTTCCGGGATCGTTTGGGGCCAGTTCTGCGGCTCTGCGGTAATGACGCTCCGCCACTTGATACTGTTGCCGCTTCTCAGCAAGTCGTGCCTGATCATACTGGTATTCTGCAGGATCTAGGTACCGAACCCGGTTCGCCAACGCCGTCGCCTTCTCCACGCCGCCGCCAAGGAGACCGGGGGCGTCGAGGCAGTACTCGAACAGATCATTAATCGCTTCCAGGTTGCCGGCGTCCAGTTGCAAAGCCGTTTCGAAACTCTGACGGGCCCTTATCGCCAGTCTTGGAGCGAAAAGGAAGTTCGACGTTTCCGCGCGGCGTCCGTATGCGCGCCCCAGCCAGAGGTGGAACCGGGAATTGTCCGGATCTAGGGCCACCGCCTTCTCCAGTAACACCGACGCAGCCTTGGCGTCACCCATCATGTAGTGGCATTGACCCCTCAAGAAAAAGACACCTGCATCGATCTGCGCGACATCCTGCAAAACCTCAAGTGCTGCGCGAAATTCACCACGTTGGTAGAGAGCCCTTGCGTGCTCAAGCCTGGAAGTTGCGGCGAAGCTGGAAACCACGAGGATTGTGCCAAGAACCAACGTCCCGATCCACACATCACCCCGCGCCGGTCTACAGCCCTTGCGACACTCCGACGGCACAACTCACCCCTTGCTGACATTATCGTGTCCGATGGCGCCACTTTTCTATACAGCTCATATCGTACTGGGCACCAGTGCCGCAGCTAGCTCACTAGGCAAGAGCCATCTTGCGCCCATGGGACTCTCCACGGAGCCAGACGTACAGCTGCAAAACAAGCTACCGAATCGTCACGTTCACCACATTGGAGGCCGTGTCGGCAACGCCCAAGCGCACAGTAACCTGTCCTGCGCCGGCGAGTGATCTAGGCAGCATCACGTTGATTTGGTCAAGCCCAGGGAAGTCTGGGTGAGCGCCTGCGAAGGAAACGGGGAGATCCAGCGTGCCAACTCGTGCTGTCACGTCACCCAACGCCTTGCGCAACCGGATGCCCGTGCCGTAGAGCGCCATATAGACCTGATCGGTCGCAGCGCCGAAGTCGATAGGGACGGCCACCCACTGTCCTTTCTTTGCATCGTAGCGCGCCACCGCTTCCACAGTTTGCGTGCCGTCGCTGCGGACGCGCTGGACGGTGGCGGCGGCCACACCCCGACCGCTGGAGTCGGCTGAGAACAACGCTGGGGCCAGAGTCGCTACATCCACCGGTGCCGTGTAGACCGGGCCGTCCGGGCTGGTAATCATAATCGTGCCAGGCCCTACGGCTGTTCCCGAAGGAATCAGAAATCCCACCTGTCCCGGAGCAACAGAGTACAGCCCAGCATCGCGCTCCACGCCCGCCGAGTCGCGCACCATGGCGCGAGTACCGGCCAGCGCAGTAGGTAGCGCGACCCCGCCTGGGGCACTCGCCGTCTGCACCGCCAGGGCGGCGCCAAACCCGGCGGCGACGCTATCCGGCGCGATCTTTCCTGCTGCGTAGCTCGCTCCCGAGGTGATCGCCAGTGGGTAGCCGGCGGTCCGAAGGGTCGACGCCGCATCCAGGCCGGAAGGTCGCTCCCCGCCCATCATGGAGTAGGCCAGTTGCATGGTGTCACTGACGATGCGCATCAGGCCGCGCCGGCGTTGGCCGCCGCTCTCCGGCAGCAGATCGAACGACGTCCACTCCGGACCCATCGACTGCGGCTCCAGCATGCCGCGTTCGAACGCCGAGCCCGAGGCGTCAAAGAAGGCGTAGCTGTAGGCGGTGGAGAGCGGCCCCCCACAGGTGAAATCTACACGCATCGCGAGCCCGCCGCTCTGCCGGGTCCACGTCCGCGTGACAGGAAACTGGACGCTGCGCGGGTTGGAAGGAAACGGCTCGCACATCTCCTGCGTGTATGCCGCCTCGCCCCACAGCTTCTCGAAGACTGGCCGCCCGATGGTGTCGAGATGCGCCTCCGGACTTACCGCGAAGCCGTTCGAAAGGCCGTAGTTCACCGTGAAATCGTCGAGCTGGAAGTGGATGGAAGCCCACGTCTTTGTCACTGTGCCCACCATCTGCGTGTTCACCGCGGGCAGACCGATACGCTGGCCGGCTTTCACCGGTGCTCCGATTACCATGGCCGGATCTAACTCGCCGAGACCGACGTAGTTGGTACGGAAGCGCTGGTTGTGCTGGATCTGCACCGTGCTGGGGCCATCGCTCAACCTCGAGACGGACTGCACCATGCCGTCAGCCGCCGCATACACACTGGCACCCATTCGGTATTCGATATCCCACCCCGGGTGTCCATCGATGCCATGGTTGCCGATGTGCGCGCCGAAAGAATTCAGCCCCATGGAACTGCCGCCGATGTCGGCCTCACGAATCGGCATTTGGATGGTGAACGTGGTCTGTGCCGCGGCTGATAGCACGCAGGCGATGGCCAGCAGGAATCGCACCGTGGCCCCTAGTGTTCTGTACGTCCCCAAGATCCACATCGTCGCCATCCCTTCAGCGTAATCTTGCCCTGAGGCCGCTGCAAGCTGATCCACTCTTGATACGCGTCGGCGGCCATTCCGCGCCGACCTACAGCCTTTACGACACTCCGACGAAGCAACTCACCACTTGCTGACATCATCTTGTCCGAAGGCGCCACTTTCCTACACAGCTCACATCGTACCGGGTACCAGTGCCGCGTTTAGCTCAATAGGCAACAGCCGTTTTGCGCCCATGGGACTCCCCACGGAGCCAGACGTACAAGAGCGCGTGGGGACCAGGCGCCGGCCAAGGCAACACAATGCGCACCGTCTGGGGGGAAGGGTCCCCGGGTACGGGCGTCGGAATCGATTCAACAGGCACACCATGGTCAACGTCCCATCCGGTCTTTTCGATTACGTCGAGATCGTGGCCTTCCAGGATGCCGGCGTAGCTCGAATCGCCAATCTTCTCGGTCGTGAGGGTGAACTTGTCCAGACGCGGGACACGCACAAGGCGGCCCAGGAAGAAGCGATCCGAGCGGCCCTCCGGATCCAGAATCACGGTTGCGGCCAAGTGGCAGCCGGCATAGCCGATGGCTCCGGGGTCCACTGAAAGATATAAGGCGCCCGGCCCGGCGAGAGTCAAGCCCGCACTGCTTGAAGCCTCGCCTGGAGAAAGCGTCAGGGACTGGCGCGATTGTCCTGCTTCGCAACCCAACTCCAGTCGCGGTCGGATGGTATCGTGCAAGTGGTCTACCGTCAGGACCAATCCCACAGAAATCCCGATAGGCAACTCGTCCGAACCGAGCTCGATTCCCAGGGCGCCCGCCAGCGATTTCTGTAAAGACAATATTTTCGGCCGAGGCCCCACGATCTCAAGGGCGTCCGGCACGGTTACCGGATTGACGAGACCATTGACTCTCAGAAGGAGCGGAAACCTCTGACCTCTCGTCAATCCAGTTTTCAACCTGATCTTGCCGGACCATGCGTGCGCGTCAGGCGACCCCGTTATCTCGCCCGCATCCGAGGAGACAGCTTCCATCCGTTCTATGCCACTTCCCAGGAGGTGAATGGTCTGGAAAGCCTCCCCGATGTTGAGACGAATCGGAAGGTCTGAGAATCTCGGATTTGGCGGCAGGATCGTAACGGGGGATATCGTGCGCGACGCCGTCGGTTTGGGTCAGTAACAAACGGTAGGAACCTGGCCTGATTTATGCCTCGTCGGAGGAATCTGTGGGTAAGTTTTGGCTTCAGGCGGATGATGAAGAGAGGAATCGGCGCAGCTTGCGGCAGGAGGAGTCAAACGAGCGTTGTTGTTCCTCAGAGACGCAGTTGTAAATGAGCGGTCCACCCTCATCATCGATTACGCCCAAGAGAACGTCGGCTACATCTTTCCTTCTCAGGGAAGGCGTTTCGTTCAAGTCCCGGATGATCTCCCCGCCCAGAATCCACAAGTGGTCGATGTGTTTGTGAATCGTCTTGGGGGAGAGCCCCGAGGATACCAGATGTTCGATGAAGGGGCGGAAGCAGGCCACCAGCCTTTCTCCGGGCGGGAGGTCTTTTTCCCACCCCATCCAGGAACGGGGCCAGTTTTCCAAATCCGCACCGTAACGGGTAGTCTCCCGATGCGGGAAGAGCCTGGCGTGGTTTATGGTGGAAGTTTTCGATGCGGAAACCTTCTTCGCCATGGAACTGATCACGATTCTAAACCATTGCCATCATTTCCGGGGATTCGTCTATCAGAGCACTCGTTTCGATCGGGACGAGAATCTCATGGAAATTGTCATTCGGCCGCGCCAGGGCTCGGCGGCTATATGCTCGGGCTGCCATCATCCCGCGCCCGGTTACGACCATCTTCCCGAGCGTCGGTTTGAATTCATTCCCCTCTGGGGAATTCTAGTCTTCTTCTTATATTGCATGCGGCGTGTGAACTGCCCCACCTGCGGCATCCTGGTAGAAGACGTTCCGTGGGGCCAAGGCAAACACCAGTTGACCAAAGCCTACATGCTGTTCCTGGCCCGCTGGGCGCGCAAACTTTCCTGGAAAGAAACCGCCGAGTCCTTTCATACCTCATGGGACAAAGTCTGCGACGCTGTCGAGTACGTCGTGACGTGGGGATTGGAACATCGGGTACTGGATTCCATTCGGGCCATCGGCGTGGACGAGATCCAGTACGCGAAAGGTCACAAGTACCTGACTTTGGTTTACCAAATCGAAGCCGGGGTGACGCGTTTGCTCTGGGTCGGTAAAGAACGAACCATCGAATCTTTTGAAGGATTCTTCACCCTCATCGGAACCAGGTTGGCATCCCAGATCGAATTCGTCTGCTCGGACATGTGGGAGCCCTATCTCCATGTCATCCGCGAGAAATGCTCCCAGGCGCTGAATATCCTCGACCGCTTCCACATCGTGGCCAAAATGAACAAGGCGCTGGACGAGGTCCGCGCCGCCGAGTACCGCCGCATGGCTCAAGCCGGCTATGAGCCTGTATTGAAGAAATCCCGCTGGTGCCTGCTCAAGCGTCCGGAGAATCTCACCAGCAAGCAAAAAGTCCGCCTCCGCGATTTGCTCCGCTTCAACCTCAAAACCGTCCGAGCGTATCTTCTCAAGGAAGAGTTCCAGCAGTTGTGGGACTACGACTCCCCCGCCTGGGCGGGCAAGTTCCTCGACCAATGGTGCAGCCAGACCATGCGCTCCCGCATCGAGCCCCTGAAAAAAATCGCTCGGACGCTACGCCAGCACCGCGAACTCATCCTCAACTATTTTCGGGCTCAAAAACTGTTCTCCAGCGGTGTGGTGGAGGGTCTTAACAACAAAGCCAAAGTAACCATGAGAAAATCCTATGGCTTCCGCACCTACCGCGTCCTCGAACTGGCCCTCTATCACTCACTTGCAAAGCTACCAGAGCCTGAACAAACCCACGAATTTTTCTAACGAATCTCTTTTCTT
>JAIQFO010000091.1 GCA_020073215.1 Terriglobia bacterium | reverse complement strand
CGCTGAGGTCCGAGGTCTGAGGTCAGGCGGTCGGCAAACATGGGGCGCACGCCGGTCGCACGGAAGCGGCCGAGCACGCGATTATTCGGGCCAATGCCCAATCGCTCGAACACGAAGATATCCTGCAAGGTCACCATTTCGTCGGCGACCCCGGTCACCTCGGAAATGTGGGTGATGCGCCGTGTTCCGTCACTCAGGCGCGCCACTTGCACAATGATGGAGACGGCGGACGCGATTTGCTGACGGATGGCGCGGTCGGGCAGATTCAGCTCGGCCATGAGCGACATGGTTTCCAGGCGGGCGATGGCATCGCGAGGATTGTTGGCGTGAATCGTGGTGAGGGAGCCATCGTGTCCGGTGTTCATGGCCTGGAGCATGTCGAGCGCTTCGCCGCCGCGCACCTCGCCCAGGACGATCCGGTCCGGGCGCATACGAAGGGCGTTAATGACGAGTTCCCGCTGGCGCACCGCCCCTTTTCCTTCGACGTTCGGGGGACGGCACTCCAAGCGAACCACGTGCGGCTGTAGCAGTTGCAACTCAGCCGAGTCTTCAATGGTGACGATACGCTGGTTTTCCGCGATGTAGCCGGACAGCACATTGAGCAACGTGGTCTTGCCCGCGCCGGTTCCACCGGACACCACCACATTCAACCGTGCCTTGACCGCGCCTTTCAGGACTTCGAGCATGGGCGGGGTAAATGTCCGGGTGGCGAGCATCTGGTCGGCCCCAACCGGAGTGCGGCCGAAACGGCGGATGGAGAGGATGGGACCGTCGATGGCCAGCGGCGGGATCACGACATTCACGCGCGAACCGTCGTCCAGGCGGGCATCGCACATGGGAGAAGACTCATCGACGCGACGCCCGACATTCGACACAATCTTGTCGATGATGTGGCGCAGATGGGCGGCATCCTTGAACACCACGTTGGTGAGTTCCAGCATGCCCGAACGCTCGATGTAGACCTGGCGGTGAGTATTGACCAGGATGTCGGTGATGGACGGATCCTGAAGCAGCGGCTCCAACGGCCCCAGACCAAATACCTAGTGCAACACCTCGCGGCAGATGCGGTCCTTTTCCGCGCCGCTGAGGGGAACATTCGAGGCACCGATCAGCTCGTAAATAACGTTCTGAACCTGGGTGCGCGCGCGGACATCCTGGAGCGAGGTCAAGCGCTCCAGGTCGACCTTGCTGAGCAGCTCGCGGTGCAAGCTGGTCTTGAGTTCCTGGTAAGTCTGGAAAGTCGAGGAACCGGGGCCGTTTCCCGAGCTTTGCGGACTTGGCGTCGCGGCGATTCCGAATGCCATGATGACTCCTGCGCAGAACTACTTGCCAAACAGACCGAGCACACTGCCGCGGGCGGGGGAGTCGTTCTTGGGTTTTTCCGCCGTCTTGCCACCCGTCAGTTGCTGCGCCCATCCTTTGATGGCGGTCGCGAAATCCGACTTGTGGTCGGAAGTGATGGGCACGCCGGAATTGATTGCCTGGATCACTTCGTTGTAGCTATTGGGAACCTTGATTGAGATGGGCCGTTTGAGAGCCTTCTCGATCGCATCATCCGTCAACGGGCCCTTCTTGGAATGCCGATTGAGCACCACGCGGAAAATCGTAGGGGTGTCGTAGCCCAGCTTGGCAAGATGCTCGATATAGCGAACGGTGTTGCGGACCGCGGGCAATTCAGCGGTCATCACAATCGCCACCTGGGTGGATTGGGCGATGCACGCCAGGGTGGCATCGGTCAGTCCCGGCGGACAATCCACCACGACAAACTGATAGAGCTCGGCCAAAAACGACAGGGTCTGTTCGACCGCGGCGGGCGGTGCGTAATGGACCTAATCCAGAGCCTCGGGCGAATCGAGCAGGTGCAGCCCGGAATCATGGTGCAGGAGGAATCCCTGCAGAAGTTCCGCGTCGAGACGATCGGTGTTGCCGGCGAGCTCATAGAAACTGTACTGGTGGCGGCCGGTTCCCAAGTAAAGCGAGGCGTCGCCGAGTGCCGGGTGCTGGTCAATCAGCACGCACTTGCGTTTTTGCGCGGCCAACTCCCGCGCCAGGTGCAACGCGAGTGTCGTGACCCCCGTGCCTCCCTTTGCGCCGATCACCGTCACGACTTTGCCGCGGATCTTCGACCGGGCACGGTCCTTCTGCTTGGCTTCGGCGCGGGCCAGTCCGTCAATCACGTTCTGATTCTGCAGAGGCTTCAGCAGATACTCGGCGCATCCGGCCCGCATCGCGGCGATGATGCGCTGCGGCTCAGGATAGGACGAGGCCGCAAAGACGTACACGTCGGGAGCCTCGGCGTGCAAGCGCTCGGTAATCCAGATCGCTTCGTCCATGTTCTGGTCGTAGTCGATGATGCACACGCGGCTCTGGGCGCGTTCCAGAGCGCGCGCCACATCCCTCTCGGAACCGACGTAGCGGTCGAAATTCCCCACGACGACGGATCCAGGGACGCCCATGAGAAAGTGCGACAGGGACTTGTACGACGTGGGATCCAAACAAACAGCGGTCACCGCGATTCTGGTTGGTGTATCCGGACTCATCGATTGTTGCTCCCATCTCCTTTGGGCAGTTTCTTGTCAAACTGCGCTGGATCCATCGGCTTCACCGGCGCCTTCGGCAACTCCGGGGCCGAGGCCGCCGCGAAGGGATCTACGATGGTCGGGGTCACGATGACCAGCAGCTCGGTATTGCTCCGATTCACGGACCTGGACCGGAACAACTGACCCAAGATGGGGAGGTCGCCGATGCCGGGAACCTTGCTCAATTGGACCGTTGTGCGCTTATCCAGCAGGCCAGCGATTACGAAACTCTGGCCATCTTTCAACTCCACCACCGTCTCGGCACGACGGGTGCTAACGGCAGGAAGCACAAATCCGCTGATCGTGATCGAATTCGAAAAATCGAGAGAACTAACCTCGGGCGCCACTTTCAGCCGAATGGCGTCGCCCTCGACCGTGCCTGTAAAATCCAGCTTCACCCCGAACTGCTTGAACTGGACGGTGACCGTGGGAACCGTTCCCGCCCCTCCCCCTTGCACGATCGGATACGGCAACTCGCCACCCGCCAGGAACTGGGCGGGCTCGCCGCTCATCGCCATAAGATTGGGTTCCGCGAGAATCTGCAGAACTTGCTTCTGCTGCAGATCTTTGAGCGTAGCACCGAGATTGATATCCGGGCGGAACACAAAAATGTTCAGCAAATCAGAAATGGTCATCTGCGCCGACGTCGTTCCTTGTGCACCACCGCCGCTCACCTTGCCGCCGGTTCCAAGAGCGGTACCGCCAAACTGCTGTGTGGAAACCGTTCCAATCGTGTTGGCCGCCCCCGTGCTGAACAGGTTAAAACCAAAGGTGTCGAGCTTGGTTCGATCGACTTCGGCAAACCGAACCTTCAGCAGAACCTGCTTTTGCCGGGTTGCCTGGGCGACGCGAATCGAATTCACCACGTCCTTTGAGAAGGGCGCCGCCATCTTGCCGACCTGGTCGGCGAGCGCCTGCGCCGAGACCGTCCCGGTCAGAACGATCCTGCCCTCCTCCGCCTCCACCTGGACGGACTGTCCCGGAAGTCCCCGCTCCACGGCATCGCGCAGCATCGAGACGTCCACATCGGCGAACACCTCAATGATGCGAGACTGGCCATTGTCGTGCCAGAGGATGAGGCTGCTGCTACCGGGCGCCGTCGCCGTGGCCACCAGTTCATCCGGCGCAGTCGTCGTCGTCGACAGAACTGCCGGGTTGCCCACCAAGATGCGCTTGAGGCGAGCCTCGGTATGGATCACCACCGAGTGACCAACGAGAATGTGGACGACCTGGCCGGAACTCTCTTCGCCGGAACGCGGCTGCGCCGCCGGCGCACCCGGTGCCGCCTGCGCCGCGGTTCTGGTTCCACCAAGGCCCGCCACCAGGCACGCGCCGAGCAACAGCAGTTGACTTAATTTCCATTCAGCTTGCAGAACCACCTCCTCGTCGCTATTCCGGGCCTTGTGCCGGGAACTTCGCGACCGTCGTCTTGCCTCCCGAGACTGTTTCGACAGCGTATTCGGCCGGCGCCTTGACAACCGCCACCCGCTTCACCCGCCGCCCGGCGGGTTCCTCGACCTTCTTCGGGGTGCCTGCCAGTTCCGACATGTCTACTGAAGGAGTATCGGTAACTGCCATGTCCGCGCCGTTGCGCAGCACGAAGTGTATCGAACCCAGAGTCTGAGCCAGGACTAACTTCTCAGATTCCTCGGGCGTGGCCAGAAGAGTGACGACGGTTACGTTCTCCGGCTTCCCGTTCGGGTCAGGAGCGGTTTTTGTCCCCGTGGAGAGTACTTGCATATTCTGCAGCACGGTGCGCGTTATCGTGGAGTTGTCAACCCCCCGCAGAGTGATCAGTACGTCGACGCGCGATCCTGGGAAAATAAACCCGGCCACGTTGCTGACCTCGCTCGTCCTGACCGCAGTCGCGCGCATCCCGTTCGGGATCTTGGAGGAAAGTCCGAAACTGGCCGGGGACGCCAAGTCGCGCTTCAAGACCGGTTCTTTCGCGGCGACCGGATAGATCGGCACATGACCAACGACATCTTCCTTGTTCTCGATCATGCCTTCCAGCGGAATGTTTTCCGGCCACTCCGTCTCGACGATGTTCTCCACCGCTATGGGAGTTCCTGGCTGCAAAACCACCGCCGCGGCCATGATGCGCTTCGTCTTGGGACGGGATGATCGCTGCTGACGGATCACGCGCAGGTAGAAAACAGACGTGATGACCAGCGAGATCGCGAGGGCGACGCCTAAAGCGAGAGCAAGCCTGCGCTTATCCGTAAATCACCTCCACAACTGCAAAAACAGAGCCCAATAGAGTGTACCCGCTGCGAACGCCAATCCATACGGCATTCGTGCCGAGTCTGGGTTGTCTAAGTTGACGACCGGGTGCGCCTGCAAGCCGTGCCGAGCGTGAAACCCAACCACGGACAACGTGTTCCGTATCGTCTGCATGGTGCGCCGAGACGCCAGCATCAACAAGATTGCCAAAATCCCGCCCGCAAATGCAGTGTCGATCATCACGCTTACAGCTTGGGGGAGACCCACAATGCAACCAAGAGCAGCCGCCAACTTCACGTCGCCGGCGCCCATGGCGTGGACCAGGTAGAACAGCAAAAAAACGCCCCCGAAGACAACCCCCCCCGCGACACTTAGCAGCAGCCCTCGCCATCCAAAGAGGACGCCCTGCACCACCAAGCCCCCGGCCATCGCTGGATAAGTCAGCGCATTCGGAATCCGCCGCTGCCGGGCATCGCTGACCGCAGCCGAAACCGAAACCGCCGCCGCCAGCGCAGCTATGAATTGGCCAGAGCTCATGAGTCCAGGATGGCGCAGGGGAGCCGGGGGGGCACATTACGCGCCCTCCCGGCGCATTCCTACATCGCCGAACTAGCTGACGATCGTGCTGATCCTCGTGTTCAGTTGCCCGATCGCGCTGGTGATGGTGCTGGCGAGGCTGCTGGAGCCGACCACGGCAGCCAGTGCGATGGCCAAAAGAACCAAGGCGTACTCGAGCAGGTCCTGACCGGACTCTTCCTGGTGGAACCTGTTGGCAAATTGCATAAACCGCATGATGTCTCCTCCCGTATTTGTACTGACCTTCGTTCTTGTAGAACACCCTCTAAGCGAAGAACTGGGGGAAACCAAAGCTACCCCTCTCTCAGGCGTGACAGCAAGTTGTTTTACAGATACTGCACGAATTGTTCCATTCTTTGGTGGGGTCAAGGATCAGGTAAGTGGCTGATAAGCAATTGAAAACAATGGCACATTACCTTCTGATTGCAGCTCTGTTACGGGCGTCACTGTGTGCAGACATTTGCAGCTATTTGGAAAACACAAGGACAGGGCCCGGGGTACAGAGCTGAGCGGGGCATTACTGATTGATTAATATGAAACAGATTTCGTCGCGCGAGACGCCGCTGTCGTCGGTTGTCACTCGCGTGGTGCGATGGCACAATCGTGGGCCTCGCCAAGACTATGGAGAAAGCTCAAGTTGTCGCTCCTGTCGCTTCCGGCCAAGAAGCGCCGAGCCAGCGGAGTTTTGCGCACCGGTGGTTCACCTTCCCGGCGGCTATCTGTTTTCTGCTGTTCCTGGTGGTGTTCTTCCATGGCACCACGGGCAAGATCACCGAACCGGACTTCTGGTGGCACCTGCGGAATGCCGACCATCTCCTCACCACCCATTCCTTTCCGAATTTCGATCAGTACTCGTTCACTGCTGCGGGCGCTCGCTGGATCGACCACGAGTGGCTGTCCGAGTTGTGCTATTACGCCGCTTTTCAATCCTCAGGCTTGCGCGGGGTGTTCGGTCTCTTCAGCGTCCTCTCGGCTGCGATCTTCGCCGGGTTGTATTACCGATGCCGGATGGAGGGCGCAAACCCGAAAACAGCCTCCATCGTGATTCTGCTGGGGATCCTGGCGGCATCGGTGTCGTTCGGGCCGCGGGCCCTGCTGTTCGGCTGGCTGGCCCTGACGATATTGCTGATCGTCTTGGAGCGATTCGCATCCACTCGCTCGGCGCCGCTCTGGATCATCCCACCGTTGTTCTGCCTTTGGATCAACCTGCATGGTTCATGGATTTTCGGCGTGGCTGTGCTCGGGGCCTTCATCGTCTCCGGGATGCTGCAAGGAGAATGGGGGGCGGTGTCGGCGGTGAGGTTCAGCGCCGGCGAGTTGAAGCGGTTGTTCGCGGTTGCCGGCGCTGCTGTAGCTGCGCTCTTCCTTAACCCGTTCGGATACCGGCTGGTGGCCTACCCGTTCGACCTGATGTTCCGCCAGCAGACCAACCTCAACCACATCGATGAGTGGCAATCCGTCGACTTCCACGAACTGCGCGGCAAGATTGCGTTGCTCATGCTACTGGCCATAATGGCCTCCATGGTCGCTTCCCGACGCCGCTGGAAACTGCACGAGGTGTTGCTCGGCGCCTTCGCCCTGTACGCCTCGCTGACCTACTGGCGCATGCAGTTCTTTGCCGCCATCATTTTTGTACCCCTCATCGCGACCCGGCTGCGGCTGTTCCCCGACTACGATCCGCGCAAAGAAAAGCCCCTGCTCAACGCAGCCATCATCCTGGGCGTGATGGGGATGATTCTTGCGCAGTTTCCGTCGGAAGCGAAGCTGCATGCCCAGATCCAGCAAAACTATCCAGAGGCCGCCTTGGCATTCATGCGCGAGCGCCATATCAGCGATCGAGTCTTTGACGAGTACACATGGGGCGGGTACATGATCTGGCATGCACCGGAAATCAAGACGTTTATTGACGGCAGGGCGGACTTGTTTGTTTACTCCGGCGTTTTCGACGATTATGTACAAATCATACGACTCAACGGCACCCTCGACCTGTTGAATCGCTATCGAATCCGTCATGCGTTGCTCGGCCGCAACACCCCGTTGGCCTACCTGCTCGGCCACACCGCGTGCTGGCAGGAGATCTATTCCGACAAGATCGCCGCTGTTTACGAGCGCAACCTCGCGGTAGCAGGCTGCGGCGCCGAACCATGAACCCCTCGCCGCCCGCCCTGACGATTACTGAATACCTTGGACGCCAATCGCCGTCTGCGTCGCTGCTGCGCCGCCCCGAGGCTTCCCCGCGGGATCTCGCCGTTGCCTGCGGCGTAGCCGCGTTCGCCGTTTTCTGGGTGCAGCCGTTTGTTTCCTACTTTGGCGTTCCAGACGAAGGAATCATTCTTCAGGGAGCAGTACGCATCCTTCGGGGCGAGGTCCCATACCGCGACTTCTTTTCTTTCTTTACGCCTGGATCGTATTACTTCTATGCACTGCTGTTTCGGGTCTTTGGCACTTCGATCCAGGTTGCGCGCACGGTGCTGGTGGCGTATGCGGCGCTGTACGCGTTCCTCACGTACCTGCTGGCGCGGCGTGCGTGTTCCCGGCCGGCCTCGCTGCTTTCGGCCTGTCTCCTCACCCTCATCTGCCTGGCACGCTTCGCGGTGGTCCACAACTGGGACAGCACCACGGCGGCGCTTCTGACCCTTTACTGCGCCGTGTGGTTGCTCCAAACGGAAGCCGCACCATGGGCCTTCCTGTGTGGGCTTTGTGCGGGCGCAACCACGATGATCGAACAGTCGAAGGGAGCAGGACTGCTGCTGGGTCTGGCGATTGCGGGCCTGGCGCTGTACCGGCTGGACCGCGGCCGGTGGAAGTTGCGTCACGCGGCCTGGATGGTGCTGGGCGCGGCGTTGCCCGTTGTCGCTGTGATCGGCTATTTCGCATCCCATCACGCACTGGGACCTATGTTTGCGGCGTGGCTCTGGCCTTTGCAGCATTACACGGTCGTTAATAAGCTGCCGTACGGCTACATGCAGGGGATCGAGGTGCGCGAGGCCGTTAGTTCCTTGTCTCCTCTGGAGCGAGGATTGTTGATTGTCAGTATCGCCCCGATGGTGATCATTGCGTTGCTGCCTCTCCTGGTGCTTGGATTGTGGGCCGCCACCACTGGCCGGGCGCTCCTGGGAAAAGTGGAGACAACCCCCTTAGCGAAGTTTGTGGCTCTGAGTGGATCCGTACTGCTGGGCGTATTTCTCGCAACGCTGGCCACAAACCGCCCGGATTTTTATCGCATTCTGTATATCGCACCTCTGTTCGTTTTCGCGATGCCGCTTCTGCTGGATTCCCGGCTTGTTCCCTTGCCTTCCCTGTCGAACCTGCAGCCATTGGTCGCCGTCGTCCTCCTGGTGTCCTTCACGCTCTGTGATCTGGTGTTGGGATCGAACGCATGGCAGGCTCGCAACGTGATTGATACCCGGCGAGGTGCCGTGAAATCCAATAAGACCGAAGAGATTGTGCCCTATCTGCAAGCACACGTAGCAGCAGGGGAGAAGGTGATGGTCTATCCTTACCTCCCGCTCTATTCGTTCCTCAGCGCAACCTCCAGCCCAACGCAATTCGATTTCGTGCAGGTGGGCATGCATACGCCCGCTCAGTTCGAAGCTGCGCGGAGGCAACTGGAGCAGGACAGGACTGCGGTGGTACTGTTTGATCTCACCTTTCGCGATGTTGTGACCCAGTGGTGGCCCTCGACTCCCGCTGAAGCCCTAGCCTCCGATCCCATGGGCGACTTCATTTTCAGCCACTATCGGCCGTGTAAGACACTGGTCGGGGCTTTCCGGCCGTTCGAGTACATGGTGCGAAAAGACCTGCCCTGCCCGCGGTAGCTGCGCGCGCGGAATCAGGGCCTGCGGCTCGGGCAGCGCCCGACATGCGCCGGTCGAGACTGCCGGAGCAGTTGTGCTACCATCCGGCTCGCCTATGCACGCGGCAACTCCTCGGAGCGGCGCCGTACAAGCGCGTAGCCGGCTCGATCGGCTAACCCAACGCCTCTTCTCCTTTCCCGCGGTCATTGTCGGGATCCTGATCGCCAAAGCGTTCTGGACCTGCCGCTCGCGCATCGCCGACCCCGACATCTGGTGGCATCTGCGGAACGCTGATGTCCTGGTATCGACGCATCACTTTCCCAACTCGGACACCTACTCCTTCACCGCCGCGGGTGCGCCGTGGGTCAATCACGCCTGGCTATCGGAGCTGGTGTTCTTTTTCTCCTACCGAGCCCTCGGCCTGCGCGGGCTGTTTGTGGTTTCCTTTCTGGCAGTCGCGGCTCTGAGCCTCTCGATTTTTTTCCTCTGCCGCAGACGGACCACCGACCCGCTGACCGCAGCTCTTGCCACGATCGCGGGCGGTTTATTGGCGATGGTCGGATTCGCTCCCCGTACCCAGCTCTTCGGCTGGCTGTGCTTTGTCGCAGTTTTCGCGATCCTCCTGCGCTTCCGGACCGATAACTCCGCCCCGCTGTGGCCCGTGCCCATCCTGTTTTGTCTCTGGATCAACTGCCATGCAGGATGGCCTTTCGGTCTCGTGATCTTGGGAATTGTGCTGGCGGCTGGGCTTGTGCCTCGCGATGTCGGCCCGATTGCGGCCGCTCCGTGGAGTAGCCCGGCGCGCAAGAAGTTGCTGGCGACGCTCGTCTTGTCCACGGCGGCGTTGTTTCTCAACCCGTTTGGCTATCGACTGGTGTGGTACCCCTTTGACGTGGCGCTGCGACAAAAACTGAACGTGCGGCTGGTTGAGGAATGGGCTTCGGTGAACTTCAACGACGATCGAGGCCTCATCGTCATGATTGTCCTCGGCGCCGTATTTCTCATGGCACTAGCCCCGCGACAGAGATGGCGGCTGGACGACGCGGCGCTCACCGCGTTTGCGCTCTATGGAGGTCTCACGCACGTTCGCATGCTGCTTCCGGCCGGCATCATCCTGCCGCCCATACTGGCGCCGCAACTGGGAACGATAAGCTCGTACGATCCAGCCCGCGAGCGACGTCTGCTGAACGCAGTGGTGCTGGCTGGGATCGCGGCGGTGCTCGTCTTTGGTTCTCCTTCCACGCGGATGCTGCAGGCGGAGGCCGCCGCCTATTTTCCTGTTGGGGCCGTGGACTTCCTCAGGAGCCATCCCCAGGACGGGAAGATGTTCAATTCGTATGAATGGGGCGGATATCTCGGATGGGAGCTGCCCGAGACCAAAGTCTTTATCGACAGCCGCACCGACATCTTCGAATACAAAGGGGTGCTGAAAGACTACGTGCGCATCGGCGTGCTCGACGATTCGCAAGAGTTGCTGGATCGATACGGAATCAGCCTCGTGCTCTACACCCCGCAAACACCCCTGGCCTACTTCCTTAGCCGAGACCCAGGGTGGCAGGAGATATACCGAGACACGAACGCGGTGCTCTTTCGCCGTGCCCGGCGTTGAGCAGCAAGTCCAGCCGCGCTGAGTCACTGGACATCTTGCTGAAGACGCTACCACCCGAGAACGCGGGCTAGAATACGCCGACGGAGGCTCCAGTTCATGCACTCGGCCCAAACACAACAATCACCGACTTCACCAGCCGCCAAGCGACTTGCGGTCTTCTTTTTCCTCGTCGGCGTGGTTGTCGTATTCACGCAGGCGCATGTGAAATGGGAAACGGCCACGGTCCACTGGGATTTCCAGCAGTTCTACATCGCTGCCCAGATGCTGAAGCACGGAGATGCGAGCCGGCTCTACGATTTCCGCGCGCAGGTGGAATACCAGGCGCGGTACGTGGACGCCACTCGAATCGAAACGGCACCCGACTACCCGTTCCTCTATCCCGCGGCGACGGCGCTGCTTTTTTTCCCAACTGCCTGGATGTCCCGGGCTGCTGCCTACGCGTTGTGGACCGGCTGTAACATGTGGTTTCTTTTCGCCAGCACTCGCAGATTGCAGCGCGAGTTAGGGCTGGGTGGCAGTGACTGGCTGTTGTTCTCCGCGTTGTTTTTCCTTCCCGTACCCATTTGTCTGCTCCACGGACAACTGTCGCTGCTTCTCCTTTTCCTCTACACTCACGCGTTCGCCCTCGTGCGCCGAGAACGCCTCTTTCTCGCCGGATTCCTGGTAGGGCTGGCCGCATTGAAGTTTCAATTGATGGTCGGCTTCGTTCTCATACTCCTGCTCCGCAAGGCCTGGAAGTTCGTGGCCGGCGCGGCCGTTGGCGGCTTCGTCGTGGCTGCCATCTCGGCCCTGGTGATTGGCTGGAGGCAATTGCTGGCCTATCCTGCGTTTCTCCACAGCGTCGCCTATCACCCGCGAGTAGGGATGCCGCGGGGGATGGTTAACATTCGCGGGCTGCTGGACCTCTTTGGCCATCGCGAACCAGCGGTCTGGCTCGTCGCCGTCCTGTCCGCCATCGTGATCCTGTCTGCCGCCTGGTTCGGACAAGATGTCGAGGTCGCGTTCGCCCTGGCGCTGATCGCGGCCGTCGTGACCGCCTACCACGCCTATCCGCAAGAGATAAGCTTGCTGATTCTTCCGATTGCCGTGGCTGTTCGCAGGATGCCGTGGCGCCCCAGTGAGGTCTCCGCGCTATTGCTCGTGATGCTTG
>JAIQFO010000028.1 GCA_020073215.1 Terriglobia bacterium | reverse complement strand
TGCTCCTTGATGAACATGGCGGTGGCGAGTTTCACGCGCTTGCGGCCTTCTTTGATGCCGGCGCGGAGAAACAGGGTGCGCAGGTGTTGTTTGACGGTGCGCGGGCTGATGTTCAGGTGGCTCGCGATTTCCTTGTTGCTGCAGCCCTGGACGAGCAGACGAAGCACCTGCTGGTCACGGGGCGTTATCTTGATTTCGTTGAGATTGATCATGGTCGTTTCGTCTGCTCCTTCGGTTCAGTCTTGGGGTTGCGACCTACCGTTTGGCTGATGCAAACGGTTCGCCAAATGTTCGCTGGCGGGTGAGCCGTTTAGAATCATCGAATTAACTACTCCGATTCTACTTTCGTTCGCTCTTTATGGGACGGCGTTCATGAAAGGGTTCTAGAATGGCGTCCGTAAACGGGAATGGGGTCTGAAATGGGGCTTCCCTTCTTTCGTTATCCGGCTTGCCAAATTTGCACTACAATAGCGACAGTTGAGCTTTTCTTTCTCCCCCTGATGCCATGCCCTCGAGCCGGCGCAACAACCTGACTCTCGACGAGCAATCCTTTCAGGGCTTGCTGTCGGCCGCGTTTATCATTCAGGAACATAACGACCAACGGAAACGCGCTCGGCGTGCACCAGCAGAATCGGAAGTCACGATGGTTGGCCGGCCTGGCTCGGCTCCGAACGGGGGCGAGACCTCGCGTCCCGAGAGCGGCGGCTTGGACGAACTGCGTCCCGGGGAACGCCTGCAGCACAACTGGGCCTCGATGTGGCTGATGAGCCAGGAGCGGGACTTGCACCTCGAGAGCTCGGCCGAAGATGCGAAGAGACCAATTCCGCAGGAAGAGAACGAAGCGATCCATGAGCCAGGGGAGCGCGGGGTGGGCGAATCCGGATCCGACGATCTGGCGCTCATCCAACCTGTGCTCAGCCAAGCGGAACTCAAACGAGGCGCGCTCGACGCAGGGGCAGAAGGCCGGCGGACCACGGACGCGATCATCAAGGCCTTGGCACCGGAAGATATGACGCGAGAAGACGCGGAGCCGGCCGGCGAGCCATTCGCGGAGGCCGCCAGCGACGAGTCTTCTCCGATCTTTTCGCTGGCTGATGGCGGCGGCGCCAGTTCCTGGATGCGGCGCCTGGCGAACGGGCGCGTGAAGGTGCGCTTTCGACGCGCCGACCTGTATTTGGGCACGGCCATCCTGGTGGCCGCGCTGGCGCTGCTGTGGCCGGCGGCGAGTTCGCCGCGACGCGCGACACTCAGCCCGTGGGAGAGGGCGCTGGTCGCGATCGGAATCGCCGAGGCACCCGCACCCGCGATCCATCTTCAGGGAGACCCGGGGATCGAGGTCTGGGTTGATCCACACACCGCTCTCTACTACTGTCCGGGCGAGGAGCAGTACGGAAAAACCGCCGACGGCCGTTTGAGCAGCCAACACGACGCGCAGATGGATCGCTTCGAACCGGCGGGCCGCAGCGTGTGCGAGTAACTTGCCGAAAGGGCTGCAATAAGAGAGGAATGATACCGGGAGTTATGCAGGTTTTTCTCTCCCTAGCAGCTTGCGGAAAGAAGTCGTCCGCCAGGGAGAGCCGTGAGTTCAGCGGCTAAAGCCGGATTCAAGACAATGCTCTCACCGCAGCGGCGAACCGCTCCCACCCCATCACGCCAAAAGCGGGCGTGCCGGGGATCCCGGCGCTGCGCCACCCACAATCAAGTACAAACCGACTTATTCCGCAAGCTGCTACGGTAAGAGGGGAAGTTACTCGGAGACCTGCCTTCGAGTTCGTGATCGACGAAGAAACCCCGCCCAAGCGTCGCCTGAGCGGGGCACCTTTAAGAAACGACAAACCGCTTGCGATCGGGTCGCTAGTAACTCAACTCCCTCATCGCGATTCGGGCAAAGGTGGTCGTGTTCACGACTGGCGGCGGTACGAGAGCTGTATCCCAGTAGAAATTCGTTCCGCCCTGGTCGTTGATCGTATTTCCAACTATCTGACCGTAGAAGTTAGAACCGCCGATCAATGTGATGGGGGAGTTCGGAGCGTTGACCTCGGCGTATGCGCCGGTACCGCCACTGATTTTCATCGCGTCGGTGCCGCCGTAGTTGATCACAAAATCGCCGGGAACGTTGGTGGTATTCGAGAAGGTGCCGCCGGTCATGTCCAGCACCACGGGCGGATTGCCGTTAAGATTAACGCCGGCGAGATTGAAGATCACCGGACCATTGATCTGGAGAGTGGCACCGCCGCTGAACGACAAACTGTTGATGGTGTAAACCGCCGGATTGGCCACCGTTCCGCCGTTCAACGTTACCGTACCCTTGATGTTTACGTTCCCATACGCACCTGGCGGCAACGGGTTCGGCATGGTGGCGGGTGGCTTGGGGTAAGTTGTCTGCGGCGGTAGCGGATTGGGCATCGGCGGTACCGATGGATTGAAGGCTGGAGTACTCACCACAGTTCCGAGGGTAGGACTTCCGCTGACCGAGACGCCGCTCCCGGGACAACTCCCGATCGTGGTGGGCTGGTCGGTGTGGATGTTCCCGTTGACATCCGTGCTGCTACCGCCCACGAATATGTTGCCGTTCGAGCCGACGTCTCCGCCGGTATTGGAGAGGTTGCTGGGGGGATTGGTCGGCGTGGCCTCGGTGGAGGAGTTGAAGCTGCCGGTGTTGGCGCCACCTTGCAGGCTAAGGGCACCGCAGCCGGTGCCAACCGCAAACAGACCACCGGGCAGATTGCTGGTGCCAAAGAATTGAGCGATTTCCTGTTGCACGATCCGCTTGGCGCCCTTCGATCCACCGCTGGGGCTGACGGCCAAGGCGGTCACCAGGTAGACCGGGGTAGCGTTGAGGCTGGAGCATGCCGTCCCGGCAGGCGCCACGACCTCGTGCGCTCCCGCCTGACTTCCAAACAAGCACACTTGGTTCGCGCCAGGCTGAGTAGAGTCCACAAAAAGATTGGCGTTGGAGGCGCCGTAACTGTTGTTGGCCTTCAGCGTCACTCGCACCCATTTGTAGTCGACCGGCAATGGCGCAAGGCTCGTCGTCGAGGTGTACCAATTCGTTCCCGCCGGCAGCCCGCTGGTACCGCTGCACCGGATGTTCGCTGCCGCATAAGTCATGCCATTGTAGCCGTAGAAATCGTGGCAGAGTTCGTCATCGGCCAAAATGTTTCCCGTGGTGGTGAGCCCGGTAACATCGCCCATCGACATATCGGCGCCAGTCGTTGGGTTTTTCCCATTCAGTATGTACAAGGCCCAGGGGTTACCCTGACCGGGCAGGAACGCGGGCAACGAGCCATTGAGGGAGAAGGCGCCGCCCGGCGAAGGCGGGGAGGGGAGCATGCGGTCTCGAACTTCCTCGACGCCGGCGCGCGCGGCAAAGTAGGCCGTTTCTTCCGATTTGAAGTTCGAGCTGACGGCGGTCTCGGTGGAGGCGATGAACATCATCCCGACGGCCACCGCGCTCAGCAACATCAGCGCCAGCAGGGCCACGATGAGTGAAAATCCTTGTTCTGTTCTTTGCTGCATCTTGTGCCTATGCATACTCGCTACCTCCGGTGAATGCTCACTAGGGGATAATCGTTCCACTGTCGTCTTGTGCGTTATTCACTCGTGCTTTTGAAGTGATGGAGTACACGGGATAAGTCTGGGTCTGGGGGTCCGCAAAGTTGGGGGCCACGTTGACCGTGATCTGTATGCTGTCGATGCTGGAACAGGTGGTGGCGTCTACGCAGTTTGGCACTGGGTTTGCATCGATATCCCAGGCCTGGAAAATGGGGGCGCGGTCGTAACTGGAATACGAGCCGGGCCCTGACAGACTAACCCCGAAGGTGGTGCCGCCCGCCCCATCTCCGCTGTTGAGCACCCCGTTCAATTCCGTGTAGTAGGTCGGCGGATTGCCGTTGCCCAGCCACGTGGCCTTGGTGACGACACCTCGTTGCAGAATGCAAGGGCACTTTCCCGAAGGCGGCGCCTGCAGGTTCATAAAGACCTCGTAAATCGTGCCCGTGCCGTCGAGATCCCCTTCGTACTGGATTTGAGTTGGGCTGAAAGATACCAGACTGCAAGAGACGTTGACGCTGGTTGCCAGGCTGCACTGCGGCTTATTTTTAAATACCACCCTGGGCGGGTAGCCGACATCGTGGAGATCGCGCACCATCTGGTCCACGAAATCGCGCGCCTCTTGCACCGTGTCGGTCTTGGAGTGTTCGGCAAAATCGCGGCGCTGCATCTCGGTCAAACCGTTGACGGCCACCCCAATCACCACGGTGAGGATGGCTAACGACACCATCATTTCGAGCAGCGAGAAGCCACGCTGGCCGTAGCCAGCGACGGGAAAACGCGTAGGCGCTGCCGACATGGGATTTCGTCTGCTCATAGCACTCCCCCTATGGTGCGGAGGTTGGCCGGGATAATGTAGCGCAGCCCGCCCACCTCCGTCGCGGTCGCAGGCCGGGCGGAAACGATGATCATGCGGCTGGAATTATTGGTGGAATTCAACGCGATGACGTTCCAGCGGACGTCGTAGGTGATCTGCCGGCCCCCGGCGCCGCAGGCCACATACTTCAAAGCGTAACCAGCGGGCACATTGGCGTAGTCCTGGGTCCAATCCACGATACCCTCCGAGGTCAGTTTGGCTCCGTCCCCTCCGTAGGAGCCCGAGGTACCGGACCCATTGGCGGCCCCGGCGGTGCTGACATTCCAAGTCGTTAAGGCACAATCCTGGATGGAGAGAGCGGCGCTCGAGTTCGCCGGTTGCGAGCTGATTTGTTCGATGATGTGCTCGGCGATCATGGTCGAACTGGTATCGTTGCCTGAGCGGTTGTTGGTGGACGCGGCCGAGACCAGCAGAACGAGTAAGCCGCCCATGCCGATGGCCAGCACCACAATCGCGATCAGCAACTCCAGCAGCATGGAGCCGCACTGGGTGCCCTTGCGTTTTTGCGGAGATCGGGTTATGAGGTTTGGATTCATAGATGCTTAGTTCAGCGGTGACCAAGTGGTGCCGTCGTACGACCAGACTCCAATGCGTCCGGCGGGCGTCACCGTAACTGCCTCCCATTTCTCACTCTGCGCATTTTTCAGGAACGTAATGTAGGAAGTCGGAGTACCCGTCGTCGAATCGAGATACGGGCAGGTCCCACCGCTCGGCGCAGTGGGCTTACAGGGCAGTCCCCGGGGCCCAAAGGCCGGACCCGGGGCCGTGGTGTCGACCGTGGCTACACCGGCGGCCGGCAAGAACTTCGATTCCAGATCGGATAGCCCGGGGCCATCGCCAAAGGGCATAGGGTCCACGTCCTGCAAGAAAACCATCATGGGGTCGAGCGGCGCCGCCGGGGAATAAATTCCCGTCTGCGCGACATCGACGAATGCCTCTGGCGGGGTTATGCCTGTATTGGTTCGGATTATGTAGTAGGTGTCGTCTTGCACGGCCCGAACGCGCGCCTGCTGCAAGAGGTTGGCGTAGCTGGTTGCCGACTGGGTGAGCCGGATGTTGCGTACCGCGGTGACCGCGTTCATGAAGATCAGGGATGCGACGATCATCAGGATCGCCAGCACGACGCACAGTTCGAGCAGCGTAAAGCCGCGTTGGCGGAGCCTGTGGTGCGGGGCGCTCTGTCGCGCCACGCCGGAAATGCCAAGAGTCACTCCGAGCACGCAGTCTACCCCCTTTCAGCGCAGGGACGGATACGGGATCGCACAAAACCCATTCGGACCTTGCACATCGTAGCGAGGATCTAGAGCGTCATCCAGATAACCAAAGTGCATTACCAAGGCGGGAGAACGGCGGAATCCAGGCCAGTGGCCGGTTGCGGGGTATTCCGAGCAGGCTGTATTCCCGCGTCCGCGCCAGCCGCCGAGCGCCGTGGCACGGGGAGAAATTAAGGACGGTTGACGCAGCAAAAATGTGGCATTTCTCCTTGCCTTCGAGGCCAGACCTGGGCGCGGCGGGCGTCTGGGGGCCGGGAGGTACCTAGTTCCTACCGGGATTACTTCGGTAATCAGGGCTTCTGTTACGGTATTTTCCGTGATATAACGCCGATAGCTGCTGGTCAGGCTCTGGGCTGGGAGTTTCGTGTATCCCGGCTTGGTTTTCTGATTTTGGATGGAAGCGCAGGGCGACCGCAGAGGAGGAGTCGTGGCCGAAGCACGTACCGGGAAAAGGTTTCCGCTGCATTTGCCGATAAAGATTCATGAGGAAGGTAGAGCGGGCGAGGCCAAGGGCATGACCGGCGATCTGAGCGCCGCCGGAGTGTACATTCGCGCCGACGCTTCGCTCGAGGTCGGGTCGCCCGTCGAGTTTGAAATCACGCTGCCGCCAGAGGTGACGGGCGGCAAGGAAGATGTTGTGATACAGTGCCGCGGCCGCGTGGTGCGGACCGATGAGCCGGATGCAAGCACGGAGCCCGGGAACAACCGGGGCGTCGCTTGCGTGATCGATTCTTACGAATTCGTTCGCCAATAGTTCAGCGGGGAGTGCGACAAATGTTGAAGCTTATTCTGGCCGACAATCAGGCGATTTTCCGAGCCGGCATCGCCAAGGTACTGGCCGTAGAAGACGAAATGCGCATCGTGGCCCAGGCGCAAACGGCCGAGCAGATGTTCATGGCGCTCGACAAGTTTCGCGCCGCGGTGCTGATCATAGCGGGAGGGTTCCATTCCGATTTCAGCGCCGTGCTTTCGGCAGCCAACAAGAACAAGACTCGGGTGGTGGTGCTTGCCGATACGGGGGAGAGCGCGCAACGGTACATGGCGGCGGGCGCGCATGGGGTGGTGTATCGCAACGTGACCAGCCCGGCGCTGGTCGACTGTGTGCGCAAGATCGCGCGCGGCGAAAGCTGGGTGCAGGACATGGCGGTGCCGAGCGAGTTGACCGAGAACGATATGGTCGGGCTGCGGGTCCGCGACCGGTTGACGGCCAAGGAACTGCGGATCGTAGCGCTGATTGTGCAGGGCTACAAGAACAAGGAAATTGCGACCCAGTTGGGGACAACCGAGCAGGTGATCAAGAACTACCTGCGCAATGTTTACGACAAGATCGGCGTGTCAGACCGGCTGGAGCTGGCGCTGTTCACGATTCATCACCGCATCTTGAACGAAGCGGCGGCGGCTACGGCGGCGGCGTCCATCCCGCAAGCCGCGCCGAGTGCGGGGATCAGCAACTAGAACGCTCACTTATTCATTGCGCGGGCCGCTGCCGAGCTTCGCTCGGCTTGGACGGGCGAGGTCGCCCGTCCCCACACGTACTGTCCCCACAGGAACTGAGACCTGACATCCCGCTAACTGCGCCACGCCATCTCGACCGTGGCAGGATCGTGGGACCTGGAGGGTGGGGCTGGCGCGTCCGATGGGAGGACGCTTCTACGCCCATCACTATTAGTCCGATCGGTTTCAGACCGATCCGTTTCGCACCGATCTGAGCCGGTCTTGAAGTGGCCGACTACTCTGGCCAGTTCCATGGACATCTCGACTAATTGCCGGACGGCGTTCTGCGCGTCGGTGATGCCGTGCGATGTGCTCTCGGCTGCCTGGCTTACACCGACAATGTTGCTGGTAATTTCGCCACTGCCCCTTGACGCTTCTCCGAGATTGCGGACCATTTCGTTGGTGGTCGCATTCTGTTCTTCGACGGCGGCGGCGATGGTGCTCGAAATGCTGTCGATCTGGTGAATGACGCGACTGATGGATGCGATGGCGCTGACCGCAGCCTGGGTGTCGGTCTGGATGGCTTCGATTTTGTGGCTGATGTCCTCGGTGGCTTTGGCGGTGCCCTTGGCCAACTCTTTCACTTCGTTGGCAACGACGGCGAAACCCTTACCGGCGTCGCCGGCGCGAGCCGCTTCGATGGTGGCGTTGAGGGCCAGCAGGTTGGTTTGCTGGGCGATGGCAGTGATGACTTTGATGACCTGGCCGATCTCAGCCGAGGATTCACCCAGCTTGGCGATAGCGGCGGTGGTGGTTTCGGCGGCCTTCACGGCGGAGGCGGCAACCTTGGCAGCCTCGCTGGCGTTCCGGGCAATTTCTTTGATGCTGACGCCCATCTGCTCGGCGCCGGTGGCGACCGTCTGCAGGTTTTCGCTGACCTGGGCGGCGGCATTGGAAACGACATTGGCCTGAGCGGAAGTTTCCTGCGAATTGGCGGAGATCTGCTGGCTGGCTTGGGAAACTTCGGCGCTGGCGCTGCCTACCTCGCGGGCCGCATCGGCGACGGACTTGATCATGTTTTGCAACTTATCCAAGAAGACGTTGAACCATTTCGCGACTTCTCCGATTTCATCCTGGGCAATCGGAATCCGTTTGGTGAGATCGCCCTCGCCCTCGGCGACGTCCTTGACGCGCACGACCATATCGCCTAGGCGGCGGAAGGTGGAGCGCGAGGTCGCAACCGAGACCACCACCAACGGCAGAAGGCAAAGCAGGGCAGTCCCGATCGCAGTGAGGGCGCTTTTTTGCCAGGCTGAATCCACATCGTCAATGTGGATTCCCGCTCCAATGACCCAGCCCCAGGGGGCGAAACGCTTGACGAAGGAAAGATTGGCGACGGGCTGGTCCCGGCCCGGCTCCGGCCATAGATAACGGACGAAGCCGCCACCCGAGGCTTGCGCTGCCTGGACAAATTCAACGAAGATGGCCCGCCCCGAAGGATCTTTGAAGGAGGTGAGATCGGTGCCGTCCAACGCGGGCTTGAGGGGATGCATGATCATGGTCGGGTGGTCGTCATTGATCCAAAAATAGTTGCCCCCTTCGTAGCGCATGGCGCGAATGGCTTCCATCGCGCGTCGTTGAGCTTCGATCCGGCTGATCTTTCCTTCCGCCTCCAGGTCGTATTGCTGTTCGAGAATGGAATAGGGGATCTCGACTAGGTTCTTCGTTTTTTCCTGCTTTTGCGCAAGCAGAGTGGAATGTTCGGATTGAATCCAAAAACCGGCCACGGCCAGGAGTCCGGCGGCGGAAACGGCAATCATGATCCGGAATTTCGTTTTGAGAGTCATGCTGTTTATCTGAAGCGGGGCGAATCCCAGTCATATCTTCGGCTCGAAAGGGGAATGACTTGAGAGGACGGAATGGCGGACTGGAGGGGCTGGAATCCGAAGGCTGCTGCACGAATGGTCGCACCGGCCTCGTCGCGTCTCCTCTGTGTGATTCTGCGTCCTCTGTCGTAACGGCTTTTCTGGCAGCCACAAGAAGCAGAGGGGTTCCACGGGGAGATTCCCTGACGACTGCAGCGCCGCTGTCCGGCGCGGCTGTCTCGCCCATCGCCGCCGAGGGCGAGACGTCCTCGAGACAGCCGGCAAGATGCCGGCGCTACGGTGCGGGCTCGGTGCTAGATCTTTTCGCCCACGCTTTTGGCTTGGGTGAAGAGGTAGAGGTAGTCCGGGCCGCCGGACTTTGAGTCGGTGCCGGACATGTTGAAGCCCCCGAAGGGATGCGCGCCTACCATCGCCCCGGTGCATTTGCGGTTCAGGTAGAGGTTGCCTACGTGGAACTCGCGCACGGCGCGATCGAGTTTCTCGCGCGAGCTGGAATAGACGGCGCCGGTCAGTCCGAATTGGGTGTCGTTGGCGATTTCGAGGGCGTGGTCGAAGTTGCGCGACTTGATCACGACCAGCACCGGGCCGAAAATTTCTTCCTGCTCGAGGGTTGACTTCGGCGGGATGTCGGCGATCACGGTGGGCTGGATGAAGTAGCCGCCTTCGGAACTAGCATCGGTGGCGCGCGCGCCGCCGGTGATGAGGCGTCCTTCTTTCTTGCCGATCTCGATGTAGCGGAGGATGTCGTTCATCGAACCTTCGTTGATGACGGCGGCCATGTTTGGGTTCATGGTGGGATCGCCGACGGTGATGCGCTCGGTGCGGGATTTCAGTTTCTCGAGGAACTTGTCATAGACGCGCTCGTCGACGATGGCGCGCGAGCAGGCCGAACACTTCTGGCCCTGGAAGCCGAAAGCGGCCTGGGCCACGCCTTCTACGGCGGAGTCGATATCGGCGTCGGCATCGACGACGATGGCATCTTTGCCACCCATTTCTAGGACGGTGCGTTTGATCCAGAGCTGGCCCGGTTGCTGATGCGCGGCGGTCTGGTTGATGTGCAATCCTACTTCGCGCGATCCGGTGAACGAGATGTAGCGAATCTTGGGATGCGCTACCAGGGCGTCTCCGAAGGTTGCGCCTCCGCCGGGGCAGAAGTTCACGACGCCTTCGGGCATGCCGCATTCTTCGAGCAGTTCGACGAACTTTGCCGCGGTTGTCGGCGAGTCGCTCGAGGGCTTCAGGACTACGGTGTTGCCGCTGACGATCGACGCGAGGGTCATGCCGGCCATGATGGCGCAGGGAAAGTTCCAGGGCGGAATCACGGCTCCGACTCCGAGCGGGATGTAGGTCAGCGTGCCGCGCTCGCCGGGCAGTTGCACGGGTGGCTCCGTCTTCGCGAAGCGCAGGGCTTCGCGGGCATAGAACTCGCAGAAATCGATGGTCTCGGAAATGTCAGCGTCGGCCTCGAGCCAGTTCTTCGAGACTTCAAACACCAGCCAAGCCATGAATTCGAGCTTGCGCTCGCGCATCACATCACCGACGCGGAACAAGAGCGACGCGCGCTCTTCTACGGATGTGCGGCTCCAGTAGGTGAAGGCTTGCAGGGCGGCCTGGACGGCGGGCTCTACGTGTTCTTTTCCGGCCTTCTGGTGAAGGCCGACCACTTCCGACGGCCTGGCGGGATTGAGGGAACGGATCTTGTCGGCGGTCTTCGAGCGCTTGCCGCCGATGATCAGGTCGTACTCGCGGCCCAGTTGTCCGCGCACTTTTTCGATGGCGGAGCGCATCTTGCGCACGTTGTCTTCTTTGGTGAAATCGACGAACGACTCATTCTTGAACGGGCCTTCGTGCAGGCGGACTTGCAAGCGCGGCGGGGCTTCCATGGTTGCCATCGGAGATCCTTTCGAGGACAGAACATTCGCGCGGATTTTCGCGAAGATCAATTTTACACCGGGTTGAGGGAAGTGGTCAGGCTGGGACGAAGTCCACTTATCGCAACGTGCGCGATAAGTCGGGCACCCTCTGGTCATCCTGTTCTTGGGTGCAACCAGTTGCATGGGATTAGAATCTGATCAGGTAGTAGCGGACCGGCCTGGTTCGCAGGCTTCTCGTTCGCGATTGAACTCCCTGGTTCGGAGGGAGGTACAGAGTATGGGCAGATTCAGTCTTCTCCGATCCCTTCTCGCATTTGCAGTTTTCGTCTTTCTTGGTTCCACATCAAACCCAGCATTCGCTCAGCGCGGCGGCGGCCACAGTGGGGGCGGCGGTGGGGGTGGGTTCCACGGAGGCGGTGGTGGTTTCCACGGCGGTGGGGGCGGCGGTTTTCATGGTGGTGGGGGCGGGGGCTTCCATGGTGGTGGTGGAGGCTTTCACGGCGGCGGTGGCTTCCGCGGTGGTGGTTATTATCGCGGCGGGCGGTCGTTTGGTGGAGGAGGTTACCGCCAAGGCGGCGGCTTTCGTGGAGAGTCAGGGACTGGTTTTCATGGAGCGGGCAGTCGTTCTTACGGCAGGCCTGAAGCGGGCCGCGGTTTTGGTCCAGGCGGAAATCGAGCGTCAAATTTTCGTCCGGCAATCAACGATGGGCAGTGGCATTCGTTCGGCAGCCCCGGCGGTTCCGCGCGTTTGAGTGGGGGACGCAATTCCGGAAGCCTGGCGAGCTCAAGTTTGTCTGCTCGTAACGCCGGGAGTTCCGGGGGCGCTTGGCGCTCTTTTGGCCCGTCAAGAGTCGCGTCTGGTTTCGCCGGCAGAGGCTCCGGCAGCGCGACGAGTTTTGGTTGGCGTGGCACTGGTTGGAGAGGCAATGGTTGGAGAGGCGGCTGGCCTGGACACGGTTGGAGTGGTGGCTGGGGTTGGTGCGGTGGTTGGGGTTGGGGCGGTTGGGGCTGGGGAGGTTGGGGCTTCGGGTTCGGATGGCCGTATTGGAGCGGCTGGGGGCTGGGCTGGGATCCTTGGTGGTACGATCCTTTCTGGTATAGCCCGTGGCCGGCGTATTCCTACTACCCGGATTACGGCTACGACCCTTCCGACGAGCCGCCTTACAATCCGGATTCGTATAACTACAGCTCGCCGGGAAGCTACTTGAGCGCACCAAGCTCGAACCCCGATGACTACAGCGCCTATCTCAACAGTGGCGCGGGGCAGGGCAGCGGTGGGTCAGTCCAGAACGAGCAGACGACGCCTGAAGTTGCGCCGCCCGAAGTTGCTCCAAACAGTCCGGCACCAGCGGTACAGCCGCAGCCGCACTTGGTCTCTCAGTCGCAGACTTGAGTCAAAATCCCCACCCTAACGTCGCAAAAAACGCGACGTTAAGGATGGGGCACCCTGGCGATTACTTTGACCCTCTGCACCCCCCTCTAGATTCTTGACTACCTCAACATCAGCCGCGTGGGGCCGCTACTTCTACCGGTTCAGGTTGCAGCCTGGCGGTGAAGTGGCGGAGGAATGGGGCTTCGTAGGTTAGCTTCATGCCGTGAATCTGGTCGCGCTTCTTCCAGACTTCCAGGATGATTTCCACTACGTAATCGATGTGGCTCTGCGTGTAGACGCGGCGGGGAATGGCCAGGCGCACCAGATCCATTTTTGCCGCGGAGCCGAACATTAGCGTGCCTATTTCTACCGAGCGGATACCGCCTTCCAGATAGAGTTCGTTGGCTAGCGCCACGGCGGGAAAACGATCGGGCGGGATGTGGGGCAGGAAGGCGCGGGCGTCGATGTAGATGGCATGGCCTCCGGGCGGCTGCACGATCGGGACTCCTTGCTCGGCTATGTGGTTGCCTAAATATGCGGTCGAGGCGATGCGATATTCGAGGTAGTCCTGGTGCAAGGCTTCCTGCAATCCTACGGCGATGGCTTCAAGGTCGCGGCCAGCCAGGCCTCCGTAGGTGGGATAACCCTCGGTTAGGATGAGCAGGTTCTTTTCCTGCTGGGCTAGCAGATCGTCGTTGGTGCAGAGAAAACCTCCGATGTTCGCCATGCCGTCTTTCTTGGCCGACATGGTGCAGCCGTCGCCGTAGCTGAACATTTCCTGCGCGATTTCTTTTGGCGACTTCTTTTCGTATCGCTGCTCGCGAATCTTGATGAAGTAGGAGTTCTCGGCAAAGCGGCAGGCGTCGAAGTAGAGGGGGATGCGGTGTTTGCGGCAGACTGCGCTTACGGCTTTGACGTTCTCCATGGAGACGGGCTGGCCGCCGCCGGAATTGTTGGTCACGGTCAGCATGACCAAGGGGACGCGCTCCCGGCCTGCTTTCTGGATCAGAGTTTCGAGCGCGGCTACGTCCATGTTGCCTTTGAAGGGATGCTTCAGGCTGGGCTGGCGGCCTTCGGGGATGACCAGGTCGACGGCTTCGGCGCCGACAAATTCTACGTTGGCCCGGGTGGTGTCGAAGTGCGTGTTGTTGGGGACGACATCGCCTTTTTTGCACATCACGCTGAAGAGGATGCGCTCGGCGGCTCGGCCCTGGTGGGTGGGGATGACGTGCTTGTAGCCAAAGATATCCTGGACGGAGTCGCGGAACTGGTCGAAGCTGCGGCTGCCGGCGTAGCTCTCGTCGCCTTCCATGATGGCGGCCCACTGGTGGGTGGACATGGCTCCGGTGCCGGAGTCGGTGAGCAGGTCGATGAGGACATCGTCGGCGGGGAGAAGGAAAAGGTTGTAATTCGCGGCCCGGAGCAGATGCTCGCGCTGCGGGCGGGTGGTGCGGCGGATGGGCTCGACGCTTTTGATGCGGAAGGGTTCGATGATTGTGCGGGGCATGTTGGTGTCATTCTTACAACACACCCTCTGGCGTGCGGATGTCAATGGGCGAGATCACGAGGAGGCAAGGAGCGGGTCTTTGAGTCTGCCCCTGCTGGCCAGCCCCTAAAGGGGCGCCTGAGTGGCGGCCTTTTCGGCATCGCTGAAGCGATGCCCTGATACGAAGCCCTTGCAGGCAGCGAGCCTCGCTCGCCTGGACAGCCGGGGGCGGCTGTCCCTACGTGATTTTCTACCTGGCTCAGACTTTGACTGAATCGCGGTGTTCGGCGGGGACGTATTTTACGGCGGCGGTGCGATCTAGTTTGTCCCAGGCGAAGGGACGGCCTTGGATGGCGCGCTTCAGGGTGCGGAACAGGACGATGGAAAAGACCTGGCGATAAGCGAAGCGCTGCAACCATACCTGGCTCAGCAGCCAGGCGTCTTCGCGGGCTTCGGGCTGGCGGCGCTCCAGGGCGAAGGCGATGGCCGAGGCGAGGAAATCGATGACCAGGAACGCGACGAAGAAGATCAGCAGACGCTGGAAGCTGGCGGGATCGGTGGAATCAGGATGGAAAAACTTCTGGATGAAATACCAGATCACGCCGACGGCAAACATGACGTCGATGAAGGGGGAGACCAGGGGGAGCAGGATCTGAAAGATGAGGATGTTGGGAAGGGCGACGAAACCTAAAGCACCTTTGCGCGCGAAGACGGCGCGATGCTTGAAGACGGCCTGCAGAATTCCGAACGACCAGCGGAAGCGCTGCCGCATAAGCGTACTGGCGCTGGTTGGAGCTTCGGTGAAGGCGAGCGCGCGGTCTTCGTATTCGACGCGATAGCCGTTGCGCAGCAGCGCCATGGTGAGATCGGCGTCTTCGGCTACGGTGTCCACATGGAAGCCACCGGCTTCGCGAACCGGAGCTACGCGCCAGGCTCCAATGGCTCCCGGGACCACGCTTACGGCGCCCATGGTGTTCAGGGCGCGACGCTCGAAATTCTGGCTGGTGATGTATTCGAGCGCTTGCCAGCGCGTCCAGAGGTTGACGCGGTTGCCGACTTTGGCATTGCCGGCGACGGCTGCAACTTTCGGATTGAGGAAATGGGGCACGAGGCGGGCGATGGCATCGGGAGCGATGATGGTATCGGCGTCGATGCCCACGAAAAGTTCGGCATCGCCGATGTGTTTCAGTCCAAAGTTCAGCGCCTCGGCTTTGCCGCTGTTGGGCTTGGTGAGGATCAATACTCGCCCGGCGGCTTCTTCGGCGGCGAAGGCGCGGCGGGCTATTTCCAGAGTGCGATCCTTGGATCCGTCGTCGATGACGATTACGCGCAGATTGGGATAGTCGGAGTCGAGCGCCCCCTGGATGGTGCGCTCGATGACCTTCTCCTCGTTATAGGCGGGGATGAGAACCGCGACCTGGGGGTGGTAGGCGGCGATCTGAGCGGGCGTTCCGTAGACACGGGCGCGGAGACGGTCGTAGATGGCGAGCACTCCGACCGAAACCAGGCGGCCTGTCATCAAAATATCACCCAGGAAGAAGATCGACACTATGGCCGCCATGGTGGCGCTGAAAAGCCAGAAGCCGATCCAATTCAGGCGCGCGGACCAATACTCGTTGGGCGGGAGCGGAGGCATGACCTCGGCTTTGGTTTTGCCCATCAACTTGTACACGGGAACGAATTCAAAGCCGCGGGCGCGGGCGCCGTCGATGATCAGCGGGAGGGCCTGTACGGTTCGTTCCCGGTTGCCACCGCCATCGTGCATGAGAATGATGTTGCCGCACTGCATCTGGTCGTTCGGCTGGCAGGGCGGCAAGTGGTCGAGCACGCGAGCGGCGATTTGCTGCGGGGAGAGAGCGGGCTCGTCGTTCCAGTCCTTGGTGTCGATCTTGTTGCCGACGGTGATGTAGCCCAGGCTTTGGGTGAGTTCGAGCGGGCGCACCTGGTCTTCGGTGTCGGGCTCGGCATCGACCGAGTAGGGCGGACGGAAGAGCATGGTGCGAATGCCCAGGCGGCTGGCGAACAAACGCTCGGTCAAGTTCAACTCCACCTTCATGTAGCCGGTGCCGATGGAGCTGATATCGGGATGGGTGAAGGTGTGGTTGCCGATTTCATGACCTTCGCGGTAAATGCGCTGGGTCAGTCCGGGGAATTTCTCGGCCTGGATTCCGATTAGAAAGAAACTTCCGGGCACGCGCTCGCGCTTGAGGACATCGAGGATTTTCGTGGTCCACTGCGGATCGGGACCATCGTCGAAAGTCATGGCGAGCTGGTTTTTGCTGGCGCCGTAACGCGCCACGCGATAGGGCTCGGGCAGACTCTTGAAGTCTTCGCCGTCGATGAGTCCGGTCTGCTTGTCGATGGTCAGGTCGCGTTCGCCGTTGGTGGGGCGCGCTTCGATGTGCAGAATTTCGCCTTCGCCTTCCATATCGACGTCCTGGCCGGGAAGAACGTCTTTCAAGCGATCGGAGGCATTGGCTTCTCCGGGCGTATCCCACACCCGCCAGAGGGAGCGGTCTTCGGCGCCCAGCCTCCACAGGGCGAAGGTCTGGATGCCAAAGGTCTGGGCGGCACGCATTTCGTTCAGGGCCGTCACCGCGTCGAGAAACCAGACATCGTGGCGGAAGTTATCGTCGTCACGGTAGCTGAAGTGGGGGTTGAGCGCGTCGCCGTCGAAATCGACGTCTTCTTCGGCGTCGCGCGAGCCGATCCAGGCTTCCTGGACGGAAACGCTCTTGTCGGCGAGTCCGGGGGGCAGTTTGCCTTTTTTCGGGCGCTCGACCCAGTCGTAGCCGTAGTTGCCTATGGCGCAGATGAGCTTCTCTTTTGGAATCTCCTTGACGGCAGATTCAAGGTTCGACGTGAACCAATCCTGGGAGGCGACGGGGCCGGGGGTTCCTCCGGGGAAATGCTCGTCGTAATTCATGATGACCACGCCATCGACGGCGGAGGAAATGGCCTTGTAGTTGTAGTCTTCGTTGCGCACCTGAACGCTGACGTAGAGCTTCAGTCCTTTGGCGTGCAGGTCGGTGGAGAGTTCGTTCAGCAGAGCGACGTATCCGGGTTGCGCCTTCTTGGGAAACGATTCGAAGTCGACCATCAAACCGCGGTAGCGATCGGTGGCAAGAAAAAGGACGATCTCGCGTCGAAAGCGGGCGCGGGCTTCGCGGTTGTTCAGGAACGCGGCGACGCCGGGAACAAAGTCGGTGCCGTCGAAGTTCTGCACCACGGGAAAGACTTCCAGGTTTGTGCCTTCCGTCTTCAGAAACGGCATCACCTTGTCATCGACGGGACGGAGAGTTTGTCCCTTGACGACGTCGAACATGGTGTTGGTTTCGGGGTCGGAGGCCTGCAGATGTCCGTCTGGACTGAGCACCTGCAACCAGGTGGGAAAGAGCAAGTCGATCTGGCGGGCATACTCGCGCAAGGAGGAGAAGCTGGCCGGGTCCCAGGAAACATAGAAGGCGGCGCGCACGCCCTGAGCGGAGTTCAGGGTGAGTTGCGAAGGAGCTTTACGGGACTGGTGGCGGTGTCCGGTGCGGGCCAGAGTGGCGAGGCGGCGTTTCTCGCGGGCTTTCGCTTTTTCCTTTTCTTTCAGAGCGTGGTAGGGGCGCTTTTCCGTGAGCCAGGAAAGGTCGGGGAGAGGCTCGCTGCGGAGGGCACTGTAGATGAAAAAAATGAGCAGAAAAGAAAAAGCCAGTGCGGCGGCGTCGACGACGCGGCGAATCCGCCGCCAGCGCGCTTGCAAGGGATCGTAAAAGACCTGTTTGGCCATCTTGGAGTGGTGCCTTCATCCTAAGGTGCGAGGCGCAGGGGGTCAAACAGAGGTATTGGGAGTTGGGACCAAGTCGCTGCTGCGCTTGATTTCGCGGTGCGGAGCGCTTCACCGTGTGCCTGAGAACTCGGCCGTCCCTCCGGGACTTGGAGCGTTCTTTCCGCTTTCCCAGCGCTGAAGCCCTCCACCCCAGCACGCCAAAACCGGGCGTGCCGGGGACCCCGGCGCTGGGCTAAGTTCGGTCGCCCCTCCGGGGCTTTCGGTATTTGCTAATATTTGGGAAGCCAGTGTCTTCGATCACCCCTATCGAGCTTTCCGACAAAAAAGGCGCGGCCGAACTCCGCGCCGCTCCCGCCGAAGGACTGCTGCGGTCGACGGCGCGTTACCTGCTCCGAACCGAGGTGCATACTTTCGCATTTTCGGTTGCCGCCAATTCCATTCTGTCGTTCTTCCCGTTCCTGCTGTTGCTGATGACGTTGATCCGGTACGTGTTTCATTCCCAGGTGATGTATGTCGTGGTCGAGAACCTGTTGCGCGACTATGTTCCGACCGGGCAGGAGTTCGTCATACGGAACCTGAATGCGCTGGTTAGCGCGCACCATCGGGCGCAAGTATTCTCACTGGCCATGCTGCTGATTACTTCCACGGGAATTTTTCTGCCGCTGGAAGTTGCGCTGAACCGGGTCTGGGGATTTCGCAACAACCGCTCTTATGTGCGGAATCAGTTGATGTCGCTGGGGCTGGTGTTTGCCTGCGGATCGCTCGCCCTGCTCTCGGTAGGGCTGACTGCCGGAAACCTTGCCATCGTGACGAGCGCGCTGCACGGCTATGGGAAGTGGTATGTGAAACTGGTGGGCTTTGTGACCATGAAGATCTTTTCAATTTTGGCCAGCATCGCCATCTTCTTTCTTGTCTACTGGCTGTTGCCGAACGGGAAGGTGCCGGCTCGGGGAGTGCTGCCGGCGGCGGTGATCATGGGATTGCTCTCCGAGGCGCTGAAGTACGCGTATATCTTCGCTTTGCCGCGGCTGAACTTCGCCGAAGTATACGGGCCGTTCGCCATTTCGGTGAGCCTGATGTTCTGGGCGTTTCTGTCGGGGATGCTGCTGCTGACGGGGGCACATCTGTCGGCGCGAAGGATATTGCGGAATTTGTGATTGGTAATTGGTAATTTGTAATTGGATTTGGCTGTGATAGCCAAGACTTGGCCTTGCACACCGTCATATCCGATGGGGTTGCCACGGTCAGGCAAACCCGTGTGGGGGGGGCGAATAAACGGCGCACGCTTGCGTCATCGCCTGTTTGCGACAGTTAGCGCTCCCATTTTCGACTTGGTGCAAAGAAAAGCCGCCCAGACATCGGGCGGCATGGGCTGTTGACAGTCTTTCAAATTATTTCGACCGGGCCATTCTCCCAAACGCTTACTGTGGTCTCACCAGTCCAACTCCAAACCGGTCGCCTTGTCGCTGTTGAAGCAGCTTGCGTACATTTTCCGGCAGCACCACCGTTGGCCTTGCCCGGTTGTTGCTTGGCGCGGTGAGCGAGTCAGATGCTGCCCCGGACGCTTTCGGGGTCGCCAAGAAAGCGTGACATTCAACATCCGTGCAGCCCAACCCGACAATCTCCCCTCGGGCGTTGATCCCGTCTGCCTCCACCAAGAACCAGCCGGAGTCAGCAGGAATCAGGGTATTGAGGTCCGTCATCATGCCGCCTTGCCAGAGAACCGCGCGGCAGTTGAAGCTTGCATCGCACGACGAGGCGACCACCCGGCCTTTGTTGTCAATTCCCCAAGCGTCGCTATAGGTATCCCCGGGCAGCGTTTCCAAGTCCTGCATTCCTATGCCTTTCTGCCAACGGAATCCGTGATAGGTCATATTGTCTGCGAGGTAGGAGAAGCCGAATACCTGACCTCGGTTATTGATGCCCATGCTACCGCTATCATTGCCTCCCAAACTGCCAAGGTAAGTTACCGTACCCCTTTCCCAGAGCACGGCGTGACTAGCCGTGCAACTTGTCGAGAGGCCCACAGCCTGTCCGGGATCGTTTATCCCATTGACAAACCCGACGGTGTCACCGGACAAGGTAGGTAATTCCTCGATCTGGCCCTTGGTCCAGATGACAGGCTTACGTTGAAACAATCGGAGTCCGCAGTCGTCGAGGGTGAGATTCTCCGCGCCTCCTGCCGCCTGTCCCCTGTTGTTGATGGAGACGGCGTTGCCGTTGTTCCCGCCAAGCGTGGGAAGTGCGCTCATCACGCCGTCTCTCCACAAGAATGAAGCACATGTAAGGAAGGTTCCGAACCGGCAAAAATCTTCTCCAAACGGATCTGGAGTGGAAGTTTCGGCGGAACCTACTACCTCATTTTTCTCGTTGAGGGGACGTGACCCCCAGGGTATGCTATTCGCACCTCCCAGTGTCCCGAGGTCGGTCATCAGGCCCTTTCGCCACAGGAAGGCGTGCCACGTCATGTCGCCGGGCATATACGAGAAGCCGGCAACCGAGCCGTTATTGGTGATGCCATAAGCGAAGCTGAATGTACCGCCCAGCGTGCCGAGATCTTGGACGGTGTATTGTTGAGTTGTAGATGCCTGCGGTTGCGATTCCTGCGCCGCCAGTGGAACTGTGAGTACCAGCACAGCCATTAAAGTCACAGCAATGCACGTCAGTGCGCCGAGTCGTTTCATGAAATCCTCCTTTAAGAAAGGGGTCTTTAGTCCGTGAGAAGTGGTGGAACGGTTCGTCAGCGAGGCGAGATAGCCGAAGTTGCTAGCAGAGCCGAGTGCAGAGGAGTACCAATGAGACTCGTGCATCGGCAGATTGCTGTGCGTCGGTATCGCTCACACGGGCAGAGGAGAACCGGGATGGAAGACGAAGTTCATGATGTAGGGAATTCGGTGTTGCGTGAGTGGTCGTGGTGGACAGCGGCGGCGACGAGTTCGAGCCCAGCGGAAACACTTCGGAAGGCAAGGCCTCGGATTCATCGTAGACATCGTCCAAGACTTCCTCTGCCGGTAGACCCAAAGACGCACCCAAGGTGAGGACCATCAGGAATACGACGATACAAGGCTGTTTTGCCACAATGCCCATGTAAAACCTGTTCGACTTGACGATGGCTCAGGTGTTCGCCTCAGGGGGTGTGCGTCTCAACGGGCGGGAACTGCGGCTCTTCGAAGAGGCGATATAAATGTAAACACGAAGGAGCGCGTACTGTCAGTGAAGAACGTCACATCTTGATGTGCGGTCATCAGTTACAGCGCAAAGCCCACGTCACTGTTGCAAAATCCCGTGGCTGTTGAAAAACTCCTTTTTCATCCGAAACAGCCAGAATTTTGGGGATAGAAAATGTCTACCCGACCCGAGAAGATCGCTTATAGCGCATCCTAACGCAATTTTATTTTCGCGAATTTCGCGAGAAGGAGTTTTTCAACAGCCACGCCTGATTTCAACAATCACTGCAACGTGAGAGCGGAAGCGCGTCATAATGGTGGCGGACGGTGAACCGTGCGCACGGACAAGATGAAGGTCAGGCTGTGGGTTATCGGGCCATTTCTTGCTTACCTCCTCGTATTCCTACTTTGGTTCCCGCTCTGGCAGCACTCACCACACTCTTTTTCGGCTCGGGTCTTAGGCATTCTGTTCGGAGCCATGACGGCGATCCTCGTGGCACTATACGTAGTCGGCGTGTTTTTCGCGCCGTTGGGATTGGGGCCTGTCACAGAGATCGCAATCAAAGCATACGAGACGTTCTTTGGGGACCATCTCAGGAAGGCTGCTATGCCTCTGTTCTATACAGATTCAGTAACACTCGCCTACTCAGATGTCGAAGGTGCCAAGCGTTGGTGGATCGAGGCGTTTGGTTGCAAAGTAGCAAAAGCGCCATCTGATTGGGACTGCCCACTTCCTTCTGATGTGGCCTTGCAGCTTCCGGGTCATGACGCGCCCACAATCCTTTTGAATGCTAAGGCCGAGGTGGAACAGGCGGGCTACGATAGACCATCGCCATTAGCCTCTGTAATCTTCTGCGAGAAGCTAAAGAAAGGGCACGAGCAACTCGCAAGCCGCGGCGTGCCTGTCGGACCGATTCAAGACGGGGGTGACACCCAGTTCTTCGAAACCCGCGACAGCGAAGGGAACGTGATTCAAGTTTGCAAGGAACCCTAAGAGAACAGCTCGCTTCGCGTGACAAAAAACTTTCTCGGACAGTTGGCGAAAAATCGCGGTTACGCTCACTGACCCGCGACTGGGGTTTTGAGCGAAGTCGCCTGCTTACGTCAACGATCAATCTCCGAATCGGCACTCCCAGCCTGAGCTCTTGTCGTGTGGCATTGGTTTCGTATTGCTTTTGCAGGCTGGGTGCCAACCGACTAAAGTAAAAAACCCGACGCACCCTCCCGAGATTGCGTCGGGTTTCAAGAATTGCGGGCGCTTCGGTAACTAACGGCTTTACCGAGCGCGTCGGGACCAAGAAAAGTCAGGTCTCCGAGCCACGAGCAACATTGTGTCCCCATCCCGCCTCGCTGTCTGTGACGCTGGCCACTAGTTAAGGTGATGGGCGAGCGTGGTGGCGCAAGTTTGCCGAATCTTGCAGTTGCTGGTGAAAAATCTGCTAACGCCAGCTCTGCCGAAGAAGGGAAGTGCGCGCGCGGCACAGCGGAACTTTGCCAGAGGTGGATCCGTATTCCCTCCAGAAACTTTGATCTGGAGGTGGGACAGTGAACCGATCACGGATGGCCTTGCGTGCGTATCGTGCGGCGTCAAATCTCCTCGTCATTTTTTGGTTGACACTGGTCGCAAGCCTTTCCCCCCTTGCCGCCCCGGGTGCATCATCCGCCGGTTCTGGCGACCCAGACGCCTGTCCGGAGGCGCGCCGCCTGGAGGGAGCCGAGCGAGCTCTGGATATCAACGGGCTCATGCGGCAGCAGAAGCTACCAGGCATGAGCCTCGCCGTCATCGAGAACTTCCGGATCGTCTGTGCGAAGGGATATGGGGTCACCGTAAACGGCGGAAAGACACCAGTGATACCCACGACACTTTTCCTGGCCGGCTCCATCAGTAAGCCTGTCGCGGCGGTGGGCGCGCTTTATCTGGTGCAGCAGGGCAAGCTCACGCTCGACGAAGACGTGAATCGTCGGCTCACGTCATGGAAGGTGCCGGATAACACGTACACCCACCGGCGCAACGTGACACTAAGACTTTTGTTGGGCCATACCAGCGGATTCACGGGCGGCGATTTTTTCCCTGGCTATGCGGTTGGCGAACCTCTGCCTACCCTGGCGCAGATCCTGGATGGCCTGCCGCCGGCGACCAACCCTCCCATGCGTGTGGGCTTCGAGCCCGGCACCCAATGGCATTATTCCGGGGACGGTTATGTCGTGGTTCAGCAGTTGATGACGGACGTCAGCGGGCAGAGCTTCCCGGACTTCATTCGCACGGCAGTCTTCGAGAAGCTGGGCATGCACGACAGCACCTACGAGGAGCCTCTGCCCCCCGGGCGCGCCGCATCGGCCGCCAGCGGCACGCTCATGGACGGCAAGGTCGTCCAAGGAGGATGGCATGTGAACCCGGAGATGGCAGCGGGAGGGCTGTGGAGCACGCCGACGGACCTTGCGAAACTCGCAATCGAGCTGGCGCTTTCAATCCATGGAAAGGCCAACCATTTACTCACGCAAGATACGACGCGCAACCTGCTCACTCCGCAGTGGAAGGAAGGTGTGATCAACATACTGGGGACGAAGCAGGACCCGGACCAAATGGGATTGGGCTTCTTCATTGGCTCGCAGAAAGGACGTTTCGGTCACATCGGCGGCAACGTGGGATACCAAGCCACGCTGGTAATGTTTGCGGACACCGGCGACGGGGTTGTCATCATGACCAACTCCGATGTCGGGCTCGCCACCGGCAATGCGCTGCTCAACAGGATCGCAGAAGTTTACGGCTGGAATTACGTGGCACCACCCGCTCCATGAGTCGCGCCGCGTCGATTGTCATGACATTCCGTGACCGACCAACAGCCCGTGGAGACGTTGGTCTGAGTGTTGAAAATCCCAATTAGACTCAAGATCCCCGCCTCGGAAAACCCGTCTGTGTCCGATACGTGGAGTCTCGCCAAGATTGTCCGCAAGGTCGAGTTCAAGCTACTACAACTTAGCTTTTCAAAATTGCAAATTGAAGATCACAAATCACAAATTCTACAATTTCCATCTCGTTGCCGACTTCGGAAAGCTCTTCTCGATGAAGCCGAATACTGTACTGGGACGCACCGCAAATATCGGTTCTTTTATGCTTCGCGGGTCCATTTTGTATTTCTTCTTGTAGACGGTCGCGACGCGCTCGAGGACCCCTGGATCTTCGGTTGGAGTCGCCATTCCCTCAATGATCACGGCTTCTTCGCCGTTGTCGTTGGTAATCGTGCAGGCGGGATTGGCGGAAAGATTTTGACACTTGCGGGATTTGTGTCCGGTCGAAAAGAAGAAAGCGTCGTCGAGCCAGATTCCCCATACCGGCATCACATGCGGACGTCCGTGACCTGTAGGAAGGTCGGCGTGAATCGTGGCCAGCCAGAACGTGCGGCAGTGATTCATCTTCCTGGCAACCCAGGCCCACGAGAGCAGGCCTTTGCCATCTTCCGCTCCGACTATCCCATAGCCGGGCGCAAACGGGCGGTCCGCCTTCGGCGGCGATTTGTCAGTCTTCGCAGCGCGCTTCGCCATAAAGCTCCAAGCTCCCGAACTACTTCTTTAACTCCTGCACCGCACGATAAGCCTGATCGATGGCACAGTCGGTGTATGCGTATGCGCCCGCGTCCGCGTTCGCGATGGCGAGCCGTCCGAACGGTTTACGCGCCACCTCGCACGGGGTCTCGCCGCCTTCCAGCCAGTAGGGGTCGAACAGCGAATTGTATTGATACGCGTAGCCGTGCGGCCAGCGGTTGACGGTAATTTCCAGGATGTCATGTGCGGCGTCGAATCCGCCCGGACCGAGCATCCGCGCCAGTTGCTTGCGGATATTGCGCTCGTAAGTCTCAAACGTCGTGGTATAGAGCTGGATGCGGCCGAGCTTGTGCTGCTCGCGGGCCGGGCGTCCCGGCTTGCAGGCCGCTTTCATCATGTGGATCACGATGGGCTCGTCCGGCTTCTTGGAACACTGGTAACCGCCGATCGACACCGGCAGATCGAGCGCGCTGGCGGTGAAATACATGCCCGGAGCGTAGATCGTGTTCGTACTCAGTTTCTGAAAGGCGCTCCAGTTGCGCAGCAGAACATTGGTGTAGAGCAGAGGGACTTTCTGCGCTGATGCGAGGGCTTCCCTTTGAGCATTCGGCAATTCCTGGACAATGTAGGGGACGACGACATGCCAGCACGCAAGAATACAGTTGGCGGCACGCACGGTCTTGACCTTCTTGTCCGCGAAATACGTCACCTCGACTTCCTGGGCAGTGGCGGGATCGCCCAGGTGCTTGACCTTGACCACGGTGCTGTTCAAACGGATGCGGACCGGTGACGAGGATTGGTCGAGCTTGGAGTATTCCGCTTTGGCGAGAACAACATCGCTCGCGGAACTTCCAGGAATGGCGGCCGGGATCAACTGGCGCACGAGCAAACGTGCGATGGTGGCGTTGCCGTCGGGAAAATGAAAAAAATACTTGTCCCCTTCCTCAGTACGGATGGCGTCCCGGTTCATGCCCTTGCCGGGGCCGGGCTGGAGATTGAGGCCGTCAAAGCCCGGCATGCCCAGGCCCCAGGCATCTTGCGCGGGCACGGCGTCGATACCTACACCAAACAGGGAGTGCGGGAGAGCCTGGTAGAGCTTGACGATTTCCTCGCTGACGCCGGCGGTCTTGGTCAGGTAATTCGCATAGCTCATGCGGGCAAGACGGTCTTTCTTCTGGTCGGAACTCAATCCGGGAAGGTAGTCCTTCTTTGCGGTAAAGAGTTGGAGGCAGTCCTGTTTGGCTTTCTCGGAGAGGGGCGCCTCTTTCAAGAAAGCCCGTAAACCCACCTCTCCCGCGGACTCATCGACGCCACTTTCGTCGAAGCCCGAGGTTCTGGGATTGAGGACCAGTTTGTCAGCGCCGAAGGTCTCCTTATCGAAGAAAATCCGCGGGCGCAGGCCGAGCGAACGGTAGAGATCCTTGCTGACGTACCTGGGATACGAAGGCACATCAATGCCAAGTTCTTCGATCAGAGCCTTCGCGACAGCGCTATAGGGGGACGGGCTTTCAATGGAGAATGTGCCGCCGTATCCCAAAATCTTGCGGTTGCCAGCGCCAAATTCATTGCGCTTGGCGTGTCCGCCGAAGTCATCATGATTCTCGAGAATCAGAATGCGCGCCTTGGCGCCGGCAGACTTGCGGAAATAATGTGCCGCGGCGAGTCCGCTGATGCCTCCGCCCACGATCACCAGATCGTAGGTTTCGCCCGTGTCGACCGCCTTGGGAGCGTCGTCCCAGAAGGAGCCGTCGCGGACTTTGTGCATGGGTTCGAACGACCCGACGTGGTCGCCGCGCAGGCCGGTCTTGCCGGGAGGATAGTAACCGGGGACGTCCTGGGCCTCGGATTGCAGATCGGCGGCGGCCGCGACCCACATTTCAGGAGGAAGGATGGCCGCTCCGGCCGTGAGTGCGACTCCATTCAGAAAATCCCGGCGCGTGATTCTGGCGCCCATTCCCAGGGCTCTATCCCGTTCCGCCGACCCAATCTCGTCTGACCCAATCTCGTCTGGCCCAAGTTCGTCTGACACAAAGCTCTCCGGCGAAGCAGTGTATCACTCCACCGCGTGGCGCTGTGCCCGCAAGGTTTTCAGAAACTCCTCCACGGTCAACGACGCCCCAGTGTGAATCAGCTCCAGAAGCGGGTCTGGCGATTCGGCGTCCCGCGCGGCGGGCGGCGCCTGATTCTCCGGCGCAAACTTACCTTCTTTCTGGTCTTCTTTCCTTCCAACGAAAATTCGTGGAACCTCGTGACTCTCCATCAATTGGCCGATGAGTTCGGCCACCCGCGCCCGCAGATCGTGCCCTTGCGCTCGCGTGAACTCGACGCCCATTCCGGTTTGTTCGTGCGACACCCGCACCACTCCTTCCAGCAAACACTCTGTGTCCAAGAGCCGAATACTGAGCAGCACCCGGGTGTTGGCAGGAAATGGGTTGCTGGCCTCCAGGTAACAAGCGCCTGCGCTGATGTCGGTCAGTCGCCAGCGATGCGAACGAAGCGGCTTGGCGGGCGCCGTTGTCCCTTGATTGCGCGGCTGCGACGCTGCGGCTAGCGATGGGCTTTCGTCCGTCTTCGGTTCGCCGACCTTCTGCGCCTCGATCTTCGGCTCCTCAATCTTCTGCCCTTCGATCTTCTGCTCTTCAATCTTCCAATCGGAAGGCGCATAGTCGATTCCCCAGAAGTTACCGGGGACGTCGAGTTCCAGGCCGACCAGCCAGGTCTCGGGATCGCCTCCCAGCGGAACGACCTCGGAAACGTGCGCGGTGGTGTGGCGCTTGGCGGAAACGATTTCCAACCGGACAGCGATGCCATGCGCGAGGGCACGGGGAAGGATCAGTCCGCATCCGTGGGCGTTCACGAGCGTAGTGTTGCCGGACTCGGAAAACGGCGGCGCGGGGTCGAGGCTGGTGACGAGTACGGGGACTTCCAGCGGCAGGCGGGTGCTGCGCCGGATGGCGTGTTGGGTTTTTCCCGCAAGGCCCATAGAGTCAGCAGGCGCAACGTTCTGCGGCCTGAAAACGTCGAATTGAAAACCAACGCCGATCACTCCGGCAACAATGGTCCACGGACCATGCTAGATCACAGGGAAGGCGCGGGCACGGAATTTCGCGGCCCGGTTTCCAGTTAGGCACTAGTGCGACGGGCGCGCGAGCCATAGGGTGGAGCGACAGCCGGTGAAGCGAAAGACCCCTACAGTCGGGCGCTGCAAGCAATGCATAGGTCCTTCGCTTCGCTCAGGATGACAGAATCGCAAAAGGTATGGCTCAGCCGAATTCCGCCACTAGCCAGGCTTGATTGCCGAATCGGGCGCCTGGAAGGCGATCTTGTGAGTGCCGTCGCAGAAGGGCCGGTTGGCGGACGCGCCGCAGCGGCATAGAGAGAACGCCGTCTTGCCGGTCAGGTCGTAATGGTTGCCCTCGGCGTCCACCATTTCGACGACGCCGTTGGGATCTTCAACGCGATAGGGACCGTTCGGGCGGACGGTGATCTTTACTTGCGACATGGAGCCTCCTGAACCAGTTCTCAGTTCTCAGTAAATCTACACCAGGTGCGCGCTGGGTGTTTGCCTACACCGAGATTTGGGAACCGGGTACTGGGTGCTGGGTATTGGGTACTTTTTCACCGCCAGCGGTCTACGGCTTCCCACCAGAGCATCTTCGACCACTCATCAAAGGTGACTTTGGCCCATTCGCGGTGGGTCCACCAGGCTTCGCCGAATTGCAGCGGATTGCGCGCGGCGGTGACGTGGAACTGGTATTGCGGCAGGCGATGGTGAAAGATCATCAAGGCGCGGCGAGTGTGATAGTCGGAGGTCACAATCAGCACACGGCGCGCGCCCAGCGGCTGCAGGCAACGGTTTACATCGTCGGCCTCGGCGTTGGTGGAAAATCCAACGACTGGGCATACGGAGATTTGGTTTGCTTCCGGGAGAGCGTTCACGTATCTCTGCGCAATGTCGGTGAGGCGCTGATCGTAGATCAGGTCTCGCGTCTGGGCATCCAGAAACAGGCGCGGCGCGAACCCGAGGCGCAACAGTTCCAGAGCGCGCGCCGGGCGGACATTGGTTTCTCCCGCCAGCACCACGATGGCGTCGGACTTTGCGGGTTCGTCGACCACCAGAAAGCGCGCCGCCTGGGTGGCGAGCGCGACGAGAATACCGACCAGGAGCAAGGGCGTGAATAATCGTGAGAATCGCATCTGCAAGGCATGTTACTAGAGTTGGTTTCATAAATGCGTAATTCCAAATGCTAGAATCGTTTTTGGACATTTGCGGACATTTGCGGGCATTTACAAACTATGAATCCTCAACTCACCGCTTCTTCGCCGTTTACGGACTTGAAAAGCCGGATTGATGCGCGCCAGGCTCGGATCGGAATCATCGGCCTTGGCTACGTCGGCTTGCCGCTGGCGCTGCTCTACAGCGAACAGAAATTTGCCGTCACCGGTTTCGACATCGATCGGCGCAAGATCGATACCCTGGCGAGTGGCGGCACTTACATTTTCCGCATTACGCCCGAGGAGATCGCGGCGGCCAAGGCGAACGGGTTCCAGGCCACGGCGGACTATGCGCAGATTACCGCCATGGATGCGATCATCATCTGCGTCCCCACGCCGCTGGACGAATATCACGAGCCCGATCTCAGCTACATCACCAACACGGCCCACGCGGTTGCGCCGCACTTGCGGGCCGGCCAGATTGTGATCCTGGAGAGCACGACCTACCCCGGGACGACGGAAGAAGTTCTGATTCCGATTCTCGAACAGGAAAACAAGGTAGGACTGAAAGCTTCGCGCCTGGGCGCGGCGGGCAGCAACGAGATCTGGGTGGCGTTCTCGCCCGAGCGCGAGGATCCGGGCAATACCCAGGTGGCTCGTCACGATATTCCGAAAGTGATTGGGGGACTCGATGCGCAGGCCAGCGAGATCGCGGCCGCGCTCTACGGGTCGATTTTCCGCCGCACGGTTCCGGTCTCGTCGCCCGCGGCCGCGGAGATGACCAAGTTGCTCGAGAACATCTACCGCTGCGTCAACATTGCGCTGGTCAACGAACTCAAGATGCTCTGCCTGCGGATGGATCTCGACATCTGGGAGATCATCGACGCCGCCGCCACCAAGCCTTTCGGCTTTCATGCGTTCTATCCCGGGCCGGGACTGGGTGGGCACTGCATCCCGGTGGATCCGTTTTATCTTTCGTGGAAGGCGAAGGAGTTCGATTTTCGGACGCGCTTTATCGAACTGGCCGGCGAAATCAACGTGGCCATGCCTTACAACGTGATCGCCGCCACCATCTCCGCTCTCAATCAGCAGAAGAAGCCCATCAACGGATCGAAGATCCTGGTTTTGGGCGTTGCCTACAAGAAAGATATTGACGACCTGCGGGAGTCGCCCGCGCTCACGATTATCGAACTGCTGCAAAAAGAGGGCGCGGTGGTGAGCTACAACGACCCCTACTTCCCTTTCGTCGGCCGCGGACGCAAGTACGACCTGCAGATGAAGTGCTCCACGCTCGACAATCTCGGGCAGTACGACTGCGTGCTCATCGTGACCGATCACTCCGACTACGACTATAAGAGGATCGTCAACGAGGCCAGGCTGGTGGTGGATTCGCGGAATGCCACTCGCGGAATTAAGAGCGACAAGATTGTGCACTGCTAACTCAGTACCCAGTACCCAGTTAAAGCTGAAAGCGCAAGGCCAGGACTGCCGGTTCGAGGTAGTGGCTGGGTACTGGGTACCGGGTCCTGAGTACTGACCTGTGCTAGTATTTCGCGTCGGGGGGCGAGGCCGCGCTGCAGGTAGTGTCCAACGGTGTGCCGATGAAAGATACGCTTGGAATTTTGCTCGCCGGGGGCGCCGGCGAGCGGCTCTATCCGCTGACCCGCGACCGCGCCAAACCGGCCGTGACCTTTGGCGGCAGTTACCGCATCATCGACATCACGCTTTCCAACTGCGTGAACTCGGGCATGCGCCGCATCTATATCCTGACGCAATACAAGGCGCTCTCGTTGAATCGTCAGATCCGCGAAGGCTGGAACATATTCGGCCGGGAAATTGGCGAGTTCATCGAAATTCTGCCGCCCATGAAGCGGGTCAGCGAGAACTGGTACATGGGGACGGCGGACGCGGTGTATCAAAACATCTATTCCATCGGCAGCGAACAGCCGAAGCACGTGATCATCCTCTCGGGCGACCACATTTACAAAATGAATTACGGGCGCATGCTGAAGCAGCACCTGGACGCGGCCGCCGATGTCACCGTCGCCACGCTGACCACTGACCCCAGCGAATGCCGCCACTTCGGCGTGGTGGATATCGGAGGCGACCATCGCATCACCGGCTTCCTGGAAAAGCCGAAGCAGACCGAGCTGCGATCGCCCTACGATCCAACGAAAATTTCGGCATCGATGGGCATCTATATCTTCAACACCGACGTCCTCATTCCCGTACTGCTCAAGGACTCCGAGGATACCCATTCCAGTCACGATTTCGCCAAGGATATTTTGCCCAAGATGCTGGCGGACTATCGCGTCTTCGCTTTTAATTTTGTCGACGAGAACAAGAAGGAGGCCCTCTACTGGCGGGACGTGGGCACGCTGGAAGCGTATTACGAGGCGAACATGGACCTGGTTTCGGTCTCGCCGGTATTCAATCTCTACGATCACCAATGGCCCATCCGCACCCACCAGCGTCAGTATCCTCCGGCTAAGTTCGTGTTTGGCGAACCGGGACGCATGGGGCACGCCGTCGATTCGCTGGTTTCCTCGGGCTGCATCATTTCCGGCGGCTCGGTGCAGAATTCGGTGCTTTCCCCGGACGTGCGCGTCAATTCTTATACCGAAATCGAGAACAGCATTCTGTTCTCGCACGTGAACATCGGACGCAGTTGCCGCATCCGGAAAGCCATCATCGACCGCAATGTGCACATTCCGGAAGGAACCACCATCGGCTACGATGCCGAAGCCGACCGCGCGCAATACTTCGTCACCGACAGCGGCATCACCGTGGTGACGCGCGATTACTCGTTGTTTGAGAACCCGGTGACGGTGGATTACTTTACGAGCGAGTAAAGCGTGGCGGCAGCCGGCCTCGGCTGCGGGGCGAATGCAGCGCGTCAGGGTTTCCACTTGTCCGATTACCCGCGTTTATCAGGACTCAGGCGAGTTGTTGGATTGAAACAGATGAACCTAGACCAAGATTCCTTGACCCGCAATCGACGGCTTGCTACGTTTACTTCACCATAATGCTCGTCATCCTCTCGGGGATCTATGATACGAGTTCGATCTTCCTTGGCGATTTCTCTCCTGATATGTGCAGTAGCCGTCGTCGTTCGCATTTCCTTACCGGCGCTTGCGCAGTCCAACAGCGAGCCGGTGATCGATATGCATCTTCACGCCGCCCACGCTGACAACCAGGGTCCACCCCCTATATTTATATGTGCGCCATTCTCCGTATGGCCCACGCGGGACCCGAAGACCAGAGGTGACGCATACGGAATGTCCTTCGTAAAGCATCCGCCCTGTGAATCTCCGCTCCAGTCCGCTTCAACCGATGAAGAGCTGATGCAACGCACGCTCAAAATCGTTCGGTCGCGAAACGTCACCGCCCTCGCCAGTGGCCCGCCTGAGGTAATCGCAAAATGGAAGGAAGCCGGTGGAGAGCGCATATTACCCGCGACCCCCTTCGACCCCAAGGCCGGGAAGCCGACTGTCGCTGAATTGCGACAAATGGTAACAAGCAAGCAGGTCGTGGCCTTTGCGGAGGTGGGACAACAATACGACGGCATTCCCGCCAATGATCCGCGCATGGAGCCCTACTACGCTCTGGCTGAGGAACTCGATGTGCCGGTCGGTATTCACATGGGCCCCGGCCCTCCGGGCGCTACCTATTTCTTCGCGCCAGATTACCGCATGCGCTTCTCCAGCCTTCTTCTGTTGGAAGATGTTCTCGCCCGCCATCCCAAGCTGCGTCTTTGGGCCATGCATGCCGGTTGGCCTCTGGGCGACGACGCAATCGGCGCTCTCTACGCCCACCCTCAACTCTATGTGGACATCGGCATAATCGACTACGCCTTTCCGCGTAAGGAATTCTATGGCTACCTGCAGCGCCTTATCGACGCAGGATTTGAAAATCGCATTATGTTCGGTTCCGACGAGATGGTCTGGCCCGATGCTTTATCCGCCGCCATTGACTCGATTCAAAACGCACCCTCGCTCACCCCGGCACAAAAGCGCGATATCCTCTACAATAATGCCGCTCGCTTTCTCCGACTCAAGCAATAACAAGTTACGCCTGATTCGAGAGCTCTAAAACCGATGGTTACGGGTCTTTACGGATTACGGCGCACTCGGAAATAATGCAGATGCCTGGTAAGTCGCAATATCAGGCAACTGCCAGTTGCGGTCCAGAAACGCGGTTCGAGGAAGTTGGCCGAATTGGTACCGAGAAGTCTTGGTGCAATTCGGCTTCTGGGTCATCCGGCCGGAAATCGCCAGGCTCTGACTGGAATTTTCCAACTTCCCGGATTGACTGCTCGCTGCCTTAAGATAGCGCTGATGGGGTTCCGACCCGCTGGATAGCCGGGGACGGCTGCCCCTACGCTTGGCTTTCCTTGCGGTACACTTCTCTCCTCTATGTCTCTCAGCCTTCGTCGTTTTTTCAGGAAAGAAAAGCAGGAGCGCCGGATTCTGCGACAGATCGAGCGTACGGGCGATCAACTACAGCCCGAGTATCATCGTGCGACGCCGGAATGTCCGCATCCGGAACGCTGGCACATGTTCGATTCCATGACCGCCGAGGCCGAGGTGCTGGAGTTCCTGCGCACCGTCGTGACGACCATTAAGCCTGAACTGGTGGTGGAGACCGGAACTTTCAGCGGCATCAGCACGCTCTGGATCGCTGAAGGACTGAAAGCCAACGGGCGCGGGCGCGTCATTAGCTGCGAGTTCGATCGCGAGATCTACGAAAACGCCAAGGTGCGAATCCAGGCTTCGGGACTTGCGGAGTGGATCGAACTGCGCCGCGAATCCAGTCTCGAGATGAAGGTCGAAGGCAGGATTGACCTGTTGTTCAGCGACAGCGACATGCCCATCCGCGAGCAGGAGATTCGGCGTTTTCTACCGCAGATCAATCCCTACGGCCTGATCCTGATGCACGACGCCAGTTCGCATTTGAAGATTGTCCGCGAGGCCGCACTTAAACTCGAGCAGGACGGCCTGATCTCGGTCGTGCTCATGCCCACACCCCGCGGGCTGGTCGTGGCGCAGAGGCGGGAGGAACGGAAGTAGAAACGGGGCTTGCCCCGTCTCCCTCTTACAGCAAAAGGAGGTGCGGTGCGTGCGGGAGACGCGGCAAGCCGCGTCTCTACGGAGAATTTTCGCAGGCTCTTCGATTTCGATGCGGCTCCCTGGAGGGGCGTGTTTACGGAACCGCTAAAGCGATGTCCTGATACGAATCCCAATTCCGCCACAAGCTGCTAATGTTTCACCAAGTCTTCCGCCAGCAGGTGCGCCTTCTGAGCCAGGGTGCTCGCTCTACGCACGTCGCCTTCCTTCAACGCGGTGCGCGCGCCGTCTATATAGTTGTGAATCTGTCCCACGGTTTCCTGCTGCCGCGCGTCGAGCGTGCGCGCCGCCAACTGTTCCAGTTGGTCGCCGGTTGAGGCCAGCCACTGTTCCGCACTCCGGCGTTGGCGGGTGGCCTCCTCGGGCGTCATGCCGGGCACGATTTGCTCCGCGGGTTCGGTCGCTCCTCCCTCGCGCACTACAATTCTGCGGGGAGCGCCGTCGGGCGCTGAGGCGGTGCGCTTGCGGCGCTTCCTGGTTGCGTTCGACGAGGTCCCCCCGCTCGGGGGTGTTGCAGGGGTCGAAGTTCCGCTGACCGAACCCGCATCCATCTTTTGCTCCTGCTTGACATCGCTCTCCGGTGTTTTCGTCTCCGCCGCTGGGGTCGGCGGATTGGCGGGCGCAGCCGGGGAGGTCTCGGCCGGAACCTGGTCCGCGGGAGCGGTCGTCGTCTTTGCCGGCGCCTTCGTTTCCGGTTCCGTCTCTGGCGCCTTCGTTTCCGGTTCCGTCTGTGGCGCCTTCTTTTCCGGAGCCGTCTCTGGCGGCGACTTCTGGGCTGGTGCGGTCTCTGCCGGAGCGTTGTCTTTGGAAGCGGGCGGGGCCGGAGCTTGCGCAGGCGGGTTGTTTGAGCCTGCCGGCTCCTGCTGCGGAGAAGCCCATCCCGTCGCCGGGGAACTTAGGCAAAGCGCGATCGCGAATCCGAAGGCCAGTCGCATAACAGGTGTCAAAAAGATTGTTTCCCAGCCTGGCAAAGTACGCAAGCGGTCGGAGCGCATGACAGAACCGCGAAAGAAAAAACGGAGGAAGCGGTTGCACTTCCTCCGTCAGGTTCTTGCAGCGATCGCCCGGGGCGATTACTGCTTCTTCACTGGCTTCTTCGCGCCCTTTGCCGCGGGAGCCTTCTTGGCCGCCGGGGCCTTCCTGATCGCTTCCCGGCCGCCGATCAGAGTCAAGGAATCGGTGGCATTGAACGGGTACTGCCGTACCGAGGTAGTTTCGGCTTGGCCGGCCACGTTCAAGGTGATGTCCACCCGGCGATTGCTCGCCCAGATGATGGTCTTCATGTTGCGCAGAACCCTGGCCCGTTCTTCTTTTGTCAGTTCGGGGTTCTGCTCCACCGAAGCCTTCACCTCAGCCGCAGTCAGGTTGTGTTGATCGCCCAGAGCCTTGGTTTCGAGGTTGGCCTCGGGGACGCCATGCTCGACCAGGTAGCTCTTGACGCGCGCCACACGACGTTCGGAGAGTGCCTGGTTGTAAGGTACGGATCCACGCACATCGGCATGCCCTTCGAGGGTCAGGTGAGCATCGGGCTTGACCTCACGATACTTCGCGAAATCGGTGGCCAGCGACTGGAGGGTTTGCTCCTGACTCGCGACCAGACCGCCGGTGGGATCTTTCACCGTCGGTTTCGCGGTCGCGAAATAGACGCTGTGGAGGGCAAGGCGGGCTTCGAGTGCTTTGTCCACAACGGGAGGCGGTGGGGGCGGATTGTTGACCGTGACCGTGCTCGTCGTGGAGGCGGTCAAGCCGCGGGAGTCGGTGCAGGTTGCGTTGATCGTTGCCGGACCCGCGGCGGCGCCGGTGGTGGTAAGGGTTGCGGAGTTGCCGGTGCCGGCTACGCTGCCCGCGCTTGAAGTCCAGCCGCCCACCGTGACGGTGGCATTGTCAGGACTGGTGCAGGTGCAGGTGACGGTGGAGGGGGTTCCGACTTCGACGGTGCCGGGATTCGCGGTGCAGGAAATCTGCGGCGGATTGAGCGGCTTCACGGTGAAGTTCGAAGTGCAACTCGCTTCGCCGTTCTTCTTCTTCTTGGGGTCTACCACGCGGGCCGTGGCGGTGTAGGTACCGGGAGCCGCGCCCGTGGTGTCGATGGTCGCGGCCGTATCTTTGCCTTCGATCTTGCCGCCACTGCTCGCCCAAGTATAGGTAAGCGGGTGCTTGGGGTTGAAGTTGCTGGCGGCGACGGTTGCGTGGAGCGGCTCGCCGACCAGAACTTCGTTGTGGTCGATGGAGCAAGCGGCGGCAACCGGAGTCTCCGGAGCTCCGCCGAAGTTGAATACCAGGCCGGTGCGCAGCCGGGCGCCGTTGTAGCTTGGACGGCGGAGCTGGCTGTCGATGGGAGATACCACGCTGGAGAAGTTCAGGTGCGCGAACTGGTAGTCGGCCTCAAAAAGACGAAGCGTGATGGGCTTCCAGAGTTTGATGTCCATACCGCCGCCAAGAATCGCGGCGATGCCGTTGCTGGAGGGGATCCCTCTGCTCGAGAGGCGTTCGAATCCGAAGAGGGTGTGCACGAAAAAGTTCACGCCCTCTCCGCGCCAGGTGTACTTCGGCCCAACGGTGGCGGTGCTGATGGTGGCGTTGCGGTTGAAGTTCCCGCCGTAATCGCCTTCGAGAGCCAGATTCTTGGTGAAGTTGTAAGCCAGACTGGTGCCGACGCCCTGCGCGATCGAGGGCAGCTTGAAAGGGACGACCGTGGTCGTCGTCGTGGAGGAGGCCAGAGGACTGTCGCTCCGGGTGGCTGTGTCTGGAGGGGTGACGACTGTGGTTTGAAAAGCGGGTATGTTGCCGCCGGGGTTCAGCCACTGATAGCCAACGAACAACTCTACCTTAGGAAAATCGTCTGACGACTGTGCGGTTGGCGCCTTGGGCGCGGTTTGTGCATTCAACAAAGACGGTAACGCGATCAGAACGAGGGCCAGAACGAGCGCGAAAATCGCGCCTCTCCGGTAAGTATCTCGACAAGGTGACATTGAGCTCCTCCGAGTCAAATCCACTACAAGTTATTCAGTAGAAACTGGAATCAACCAACGCTGACGGCACCGACGGATAGGCCGTATTGGAAACAGAAAATTCTACAGCAACCGGGTCTGTTTGCAACCAAGAAAGAATGGCTGGTGAATCGTATGATCACTATGGCGGGTGGCGGGCGAATTTTCGCGGGATGGTTCTTGCGGTGCGATCTCAAAATGATATCCCCGCATCCCGACCGGGTTGCGGGGCGGCGCGCTTCCCTGAATAATGCAGATGGAGCCTATGACACAGGAACGGGTGTTGATTGTCGAAGACGAAGAAAACGAACGAACCGGGCTGGCGGAGCTGGTCTCGGGATGGGGCTATCGCACGGCCACGGCGGCCGACGGGGTGGAAGCTCTGGAAAAGATTCCCGCCTTTGCTCCGTCCATCGTGATCACGGACGTGAAGATGCCGCGCATGGGCGGCATGGAACTAGTGGAGAAGCTCGCCGACCTGGCGCAGTCGATCGCGGTGGTGATGGTGACGGCGCAAAAGGCGACCGACACCGCATTTCACGCAGGCCGGCTGGGGGTGCAGGACTACATCGAGAAGCCCATCGACTTCCGGCGGCTGCGCTCGATCCTGACCAATATCGGGGAAATCCTGAACACACGTACGGAGAACGAATCGCTGCGGCGGCGCCTGCGCGACAAAGGAGCGCTGGGCTTGCTGGTGGGTGCGTCCGCTGAAATGCAGGAGATATTCCGGCTGATCGAGTTGGTGGCTCCGAGCACGGCGTCGGTATTGATCACCGGGGCGAGCGGGACCGGCAAGGAACTGGTGGCGCGCACCATCCACGATCTGAGTCCGCGGCGCAACAAACCGTTCGTCCCCATCAATTGTGCGGCCATTCCCGAGACGCTGATCGAAAGCGAAATTTTTGGCCACGAAAAAGGCGCATTCACAGGGGCGCTGGAGCGCCGCACCGGCTGCTTCGAACTGGCCGAAGGCGGAACGCTGCTGCTGGACGAGATTGGGGAAATGCCGGTGGGCACGCAGGCGAAGCTGTTGCGCGTGCTCGAAGACCACAAGCTGCGGCGACTCGGCAGCAAGGTCGAAACTTCAGTGGACGTGCGCGTGCTGGCCGCCACCAACAAGGTTCCCGACGATGCCGTTGCCAATGGAGAACTGCGCCAGGATCTTTACTACCGGCTCAACGTTTTCAATATTCATATGCCGGCGCTACGCGAGCATAAAGAAGATATCCGCGAGTTAGTGAAGAGCTTGCTCGCCGAAATGAACCAGAAGCACGACCGCAAGGTGGCGGATGTAAGCGAGGCCGTGCTCAACATGTTCCAGACTTACTCGTGGCCAGGTAACGTGCGCGAGTTGCGCAACACGCTGGAGCGCGCGGTGATCGTGTGTGAAAGCGGACTGGTGGAAACCAAGCACTTGCCGCCGGGCTTTGGCCAGAGCGTGCGGCCGGTGGTGAACGATCCCGATGCCGTGCACCTGGGGGTGGGCACGACGGTGGGAGAAGCGGAAAAACTGCTCATCCTGAAAACTCTGCAGGCGACCAGTAACAACAAGACGCGAGCGGCGGAGATACTGGGCATCAGCTTGAAGACCCTGCATAACAAGTTGAAAGAGTACGGCCGGCCGCAGGATACGGGGATGGCTGCGGAAGAATAGTACCCAGTACCCAGTACTCAGTACCCAGTAAGAACGGCCCGCCGCGTTTGCCGCGCATCCCTCTTTAACGATTGCGCTGGGTACCGAGTACTGGGTACTGATTGTATGACACGCAAATTCATCATCGTGTTCGCGATCACGACGCTGTTCACGGCGCTGGTGGTCGGCTTTTCCTGGATCTACCTGTCGCAACTGCTGCGGCAGCGGTTGCTGTGGGCCGACGAGACCGCTTCCCAGCTCACCAATCAACTGGAGTACGCCGCGTCGAAGGCGGTGCCCGACCTGACCAGCACGCGGATTGACACGAGCAATCCCAAGGCCATGCGTGCGGCCATCGCGAATTATCTGCAGACGGACACGAACCTGAACGACATGCTGGAATCGGTGGTGGGGAATTCCCGCATCATCTACGATGCGGCCATCATGGATCCGAATGGGGTGGCGATACTCGATACGAATCCGGCGCTGAATGGCCAGGCGGTTCCGGAGCGCGCCCCTTTGAGCGTGCTGAGCGGCGCCGGGTTCCGGCGCCAGTTGCGCCTGCTGTACGGGCCGGCCACGGTTTATGACGTAAGCATCGGGTTGGAGTTGGACCGGCAGGCGTTTGGCAGCGTTCGGGTAGGCGTTTCGACAGTTTTTCTGCGCAACGAATTGACGCCGAAACTGCAACAGGCGGCATTTTTTTCGGTGGTCGCGATCTTCTGCTCGCTGATCCTGGCGGCGGTGGTTTCCAATGTGGCGCTGGGACCGCTGAAGGCCATTGCCCGGGACCTGGATAGTGCGAGTGCGGGGGACGAGCTGCCGGACGCGGCGACCAGCGCCGGCGACGAGGTTGGGCTGGTGTCACTGAAGATCGCGCACCTGGGCCGGCAAATTCGCGATACCAACCAGATTTTTTCCGCCCTGAAAGACAATGTCGAGCAGGTCATGACCAAGCTGCAGGACGGGCTCATGCTGTTCACGCGGGATACGCGGGTGGTGCTGGTGAGCGCCTCGGCGGAAAAATTTCTGGGACGCCCGCGGCGCGAAATTCTGGGACGCACGGCGGAAGAAATTTTTTCCGATGGATCGGTGCTGGGCGCGGTGGTTCTGCCGGCGTTCCAGCAGCAGCGGCAGTTGGCGCAATACGAATTCGACGCCGCCGACGGCCGGCGGGTGCAGGTCTCGCTCGACTTCATTCAGGAAAAGGGAACGCCGATTGGGGCGCTGCTGACCATGCGCGATGCCGAATCGGTGCGGCGCATCGAGGACGAAATTGAAATTTCGCGGCGTCTTTCCGCCAGCGGGCGGATGACGCGGGGGGTGGCGCACGAGGTCAAGAATCCGATCAACGCCATCGTGCTGCACCTGCAGTTGCTGCAAAACAAGCTGCAGCAGGACGATCCCGACACGCGCCGCCACATGGAGGTCATCGGCAGCGAAATTCACCGTCTGGACCGGGTCGTGCAGATCCTGGTGGACTTCACCCGTCCCCGCGATTTGCGATTGGAAGACGTGGACTTTCGGAAGATTCTGGAGAGCGTATCGACGCTGGCCGCACCCGATGCCGCGCGTCACGGAGTGCACGTGGTGCAGGAACTGCCCGAGGAGGCGCTGATGGTGCGAGTAGATTCCGATCTGATGCAGCAGGCAATCTTGAACCTGGTGCTGAACGGGGTACAGTCCATGAGCGCGGGAGGGGAACTTACGCTGAAGGCGCGGCGCGATGAGGAAACGATTCTGGCCGAAGTGCTGGACCAGGGCTGCGGCATTCCGCCCGAAGCGCAGGAGAAGATCTTCGAACTGTACTACACCACCAAGGGCGACAAAGGCGGCAGCGGAATCGGGCTGGCGCAAACCTACCAGATCATGCAGTGGCATTATGGCTCGGTGGAATTCGATTCCATCGTCGGAGCCGGCACCACGTTCCGGCTGCGGCTTCCCGCGGCGGTCGCCAAACCAGATCGCCGCGAAGAAATGATGGCCTGAGCCGCCCAAACGCACATGACACTCATCGTCTTTTTTTCTTTCGGCATGATGCTCATGCTGCTGGCACCGCTGCTGCGCCGACGCCACATTGCTCCGTATGCACTTGCCGGAGGCGCGTTCATCCTGCTTGCGCTCGCCGTCGTGGGCATGACACATCCAGACGCAAGGATGGGGCAAGCGGCCGTCGAGTCGGACCGGCGCTTTTATCGGATCGTGCTCGCCTTTGAATTGCCGGTGTTGATCCTGGCGCTGATTTCATTGCGACACTTCAAATATCCATTTTGGCTGGGGTGGGCAGTCAACCTTGTCTTTACCCTAGGGCTTGCCATAGTGATCGTGTGGTTGGAGTTCTTTTGGCATTGGTGAGCCCGAATCTTATGACCGACGACGTCATACGACCGATTCGCGAAAGCTATGACCGAGTCGCCGACGAATATGCACGCCGGATTTTCGACGAACTTCAGCACAAGCCGTTGGACTGCGACCTGCTCCATCGCTTCGCCACTGCCGTCTCAGGACGTGGCGACGTCTGCGACATGGGCTGTGGTCCTGGGCAGGTTGCCCGCTACCTGCGCGATGCGGGCGCGACGGTTTTCGGGCTCGATCTCTCGCCGCAAATGTTGGAACAGGCCCGACGATTGAACCCTGACATTTCCTTCCGCGAAGGCAACATGCTGGCTCTGGACTTGCGGGATGGCGCGCTGGCGGGAATCGCCGCGTTCTATGCCATCGTTAATATTCCCAAGAAGTTTCTGTCCTCGGTATTTCGGGAAATGGAGAGAGTGCTGCAACCGGGTGGGCTGCTGTTGCTTGCCTTTCACACCGGCGATGAAGCCCTTCACGAACAGGAGTTGTGGGGGCGGCCGATCTCCATGGATTTCTTTCTTCTTCCGCCCATTGCAATCCGGCGTTATCTGGAGGAAGCGGGGCTAGTGATTGACGAGATCATCGAGAGAGAGCCCTATGCTCCCGAGGTTGAGTACCAGAGCCGAAGGGCGTACATCTTTGCGCGGAAGCCGGGCTAGAGCGAATTGCGACCCTGTACTAGAGCGGGTTGCGGCCTTGAACGATTCTGATGAGCACCGCGATGATTGCGAGCACGAGCAGGATATGTACATATGCGCCGAGGGCATGAAACGAGACCATCCCCAGCAGCCAGAGGATCAGGAGAATTATGGCGATTGTCCACAGCATGGCTACATTCCTTTCGGTGGGCGCTTTTGTACGATCTAACTGCGAACTTCCCGTTCAACCTGATTTCTTGATCACTCGGATCAACCAAAGCAAGACGATTGCACCTATGACCGCCATTACCAGACGGCCGAGCAGGCCGTAGGCGACGATGCCGATCAATCCAAAAAGAAAGCTTCCCAGCAGCGACCCCAGGATTCCTACGATCAGATCTCCGACGAGGCCGAAGCCGCTTCCTTTCGTGACCTGGCCGGCAAGCCAGCCCGCGAGTATTCCTACGAGTACCACCCACACGAGGTAGAGCATTGAGATTCTCCCTCTGCTTAAAGAGAAGCCTGAAACATTGGCTATTCCCCTTTAGCGTGGCCTTTTTCCTTGTGCTGCTTTAGCACGGTCCGGGCGGCGACCTCTTTGGCTCGATTGCCATAGCGTCCGGAGTTCTCAGCGCTTTCCATGATATGTTCGTATTGCCCTTGCTCTTTGCTGCTGACGGCGCGTAGACGTTTTCTTCCCGGCATCGGTTCTCTCTTCTCTATATAGGGCACACCAAGTCAGAGGTCAAGCGGCGCGAGGTTGTGCAACGGCTGATGGGTTGAGAGTCTGATCGATTGCGGTTAAGACTTTGTCATACGACGCAAGCATTTCATGCTGTCGAGGAGCCTTCGTCCACCAAAAAACTCGCATCTTGACAATGTTCGCGTTGGGATCACCCAGGTCCATCACGAGAACCTCGGGGCCCGGACTCGGTAAGACTCCCGGCACCTTGCTGACTGTGTTAGTCACCAGAGATTTAAGATCGGCCAACTCCCCAACATTTTTTGCGGACAGGTCGTATTCCCATCGGCGAATGTCGAGCGCGGTATTGACGGTAACCGAGTGCGTGAACAAATCGGCGTTCGGGATTACGACCCGCCTGCCGTCGTAGGTCCGGATAATGGTGGCCCGGGTCTGGATATCTTCCACCGTGCCTTCGTAATTGTCTAACTTAATCTCATCGCGAATGCGAAACGGCTCAGCCCAGAGCAGCAGCAGGCCGGCAAGAAAATTCTGCAATATATTCTGAAAGGCGAATCCGATGGCCACGCCGCCGATGCCCAGGATCTTGATCAGATCACCTGCCTGAAACGAAGGCGCGACGACGGAGAATGCCACCAGAAAGCCCAGCAGAATGATTGCCGCGCCGATGAGACGGGCGAAAACAACTCCCAGGTTTGGACGGTGATGGCGAGTCGTCCGGAGTATCACCCGGCTGACAAAAATGCTAAGGACGTAAAACAAAAGAAAGACGATGACGCCGACGATGAGCGAAGGCAGTCGCGCAAAAAAGCTGTCGACCATCTGATAAGCGGCCTGCCAAAATTTGTTGATGCTTGCGTTCATCGTCCCAACCCTGTTCCGGGGGCGGCGTCGGCTGGCTCGCCGGCCGCGTGCTGAGTTCTACAGTGGAGGGCCGGCCGTCTCGCCTGTCCGCCGGGCGGGGGCGCCCGGCCCTCCACCAACGAGTTTGAGCGTTTAAAAGAAACGGTCACTGCCTTCCCGGGGGACGTTCCTTGCTTGAAGGCTTGGACTCCCGGCTCGGGGGCTGCTGTCTCTGCTGCATCTTCTGTTGCTGCTGTTCGTGTCTTTGCTGCATCTGCTGCGTTTGTTGCTGGTGTTGCTGCTCTACCTGCTGTCTTCTCGCTTCATTGGCGTGCTGCTGCTCCAGTCGCTGGTGCTGCTGCTCTTGCCTCTGCTGGAGCTTCTGCCGTTCCTGTTCCTGCTTCGCGAATTGCTTTTCCTGCTGCTGCTGGTACTTCTGATCCCGCTTCGCGTTGCCGGTATTAGGAGCGGGGGGGCGTTCCGCCGGCGGCAGGTCGCGCGGGTGGACGCGAGTGCTCGGTCGAGCAGTGTTATTCTCTGGACGGTTTTCCGGACGCGGGGCCGACGTATTGCTCCCCCCGCGATTTCCGCCGCGATTGGCGGGCGGGGTGTAAGCGCCTCCGGCAGCCTGGGCGCGCACGACGTGGTCCTTGAACGCTCCGGGCCTGGGTGTGGCTGCCACCGGCGGCTTGCCCAGGTTCATAGAGGCGCGCTGCTGCGGGTTGGCTCGGGCTGCCTGCGCCTGTTGCGTTTGGACCGCGACTGGCGGGATATGTCTTTCATTCGCTGCCGCCTCTTGTTGACGCGTCGGACGTGCCGTGATCCCACCGTTGCCGCCGTTGTAACTGACGCGGGTCACGTTGGTGTTATTGATCACGGTGGTGTTGTAAACGTTGTGGATGTTCGTGACGTTCACGTTGGTCACGGCACGGTTATAGAAAAAGCGGTCGTGGTCCCAACGGCCACCTTCAAAACCTTCGCCGAAATAGCCGAAGCCGTAATTGATTCCGCCATAGAAACCCACTACCGGTCCCCAATAGCCTTCATAGAAAACGAACCCATTGCCGCCCCAACCCCAATAGCCCGGAGTCCACAGGAAACCGACCTCCGGGGCCAGCACCCACGTGCCGGGCACCCAGTAGTAGTCGTCGATGTCATAGTCGTAGGCCCAATAGCCAGGGGTCCAGATGTAACCTTCACCGGGACATAGGGGCTGCTCATAGACGGGCAGGGGCGGCGGGCCGAACCCAACGGCCACGCCGACGGCGATTTGCGCGGACGATGCCGCCGACATCGACAGCACGACGAGCGCGAGCGCTAGCCCGAGAAACAATGTACGAACCGAACGGATATGCATGGTATTTCCTCTGGCCCTTCATCCCTCGTTTGCCCGGCACTGCTCAGGTGCTCCGGGCTTCGTGGATTGAGGGGCGAGATAGCCGGGAAACGTTGGAGGTCAACTTGGAAACGCCTGCCCTGTACACAAGTTGATCTCACGTCCAGGCGACGACGGCCGGATTCTGCTGCGTGATAAAGGGCGCGGCCGGTTCCAATCCAAGTCGCGCCCCAGACCCGACCTACTTTTGATTCTGATTCTCGTCCTGTGGTTTCTCCTGTGGTTGCGAATTGTTCTGATTCTCTGGCGCCCGTTCCCGGGCTTCCTGCGCTTTGGCTTGATGACTGATTTCCGCCACCGCCCGCAGGAACGACGTTGCCGGAGCGGGCGCGGCCACCTCGCCCATCAAGATCTTCTTGAATGGGAGGTCGTTGCCATAGATGGCCACGGTGGCATCGGCATCCTGCTCCACTACCGCGCCTTCCAGAGTCAGGCCCGCAAAGATGCCTCGGGAGCGAGAGTAGGTCAGCAACTCGGTGTTCAGCTTCCAATCGGTTCCGGCAGAAGCGTGGCGGCCGACTGGGCCGGCTGCCGCGGATCCTTCGCCGGTAATTTCAAACTTACTGGAAAGCAAGTGTCGCAGGCCGCTGTCGTTCATCACCAGCATCACCAGGTCCACGCCCTCGGCACCGATTTGCAGGCCCCAGCTTCCTCCGCTCACGCTTACGAAAGCGGGCGCGCTCCATCCTGTACTGGTGCGGCACACCGCGACTCCGCGCCCGTGCTTGGCGCCGACGATGAAGCCGGCTTTGACCAGATGGGGAACGACCACCATGCATTTGGAATTCTTCACCACTTCGTCCGGGATGCCCTTATCGGGAGCGGCCGCGATTTCTCTGAGGACATCGGCGGAATTCTGCAGGCGCTCGGTCGAGTCTTCCCGCACCGAACCCGCCCAGGAAATACTTACCAGCAGCGCCGTGAGAGTGAGTACCACCGGAACCAGATGCCGTTTCATGCTTGCTCCTTTCGTGAAACAAGACTCTTGCTTTGTTCACCCGATCACGAAATGGCGCGAGAAGGCCGTAGGTTCACTTCATTTGCATTCTCGTCCTGGGGTCCGCGAACCTTGTCCAGGAATTGACCAATCCCCAACAGTCCTCGCACGAAACACAGTGCGAGACTCGTCATGACAACGGTCGCCATGGCGACGAGCGAGAAGCCGAAGATCATAGACAGCATAAATCCCGCCATAGTTTGAAATGGAATAGAGCAAGCAGTTTGCCAGAACGCACAAATCCCTTTCCTTACTGCAACATACCGTGCAACGGCGAGGCGGGGCGGCTAGTAGCAAAAGCGCGAAGGAATGTAAATTTTATGTAGTGGAAATTCGGCTTCTGATCGGAAAAAGTCATCCGCCGGGAGCGAGCGACAAGACGTTTTATCTCTGTTCGTTCGTGCTGGGCGAATCTGCGGGTTGCGACGTCGTTCCTTGAGTCACGAATTTCATGAAGTCTGAATCCGCCAGGCGCGACGGATGCAGTTCGCCGCCTAGTCCGAAGAATCGGCAGAAGCTCATAATCAGCGGACGCCAGCGCAGCGGATCGATGTGGGGCCGCGCGCCATTACCTACCAGCAAGTTTTCGTCGACGTGCAGCTTCACGATATGCACCTCGAAAACGTTGGCGCTCACGTTTTTGCCGAAGGGGCGGAAATCGTGCACGATGCCCTCCATCTGCACGGGACACTCGTGGACGCGGGGTGGGGCTACGGTATCCGACTCGACCGAAGTGAATCCCGCGATGTCGAATTTGGCCGGCTCGTAGCGATAGCCCCAGTCACGCTTTTTCTCCGGTACAGGACTTTTGGCGGTAGTAAGCGCGAGGCGGTCGACGTGCGTGACCAGATCTTCCGAGGGCAGGTTGATGACGCACTCGCGCGTGCGAATGAGGTTGTCGGAAGTCTGGCCCATCTGGCCCAGGCCCAACATGCAGGTCCAGCCCAGCCACCACGCCGAGGACATCGGCGCCAGGTTCGGGGAGCCGTCTGGGTTCAAGGTGCTGATGAGGGCCACGGGGGTTCCGAAATAGAGGATGGTAGGGTCGATGGTCTTGTGCATGGGCCGACGATATCGGAGGTTCGGCGGACGGTGCTATCCGCATCTTGCGGTCAAACCATAAAGTCGCTGACCCGGCAGATGGCGCGGCTAATGCAGGCCGGGTTGCAAGTCAACGGCCTGGGCGAGGCGAAAGCTGAGATGGCGATCGATGCCGAGCACAATGTCTTTGCCTTTCTGACTGGCACCAAAAGCCGCGTCGGCAGCCGGGTTTCGTCCCTCGCGGGAGCCGGCTTTGGCAAAGATGCTGGAGGTTTCGATCATGACCGGCCGGCCGCCGATGTTTAAACTCACCAGCACGATCCGCAGATAACCGGGTTCGAGCGAGCTTCCGCGAGAACTGGCGGCGGGCTTGGCTTCGAGGACGCGGCCGGTGGCGGACGCGCCACTGGCAACGAGCGTCTGGCCGTCGATTACGACCGGCTCATCGATGGTTGCGCCGAAAGTGTCTCCGGCACGCGACGATGCGCTGGAAAGCGCGCTCTGCAGGCGGATCGCAATGGGAGTTCCCTCGGGCAGTTTCGTGGTCGAGGGAATCAACGACTGACTGGGTGACATGCCGGTCGAGCGGGGCTCGCGATCGAAGGGCAGTTTTTGCGAGTCGGCGGGGTTCGAAGCATTGTCCGCGGGAGGGCGACCACACGCTGAGAGGAAGCTGAGCACCAGCAGAAGGTTGGCTACGCGATGGGGATGGAACTGCATGTTGTAGCCATCAGAATACCAATCGCCGCGACGCGGCGTAAGCGTGCAGCCCACGGCGCGAGCGGTGGGCTGCATTCTTTCGCCGCTTCGGGGCTTTTGCGAGCCTGTTGGGTTCCGAATCGGAGCGGCTCCGCTTGCCCGTATTGGGATTTGGGCATGGGTTCGAACCATCTCGTTTCCATCCTCTATCCGTCTTGATTGCTTTCGATTGATCGCCTGATTCATCACAAATTTGATGTGATGGCGGGCACTAAGCGGCGATAGGGTTTCACACTACACTTCCCCAATTAGATTAGCGCGGTTCCATTCGCGGAAAAGTAGAGTTTGCTGCTTTCCCGCCTTGGAATCGGAACGGCAGGTCTTAGGGTCAGGTCTGAGGTGTCAGGTGTTGTTCTCCTGCGAACTAACACCCTAGACCTAACACCTGCGACCCCGAAGTGGCGACCGAATGAACGTTGTTACCGAGTTTCCGGTGGTGCGCGAGTACGACCGCGATCCGCTGTTCCAGGCGATGTTTGAAGGGGCGGCGATCGGAATCGGGATCTGCCGGCTCGATGGCGGGATTCTGGAAGCCAATCCCGCACTCAGCCGAATGCTCGGGTACAGCCAACAGGAACTGGCGGGCGCGCATGCCCGAGAGCTTTATCCGGAACTGCACCGGGGAATTTCTGCCGGCAACGGTTCGCCGGACGCGAAATGGCTGGGCGAGTTGATGCGGGGCGAGCGCCATTGCCTGGAAATCGACAAACTCTGCCGGCGCAAAGACGGTTCCGAATTCTGGGGACATTTGACGGTGTCGCTCGGGCACGACGCCCGCCGCCACTTTCTGATTGCAATGCTGGGGGACGCGACCGAGCGCAAGCGGGTGGAGGAGCGTCTGCTCCAGGCCGAGAAGATGGAGATTATCGGGCGACTGGCGGGAGGAATCGCGCACGACTTCAACAACCTGCTGACCGGCATTCTGCTGTACTGCGATCTACTGATCGCGGGATTGAAGAGCGGCGGATTACAGAATCACGGACTGGAGAAACATGGATTGGAGAACCATGGACTGGACAACCATGGAATGGAAGAGGCCGGCTTGGGGAGTGGCGTAACGGAACCAGACCGGCTGTGCCAGCAGGTGGAAGAAGTGCGTCTGGCGGGCGAGCAAGGGGCGGCGTTGACGCGGGAGTTGTTGGCGATCGCACGCAAGCAAGCGGCGGAGCCGCGGCCGACCCCGATCAACGAAATTGTGACTTCCACGAAAACTCTGTTGCGGCGGCTGATCGGCGAACAGATTGAGCTGGTCATAGTCCTCGACCCCGCGCTCGACTCCGGCACTGGATTGGTACTGGTCGATCCCGCGCAATTGCGGCAGATCCTGTTGAACCTGGTGCTGAACGCGCGCGATGCCATGCCACAGGGTGGAACGATTCGGTTGAGCACACGGGCGACGGAACTTCCGGAGGCATCCGCGGGTGGGCTTGGCAGTAAATCTGAGGGCGAGAGCCGGCGGCGCGCCGTGTCGCTGGTGGTGAGCGACAACGGCTGCGGGATGGATGTGGAGACGCGGGCGCGGTTGTTCGAGCCTTTCTTCACCACCAAGAAGCCGGGACAGGGCACAGGGCTGGGGCTGGCGACGGTAGAGCGCATCGTCGGTGCAGCGGGCGGAACCATCGAGGTGGAAAGCGAGCCGGGACACGGCACCAGCATTGCGGTGTTCTTTCCGGCGGTGGCTCCGGCGGCGGGTGCGATGGAAGCTGTGCGGAGCCTTTGAAGGGATGTCTGATTTCGTTTCTACACGCGGGGGAGACGGGGCAAGCCCGGTCTCTACACCAGAGCAACTTTGACAAACGGAGATTCGCCATGTTCAATGCATCGACCGCCGCCGTCCTCAGCCGCAGTCCTAGTCCCAGCCCCAGCCGTCCCCTGCAAATCGAGGGGGCGAATTTTCTGAACCTGCTGATCGTGGATGATGACCGCATCATCCGCGAGGCCTGCCGCGAGGTGGCGCAATCGCTCGGCTTCAACACACAGGTGGCGGAGTCGGCCGAACAGGCTTGCCGTCTGCTGGACAGTTCCAGCGCCGACGCCGTGCTGCTCGACTTGCGGGCTTCGGGAGGCCTCGAAGCATTGCACGCGATCAAGAAGCATCGCGCGGAAGCGCTGGTGATCGTGGTGACCGGTTACGGCACGGTGAAGTCGGCGGTGCAGGCGATGAAAGATGGCGCCTACGACTATGTCACCAAACCCTTCAGCATGGAAGAACTGCGCTTGCTGCTGGAGCGGGTGGGGGGACATCTGCGGCTGAAGACGGAGAACCGGGTGCTGCGGGAAACCATTAAATCGCGGCAGGGATTCGGCAACATCATCGGGCGCTCTCCGGAGATGGAAAAGCTTTACCGCATTATCGGGAAAGCGGCACAGAGCGCGCATCCGGTGCTGATTCTGGGCGAAAGCGGCACGGGCAAGGAACTGGCGGCGAAGTCGATTCACTTCGCCGGCGTCTTCCGGGACAAGCCGTTCATTCCGGTGGACTGCGGGTCGCTGGTGCCGACGCTGATCGAAAGCGAACTGTTCGGGCACATGCGGGGCGCGTTCACGGGCGCGACGAACGCGAAGGACGGGCTGCTGGCGATCGCCGAGGGAGGCACGGTATTTCTGGACGAGATCGGCGAATTGCCGGTCGACTTGCAGGCGAAGCTGTTGCGGGCAATTCAGGAGAAGGAGATTCGTCCGGTGGGCAGCGTGAAGCGCATTCCCATCAACGTGCGGATTCTGGCGGCGACCAACCGTAACCTGGAGCGAGCGGTGGCCGACGGCACGTTCCGCCGCGATCTTTTTTTCCGGCTGAACGTGCTGACGCTGCGGATTCCGCCCCTGCGCGAGCGCCGGCAGGACATCCCGCTGTTGGCGGCGCATATTCTGGAGCGCATTGGCCGAGACGCGGGAATCGAGAAAACCATTTCGGACGAGGCGCTCAAGGCGCTGCTGAATTACGACTGGCCCGGCAACGTGCGCGAACTGGAAAACTCGCTGGAACGGGCGTGCGCGCTCACCAGCGCGAATGAATTGCAGGTGCGCGATCTGCCCACCCAGATTTACGGCGTCCCCATGGAAGTGCTGGCGATGAGCGCGCCGAGCCATGGCATCGTGCCGATGGCGGAACTGGAGAAACAGACCATTCTGGCGGCGCTCTCGCAGGTGAACGGAGACAAGATGCTGGCGGCGCGACTGCTCGGCATTGGCAAGACGACGCTCTACCGCAAGCTGAAAGAGTATGGGGCCCAAGTGAATTTGTAATTTGCGATTGGTGATTGGTAATTGAAAATCGGGCGGCTGCCTGGGATCCAAGTCGCCGATTAGAAATTATTTATTACCAATTCCCAAATCTGAGTTACGGGGCGCGGCGCGGGTGCCGGAACGGGAGGGTTCGCGGAGGCTCGCCGGCATAACTCATTTATTTTCAGGCGAAGACGATTGGCCCGGAAGTTGCGAAAGGATCGCCATGATCCTTCTTGTAACTTCGAGCGCGCGGGCACCCGAATGCGCCGCGGCACTGAAGCAAGCGACGGGCGAACAGGTCGTGGTGGCGGAAAGCCTGTCGCGGGCGACCACGCTTTTGCGGGCGGAGTGCTACCTGGCGGTGGTGCTCGATCAGTACCTGCTCGAAGCCGAACCGGGTGAGGTCGAGGCCACGCTCGCGCATCTGGGCACCGCCATCCCGGTGCAGGTCAATCTGGGGATCAGCGGAATGGAGCGTCTGGTGCGCGAGGCGCGGGAAGCGGTCGAGCGCCGCCAGCGCGAGGAAGTGGGGGCGCGGAAGGCGGTGATCGGCAGGATATACGGCGAACTGGATGGCACGGTTACGGCGCTGCTGTTGTCCAGCGAGTTGGCACTGGAAACCCCCGGCCTGCCGGCGGCGGCGGCGGAAAAGATTGAGTCGGTTCACGAACTGGTGAAGAAACTGCGGAGGCAGTTGGAGAGCGGGGGCGCATCCGAAGAACGTAAACAGGCGGCAGGCGCCTGACGGGTAGGCGGCGAGGCGAGGGCGAACCGCGTCGGTTCACCATCCCCTAAGTAACTTGCCTCTCTGCGAGTCACGACACCGGCTCTTGCCGATGATTTTCCAGTAAGGCAAAGCCGGGATCATGGAATTCTTTAGACAATTGTTTTCTCGTGATTTCAAGTCGCATGGGTTCTGCTACCTGTGGGAACCGAGGATGGTCTCTCCGCTAATGGTCTCCCTGCGAAAGAGTCACGCCGTATGAGCGACGGCCCCGAGCCTCGCCTCGTCAAGTGGCTGAGTATCTTCGCCTCCGCCACCGCCGTGTTTTCGGGGGTGGTAGGGCTGTCGGGTCTGGCGGGATGGATACTGCGAGTCCCCAGTCTCACCACCTGGGGAACGGCGCAGGTAACGATGGTGGCGAACACCGGCGCCTGCTTCGTGCTGCTCGGGGTTTCCCTGTGGTTGCTGAGAAAGAAGGACAACCAGTCTTTCGCGTGGGCCAGGAAACTTGCCGCTAAAACCGCAGCAGCGATCGTCGGCATGGTGGGCTTGCTCAGCCTGGCGGAGCACCTTTCCAGACTGGACCTCGGCATCGATCAGTTTTTGCTCGCGGTGCCTCGCGCGCTGCAAACTGGCACCGTACGCCCTGGCCTCATGTCCCCGATCACCGCAGGGGCTTTTCTGCTGCTTGGTCTTGCCCTGCTGGGGATCGACCGGAGAACGCGGCGGGGCTGGTGGCCGGCGCAGTTTCTCTCCCTCGCAGCAGGCGGCGGGGCGACGTTCGGCGTGCTCAGCTTTGCTTTTGACCCCCACATCTACGCTGCGCATCTGTCTCTGGCTTTGCCGACGGCTGTGACCCTCGCGGTCTTCTCGTTGGGGCTGGTTTGCGCTCGCACCGAATGGGGACTGGGAGCACTTCTGCGCAGCCGAACCTTAGGCGGGAGCCTGGCGCGCCGGCTGCTTCCCGCGGCGTTTATTCCCATGCTGGTGGGCTGGATCCGCTGGCGCATCACCGCCGCCGGCCTTTATACCGAGTGGAGCACTGTGGTTTTGGCGGCATTGACCACCCTGTTCCTGCTGGCTGGCCTCATTGCCTGGGCAGCCGAAGCCGTGTATGGCAACGACGTGGAGCGAAGGAAAGTCGAGGAAGCGCTGCACGAGAGTCAGGAACGGTTTCGGCGGCTGCTCGATGGGGTCAAAGACTATGCCATCTACATGCTCGATCCCGAAGGCCACGTGGTCAGTTGGAATGAGGGCGCGGCGCGCCTCAAGGGCTACCGAAGTGAAGAGATTTTAGGCCAGCATTTTTCTTGTTTTTACGTTCCGGAGGACCGCGCAGCCGGTAAGCCCTCCCGCGAACTGCAGGAGTCTCTCGAAAAAGGGCGCTTTGAAGAGCAGGCACAGCGAGTCCGGAAGGACGGCTCCGTTTTTTGGGCCAACGTCGTGATCGCTCCCATGTACGACGATTCTGGGGTTCTCCGGGGCTATTCCAAAATTGCGCGCGACATCACCGAGCGCAGACGAGCGGAAGAGCGGCTGGGGGAACAGGCAGAGAAACTGGCCTGTTCCCGGCAAGCTCTGGAGGCGCAGACCCGGATGCTCAAACTGGTGCTGGACAGCGTGGGCGAGGGCCTGATTGCGGCCGATCAGGAAGGACGCTTTCTCATCTGGAACGATTGCGCCAACAAGCTGATGGGTCGTGGAGCAGCCGATTTGCCCAGTGAGCAGTGGACCCCACATTACAAGGTCTTCCTGCCCGATGGAATCACCCCATATCCGCCAGATCGCCTTCCACTGGTGCGGGCGCTGCACGGGGAATCGGTGCAAGTGGAATTGATGATTGAGCACCCGGAACGCGAGGACCGGGCCTCTCTCGAAGTCAGCGCGCGGCCCATGAAGGACGCTCAGGGCAACGTGTGCGGGGGCGTCGCCATTCTCCGCGACATTACGCAGCAGAAGGCAAACGAGCGAGAAATCCGAGAACTCAATGAAGAGCTCGAGCATAGGGTGGTGGAGCGGACGGCCCAGTTGGAGACCGCCAACAAAGAGCTGGAAGCTTTCAGCTACTCGGTATCCCACGATCTGCGGGCACCCTTACGGCATATCAGCGGCTTTGCCCAGATGCTGGTGGAAGATTTCGGTTCCACCCTTGATCCGGGCGCTCAACACTACCTGGAGCGCATTCAGGCCGGGACACAAAAGATGGGCCTGCTGGTGGATCAATTGCTGCATTTGGCACGGGTTGGTCGCCATGCGGTCAATCGGGAGGCGAGTAAGTTGAACTCGATTGTCGCGGAAGTGGTCGCGATTCTGCAGCCGGAAAGTGAAGGGCGGCAGGTGAAATGGGTGATCGCCGATCTGCCAACCTTGGAGTGTGATCCCGTTTTGGTCAGGCAGGTCTTTCAAAACTTGCTGGCCAATGCGCTCAAGTTCACCCGCTCCCGCGCCCACGCTCTCATCGAGGTCAGTCACCACGAAGAAGATGGGCAAACGGTGTTCATGGTCCGAGACAACGGCATCGGCTTCAACATGAAGTATGTCGACAAATTGTTCGGAGTCTTCCAAAGGTTGCACCGTGCGGAGGACTTCGAGGGTACAGGCATTGGGTTGGCCACGGTGCAACGGATCGTGCAAAAGCACGGGGGCCGAGTGTGGGCCGAGGGGGAACTGGACAAAGGCGCAGCCTTCTATTTCACCCTCGGCGTGGGAAAGAAAGGTGAAATGAAAAGCAAAGGAGCCACGGCTGGAGGCTGATTATGAACTCAGATGCACTGGACATAGTTTTGGTGGAAGACAGTCAGGAGGATGTGGACCTTGCCCTGCATACGCTGAGGCGGGAGAAGCTGGCAAACAACATCTTCGTGGCGCGCGATGGCGAGGAGGCTCTGGACTTTATCTTCTGTCGCGGGACGTTCACCGACAGATCGTTTGATCATCCACCGAAGTTGGTGCTCTTGGATTTGAAACTGCCCAAGGTCGACGGGATGGAGGTGCTCAAACAGGTCAAGAGCGACCCTCGGACCAGAACCATCCCAATCGTCATCATGACCTCGTCGAAAGAAGAGCGGGATTTGGTGGCCAGTTACAACCTGGGGGCTAACAGCTATATCCAGAAACCCGTCGACTTCGACCAGTTCCGGGAGACGGTCAAGAGCGTCGGACTGTATTGGCTGGTCATCAATCAGCCGCCCGTGGTGCAAGCTTCGCAACCATTGGCAGGCGCGGCTCATGACCGACACTAATGCTAATACCATTGACGATCAAGTCCGGGCTGGCGGCGCGGTTCATGCGTCGGGCGGAGCGTCATCATGGCTCACGCCGCAAGCCAACGAACTCCGGGTGCTGCACGTCGAAGACGACCCACTGGACGCGGAACTGGTGGCCCAGGCTCTGCGCAAAGGCGGGTTCTCGTTTTCCGTGGTGGTGGTACAAACGGAAGCCGATTTTGAGCGGGAGCTTCGCGCGCACCCTCCCGACGTGGTGCTTGCCGACTACAACCTGCCGCAGTGGAAGGGCATGGAAGCGCTGGATGTGCTGCGGCGCGAGGGGCTGGACGTTCCACTGATTCTGGTGTCGGGCGCATTGGGGGATGTAACGGCGGTGGAGTGCATCAAACGGGGCGCGACGGATTACGTACTGAAAGACGGACTGGCGCGGCTGCCCGAAGCGATCCGCCGTGCGTTGCAGGAAGAAGTTTTGCGCGAACGGCAACGGCGGTCAGACGCCGCTCTGCGAGAGAGCCAGGCGCAGCTGGAAGACTTAGTCCACTCGGCCATGGACGCCATCCTCACCGTGGATGAGGAGCAGAACATAGTAATGTTCAACGCGGCCGCGGAGAAGATGTTCCGGTGTTCGCGGGCGGTGGGTTTGGGGCAGCCGATCGAACGCTTCATTCCGCAGCGCTTTCGCGTCGCGCACTCCGTTCACATCCGCAAATTCGGGGAAACGAGCGCCACAAATCGCGCCATGAACAAACTCGGCACGCTAAGAGCGTTGCGCGCCGATGGCGAGGAATTCCCCATGGAGGCGTCCATCTCGCGCATCCAGGTCGGTGGCCGGTTGCTGTTTACGGTGATCGTGCGCGACATCACGGAGCGCGACCGGGCGGAGAAGAAGCTGGCCGAAAAGATGGCGGAACTGGCCCGCTCCAACGCGAACCTCGAGCAATTCGCGTATGTAGCCTCGCATGATCTGCAGGAGCCGCTACGCATGGTGGCGGCCTACACGCAGCTGCTGGCAGAACGCTATCGCGGCAAACTGGATGAGAACGCCGTCAAATACATCGGCTACGCCAGCGAGGGAGCGCTGCGCATGCAGTCCCTGATTCAGGATCTGCTGGCTTTTTCGCGAGTCGGACGGAATGGCGACGCTTGCGGCCACGTCGATTGTGAGGCAGTGATGGAAGAAGTCTTACTGACTCTCGGTCCCGCGATTCAGGAAAGCGGCGCGGTGGTGACGCATGGGGCGCTGCCGGTGGTGTGGACGGACCGCTCGCAGATCGTGCAGGTCTTGCAGAATCTGGTCGGCAACGCGATCAAATTCCACGGCAAAGAACCGCCGGTGATTTCCGTACAGGCGGAGAAAACAGGCGACCAGTGGTTGTTCAGCGTGGTGGATAACGGGATCGGGATTGCGCCGGAGTTTGTTGAAAGTATTTTTACCGTATTCCAGCGCCTGCACACGCGATCTGAGTATCCGGGCAACGGAATTGGTCTCGCCATCTGCAAGAAGATTGTCGAGCACTACGGCGGAAAGATCTGGGTCGAGTCGCAGGTCAGCCGGGGGTCCATTTTCAAGTTCACGATTCCTTGCGGTGACCCGGCGGAAAAGGAATTGTGCGACGAGGAAATGGCCGTGTCCCGTCCATAGAGAGCCGAGCCGTCAGTCCCCACCTTTACAAATCTTTGCCCAAAGTATTCGCAAGGTCGTAGCTGGGTTGCGTTCTTGGGGAAGGAACGGAGGTTTGTGATGGAGAACAAAACGACGGTGTTTTACGTGGACGACAATCCCAAATCCAGCCGATTGCTGACCAGTGTTCTTGAGAAATGCGGGTTCCGAGTGATCGCGAAAAATGACCCCATCGAGGCGCTCGCGCTTTGCAAGAGCACCTATTTTGATCTGGCGCTTCTCGACTACGAGATGCCCGTGATGTCGGGCTCGAAGCTGGCTCAGGAAATCAAGTATCTGGTGCCGGATGTTCCCGTAGTCCTGATCTCTGGCCGCTCGAGTTTGCCGGCTACGGAACTGGCGTTTGTGGATGCGCACTTCGGGTTTGGAACCGCGCTGGACGATCTGCTGTGGACCATGCGGATCCTGGTGCAACCAAAGCTGGTGATGCAGGATCATCACCCGGATCAGCGCGCGATGACACAGTGGGCGGATTCGACATGAAGGGGCAGGGCGCTTTCAGGGGCCGTTTTCGGCCAGGCCGTCTGCCCGGCCTGGTTTCTCTTCAGGTGTCTTTCTTGTCAGTCTTGAATACTGAGTTGCTGTGACCGCTGGCCGCTGCCGGGCTGCGCCCGGCATGGACGGGCGGGACGCCCGTCCCCACACAAGCTTCCCCACACAAGGTTCCCCGCACAAACCCGGCTTCCTCACACGGGCCCAAGAAAACGCTTCCCTCGGCACGGCCCTCGCCCTAAACTGGAGACAAGCAGGCGAGGGTGCTCCCAGCCCTCGAATCTCGGGGGTTCTGTGCGCGTACTGGTCACGGCTGACACATTCAGCGGAGTTTGGACTTACGCGCGCGAACTGGTGTCGGGCCTGGTGACTCACGGGGCGCAAGTCACGCTGGTCAGCTTTGGAGAGATTCCGCTTCCCCATCAGACCGCGTGGATGGACGGGTTGCACGGGCTGGAATATCATCCCACCGCGTTTCGTCTCGACTGGATGCAGGAAGGCGAGCAGGACTTTCACGCGGCCGAAGAGTATCTGTGCGCGATTGTGCGCGACACGCGTCCTGATTTTCTGCACTTAAATCAGCTGAGTTTTGGAGCGCTGCCAGTGGCGACGCCGCGACTGGTGGTGGCGCACGGCGACTTGATTACGTGGTGGCTGAGCATCCACGGACACGAACCCGCCGCGTCCGCATGGCTGAAGTGGTATCGCGAGACGATTGAGGCGGGATTGAAACGAGCCGACGCCGTGGTCACCACTTCGCGCTGGATGGAGGAAATGCTGCGCCTGGCATACCTCGACGATTTCGCGGGGCACGTGATTCCGGCGGGACGCAATCCGATCTATTTCAATCCCTTTGTGACCAAGGAAGAATCGGTGCTGGCGATCGGGCGTCTGTGGGATACGGGGAAGCAGGTGGCGTTGCTGACCCAGCACCGGCACGGCCTGCCGGTGTGCATTGTGGGAGCGGACAACCCGATTCCCGCGCCGCCGCTGCCGATCCGGGCCGACGTGCGCGTTTCGACCGATGAACACGAGATTTCAGTGAAGGGAGCGCAGACCGAATCGCAGCTGCGCTCGCTGTTTAGCAAGTCGACGATTTTTGCGGCAACTTCGCGCTACGAACCGACGGGACTGGCGTCGATCGAGGCCGCGTTCTCGCGCTGCGCGCTGGTCGCCAACGACACCGAAGTGTATCGCGAAATGTGGGGCGACGCGGCGCTGTATTTCGAACGCAACGACGCCGAAAGCCTCAGCGAAGTGCTGAGCCAACTCGATGGAGACGGCGAACTGGTTCGTCTTTACGGGACGCGGGCTTATAATCGGGCGCGCGAGCGCTTCACAGCGCGGCGGATGGTGGACGACTACATGCGGCTGTACCGGCGGTTGCGGACCGCGAAAGTGGCGGTAGCGTAAGTTCTTCCTAGTATAGAGACGGGGGTTGCCCCGTCTGCGGAGACGCGGCAAGACGCGTCTCTACGGGCCCTGCATTCTTTCTTGGAATGGAGGACTGATGTCAACGCTCCCCATAAGTCCCGGCTTGTCCGGACCTTACCGCTCCAACCAGCGCGTGCTTTATGCCATTGCAGTCGTGTCAGTGCTGGCGATTAGCCCTTTCATGGTCTGGCCCGTGCTGTCAGCGCGTTTGCTCGCGACCAATTTCCTGCCGCATCAGTTTTGCTATTTGAGAAATGCAGGATTGATCTGGACCCATGTGGCCGCCGATTCTCTCATCGGGATCGCATATTTTGCCATCTCGGTCACGCTGGCGTACCTGGATTACAAGGCGCGGCGCGATATTCCCTTTCACTGGATGTTCCTGGCGTTTGGGCTTTTCATCATTGCCTGCGGCGGCACTCACCTCATGGAAGTGGTCACGATCTGGATACCGGTATATGTCTTCTCGGCGGCGGTAAAGATCTTCACGGCCGTAGCTTCCATTACCACGGCGATCGTGCTTCCCTTCACCGTTCCGCGCGTTCTCACGCTCGTGCAGCAGGAGAAAATATCCCAACAAGTAACGGCCAAGCTGCGCGCCAGCGAAGAACGAAAAGAGGCCCTGCTGCGGGAAGTTCATCATCGAGTGAAGAATAATCTGGCGGTAATCTGCAGCCTCTTCTACCTTCAGTCGATACATACCAAGGACACGGAAACCGTCGAGGTTTTTCGCGACATGGAAAATCGCGTACATTCGATGGCCCTCGTACATCAGAGCTTGTACGGCACCGAGAATCTGGCGCGCGTCGACTTTGCCGAGTATGCGCAAACCCTTGCCAAAGACATCATGTCGTCGCATGAGAGGCCTGAGGGTCCGGTGCAGTTGAAATGCGAACTGGAGCCGGTGAAAATGAGCGTTGATATGGCCGTGCCGTGCGGCCTGATATTGAACGAGTTGATTTCGAACGCATTTAAGCACGGCTTCAGGAATGGCGCAAGCGGCGAGATCAAGCTGAGCCTGCGCAGCGGGCCGGAGGGCAGGTGCAGCCTTTCCGTGGAGGACAACGGAGTAGGCATTCCTGCCGATCTGGACGTCAATACGAGCAAGTCGCTGGGATTGAGGCTAGTGGGGTCCTTGACCCAGCAGATTCGCGGTTCGTTCGACCTGGTCAGAATCGAACCGGGAACCTCAGCCTGTTTGCATTTCACGGTGGATCACCATGCACGCTGACCTTATTTCTCCTGAGCCTCGTGTTCTGATCGTTGAGGACGAGACTCTGATTGCCGAAGAACTCCGAGAGCGGCTGTCACAGTTTGGTTATTCCGTGATTGCCGCGGTGGACACGGCCGACGAAGGAATTGCCATCGCCACTCGCGACCGCCCGGACCTGGTTTTGATGGACATCCGCTTGAAGGGCGAAAAAGACGGCGTGCAGGCCGCCCAGGAGATCCGCCAGCAAGTGGATATCCCAATCGTCTATGTGACCGCCTATTCCGACCGGTTGACCGTGGACCGGGCCAGGCAGACTGATTACGACGCCTACGTTCTGAAGCCTTTCCACAGACGCGAGCTACAGTCGACCATTGAAGTGGCGATGCAGCGACATGCCATGCGGATGCAGCAGAGGAAACAATAGCTTGCCGGCCTGCTCTCGTTTCTTGGGGAAGGACGCATTTTCGTGAGTCCGGTGAAACCAGACAGGGCGCACGCTCAGCCTCTCACCCCTCGCATGCTATACTTTTGAAGCATCTTTCCTGTCAGATCAGCAGACGGAGGACGGTATCGACAAGCGTTTTATCCGCATGAATGAGCGCATCCGGGCGCGCGAGATTCGCGTGATCGGGGACGAAGGGGAACAGATTGGCGTGATGCCTCCGTTCGAGGCGCTCAAGCTGGCCCGCGAAAGAAATCTCGACCTGGTGGAAATTTCTCCGACCGCGCAACCTCCGGTGTGCCGCATCATGGACTACGGGAAATTTCTGTACCAGAACGAAAAGCGCGAGCGCGAAGCCAAGAAGAAGCAGAAGACGATTACGGTCAAGGAAGTGAAGTTTCGTATTAACGTGGACGATCACGACTACGAAACCAAGAAGAATCACGTGCTGCGGTTCCTCGATGAAGGAGACAAAGTGAAAGCGACCATCTTCTTCCGGGGACGCGAAATGACGCGGCAAAGCCTCGGCCGGCAGATTCTGGAACGTCTGATTAAGGACGTCGACCAGAAAGGTTTGGTGGAGTTCCGTCCGCGGCAGGAAGGCAACACACTGCACTTGATTCTGGCGCCGAGTAAGAAGGAAGGCGGAGCGAAAGAAAAGCCCGCTCGTCCGAAACCCGCACCTCCCGCTCCTCCCGCGTCGCCAGGCGGAGCGCAGACAGCGTAAATTCAGCATTTAGCACGTAGCAATTAGCACTGAGCCCAAACGGGCGGGTGGTAGAGCTTTGGCTAAATGCTAAGTGCTAACAGCTGAGGTTCTATGCCTAAACTAAAAACACACAAAGGCGCTGCCAAGCGCTTCAAGAAAACGGGGACGGGAAAGATAAAGCGGCACAAAGCATTTCTCCGCCATATCCTGACCTCGAAGGCCAAGAAGCGCAAGAAGAAGCTGGGGAATTCCGTGCTGGTAAGTGACGCGGATTTCAAGAAAGTCAGGCGCATGATCCCGTACTAAACGGGAATGGAGCGACGGGCGCTCTCGCCCGTCCTTAACCAAGTCTGCGGAGCGCATGCCCTGCAGCGGCGCGTGAAGAGGCTGGGCTTCGGAAATCCCTGTGGGTAGAAGCCTCCTTACCTCCAGCCGCCAGTCGAAATGAAAAAGGAGAACAGCAATGCCTCGTGTAAAACGCGGAACCAAACGCCGCGCCAAGCGCAAGAAGATTCTTGAACGCGCTAGTGGATATTTCTTAACTAAATCCAAACTTTACCGCTCGGCGAAAGAGGCTGTCGAGCGTGGGCTGAAGTTTGCCTACTCCGGCCGCAAGCAGAAGAAGCGCCAGTACCGGTCGATCTGGATCGTGCGCATCGGCGCCGCCGCCCGTCTGAACGGACTGAATTACAACCAGTTCATCAGCGGACTGAAGAAGGCCGGCGTGGAACTGGACCGCAAGATCCTGGCGGATTTGGCGGTAAACGATCCGGCGGGATTTGGCAGTCTGGCGGAGCAAGCGAAGAAGGCGAACGCGGCGGCGTAGAACAGCCGTCAGCTATCAGCTCTCAGTTCTAAAAGCATTTGTCATCCTGAGCGAAGCGAAGGACCTGCTGTCCCCGGCGACTACAAGAAAGCAGGTCCTTCGCTTCGCTCAGGATGACAACCATTAGAGTGCATTGCTCGAACGATGCCATACACCGTCCCAAAATTATCTGACTTCTCGGCCTCGGCGCTCGACAGCGCCGTGCGCGGGCTCTTGTCTGCGCTGGAGCAAGAATCGGCAGCGGCCGGTTCCGAGAATGACTGGAAGGCGTTTCGTGATCGCTGGATGGCGCGCAAGAACGGCATCCTTACTCAGCTCAATGACCTGTGGTTGAAGGCGGCGCCGAGAGATGCGAAGCGCGATGTCGGGCAGCGCGTCAACGAACTCAAGACCAAAGTCGAGCAGACGGTGGACGCGACGCTTGCCCGCATTCAGAGTGGAGCGTCTTCGGGCAAACTCGCCGCCGAGCGTCTGGACGTCACCCTCCCCGGCATTCGCCGCCCGATTGGTGCGGAGCATCCTGTTATCAAGACGATGAACGAGATCATCGGCGTATTCCGCAATCTGGGTTACTCGGTTGAAGAAGGGCCGGAGATTGAAACCGATTACTACAACTTCGAAGCGTTGAACTTTCCGCCGAATCATCCCGCTCGCGACACGCAAGACACGCTGTTTATTGCCGGGCAGGAGTCGAAAGAACTGCGCGACCGCTTGCTTTTGCGCACGCATACTTCGCCGGTGCAGATTCGGACCATGCAGAAGATGAAGCCGCCGGTGCGGGTGGTGTGTCCGGGAAAAGTTCACCGCAACGATGCGGCCGACGCTACGCACTCGCCCATCTTTCATCAGATCGAAGGCCTGGCGGTCGATACCAACATTACTTTCTGCGATCTAAAGGGGACGCTCGACCACGCCATGAAAGCGCTGTTTGGATCGAGCGTGAAGACGCGCTTCTATCCGTCGTTCTTCCCGTTTACCGAGCCGAGCGCCGACGTGCAGATCAGTTGCATCTTCTGCGACGGCAAGGGGACGCGGGACGGCGGGCCCTGCCGCAACTGCAAGGCCAGCGGATGGATTGAACTGCTGGGCTGCGGCATGGTCGATCCGAATGTGTACGGCTTCGTCGATTACGACGCGACGAAGATTTCGGGATTTGCCTTCGGCATGGGCGTGGAGCGGATTGCCATTCTGAAGTATGGCGTGGATGATATTCAGCTGTTCTTCCAGGGCGATGTGCGGTTTCTGGAGCAGTTTGGGTAGCAGTCGTTGGTCGTTCGCGATTCGCAACACAGTGCTGTGTTAGGACGCTCATCTTACTTGTTGTCATCCTGAGCGAAGCGAAGGACCTGCTTTCTTTTCGGCGCACGAGACAGCAGGTCCTTCGCTTCGCTCAGGATGACAAGCAGTAAGAGTAAAGGGCTGAAGGCCGAGAGCTAAAAGCCAAAAGCTAAAAGCTGCTTTCATGAAAATTTCTCCTCATTGGCTGCGGGACTTTGTCGATATTCCGGTCGACTATCTTCGCCTTGCGGACGAACTTACTCTTGCGGGCGTTGCGGTTGAAGGTATTTCAGGCGAAGGCGACGCCACCGTCTTCGAGATGGAGATCACTACCAACCGTCCCGATGCGATGAATCATTACGGCGTGGCTCGCGAGGCCTCGGCGCTCTACGACTTGCCGCTCCGGCCGATTGAGCCTACGCTGCCTCCGTCGCAGGGCAAGTCCGACCTCACCGTCGACATTCAGGAGCCGGAGCTGTGTCCGCGCTTCACGGCGCGCGAAATTAGCGGCACTACCGTCAAGCCCTCGCCCTCGAATATTGCCAGTCGCCTGCAACTGCTCGACCAGCGGCCCATCAGCAACGCGGTCGACGCTACTAATTACGTTTTGTGGGAGAGTGGCAAGCCGACTCATGTGTTCGATCTTGATCTGCTTGAAGGTCGGCGACTGGTGATTCGCAAGGCCCAGGCCGGCGAAACATTGAAGACACTGGATGGCGTGGAGCGCACGCTCTCGACCGAGGATCTTGTTGTCGCCGACGCGAAAAAGCCGGTGGGGCTGGCCGGCGTGATGGGCGGCTTCGACACGATGATCACCGAGCGCACGAAGAACATCCTGATCGAATCGGCGTGGTGGGACCCGGTCACGGTGCGCCGTATGTCGAAGCGGCACGGCATTCACACCGACGCTTCGCACCGATTCGAGCGCGGCGCCGATTTCGAATCGACCGTGGTTTCGACTAACCGGGTTGCCGAGCTGATCACCGCTTCCGGCGGCGGCACGCTGGTCGGCAACGTGATCGACGTAGTCGCGCGCAAGCTTGACCTGGCTCCGGTGGAGCTTGACCCGCGGGAAGTACACCGCATTCTCGGCGAAAGCCTCAACACGCTGGAAATCAGCCGCATCCTTTCACGTCTTGGGTTCACGATGCTTCCGGGCAGCGAAGATTCTTACCTGGTCCACATCCCGAGCTGGCGGCTGGATATCGAACGCGAGATCGACATCATCGAGGAGCTGGCGCGGTTGCACGGCTACGACAAGTTCGCCAATACGCTTCCCGCCTACAGCGTGGAGGTTCGCGAGTTGCCGGAGGCGCACAAAGATGTACGGTTGCGCTCTGGTCTGCTGGCGCTCGGCTACAACGAAACCATCTCGCTCACGTTTATATCGAAAGACGATGCCCGGCGCTTTTCTACCGCTGCCGAGCTCGATCTCGCGAACCCGCTGAGCGACGAGGCTTCGGTGATGCGCACGTCGATGGTTCCGGGCATGCTCAACATGCTCGCTTACAACCTGAATCGGGACAGCGACAATGTTCGCCTGTTCGAAGCTGGAAATGTATTTGAGGCAGCGGGCGCGAAAGCGCTGGAGATGAAGCGCATCTCGATCGGCGCTACCGGCAGCGTGGACGATGTAGTGCGCGGACTGGCTCCGGGAGCGGGGGCACGTCCGTTCTCGTTCTACGACTTGAAGGGCGACATCGAAACCCTGCTGGCTCCGTTCAGCCATTGGACGCTCTATTACGACACGCAGACGGCGGATTACTATCATCCCGGACGCTCGGCGCGCGCCGTGCTGGATGGCGCTACCGTCGCCCAGTTTGGCCAGATTCATCCCGATGTGGCTGCGGCCCGCAAACTGCGGCAGGATGTTTTTGCCGCCGAGATTTATCTTGACCGGCTCTACCAGCACGATCTGCGGCAGGTGCGTTATGAAGCGCTCGCGCGCTTCCCTGCCGTCGAGCGCGACTTCTCCTTTGCTTTTGATGACGGCGTGGAATTCGAGAAAATCCACCAGAGCGTCAGCGCATTGGGCATCGCCGAGCTGCGCAGTTTCGTGCCCGTAGAACTTTTCCGCAGCGACAAGGTTGGCGTGGGCAAGTACTCGATTCTGATGCGGGCCAGGCTTCAGTCGAGCGAGCGTACGCTGCGCGACGACGAGGTGGCGCAGTGGTCGGGACAGATTGCCAAGGCGCTGGAGGGGCTGGGCGGCGCCCAGAGAGCATAAGAGCTGTCTGGTTCATCTGAAGGAAATTCCTCCTTCGTCATTTACAGCAAAAGAAAAGGGCATCCCCAAAGAGCTCGGGATGCCCGTTGAATTCTGGCCACTTACAAGCTCGCCGCTACGCGCCTGGCGGCGGCTTTTCCTGTTTCTTCTTGTCCTCTTCTCGCTTTTTCTGTTCGGGTTTCGGTTGCTCGCGCTGAGGCGGAGGTGCGGGCCTGGTCTCCGCTGGAGGCGTGCGCTGCTGTGGGCGCTCGCTCGGCGGAGCAACCGCGGGCCGCGGAGCCGGGGGCGGGTTCCGATTGAGCTCCGGACGAGCTTGCTCTGGGCGAGACGGCTGGGCTGCGGGCGGCCGGTCATTGCGCGCCGGTGGCTCAACCTGGCGGTTCGGTTGGGGCCGAGCCGGCTCGGGCTGATTGTTCGGTTGACTCGGCCGGTTAGCAGGTGGTGCAGTCGGAGGACGGTTCGTCTCCGGGCGGTTACTCGGCTGATTCATCTCTGGACGATTGCCAGGCTGCGCGGACGGTGGA
>JAIQFO010000027.1 GCA_020073215.1 Terriglobia bacterium | reverse complement strand
CTGGATTTCACCGTAGAGATTTGGGGCGAAGTCGTTATGCCAGTATCTTCTTTTCTGCAAGCGGAAAGCGGTCCCAGTCACTTCCCCCAGCACAGAAAGTGAACCTCGATACCCAGACAGTGAAAATAGCGTTCTCCGCTCCTCGTCAATCGAGCGGCGGAGAGCATCGGCAACTGCACTTGGCGTGAGTGCGGAATGAAAGACCAAGGACATTGTCCTTTCCGGGGTCAAAAGCCCCGGGCTTTGCCCGCTGGGCGGACGAATGTGTCCGCCCCCACGTGGTTCTTACTACGCGCCGCGCTTCGTCTTTAGTTCTGTCAGCAACTGCTCGATGCGGTCTTCCTTTTCCAGGGCGGCGAGGCGGTCTTCCACGTCGTCGGCCAGGAGTTGAGCTTTAGCCCCGCCGATCGCTTCTTCGCGGGCCACTTTCTTTCTCATGCGGTCGAAAGTATCGGACCGGGTATTGGCGTTCATGGCGGACTGCGCGTCGGTGGCTTTCGTCGCGGCGCGGGCCCGGCGGTGCTGCGCGATCAGCAGGTCGGCCTTGGCATTGGCTTCGGCGAGCTTTTGATCGAGACTGCGCAAGGCCGACTTCAGATTTTCGACCTGGGCCCTCTGGTCTTCCGACTGTTGCGCAAAGTTCGCGCTCAAGTCGCGATAGCTCTCGACGCGCAGCAGAGCGGCGCGGGCAAGGTCGTCTTGCTTCTTATCGACGGCGAGTTCCGCCTTGCGCATCCATTCCTGAATCTTGTCGTCGTTTTCGAGTTTCTTTCTTTCCAGCAGGTGCTGGTCGGCAATGGCAATGGCGACCTGCGTCTTGACCTGCAAAAGCTGGTTGTTCATGTCGAGGATGACTTGCTTGATCATCTTTTCGGGCTCCTCGGCTTTGTCGATCAGGTCATTGAGATTAGCCCGGACTAAGGTGGAAACGCGCTCCAGTAATGCCATAAGACACCTCGTGTAATTCAGTCGTTGGTTGTTCGTCGTTCGCGGAGCCTACTCATTCGCAAGAAATGCGAATGAGTAGGGCTCCGACTGAGACTAACTCTGCTTCCCTTCCGGCTTGGGCGCTTTGTCGCCGATTTGCCGGACTTTGCCTAGCAACTCTCCTAGCGGCATGCCGGAGAGCGTTTCGAACAGGGCTGGCACCTGCGCCGCCATCTTTGTAATGTCGCCGGTGATCTTGTTCAGTCCTGCGGTATCGCCGTTGCCCGTGGAAACGATGGTGATCTTATCCACGTTGGCGAGCGGCGCGGCCAGGGCTTTCACGACTTCCGGCAAGCCGGTAAGCAACTTGTCGAGGACCGCCGCCTGGTTGTACTCCTGAAAGGCTGCAGCTTTTACGTTCATGGCTTTGGCTTCGGCCTCGCCTTTTTTGAAGATGATTTCGGCCTCGGCTTCTCCCTGAGCGCGAATCGCGGATGCATGGCCCTCGGCTTCCGCAATCAGGCGTTGCTTCTCGGCGGCGGCCAGCGTTTCGATGCGTTGACGCTCGATCTCCGCGCCTTTCAATACGGTCGCGATCAGTTCTTTCTCGCGGCGGCTGATTTCCGCGTCCTGAACTTTGACTTGTCCTTCTTTTTCTACTTGCTGCACTCTCACGCTTTCGGTCGTGACTTGCTGCTGCATGACGTTGGTTTGAATGTCGTACGCCTTGTCAGCTTGCGCCTGCTGCTTTTTCGTCACTTCGAGGTACTGCGCTTTCTTGACCTCGAGGTCGCGTTGCGATTCGGCTTGCTTGGCCTGGGAAAGCGTCTCGGCGAGCACACGTTCCTGATCGGCCTGCGCTCTGGCCACCGCCGCTTCGCGAGTTGCGATTGCGCGCTTGATGGCCGTGTCGCGCTCGGCTTCGGCGGTGGCGACGTCGGCGTCGCGCTTTATGCGGGCAACGTCGGGCTTGCCCATGTTGGTGATGTACTCGTTTTTGTCGCGGACTTCTTTGATGGTGAAGGAAATGACTTCGAGGCCCATCTTATTCATGTCGTCGGCGCAGGTGGCGCGCATGCGATCGCCGACCATCTCGGGCTGCTTGACGATTTCCTCGACGGTGAGCTGTCCGATGATGCCGCGCAGATGGCCTTCCATCACCAGGCGGATCAGGCCCTCGCGCTCCTGATCGGTTTTGGTGAGGAACTGTTCGGCGGCGGTGAGGATCGATTCCTTGTCGGACTTCACCTTGATTTGAGCGACGGCCTCGACGGTGACGGCGACGCCCTGCTTGGTGTAGAGATCCTGCTGCGGGGCGACGTCGAACGACATCAGTTCGAGGGAAAGGTCCTTGCAGTTCTCGACCATGGGAAAAATGACCGTGCCGTGTCCCTGGACTACGCGGGTTCCGCGAAAGCCATAAACGATCAGCGCTTCATTGGGTCCTGCCTTGCGGTATAAGCGGGCCAACATGCTCATCAGGAACAGGATGGCCAGAACCATCAGTCCCGCGAAAACCCAGATTTCCATTGTTATGCCGAACATATCGCCTCCTGCGAAAGTCAGTTCTCAGTTCTCTGCCTGCAACGTTCTTGTGACTTGCCTCGCCACGTGTCAAACTCCCGTCACCATATCCAGATCGCGCACGATTCGCCCGGGATCGCTATGTCCCAGAAAAACCTCGCCGTTCGTGGTCTTGATGTGGACGACCTGGTTGCACCAGACATAAGCCCGCGTGTTCCCGACACCGCGGATCCCATAGCCGCGAAGCAAACTCCAGGGCTCGATCGAATAACTAACGATCGATTGTTTCGGAATCGAGCGCAGGCGAAATCCGAGCGTGCGAATCTCGACTCCGTGCCGCAGAAAACGGTACTGGAAGCCGCTCCACACGATGGCCCATACGGCGAGTCCGAGCACACAGGCGAGGGTCGCTGGCCATCGCGGCGCCGCCGGATGCGACAGCCACAGTCCGATCACCGGCCCCAGAACCGCCGGCAGGACCAGCAGACTCCAGACCCGGCCGGAATGCGTCTCTTGCGCCAGAAGGTCTGTCGCATTGCCGGACGGGAGCGGTGGCTCGCGCCGGGAGAAGATGTAAATCGCCGCCAGCACGACCACCCCAATCGGGACCGCGATCAGCAAGCCTGCGGCCCGCATTGGCCCGCCGTGCAGGTTGTAGGCCACGATGTTCCGATTCACGGCGAGCATGAAACCAAGAACAAGGGCGCAAAAACCCAGCAGCGCCCAGGAAAAGGCGTCGACCTGGCTGCGCGTCCTGTAGAGCAACAAGGCAGTGAAGATCACCAGCAGAAATGCCTGAAAGCCAACGCCGAACCGGAGCGCCTCGTCACGCGACATCCAGCCGTTGGCCTGGCCTGCGGCGTTGAAATGCGTGGCCACGTGGGCCGGGAGCTGGTCCCAGACCTGGCGGTACTGCAGCGCGACCAGCGGCAACGCCAGCCAGAGGAAAACAATCGCGAGTTGGAAGATTCGACGATGCACCGACGGCTCCTGGCTTTTAGCTTTTAGCTTTTGGTTTTTTGCCTTTCGCCCTTAGTTATCCAAACACTTGCTACCCGCCACTGATTTCCTCCCAGCGCTTGACGTAGGCGATACCTTTCTCGTAACGAGCGACCACCACTTCCGCGCCCTTTTCCATCGCAGTTCCGTCTTCACTGCGCGCGCCGCAGGTGCGCCGGGTTCCGGCCTGCGAGTAAATGATTTCGCCGGTGCCATCTTTTCGGATGGGCATCGAGATTCGTCCCAGCACACCCACCATTTCGTAGTCGGCGGAGTCCATGTTCTCCTCGTGCGAGATCAGCACCCGCGTGAGGAACAGGAAAACGATGGCGGCGCCCAACAGTCCGGCGGCCATGGCGATCAACAGTCCGAACGCGAACCACACGCTCGAGAAGCGCGTGAGCAGATAGCCGGTTCCTCCGAACCAGGCGAGAAACGCCGTCAGGGTAATAAAGTTAAACGGCGACACCGGCGGGTGCGGACTGGCGTGGGCAGTTCCGTTTCCGCCGCTACTGTGCGCCACCGGTGCGTGTGCGCCGGCGACGTGCCCGCCGCCTACATGCCCGTCAAGGTGCGGCAGATGGAAGTGCCAGTGCAGTCCGCCCGCGATGAACGAAACCGCGCTCAACAGAAAACCGACGGCGAAGCAGGCCAAGTAAAAATCGGACCAAGTTATATTCCAAGTCCCAGTCATAAGTTTCGCCTCCTGGGCGCAGCGCTGCCGGCGGACTCGCGCTCGGGACTGAGAGCTTCGAACAGACGGTCGGCGAGTCCGGGCGTGTTCAGAATTTCGCCGAGCAGCAGCAGGCAGCGGCGGGTGTCATGGTCGCGCGCGACCTTAATCAGAACCTCGCTCACCTCGGGGTCGTTGGCGAACCGTTCCGAGCCCTGCAACAACCAGACGTCCAACTGACCCTCGGTGGTACGCAGGTCGGAAACTAATTCGGTGTGATAGCCCTCGGGGTCGTCGACCAGAAAACCAGGGTGCACCTTGAAGAAGCGAGCCAGCAAAGCGCGCGAGGATTGCGTCAAGTGCGGACGCTTGCCGCACTCGATCTGCGAGAGGTAGGACTGGCTGAGGGTCTTGCCCGAAACGGCTGCGATGCCCTCGGTCAACTCTTGTTGCGTGAGCGGCCGATTCATGCCGCGAAGGGAGCCTTCGACCTCGCGGAGATAACGAAGCTTTTCTCCGATAGTCATAATTTCAAATAGCAATATTAATATCGCAATATGGAATATTGTCAAGCACTGCATCTCTCCTCTTTCCAAGGGCTTACAAAATAGGCTCTCTCCTGAGTTCTCTTTCCTGATTTGTAGAGACGCGGCTTGCCGCGTCTCCCTCGCAGCGGCGGTCTCGCACCGTCCAGAAAGACGGTATCAGCCCCTCTCTACGGCAGACCGCTCCCGGAGCGTGCAAAAGAAAGCCTCCGCCGGGGCGGAGGCTGGAAGCGGACGCGCTCTTTCCAGAGGCTCGACAACGATTAGCGCACGAACAATGTGACCGTGGTGTTGTGCGACGCCCCCGCTCCGGCGGACCCGGCAACGGTGATGACGTAGGTTCCGGCCTGCGTGCCGCCACCCGGGGTAACGCTGGTACCGGAGGATCCGCAGCCCGACTGCAGCAGGATCGCACCCGCGATCAGGCCGAGAACTACGGCGGCCAACCAGCGCCGCCGCTTGCGACCTGCCCCGATCCCGAGCGAGACCAGGCTCAGGCCTGCGATGGGGAGCCAGGCCGCGTAGAACGAGCCGCGGCGGAAGACACTGCCGGTGGTCACGGGTCGGGGCACGGTAGGAATTCTCAGGGTCGTGGTTCCGCAAGCGCTCCCGGAAAGCGTGACGCTCGTGGGCGTGAACGTGGGTGCCGTTGCCGTCACGATCGAAGGCGAGGAGGTTTGGCTGGGGTTGATGGTGGCGTTATAGCCGTGCGTCGTCGAAGGACAAAAGGCGACCTGAATCGCGGCCGTGTCGCCGGCATTGATGGTGGGCGTCGTGGTCGAGGCGGTGACGGTGAAGTCAACGATGTTGGCGGGCGTCTGCGGCGGATTAGACACAAACACGATGCCGTTGTTGTTTGCCGTAGCTTGGCCCGAGACCTGGATTTGTGTAAGGCCAGTAGTGATGGCCGTAATGGAGGGCGTCACGTCGACCTCCACGGTTGCTGAGGTGCACGGAGTGGTCGAGCACACAGCCAGTGTAGGAATAAAGCAAGTGATCGTCGATCCTTGCACCGCGTTGCAGCTTCCCGTGCCGCTGGTGACTTTGGCGGTGGGAGATGACGCGAGGCCGGTGGTCGGCAAGTTGCCAGCGGTGAAAACGACCTGGGAGGCGGTGTCCGGGCCGGTGTTGCCGATGTTAAAAGTAAACGCGACTTGCGCACCGGCCGCGACCGGGTTGGGCGAGGGACTGGTGGTCGAGGGCGTCACCGTGAGCGTGCTGCTGGCGCCGATCTTGCTTACGAAGGCATTCTGCGAGCCGTTCAGGTGGTCCTGGTATGGATTCTTAGTAGGGAAATCCGGCGATGTGGTGCTACCGGCGACGTAGGTGGCGCCGAATACCGGGTCGATGGCTACGCCCGTGCCCTGATCAGTGCCGGTGCCGCCCAGGAAGGTCACAATGTCCCCGGCGCCCTTTCCCGACAACGTCGTTCCAATCACCGCGACGAACGCATCCTCGCCACCGCCGTTCTGCGCCTGAACGGTATTTGTGGTTATGGGGAAGCTGGGGGCGGTGGAGAAGGTTGAGCCCGCCACGTGAACGGCCTGCACCGAATCCACCCGGATGGCCTGGCCGACGTCCGCGCCAGAGCCGCCCAAATAGGTGAAGTAAGTCAGCGGATAAATCGACCCGGTCAGGTTGCCGATCTTGGCGATGAAGGCGTCACCGCTCCCGCCATAAGAGGTCTGAAACCCACTGCCGGCACTCGTCCAATCGCTCGAGAAGGTCGAGCCCGTGACATAGGCGTTGCCGGAGGAATCGACCGCGATGCCATAACCAATGTCGTCGTCCGATCCGCCCAGGTACGTGCAGTAGACGGGGAGCGTGAACCCGGCTCTAGGCGTGATCTTCGCAACGAAGGCGTCGAGCTTGGTTGGGGTGCTGCTCGCCGTGCACCCCGTCTGGCCCGATTCGTCGAGACAACTCTGGTAGGCAGCGTTGAGAGGGAATGCTGCTTCGCCGTTCGGTCCAATCGTAGGCAGAAAATTCGTCCCGCCGGTGATGTACATGTTATCGGAGGCATCGATCGCAATGCCGCCTCCTTGGGTGGGATTTCCACCGGCCGAGTTTCCACCGCCCAAGTAGGTGGAGTAAATCATGCTCAGGGGGCCGCTGCCTTTCGTGTTGATCTCGCTGGCGAAGAACTGGCTGGGCCCATTTGATTTGATTTGGAAAGCGTTGGGATTCGCCGGAAAGCCGACGCTCGTGTCGTTCGTCGACGTTGTGAATCCGGTGACAAAGGCGTTTCCCGCAGTATCGATGGCCAGTCCGGTAACTGTATCGGTCGCTGTGCCTGCGGCATTGGTGCCGGCGAGGTAGGTGGAGTAGCGCAGCGTGGTCGAGGTGCCTTGCGTGCCGAACGTCGGAACGTTTAGCCGGGTGACAAAGCCGTGGTTCCCGGGGTCAGTCGGCGGCCCCGCCTGGAACGGAGCCAGCCCGCTCGAACCGGAAGTATCGCTGGGGAAGTTCGGGGACGAGGTCGTGCCGGCAACGTAGATGTCGATGCCTGTGGTGAATTGGTCCAGGTTGGTGCTCAGGGCGATGCCAGCGGGAAAGTCGGTTTCGGAACCTCCCAGGTAAGTCGCGTAAATCAGCTGTGGGTTGCCGGGCTGCGGGCTCGGATTGATCACGGCGACAAAAATATTCTGCTTGCCTGCAAGCGTCGGCTGCAACGGCGCCGGAGGCGCGGTCGCCGGGGGAAAATCGTTGGAAGTGGTGGCGCCGGCGAGATAGATAAAGCCCGCGGAATCGACCGCCACGTTAACGAAACTCTCAATGCCGTTGCTGCCGCCGATATAGGTCGAATAGCTCAGGACCGGGTCGATGATCAGTTCGCGGCTGTGGTCGTACTCTCCGAGGGTGAAGCCGATTCGGTTGTCGGCGAGCTGGCGAAAACTACCTGAAACCGTTTTCTGGTCGTTCCCGTTCTGCTGGTAGACGCGCGGAGCATGGAAGCGAACCTCGCCCTGGTCTGTCGAGAGCATCAGGTCGCCCGACTCAATGCGGGTGGACGCGCCTTGGAAGCTCAGCGCGATTTGGCTTGGTTCGGCGCCGGGCGCAACCTGGAAGTCGTATTCCAGTTGTCCCTGGTCGCCGTAGTAAACCAGGTCGATGCCGGGATAGACGCTCTTGTACTCCACGCGCGCGTATTGCGGAATGTTTTGACGCCACTTGGAGGGATCATTGCCGATGAAATAGTTGCTCTTGCCGGGGAGCGGCTCGGCGCCCGAGACGCGGGCGGCGGAATTGGCCCCCTCAAGCTTCATGCGGATCACGGAACTGGAAACAGGACGCGGGACGGTTGCGGTCCGCGGGGCGGGAGATGGTCGGTGAAGATTGAGCACCGCCTCGTCGGCGGTCAGAAACAGTCCGTAGCCGGTGCCGCGCGCCAGGAACTTGACCTGAGGAGCGGTCTGACCCTGGTTGGGTTCGAAGAACAGCGGCAGTGAGATCGCCCTCGCAGAGGGCGTGGACGCCAGCGTCTTTTGGGCGGAAGGCTCAGGGCCGCCGGCTTTAACAGCATGCGCCGCGGTTCCAAAATAAAGCGCGACGCCCGCAGTGGCCAGCATGGCCGACGCCAGAAGAGCGGCTTTCATCCCATTTCCGGTCTTTTTTTCTTTTTCTGCCACCGAACGTCTCACCGAACCTCCTACCGACACAGGGCAATTCCGATTCACGAAGCTCCTCCAATTTCCCAATTTCGTGGGGTGAGAACAAGAATGGCACACAAACACCGCTGCGGCTCGACGCCCTTAGGAAGCGGATGCGTACCTGTCACCAGAATACTGGGATTGAACCAAACAAATACTTTTACATCCAACAGATACGCTGTCAAGCGGGGCAGACACTGTGGGCCGGATAGTGAGAAGCCAAAAGCGGGTCAAATGGTTGCAAGGAAAACCGGGCGCAGGTCTTAGGTCTTAGGTCTTAGGTCTTGGGCGTCAGGTCTCAGGTGTCAGGTCTCAGAGTCAAGCTACGAGTTCCATCAGCAACGCTGGGCCTGGAACCTAAGACCTGAGACCTGAGACCTGACACCTGCGGTCGACGACACGAGCGAAGCGTGGTTCCCAGGGGGCTACAATGGAAATTGAGGCGCGGCCTATGGATTCAACAGAGGAAGCAAGCAGCCTCTTCAACGCCTTCCACGACCGCATTTATCGCTACGTTCTGAGTCTGGTTCACGACCCATCCGAAGCCGAGGATCTTACTCAGGATACGTTCCTGCGCGCGTACTCCCATCGCGACTCGCTGCGCGATCCCAATGCGGTTCGCGGCTGGCTGTACCGCATTGCTACCCGTGCATGCCTCGATCGGCTGCGCCAGCGCGTCGCGCATCGTTCACCCGTCTCGCTCGACGGGGAAGAAGGATTGCGCGCGGTAGACTCGGTGCCATCGGGTCTGCCCTCGGCGCTCGAGATTGCCGAGCGCGACCAGACCGGGGCATGCGTGCAGCGCTGTCTGGATTTTCTCTCCGACAGCTACCGTGCCGTCATTCTGCTGCACGAAGCGCATTCCCTCACCGCTCCGGAGATCGCGGGACTGCTGGGCGAGAGCGTGGGCACGATCAAGATCCGTCTTCACCGCGCCCGCCGCAAGCTGCAAGAGATCATGGAGATCGGCTGCGCCGTCTCTCAGGGCAAGGACGGCGTTCCGTGCTGCGAGCCTAAGTTGTCAGGAATCCCAGAGAGTGAAAAACCACAACCTGAGACCTGCCCTCAGGCAAACCAGGAAAAACATATGTAGAGACGCGGCTTGCCGCGGCTCAGGCTAACCCGAGGCATTGCAGCGTGGGACGGAGAGACGCGGCAAGCCGCGTCTCTACAACTACTTCTTCTTCAGCGCTTCGATCTCCTGCTTGAGGCGCGAATAGCGCGAAACGATCGTCGAGAGGTAAACGATGTGGATGATCCAGGTGACGGCGTAGGCGGCAAACAGGTAGGGGTTTTCGCTCATCTTCATCTCCCACTCCCGCGAGGATCGAGCAGCGATTCCAGGGCATGGGCCTGGTCGACGTCGCGTTGCAATTTTTCCAGACGATAGCGCGACCAGCACACCAGAAATGCAAAGCAGGAAAACGCCAGCCAGTTGATGAGCAGCACGTGCAACATGCGCGGATCGATCGATCCGCCTCCGCCCATGACCGGCTGCGGATGCTGGGTGCGGAAAAACCAGATCGAAAAATAAACAAACGGCACGCAAAGCGCGCCCAGGACCGCCAGGGCGGCCGCGAGTAAAGGCGTCTGTCCGCTGGAGGAGAAGCGGCGCAGAAAAAGATAGCTCACGTAGATGAGCCACAGCACCAGGGTCGAGGTCAGCCGCATGTCCCACGTCCACCAGATGCCCCAAACCGGACGCGCCCAGATCGGCCCCGTGATCAGCACCACAGTGCAGAAAACGACGCCGACCTCGGCACTGACCAGCGCCACGATATCGGCAGCCGGCCGGCGCTTGATCAGATAGACAACCGAAGCTCCGAAATTGATGAAGAAGAGGAGGAACGCCGTCCAGGCCGAAGGCACGTGGTAGTAGAAAATCCGCTGCACGTCGCCCATAGTGCGCTCGGTGGGCGCCTTGATCAGCGCTGCGTAGAGCGCGTAGCTCAACAGCAGCGCGGTCAGGACGCCGAGGATGGGGAAGGCTCTTTTCATTTCATTGAGTCATTGAGACATTGAATCATTGAAGCATTGAGTCATCATGCCGCTTGGAAGCAATGACTCAATGTCTCAATGATTCAATGACTCAATACTCTCATTCCGCGTTCAACACCGTCTCAAACAAGAGCAGACACACCGTAGTAAACACCAGATCGTAGCTAACAAGCAATGCCATCCAGACGCGCGCGCCTTCGCCGTTGAGTATAGCGGTCGTGGCCCACACCATTGCGAGAAGAGCCGGGATCGAGATGGGGAACAGCAGCAGCGGCAGCATGATCTCGCGGCTGCGCGTCCGGATCGACATCGCCGCAAAAAAAGTTCCGTTCACCACCAGCGCCCACGTCCCGAGCACCGCAACAACCATCAGTTGCCAGACCGGGCCCAGCGCCCGCAACCGGTAAAACACGATGAACAGCGGAGTCATCAGCGCTTCCAGCACGCTGACAAACACAAAATTGCCCAGCGTCTTCGCTATGAACAGCGAGTTCGCCGGAGCGGGCGATACCCGATAGGCGTCGAGCACCTGGTTGCGGAGTTCGCGCGCCCAGGTCTGGTTCAGCGCCACCACCGCCGCGAACAGGAAGGCCACCCAAATGAGCCCGCTGGCGATCTGGCGCGATTCTTCGGCGGTCGGATCGAACGAAATAGCGAACACCACCACCACCAGCAGAGAAAAAAACAGCATGGAGTTGATGGCGTCCTTCGACCTCCACTCCAGGCGTAGGTCTTTGAACAGCGTGGCGCGGGTGATGCCGGTCGGCGCGGTCATCTTGGGTTTCCCCGAACAGCCGTTTCCGGAATTTCCGGCCGTTTCAGTTCCCGCGTGCGCGCGACAATCTTGCCCGCTTCCATCCAGACGAACTCGTCGGCCGCACCCTCAAGCAACGAGGCCTGGTGAGTAACGACGAAGATCGTTTTGCCCTGATCGCGAGTGCCCGCCAGCAGGCGCACCATCTCCGCCGCGGAATGCAGGTCGACATTCGAGAAGGGCTCGTCGAGCAGAAGGATTTTGGGGTCGTTTAGTAAAGCCCGCGCCAGCGACATTCTCTGCCGCATGCCCTGCGAATACTGCCCGACGGGGCGGAGGAGATGGGGATCAAGACCGACCGCGCGGATGACCTCGGCGCAGCGCGTGCCGTCGGTGATCCCGTAGAGCCGGGCAAAGTATTCGAGGTTCTCTATCCCGCTCATCTCGTCATAGAGCAGAGAAGGATGCGCCATGTAGCCGACCTGCTGGCAGATGTCGTGAAACTTGCTGGCTCCAAGGATTGTGACCGCACCACTCGACGGCTGGTTCAATCCCGCCAGCGTGCGCAGCAATGTAGTTTTGCCTGCGCCGTTATCGCCGAGAATGGCGTAGAGTTTGCCCCCGGTAAATTCTGCGGTAACGCCGCGCAGCGCGGCAAAGCGGCCAAACTGCTTGATCAGGTTCGAGACCGTGATGACGGGGGCGGTAACGGGCGCGGTTTCAGTCAAAGGGTTAACAGCCTGTGCTGTATGTAACCTGTGAGTAAGTAAAATGACTTGCCATCCTGAGCGAAGCGAAGGACCTGCTTTTCGCCTGCGTCAGCAGAAATGCAGAGGTCCTTCGCTTCGCTCACGATGACAAAATTTAGTGAATTGCGAACTGCGCAGTATCTTACTCGCACCCCTGGCGCTCAGAGTTAGTTCGTCATTCCGCTCGATCCCGAACCCTGGTTCTGCGACATGCTCTTCGTCGGCTCAGTGCCCGGCGTAGCTCCGGGCTGCGGTGCGTACTTCGACGCGCATTTGGCCTGCAGTTGCTTGGCATGGAAGACGCCATCGCGTCCGAAACTGCCATCGGCCAAAGCTTGCGAGTCGTCCTTGAAAGTATCGGGAGGAGCTTCGGTCCCGGTATAGGAAACCGGCAGCGTCAGATCGTTTTCTTTCAGCAGGAAGTCCACGCGGGTTCCAGAGCGCTTGATCGAGCCCGGTACCACGTTTCCGGCCACGCGCAGGCGCTTGGAATAAGCCTCGCTTCCCATGCCGTTCAATTCTTTGATGGTGACATAGTAGCTTTTGCTATCCTGCACGCCGGTGTAGGCAAGATAGGCGAGCGAAACGAGAATCAACACGGTCACCGAACCAAATTTCAAATATTTGCTGGCTTCGCTCGACATGAAAACTCCTCACCCCTGTGTAAAAACTGTACGCGCCGCTCGCTGACCGGTCAAGACCTAGCCCCGCCGTCCCGGCGGCTGGGAGCCTGCCCTGAGCGAGCCGAAGGTACCGGCGCTACTCGCTTCCTACGCCCTAATCGCCTTGTCCCAGTGTCTAGCTCCCCTTTTCCCGCTCGTAGGGCTTTTGCATGTAGCGGCGGGTTTCGTCGAGCGCGCCCTGGGTATTGTCGTTGGTCTGGAGGGCTTGCCGGTATTCATTGACAGCGCGCTCGCGCTGGCCGGTTACATCGAAAATCTTGCCCAGTTGCAGATGGCTCCAGACTTCGGTCCATCGCGGCTCGCCGTCGCCATTCAGCGACTCGCGATATGCGTTCGCCGACGCCTGATAGTTTTTCTGCAGGAAAAACACTTCGGCAATACGGTAGTGGGCGAGCGAGCTGTTCTTGTTGACTTCGAGCGCCTTGTTGAACTCGCTCAATGCTCCGGCCAGGTCGCCTTGCTGGGTCAGGCCCTGTCCGCGCACGATCGACGATCGCAGCTTGATGTCGGAGGAGTTCGTCAGCACCCGGTTGTCGGGATCGATCGAGATCCGTCGCGGACGTCCAAAGGTTTCCACCGAAAACGGAGAATTGGTGCCCACCACCTCAATGCGTTTTTCTTCCGTTTTTCCGTCGGTATCGACTCTTAAATCCACCGGCATGCGGAATAGATCCAGGTCCTGGCTGATGGCGCCGACGATCCGGAAGCCTTTGTTGTTGCCCAACCGGTAGATCGTGTACTTGGCCTTAAACTCGGGGGCGCCGGTAGAATCCATCCACTGCGAGTAGAACCAGGTGAGCTTCTGGCCGTACACCGATTCGGTGAGCTTGCGGAAATCGTCGGTGCTGGCGGACTTGCCCGCGTATTTCGTGGCGAAATCGCGCATGATCTTCAGATACTTGGTTTCGCCCACCACCCAGCGCAGCATGTGCAGGATCATGGCGCCTTTGTCAGTCACCAGCGACTGAAATTCGGGAGAAAACTCGTCGAGCTTGGCGGCGCTGGAAAGCGGCACGCTGTCATAGGCGAGCGCTCCCACCGACATGTCTTTCACCATCTCCTCGAGCCCCGCCTGGCCCGCCGCGCTCTCCACGTAGCGAGCTTCGGAGTAGCGCGAGAAGCCGTCGCTGATCCACCAGTCGCTTTTCGCGGCGGGACTCACCGAGACGCCCCACCACTGATGGGCAATGGTATTGGCCAGCAGGCGGTAGTTGATCTTTTCGGTGATCGCGCGGCTCGAAAGCGCCGCGATTTCAGGCGCCCAGGCCGAGGGCACCGTGTCATCCGGGAGTTCCACGATTTTCAACCGCGTCGAAGGCGCGGTTCCATACTGCGTAACAAAGAAGGTAAACGCCTTGACCGCGGTCGATGCGTACTCGGCGCCCAAGTCCTTCTTATTAGGCTTGAAAAATACCTGCAGATCGAGGCCCGCTTCGTCGCTCTTGAATTCCTGGAACGTGCCGGCAATGATCGTGCCCGGAAAACTCGGCTTGTCCCATCGAAAGCTGAAGGTCTTGGTGTTGGCCAGCGCGGTCGTGGCCGGTTTTGGAGTTGAGGTTGCCGCGGTGGCGGACGGCTCTTTCCCGCTGCCGATCACCACCATGTGCGAGGGGACGGTCACGTTGATGGTGGACGTAAAGCGATTGACGCCGTATCCCGCGACCGGAAACCACAGTCCGGAATAAAGCAGATAACTGGTGTCAGGACCGACGCAGGCGAGCTTCAATCCCGGCACCGGGCTGTCGTCGGCGTTCTCCAGCGTGCCTTCGTATTCGAAGTAAAAGGTGGTGCTCGCGTTCTTGGCAATGCCGCTCAAGAGCGCGAAACGCACCGTCGACTCCTGGGTGTTGCGCTCCGGAGTGAGTGCTTTGTTGTTGGCGTCCGTAAGCTTGGTAATGCGCAGCGCGTTGTTCAGCTGAAACGAAGCCACGTTGAGGTCTTCGAGCGCCGTGACTTTTACCGTGGCGCGGGCTGTGAGCTTGTGCGTCTGCGGCAGGAGTTCGACGTCGATTTGGTAGTCGTCTACGCGGAGGCGCGCTTTCTCGGCCGCCCGCGCGGGCCGGCTCGCAATCAGACACAGAACAAAGACAACAGTCACACCAAGCGCCTGGCACGCCGGTCGAAAGTGGCAAAGCTTCAAGTAGAGTCTCCTGGCAGGGCTTCAGATTCTAAGATGTTGATTTTCCCGCAAAAGATGCTGGGAGGACAAGGGTTAGGACAATTTGTTGACGTTTCGTGTAGCGCGGGCGCCCCCGCCCGCGGCCTTTGACTTACCGCATCATTTTCGGCTGATTTCCGTCCATATGATTTCCGCCGCCGTTTCCGAAGGATGCGCGCCCGTTCCGCTCCCCCGCTTCAGCCTCCCCTTCACCGCCCCCAGTCGCTCGATCATGCGTGTCCGCGGCTCGCCGTCGGGGATGATCTTGTTCATCTCGGTGACGATGTTCTCCGCCGTGAACTTGTGCTGCACCAGTTCGGGGACGACCTCCTCCTCCGCGATCAGGTTAACCATCGCAAAGTAAGGGACCTTCACCCGCGGCTTACCGAGCGCATAGGTTAAAGCCGATACGCGGTACACCATCACGAACGGAGTGCCCATGATGGCAGCTTCGACCGTAGCCGTGCCGCTGGCCACGATCCCGGCGCGGGAATGATAGAGCGCGGGAAGCGCCTCGGGGACGAGGTGAACCTTCCGCTGTAGAGACGCGGCTCGCCGCGTCTGCGTCGGCGCCGAAATTAATTCCCGGAGAAACGATGAGTCCAGCGTGCGCGCCACCGGCAAGAGGAATTCATAACCACCACCCAGGCGATCGGCCGCTTCCAGCATCGTCGGCAGGTTCATGCGCACTTCTTTCCGGCGGCTGCCCGGCATCACCGTGATCCAGGCCTTCGCCGCGTCGAGCTGGTTTGCGGCTGCATACGCTTCGCGAGAAATGGCCGGAGCGGGCAGGTCGGCGAGGGGATGTCCCACGAAAGTCGCGTCCACTCCGCGGTCGCGATAGAACTTTTCTTCAAAGGGAAAAATCACCAGCGCCTTGTCGACGTACTTGCGCAGCAACTTCACCCGCCCCTGCCGCCAGGCCCAGAACTGCGGGCAGACGTAGTAAACGACCGGAATGCCGCGCCGGCGCATCTGCCGCGCCACGCGCCAGTTAAAAGCCGGTGCGTCGATGACGACGGCCAGCGCCGGATGTTTCTCATCCGCTGCGCGAATCAATTTCCGATAAAGCCCAAGAATCTTAGGCAGACGGCTCAGAACCTCGGTAATGCCAACAACCGCAAGATCCTTAGCATCGACAACAATCTCGCAGCCAGCCGCAGCCATGCGTTCCCCGCCCGCGCCGAAGAATTCAAGCTGCAAGGCTTGCGTAGGGACGGCCGCCCCCGGCCGTCCAGCGGAGCGAAGCTCCGCCAGCCGCAGCAGCGCCTCAATCAACTGCGCGCCATACATTTCGCCCGAGGCTTCGCCGGCTGAGATCAGGATACGCACGGGTCACATTGTAACGGGGCAGGTGGAGCGGCGTTCAGTCGTCCGCATTCGCCGTGACCGGGGGAACCCCCGCCGGCATCTCCTGATCCTTGTATTGCAGTTGGTAGAGCTTGTAGTAAATGCCGCGCTGGGCCAGCAGTTGCTGGTGCGATCCCATCTCGCGGACCTGGCCTTTGTGCATCACGATGATTTTGTCGGCCCGCTGAATCGTCGAGAGCCGGTGCGCGATGATCAGCGCCGTTCGCCCTTCCACCATGCGGTTGAGCGCGTCGCGCACCCGGAACTCGGTTTCCGTATCGACGCTCGAAGTCGCTTCGTCGAGAATCAGAATCTTTGGATTGTGCGCCAGCGCCCGTGCGAAACTGATCAACTGCTTCTGTCCGGTCGAAAGCGTCGAGCCGCGTTCGCGCACCGCTTCTTTGAATCCTCCGGGCAAGGTTCGGATGAAGTCCGCGAGATTGACATCCTCGGCGGCCTGTTCCACGTCTGCATCTTGAATGCGCGCGGTCCCCAACCGGATGTTGCCCTCAACCGTGCCGCTGAACAGAAACGGATCCTGCAATACAACGCCGAAACGACCGCGCAGGTCGTCCAGATCCATCTCTTTAATATCCACTCCATCGATGCGAATCGCTCCCCGCTGCACATCGTAGAAACGCATCAGCAGCGAGATCAGCGTAGTCTTCCCTGCCCCAGTGTGCCCGACAACTGCAATCGTCTCGCCCGGCTCAAGCACAAAATTGACATCGCGCAAAACCCAGTCCGGCTCGGTGGTTTGTGTGAGAGCAAGTGCCGGTGTGGGGACGGGCGCCCCCGCCCGTCCAGGCCGACTCGAAGAGTCGGCAGGCTTTTCTGCCGCGAGCTTAGTCCCGTAGGCAAACCACACATGATCAAATTCAATCCTCCCCGGCCCTTGCGGCTGCCGCGTTACTGCCGCCGAGGTTACTTCAATCTTCGTATCCAGCAGCCTGAATACGCGCTCCCCCGCCGCCATCGCCGACTGCAGGATGTTGTACTTCTCGCTCAGATCCTGAATCGGTCGGAAGAAGCGCTGCGCGTACTGCATGAACGCGACCAGCACGCCGAGCGACATCGGAATCGCCAGCAGATGCAGCTGGCCTTTCTCAATGGCCAGGCTGGAGACGCCAACGTGCCGGATGATTTCAGTTCCGCCGAACCAGACGATGCTGGCGACCGCGATCGACGACAGCACTTCGACCACCGGGTAATACACGGCATAGGCGAGGATGGCGTCCTTGAACGCCTCCATGTGCGAAGCATTGATGTCAGAAAATTTATGGAAGGCGCGCTTCTCGCGATTGAAAAGCTGCAAGACCAGCATCCCCGAGACCGCTTCCTGCAGATACGAATTGATGCGGGCGATGGCGGTGCGGATGCGCCGGTAGGAATCGCGCACGTTGTCGCGGAAGATCTTGGTCGCGTACACGATCAGCGGCAGCGCGGCGAAGGTGATCAGCGCCAGCTTCCAGTTCGTATTCATCATGATGGCGATAATGCCGGCCAGCACGAACACGTCCTCGAAAATCGACACCACTCCCGCCGTAAACATTTCATTGAGCGCGTCGACGTCGGTGGTTACGCGCGTGACCAACCGCCCCACCGGATTCTTGTCGAAAAAGCCGACGTGGATATGCTGTAAATGGCGGAAAATCTGCCGGCGCAGATCGAACATCACTTTCTGCCCCGTCCACTGCATCAGGTAAGTCTGGACGAATTCCAGCACGAAAGTGAGAACCAGAATCCCAACATAGAGTCCGCCTATCTGCGCGATGCCCGTCAGAGGAGCGCTGCTCAGCCGGTCGCCAATCCAGGAATGCGAATTTGCAGACTTGGCAAGGTACTTGTCGATGGCGATCATGGTGAGGAACGGCCCCAGCACGTCCAGCCCGGACTTCAGAATGATCGCCGCGAGCGCCACCGCCACGTGCAGCTTGTACGGACGCAGATACGTAAGCAACCGCCGCATCAGCCGGCCGTCGTACGCTTTGCCTAATACTTCTTCTTCCTGATTAGAGGACATGGGTAGCGCAAGACAAAATTAAATCCGTGATAGATCCTGGTTAGAACTCATCTCATAAACGGTTCTGGGAAGGGCACGGCTTCAGCCGTGCCGCTACCGGCCAATAAGAGCGAGGGCTTTAGCCCCTGAGGGCCTCGCCGCTTGTTCTGAAAACCATTGATGAGACAACACAAGTTCTAAGCTTATCGCAAAAGCGTCAACCTAAATAGATGGCCGGATGGGCCCCGAAGATGGATAAGTTTCAGGACAAGGTGGCGTGGTGACGGGGCTTTGCCCCGTAAGCGGGGCGGAGCCCCACCAGAGCTTTAAGGCGTGATATGACGGGCCCTTATCGTCGAATCCTACAGTGCCCGCCGCGCATCTCTTGCCGGTAACATGCGAACCTCAGGAATGATCGGCGGGCTTGGGCCTGAATCTACGATTGATTACTACCGCTCCATCATTGCCCGCTTTCGCGCCCTCAAGCCGGATGGGGGATATCCCCACGTCGTCATCAACAGCCTCGACGTTGATAAGGGCATCGCGCTGCTCGATGCTGGGCGGCTTGGCGAGTTGGCCGACTATCTGACCGCGGGTGTGGAGTTGCTGGTGCTTGCAGGCGCAGACTTTGGTTTCATCGCCGCGAACACGCCGCATCTCGTGTTCGACGAGGTCCAGCGTCGTTCGGCTATCCCTCTTCTCAGCATCGTGCGTGCCACTTGTGATCACACCAAGGCGCTCGGCCTGAAGAAGGTGGGCCTGTTTGGAACGGGATTTACTATGCGAGCAAGCTTCTACCCGGAGGAATTCCAGCGGGCAGGGATCGCCGTGGTTCGACCAAACGAGTCAGAGCGGGAATTCATTCACCGGAAGTACGTCGGCGAACTGCTCAATAACCGATTTTTGCCGGAAACCAGAACGAAGCTTCTGAACATTGCGCAAAGGATGAGGGACGAAGACGGCATTGAAGCGTTAGTCCTCGCCGGCACGGAACTTCCGTTACTCTTGCGCGACTCCGGCAGTCCGGGTATCGACTTTCTCGATACAACCGTCATTCACGTCGAAGCCATCGTTGACGAGTTGCTGAGGTGAACGGCTGAGTTGCGACGATAGTTTCCGGTTTGTCGCTAACCGGAAGGATCTCTGCCTAAGTTAGCGCGTAAGTGGACGAAGCCCGCCACCACACTTAGAGATGTCCAATACCTCTCAGCGCGCGGCGAGCTGCCGTTGCACGAACAGGAAATAAAAAGCCAATAGGATGAGCAGAAATCCGTTCACGCTGAGCACGATGGGCGCCGTGAACAACGGGACCAGCCATCCCGACAACAGATTCCCCATCGGCATGCCGCCGCGGAAGGCGAAGTTATACACGCTCATAACGCGCCCGCGCATTTCGTTCGTGGTAATCAACTGCACCAGGGAATTCACTGTGGCAAAAACCGCCATCATCGAGGCGCCGACCAGCACCAGGAAGATGTAGCTCAGCGGCAAAAACTTCGAAAGCGCAAATCCCGCAATCCCCGTGCCGAGGCAGGCGAGCGCGAAGAGGGCAACCCGCCCCTTCCTTTTTATGTTGCCCGCCCACGCGATGGTCAGCGAGCCACAAATCGAACCGAATCCCATCAGCGCGAGCAGATTGCCGAACGTTTCCGGCCCGCGATGGAAGATGTCTTTCACGAATACCGGAAGATAGGTGCGCAAGGGCATGCTCAGACCGGTCATTAAGAACGCCAGGATAATCAACGCTTCCATTGAATGCTGCTTCCGAACAAACTGAATGCCCTGCTTCAGGCTTGTGAACATCGATTCGGTGGCCTTCAGCGGTTGGAATCGGGATCGTAGGATCGACAAGGACACGATGGGCGCCAGAAAAGAAAGCGCGTTCAGTCCAAAGCACCACTTCTCGCCCAGCTTGGCGAGCGCTTGGCCGGCGAGTGCTGGACCCACCATCACGGCGACGTTGAACTGGATCGAATTCAGAGCGATGGCATTCGGCATGTCTTCTTTTTCCACCAGCGTGGGAATCAACGCTTGGTAAGCCGGACCGCCAAACGCCTGAGCGAAGCCGGAAACAAAGGAAAGGCAAAGAATGTGCCACACGTGGACCAGTCCGGTCGCAACCAGAATGGTGAGCAGGCCGGCGCTCGCCATCTGGACGTACTGCGAGGCGAGCAGAATTTTCCGGCGCTCCACGCGATCGGCCACCACGCCGCCAATCAGAGAGAAAAGAAAGATGGGAATACCGCCGAGAAACTGATCCAGCGCCAGCAGGAATGCCGAGTGGCTGAGTCGGTAAATCAGCCAGCCCTGCGCCACGATCTGCATCCAGGTGCCGATGCTCGACGTGCAGGCGCCAAACCACATCAGACGGAAATCGCGATATTGAAATGCTTTGAAAACCCGGCTGATCAATGCGAACGCCTCCCGTGAAAGGCTAACATGCACCTTCGCCCGGCGAGTTGACTAGGATTGGAATCGATCGAGGCGTGCTAGATAATCTTCTTGGGCGTACGCGTCTTAACCGTTCGTGCTGCCCTCGGCTCGGCCTTGGCGGGCCTGCAGTCGCCTTCGCGGCAATTCGGGCACACCACTTTGGCATTCCTCTCGGCCATTTCGTGGAGGAAGGCGGAAAACGTCTGGCCGCAGTGCTCACATAGAACATTAACTGTCTCATTGCTCGGATTTGCGCTCGTCACAGTTCTGACTCCCTTCGCTCTATTCTAAGCGACGTTCAGGCAACCTGCCGGAGGCCAGTCCCATAGAATAGCCATGAAAGAGCATGCCCCTCGGCCTCTACATCTCGGTTCCCTTCTGCCGGACCAAGTGCAGCTACTGTAACTTCGCCTCTGACGTCTTTTCAAAGTCCGCCTACGAAAACTACGTCGCCCGCCTGCTCGAAGATATCGCCGGCGCGCGCCAACTCGCGTCGGAACTGGGATGTACGCTCGATGACAGCGCCGACTCCATCTATCTCGGCGGCGGAACGCCCTCAATCCTCGATGCCTCGCAGTTGCTCCGCATCTTCGCGGCCCTGCACGGCCAATTTGCGGTTACGCCCGATGCCGAAGTCACCGTCGAATGCGCTCCGGGCACGCTCACGCCAGCGCTGATCGGGACCTTACTCGAATGCGGCGTGAACCGCGTGAGTCTGGGCGTGCAGTCGTTCGTCGATCAAGAAGCGCAGTCCGTTGGGCGGTTGCACAAGCGCTCGACCGTCCTCGAAGAAATTGACCGGTTGCGTAAGGCGGGACTCGCCAATCTCAACATCGATTTGATTGCCGGTTTGCCGCACCAGACGGCGGAGAGCTGGGCTTTCTCCGTGTCAGAGACGATTGCGGCGGGCGTACCCCACGTCAGCGTTTACATGCTCGAAGTCGATGATGACTCGCGCCTCGGCCGGGAGCTGATCGCCGGCGGCTCCCGCTACCACGCCCACTTTGTGCCCGACGACGACGCGACCGCCGATTTCTACCAACAGGCGTGCGAGATGCTTACCGCGGTGGGCATTGTGCAGTACGAAATTTCCAACTTTGCCCGCGCCGCCTCACCGGCGCAAAATAACGAATCGCGCCACAATTTGAAATATTGGACCCGCCAGCCCTACGTTGGTTTCGGCGTCGATGCGCACTCGTTCCTCGCCGCCGATCATCACCAGGCGATCCGCTTCGCAGCCCCCGAGTCGCTCGAAGCCTACATGAATCGCGCGCCGCATACGGTCATGCCGGTTTCCGCGCAGGCTGCAATCGAAGAAAGTTTCTTCCTCGGTCTGCGCCTGAACCGGGGTATCGACCTCGAATGTCTTCGCAAAGAATTTAGTGTGGATGCCATCGCGGCCTGGGATTCGGCAATCCACCAATGCCTGCACGACGGCCTGCTCGAACACAAAGGCACAATTCTGCGCCTCACCGCGCGTGGCCGTCTCTTATCGAACGAAGTTTTTGCCGGATTTCTTAACGAAGAAAGAAAGGTGGGAACCGGCCACGTGAATCCACGTTAGTTGGCCGATGGGTGCCGTTCGGCTTTGGCCTATCCGGTCCCCGCCATTTCATAAACTTTGGGGAAGCATTTGCCGCCCCACGATGCCGCCTCGATGATTCAAGCGAATCATAACCAGGAAGGCTTCCCCGTGGAAGATCACATCAGTTACACATCCAGCGTTCCTGAAGTTACCTTGATTGCGACCGCTGATTAGGGGAAATCGGTGGCTCGGTTCCATCGCTCGCAGCTACAACTCGTCGCATAAATGGTATTGGGAAGGGCACGGCTTCACAGGCTGCGGAAAAACTCGTGTAGAGACGGGGCTTGCCCCGTCTCAGACTGGTGAGCAACGCTGGGTTTTGGGAAGGGCACGGCTTCAGCCGTGCCGTACCGGCCACTAAAAACGGGGGCTTTAGCCCCTGAGGGCGTGGGGACTTGCTCTGAAAGACTTAGTCGAGGTTTCGCAGCGAGCAGGCCCCCGGCCCACCAGGGTTCCCGCACGACCCGCAGGGCCCCGGCTCGCCCGCCGAGAACGACGGCTGGCTCGCCCCTCCACTCTTCGCCGAAACGGCGAACACGGAGAGCTGCGGCTCCAGTTTCTTGCTCTGGCACTTCGGGCACTCGGCCTTTTGTTTGCCGAAGATGAGGGCCTCGAACTCGTGATGGCATTCCTTGCAGACGTACTCGAAGATGGGCATGAAGAAAACTCCGCGAAGAAAACTGCTGGGTTCTATTTAAAATCATATTTAATATCAAGGAGTGGGTACTTCGCAAACACACCAAGTGACGCGTCCTTTCACGCCGCGCCCTTGGTTGCGCGGCGGGCACGTGCAAACGGTTGCCAGCTTCCTGATCCCGCGACGTTTTCATTTGCTCACGCCCCCAGCGCCCGAAGCACGGCTGATCGAAGTGGAGCCGGGCATCCAGGTGCTGTGCCACTGCCACTGGCAGGCGGATCGCGCCCGCGCCCTGACCATCCTCATTGTGCATGGCCTCGAAGGCTCGAGCGACTCGCAGTACATGCTCGGCGTCACCGAAAAGGCGCTGGCCGCGGGAATGAACGTGATCCGCTACAACCAGCGCAATTGCGGCGGCACCGACGCGCTCGCGCCGGTGCTCTATCATTCGGGGCTATCGAGCGACGTGGCGGCGGTGGCGCGCGAGGTCATCGCCCGCGACGGCGTTTCGCGCCTGGCGCTGGCCGGATTCTCGATGGGCGGCAACATCGTGCTGAAGTTGGCCGGCGAGTGGGGATCGCAAGCGCCTCCGCAGTTTCGAGCCGTCGCGGCGTGCTGTCCGGCAATTGATCTGGCGGCGTCGGCGGACGCGCTGCATGAACCCGCGAACCGGATTTACGAAACCTATTTCTTGTGGGCCCTTCGCCGTCGAATGCGGCAGAAAGCGCGCCTCTTTCCCGGTCACTTCGACGTGAGCCGCCTGCGCGGCCTCCGGAGCCTGCGCGAATTCGATGACAAGGTGACGGCTTACTATTGCGGCTTCACCGGGGCCGACGATTACTATGATCGCGCTTCGGCGGCGCACGTGGTCGAGCGGATCGCGGCTCCGGCGCTGGTTTTGCACGCGGCGAACGATCCGTTCATTCGCATCACACAGGAAACGCGGCGGAAGGTTTCGTCAAACCCGAACATCACCTTCGTCGAGACGGCGGACGGCGGGCACTGCGCGTTTATCGGATCGCCCATCGAGACCCGGAATGGCAGCAACGGTCGCGATGAGGATGGTTATTGGGCGGAGCGTGAGATCGTGAACTTCCTGCGCAGGTTCTAATGCTCGTGTGGGGACGGGCGCCCTCGCCCGTCCAAGCCGAGCAAAGCTCGGCAGCTGCCTGCGGCCTCAGCTGGATTCGCCGCGATCGACAAGTTCTGATGAATCAGGTTCCGATGGATGCTGACTTCTCAATCGAGCTGGGCCGCGAAGATCCGGTGCTGGATTTTCCGTGGAAGGATCCTGCGGGCAAGCTGGCTTATGTTGACCTGAAGAGACAACCGGAGTTGATGGCGCGGATCGAGGAGGCGGAACAATTTCCCGAACTGGGGGAGTTTCTCAGGACGCTGAACTCGCCGCGGAGCATGGTGGAGACGGCGAAGTGCGATGCCTGGGAGACTTCGGAGTTAAGCGCGGAAGAAGAAGTCTACGCTGCGTCGCATAAGTTCGCGAGTTATGTGGACGTGGTCTTTTCTAATATTGATGCGCGCCTATCTTTATCCACCCACGAACGGTTTGCCCGGAAGCTGGTGGCGTTGTTGCAGCGGGCGCCGGAGACTCCGTCGGCGGCGGAGGTCTGCGTGCGGCGCTGCTACTTCGCGGAAGAGGGAGGAGTGCGGGAAGGCTTTTACTTCACCTTGTATGTGAGCGGCTACGGAAACGATGGAACCAGCGCACGTCAGAATTGGGGAATAGGGCTGAGGCTCGCGGGAAACGCGATCGTGCAGTTGTCAGCGAACGGAGCGAGGCGCGGTTAACAGAGAAGCTCAAGCAGTGCGAGCTACGCTTGGCTGGACGGGGCAAAGCCCCGTCCCCACACGATCTAACTCTCCACCGGTTGGACTCTTCGACTAATTCTTTTCCAGTTGATCTTCTTCCAGTCAATCCTCTTCCAATCGATTCTTGTGCGGAGGAGGGAGAGGATTAGCATGAACAACGTGATTTCTACTAATCCCCGCGAGGCGCTGGAGATCGATTCGGCTCGTTTGGAGAGAATGGAATAGCGTCCGTAAACGAATTCTATGTGGACCCAGTAGACGAGTAACGACGTCTGTCCTAATTGAATGAGTGGGCTGAAGCCACGGGTTGCCAGTCCCCAACGGCACCAGGCATAACTCAGTAACGCGATCACTAATAAAAGACCTACACGCATCATCAGGAAGTTGGGACTGGTGTGCCAGTAGTTATAAACGGAGTAAAGATGGAAAGACGAGTGGTCAAATCCGTAGGCTGCGAGAATGGCGACGACTCCCACAGCGGCGAAAGTCCCCAGTGTTTTCGCGGTCTGGTTGCGAGCTTGGTCGCTGAAGAGAATGAACCCCGCAGCCAGACCAGCGAAGGCGAAAGCAGCCCAGGGAAACAGAGGGAAAAGCCAGCCTTGAGGAACGCCCAGGTTATGACATCCATTGATGTAGGATTCCAGCGGCCAAGGCAGCCAATTTGGTCGCCAGGTTGTGTGGAGAGGCGGCGTGAGTAAGGCGATCAGCGCCGCGGTCGCGATCGCCGCGCCTATGATTGCGAACCTGAAGGTGCTGTGGCCACTAGCGACTGCCGAGCTTTGCTCGGCTTGGACGGGCGAGGTCGCCCGTCCCCACACTCGCAGCGTTACGCCGCAGAGCAGCGCCATCAGGATCATGGACAGGCCGATGATGTTCAGGACGTCCACACGGAGTAAGTCGGACCACGGGGCCCATCCCCAGGCGATGACAAATTCCTGCAGCCGGAAGAGGAATCCGAAGGCGAGGATTTCGGCGCCGCGGCGGGCCATGGTGCGGGTGATTTCGGCCGTGGTCAGGCCCTTGCGAATAAGTTTGTCGGTGACCAGGGCAAAGGAAATTCCCGCCAGAAAAAGAAAGAGGGGCGCGGGCAGCGTGCCCAGCAGTTGCGATCCGGTGAGGAAACTGGTCTTGCGGGCATCGCCGCCGAGCCATGCGTCATAACAGTGGGTCTGGAACATCAGGACGCAGGCGAGGCCGCGCATCCAGTCGATCCAGGCGAGGCGGGAAGAAGGGGCCGAGGTCACGGACAAAAGTGTAACGTGCGTGCGGGGGTGCGGCCAAGGTAAAAGGCGACGAGGCGTAGACGCCCGTCTCTCCATATGTTCAGTTCTTGTTTAGGGCTTTGATTTGCTGGACTTGATCTGCTGGACCAGCGCGTCAATTTCTTCCGCGGTAAGCTTGCCGGCGAACTTAGGCATGTGGCCCTTGCCGTTGGCGATTGCGTTGCGCAGGTCGCCTTCGGGGGCGGAAGTGATTTTTTCGGAGACGAGCGAAGGGCCTCTGAGGTGGCGTCCCGCGGCGGTTTTGCCGTGACACTTGGCGCAGTTCTTCTCGAAGACAGGGTTCGCGGTCAGAGTCGAGTCAGCCGCCGGCGTTTGGGCGGAGACGACGGTGGCGGCTAAAAACAAAGTGCACACGGCGATAGGGAATCGGAATGTTTTCACGTTGAGCCTCGTCGCCTTGATTAGGCAACGAGTTTGGATGCAATCGAAAGGCCCGGAGGTGCTAGCATTTTGGGGGGAAAGGAATCCACCGTGACACGCTGGTTTGGCGTCGGCGTCGCTATTGTTTTGTGTCTCGTAGTCGCTTGCTGTTTTCCGCGGCAGGCTTTCGCCAGGGATGAGCCCAAGTGGATCGATGTACATACCGCGCATTTCTCCGTGCTCACGGATGCAGGCGAAAAGCGCGGACGGGAAGTGGCCTTGCGGATGGAGCAGATGCGGGCGGTTTTCGGGCAACTGCTTTTGAAAAGCAAGTTGAAAATGCCGTTGCCGGTCACCGTCATTGCGCTCAAGAGCGACCAGCAGTATGGCATGGTTGCTCCCGCGAAGCAGAGCCTGGCCGGCGGGTTTTATGTGCCGGGATCGGATCGTGTCTATATCGTGCTGAATCTTTTTCAAGCTGGTCCCTGGCGGGCAGTGGCGCATCCGCTGGCGCATTATCTTTTGAATTTCAACTATCCACCGGCGCAGGGCTGGTTCGACGAAGGGCTGGCGGAATACTTTGGGTCGATCCAGATCGGCAAGCAAGTGGAGATAGGAGGCGATCCGGAGCTGGCGCCCGAATGGCACGAAGACGTCTTCGATGAAATGCGGCGCGACCCGAAGACGCTACAGTCGCTGACGCAGTTACTAAGTTCTCCGGTATGGCTGTCGATGGTGGACCTGTTCACGATGAAGCATGACGGGTCGGGCGCGCGCGAGGGAACGCACAACACGCTGTACTACGCCCAGTCATGGATGGTGGTCCACTATCTGCTCAATAAGAACAAGATGCCAGAGGCGGGGACTTATTTTGACTTAGTCCTGAATCAGAAAGTGCCGGTGGAGAAGGCGATGGTGCAGGCCTTTGATATGTCGCCGGCAGAGATGGAAGGTGCGGTCAAGACGTATTTCAAATCGCTGGGCGGACTTGGCGTTGCGCTCGATCAGGCAAAGAAGCCGGTTGAAATTCCGGCGGACATTCAGCAGCCGGTTCATTTCGCGGTTCCGTTCGATACCGACGAGATCGGGATGGCAGTCAGTCCGGTAAGGGATGAGGAAGCGAGAGCCGTGATTGGCGACGTGATGGCGCGCATTCCGGAGCATCGCGATCAGGCGCTGCGCGATCTGCACCAGTTGACGGCGGACCCTAAGGGTAATGAGGCGGCGCATCGAGGGCTCGCGTGGGACGACATTCGCCAGAAGAAATTCGATGCGGCCGCCGACGAATTGGAGAAGGCGACGGAACTGAATCCGCAAGACCCGTGGATCTGGTATTACCGCTCGGCGCTGAAGTACCAGAAGGCGCAAGCGACGCGGCAGGAGATGCAGGGGCTGGCGAACATGATGCAAGACCTGCGCGCGGTTACGGATTGGTACCCGGAGTTAGCCGACGGTTACAACATGCTGGGGATGGCGCGGGTGGAGGGCGGCGGAATCAAATCGGCGCTCGAAGCGCAACGGCAAGCAATAACGCTGGCGCCGCGCAATGCGGAGTACGAATTCAACCTGGGACAGATTTATGTTGCGGGCAAGAAGTGGGATCTGGCGCGGGAAGTGTTCACGCGCCTGAAGGCGGGACCGGATCGAGCGGCGGCGGCGGCGGCGAAACAACAGTTGGACGATTTAGAAATGCTGCAGAAATATGGGGTGCACCCGCAGCGAGCGGGCGAAACCGCAGCACCGGCGGGAGCGGCGAGCACGCCCGCGGTGACCGCGAGGTCCGCGGAAGAGGATGAAGATGCGGACGCGGCGCCAAAACCGGCGGCTCCCAAGCCGGGCGCAACCGGGCCGGTGCAATTTCTGAAAGGAAAAATCGTGAGCAGCGACTGCTCCAAGCCTCCTGAGGCCACGGTTACGATTATGAGCGGCATGACGACTTACAAGATGCATGCTTCGGACTACAAGTCGCTGTTGGTAATTGGCGAGGATCAGTTTTCCTGCGAGTGGAAGAACCGGCTGGTTTCCGTAAACTACCGGACGGCGGGAAAGAACCAGGGAGAATTGGTTTCGATTGAAGTAAGGTGAGCGTTTCGACAGTTCGTCGCAGGAAGCAGGTCCTTCGCCTCGCTCAAGCGAAGAAGCTCTACTGTTCCGAGAATGCGTGCGGGAGTAGGGGTCCTTCGACTCCGCAGAAACTTCACTTCGTGAAGTTCCTGCTCCGCTCAGGATGACAAATCATGAAACATGGCGTTGGTGCGCCAGTCCGACTTGCACCCAAGGCTTTTAATCTTATCGACCGCTCTTGCGGGCGCTAGGGGTACGGCGCATGAAAGATCGGTGCTTGACCAAAGTCGAGAGAACGATGGAAGTCGAGGTTGTGCCGAAGGGCGTCAGTTTGTCGATCAGGCGCTCCAGATGCTGCACCGATTCGACAGCAACTTTCAGGGTGAAGGAATCGGCGCCAGTGCCGCGGTGGCATTCGAGAACTTCGGGCATATCGCGGACGGCTTTGGCGATGCGCGCGAAGACGTCGCCAACCACGCTGATGCGGATAAACGCGGCGATGGGCAGGCCGATTTTCGCGGGATTCACCTCGGCGCGGAAGCCGCTAATGATACCGGCGTCTTCCATCTTGCGGACACGCTCGGCCACGGCGGGAAGAGTCAGACCGACGCGGCGGCCGAGTTCGGCAAACGACATGCGTCCGTTCTGTTGCAGCTCCTCGAGAATGTGCCAGCCGGTTCCATCCAGCTCTGCATTATCGAAAGTCATATAGCTATTATACTTTAGAACATATAGGGAACGGCGCACCGAGCTTAACGTATTGCATTTACGAATTCCTCGCTTCCTCCAACAATAGTCTCAGCGCAGTTCGGCTCCAGGGGGCGATCAACATGACATTTGAAAACATCCGATGGACGTGGATGAACGGCGAATTCGTGCCCTGGGCGGAGAGCACCGTACCACTCTCCACCCACGCTCTGCATTACGGGACGGGTGTGTTCGAAGGCATTCGCAGCTATACGGTGGACGGCGAACCGGCGATCTTTCGCCTCGATGCTCACCTTGAACGCTTCTACAAATCGGCCGCCGTGTATGGCATGCGTATTCCTTTTACGCCTGGGCAGTTGACGGAAGCGATCTGCGGATTGATTCGACGCAACCGGCTGACCGAATCCTACATCCGGCCGTTGGCGTATGTGGGAGGGGAAACCCTGGGCATTCGGGCGCAGGGATCGACGGAAACAGCAATCATGGCCTGGCCGCACATGGCGCACGTCAGCGAACAGAGCCGTCGGCGCGGGGCGAAGTTGACCGTGTCTCCCTACCGGAAGTTTCATGCGAGCATGATGCCGACTACTGCCAAGGCATGCGGCCAGTATCTGAATTCGCGGTTGGCCACGATGGAGGCATCGCGGCGCGGCTACGACGAGGCGCTCCTGCTTAACATCGAGGGAACGGTGGCGGAAGCCGCGGTCGCGAACGTCTTCGTGGTGAACGGACGCACCCTGCGGACGAATGACGAAAAGTCGTCGATCCTGATGGGAATTACACGCGACTCGATTCTTCAGCTGGCGGTGGCGGAAGGATTCAACGTAGAAGTGGGCACCATCACTGTGGAGGACCTGCGCCAGGCGGATGAAGTGTTTTTGTGCGGCACGGCTTCCGAGATAGTGCCGGTGGCGGAACTGGATGGCAGCCGTATCGGACGAGGCGCGCCAGGGCCGGTGACCGGAAAGATCCGCAGCGCGTTCGATCGCGCCAAGACGGGTGCTTCAAGCGAGTGGGATCACTGGCTGCATCGCCTGGCGGCCGAAGAGGCTCCGATGGAGCCCGCGTTTTCCAGATAGTTTCATGCCGGTCGCGGCGCGTCCGCGCAGCGATAAAATGTGAGGGGTGGGGACTGGGATGGAAAATCCGCTCAAGCTGAAACGCATACACCACGTCGAATTCTGGGTGGGCAACGCGCGGCAGGCGGCCTACTTTTACCGCAAGGGATTCGGCTTTTCGCAGGTTGCTTACTGTGGACTGGAAACCGGCCAGCGCCAGCGAACTTCTTATGCACTCAGTCAGGGCAAGGCGAACTTTGTTCTGACGACACCCATGACGCCGGACGATCTTGCGGCGGAGCATATCCGAAAGCATGGCGATGGCGTGCGCGATATTGCGTTGGAAGTCGACGACGCGGATCAGGCGTTTGCCGAAGCGGTCCGTCGCGGAGCGCAGCCCGCCGAGGAACCGCATGACCTCAAGGACGAACACGGCGCCGTTCGCCGGGCCGCGGTCCACACCTATGGAGACACGATCCACTCGCTGATCTCCTATAAAGATTACCAAGGACCGTTTCTGCCTGGGTTTGCGGCGGCGCCAATCGCGGGGGACGACTGCGGCATTCTGCGCATCGACCACATTGTGGGGAATGTGGAACTTGGCAAGATGCGGTACTGGGCCGATTACTACACGCGCGTCTTCGGCTTCCATCGTTACATTACTTTTGACGATAAGGATATTTCGACCGAGTACAGCGCGCTGATGAGCATCGTCATGTCCGACGATTCGCATTCGGTGAAATTTCCCATCAACGAACCGGCGGCGGCGCGCAACAAGAGCCAGATTCAGGAATACCTCGAGGCCTACGGAGGCGCGGGGGCGCAGCACATCGCGCTGCAGTGCAAGGACGTGGTGTACACGGTGGGCAAGTTGCAGCGCAACGGGCTCGATTTTCTTCGCGTTCCCGACGCTTATTATGACGCGCTGCCTTCACGGGTCGGCCCGGTGGAGGAATCCCTGGCAGATTTGCGCTCGCTCGGTATACTGGTGGACCGCGACGAGGAAGGCTACCTGCTGCAGATTTTCTCGATGCCGGTGGAGGATCGGCCAACCGTGTTTTTCGAAGTGATCCAGCGCAAGGGTAGCCGAGGATTCGGCAAAGGAAATTTCAAAGCGTTGTTTGAGTCGATCGAAATGGAGCAGGCTCGACGGGGGAATCTGTAGGCGATGGCTGGCGGAAAAATGGCGGGCGCGAAAACAAAAAGCGCAAATGCACAGGCGCCTGGGAAGACTGGGTTGCGTTACCAGTCGGGATTCGGCAACGAATTCGCCAGCGAGGCGGTGGAAGGTGTGCTGCCGCGCGGGCAGAATTCTCCTCAGAAAGTGGCGCACGGGTTGTACGCGGAACAACTGAGCGGCACGGCATTCACCGCGCCGCGCACGGTCAACCGCCGGACGTGGCTCTACCGGATGCGGCCGTCGGTCGCGCACAAGCCCTTCGAACCGATGAGCCTGGGAGGGCTGCGCAGCGCGCCGTTCGACGAAATTCCCACGCCGCCGAACCAGTTGCGCTGGACGCCCATTCCGATCCCTTCCGAACGCACTGATTTTGTCGACGGCCTGATCACGATGGCGGGCAATGGCAATACCCATACTCACGCCGGCGTTGCCATTCACATCTACGTCGCCAACGCCTCGATGACCGATCGTTTTTTCTACAACGCCGACGGAGAGATGTTGATCGTGCCGCAAACGGGGCGGCTGCTGCTGCGCACCGAGATGGGCGTTCTCGAAGCCGGGCCCGGCGAGATTGCGGTGATTCAACGAGGCATTCGTTTCCGCGTCGAACTTCTGGAGAAACAGGCGCGCGGTTACGTCTGCGAGAACTATGGCGCGCTGCTGCGTCTGCCGGATCTGGGACCGATTGGCGCGAACGGGCTGGCAAATCCGCGCGATTTTCTTACTCCGGTGGCGGCGTTTGAAGATCGCGAAGGCGATTACCGGATTGTGACCAAGTTCCAGGGAAGACTTTGGGCGGCGGCAATCGATCATTCGCCGCTGAACGTCGTCGCCTGGCACGGCAACTACGTGCCCTACAAGTACGATCTGGCGAACTTCCAATGCATCAATACGGTGAGTTTCGACCATCCAGACCCATCGATTTACACGGTGCTGACCTCGCCGTCGGAGATTCCGGGAACCGCCAACGTGGACTTCGTAATCTTTCCGCCGCGCTGGATGGTCGCCGAGCATACGTTTCGTCCTCCGTGGTTTCATCGCAACTTCATGAACGAGTTCATGGGGCTGGTCCGCGGGGAGTATGACGCCAAGGCGGAAGGGTTCGTGCCGGGCGGCGCCAGTTTGCACAATTGCATGGCGGGTCACGGACCCGACGCGGAAACCTTTGAGAAAGCGAGCAAGGCCGAGTTGAAGCCTGTCTACCTGGGCGATACTTTGGCGTTCATGTTCGAGACTCGCTTTGTTTGCCAGCCGACGAAGTTTGCGCTCGAGACCTCGCAACTCGATCATCAGTACTTCGAGTGCTGGCAGGGATTGCGAAAGAAGTTCAAGGGCTCGAGTGTTTGATGTTGGATCCGATAAGTTCGGCGAAATGAGTTTGGGCTGCCATCCTGAAATTGGTTTGTCATCCTGAGCGAAGCGAAGGACCTGCTGTCTGGTGCACCGACAAGAAAGCAGGTCCTTCGCTTCGCTCAGGAGACAATTCATAGAGAGTAAAGATTTTGGAGATATCACAGGCGGCGCGAAATTCGGCAGACGCGGTCGATGCGACCACGGTGTTGCTGCGCGACCTGATTGACTATGCGGGGTTATTTCCTCCTGCGTCGCTCGCCATGGCGCCGGCCGTGGCCAACTACGACGCGTATTCGCGATCGGAACAGAACTGGATTCTTGGACGCTTTATCGTTCCGGCCGCGCGGCTCGACGAGTTCGAAAAGGCGTTTACCGGATTGCTAACTCCCACGCCAGGATTTCCAAGTTGGCGGCTGTCTGTCCTCCTTGGCTCCGATCCGGTTGCCGATGTCGCTCGCATTCGCGAATTCAATCCGAGAGTTCAGAACTCCGCCTCCGGCAGAAGGGCCATCGTCGAGGCGGTTGAGGTGAAGGTTGCGAATGCCGGCGAAATCACACGGCTTTCCGGAATCATCCCGGCAGAGCTCGCGGCCTACTTCGAAATTCCGCTGTCCAATTGCCGCGAGTGCATTGCGGCGGTAGCGGCCTGCGGACGCAGAGCCAAGATCCGGGCTGGCGGCGAGACGGCCGACAAGTTTCCCCCGCCAGAGAGCGTGGTCGAATTCATCCGGCTGTGTGCGGCAGCCCGCGTGCCCTTCAAGGCGACGGCGGGACTCCACCATCCGCTGCGCTCGGTTCACCGGTTTACCTATCAACCTGAGAGCGCGTCGGGAATCATGCACGGTTTTGTAAACGTTTTTCTGGCCGCCGCGTTCTTGCGGGCGGGGAGGAACGCGAATCTTGCCGTGCAGTTGCTGGCAGAGCAGTCAGCGCAGGCATTCCATTTTGATCTGGATGGAGCCGGCTGGCGCGAGCACCGGCTCAGCCGGGATGAAATCGCCTCCGCCCGCCGCGAGTTTTCAATTTCCTTTGGCTCGTGCTCGTTCACCGAGCCCATCGACGACTTGCGCTCTCTGCACTTACTATGAAACCTCACCTATGAAACTCGCTCTCGACGCGACCCACGATTCCAAAGCGCAAAGCTGGGTCGAATCCGCCAACGTTGCCGGCTCCGATTTTCCGATTCAGAATATGCCCTTTGGAGTTTTTCGGCGGCGCGATGCTGGCGCCGAGGCGAGAGTGGGGGTTGCGATCGGAGACCGCGTTCTCGACCTCGCCGGACTGCGAAGTGAGGGCTTGCTGGCCGGGGATCGCGCCGCCGCTGGCGTGCGCCTCGCGACGGATGCTTGCGCCTCGAATTCGCTGAATGCGCTGATGGCGCTGGGCACCGGTCCCCGGAGAGCTCTGCGAGAGCGTCTGCATGCGACCTTGTGCCACGACGCGCCGGCCTCTGATCGACAGGCCGCTTCGCGCCATCTCGTCGCGCAGGCGGATGTGGACATGCTTCTGCCCGCAGCCGTTGGCGACTACACGGATTTCTATGCGTCGATCTTCCACGCCACGAATGTGGGGCGGCTGTTCCGCCCCGACAATCCGCTGTTACCGAATTACAAATTCATTCCGATTGGCTATCACGGGCGCGCGTCGTCGCTGGTTCCTACGGGAACGCCGGTCCGGCGCCCCTCCGGCCAGACACGCGAGGGCGACGCGGAACCAAAATTTGGGCCGACCCGTGCGCTGGATTACGAAGTGGAACTCGGCTTCTTCGTCAGTGGCGGAAATCGGTTGGGAGAAACCATTCGCATCGGCGAGGCGGAAGAACATATTTTCGGCATCTGCCTGGTGAATGATTGGTCGGCACGCGACATGCAGGCGTGGGAGTATCAGCCGCTCGGGCCTTTCCTGGCGAAAAGTTTTGCGACCTCACTTTCTCCGTGGGTGGTGACGATGGAAGCGCTCGCTCCGTTTCGCGGACCCGCCTTTGCGCGGGCGGAAGGCGATCCGGCGCCCTTGCCGTACCTCTTCGACCAGGACGATCGGGAAAAAGGCGGCCTCGACGTGTGGCTGCAGGTTTCTCTGTTGTCGGCGCGGATGCGAGAGGCCGGCATCGCTCCCGTAGTTTTGGGACAAAGCAATTTCAAGGAAATGTACTGGACCATGGCGCAGATGCTGACCCACCACGCGAGCAATGGCTGCAACCTGCGGGCGGGCGACTTGCTGGCCAGCGGAACCGCGTCAGGCGCGGACAAAATGGCGCGCGGATGCCTGTTGGAACTGACCGCGCGGGGCCAGAATCCTGTGACACTGCCAACGGGAGAGCAGAGGAAATTTCTGGACGATGGGGACGAAATCACCCTCCAGGGATTCTGCGAACGAGACGGGTTCCGGCGCATCGGATTGGGCAGTTGCCGGGGGACGATTCTGCCCGCTTCCCCGGCCTGAGGAGTCCGCCCTCTTCAGTCCTGAGTCCGGCGAAATCACTTCATGCTGGTGCGAAGATCCATCAAAACGTGATCGGCCTTATCGATTCGAACCCAGCCGACGCGGGGGTATTCCAGATCGAGGATAACGTACACGGCCAGCGCAAGGATGGTTGAATAGATGAGCATATGCAGCCAGCTCCGAGTCTTCGCTTCTGCCATGCCATATCCCGCCAGCAGCGCGCCGGCGAGGACGAGCACCCCCAGAGCCCAAAAGATCACAGTGGGCGGATGCGTCTCGAGCGCAACCGCTCGCGTAGTCGTCAGGTCAATCATCTCGTTGAGTGAGGAGAGTACCAGCGAAGTGGTGGCGGAAAAGTTGACTTTCTCACAGCCGGCGACAGACTCCGCCCAGATCTTTCGCTGCAGCGCGACTGACCGGTCCAACTGAGCCTCGGCGGCGGCGTTATCCTGTCCCAGGTTTCTGTAATAACCCAGCCTGGCATCGACATAATTCCGAAAGTCGTCACGCAACTCCGGTTGCGAGGCCGCGGGCAGCAGGTCAACCCGCAAGTACGCCGTCCCAATGGCATTCGTTTCCTCCCCAATCAAACGTCTTCGTGCGTCGAAGCGGGTGCCCGCTCCCGAGAAGGTGAATGCCACGAGCAGTCCCATCAGACCAAAGACCGCGCCATCGATCACGCCGAGGCCAACATGGGCTCCCGCCGCGTCCTGACTTCTCCGCCGTACTCCAACCCGCCAGCCGACCTCCATCAGGGCCAGCATGACCAAGAACAAGCCGATCACCACAGAGAAAAAGATGGCCACTTGATTCATGGAACCCTCCACATGCAATTCACCCTGGCGCAGGCGTTGATTGCAGGGTCAGAGCATTGTATGTCGCGATTGCAGGTTGTGCTCAAGTGCTGCCGACCGGCGTACTGCGTACGAACACCGCGAAGGGGGACATGTGGCGGGATCCGGTGGGATGAGGTTGACAGTCGCCAGCTTCGAACGCCGGAGTTTCACCACCGTGTTCCTGGCGTCTTCGCCTTTAGAACGAACTCTCGATTGCCAGCGCCATGCCCATCCCGCCGCTGATGCAAAGCGTGGCGAGACCCCGGCGGGCTTTGCGCTTGAGCATTTCGTGGAGCAGGGTCACCGTGATGCGGGTCCCGGTGCAGCCGATGGGATGGCCGAGTGCGATGGCGCCTCCGTTGACGTTGAGTTTTTCGCGATCGAAATGCAATTCGCGATCGCAGGCCAGTACCTGGGCGGCGAAGGCTTCGTTGAGTTCAACCAGATCAAAATCGCTGAGATTGAGGCCGAGCTTCTGTTCCATCTTGCGCACGGCCGGCACCGGCCCGATGCCCATGAGGCGCGGATCCACCCCCGCCGAAGTCGCGGCCAGAATTCGCGCCAGCGGCTTCAGATGGTTCTGCTCGACGAAGTGTTCGCTCGCCAGCACGACCGCGGCGGCGCCATCCGTGATGCCCGAGGAATTCGCCGCAGAGATGGTACCGGTTTTTGCAAATACGGGCGGGAGCTTGGCCATCTTTTCCAGCGTCGCTTCGAGGAACAAATGTTCATCGCGTGAGAAAACGGTGGTGCCCTTCTTGCTTTCGATGGTGACCGTAACAATTTCGGCGTCGAAGCGTCCGCTGGATTGCGCGGCCGCGGCGCGCTGTTGCGATGCGAGCGCGAACTGGTCCTGCTCCTCGCGCGTGATCTTGTATTGCCCGGCGAGAATTTCGGCCGTTTCCCCCATCAGCATCTTCGCCATGGGACACATGAATCCGTCGCGATACATGCCGTCGACCAGTTCTTGATTCCCGAGGCGGTATCCCCAGCGCGCGCCGTCGAGATAGTAAGGAAGCCGCGACATGGATTCGGTGCCGCCGGCCAGCACGCAATCAAGGTTGCCGACCGCAATTTCCTGGTAGCCCAGGGATATCGACTTCATGCCCGAGGCGCAAGCTTTGTTGATGGTGTAGGCCGGAACTTCCTGAGGAACGCCGCTGCGAATCGAAACCTGCCGCGCCGGGTTCGGACCGCCCCCCGCTTGCCGGCCGTTGCCGAAAATGGTCTCTTCCACCTGCTGCGGCTGCACTCCGGCGCGTTCGAGCGCTGCCTTGGCCGCGACCACGCCCATATCAGCGGCGGTGAGCGAGGCCAGCGAGCCTCCAAACTTGCCGATGGGCGTGCGTACGGCGGAGAGAATGTACACGTTATTCACTGGACCTCCCAAACAATTGAATCTAGCAGAACCGTGGTGCTAGTACGATTTGTACCAGGGTATGCCTCTAGCTGGTCGTGCTGTAAGTGCGCTTCGGCCCAGGGCACGCCTTCGGGCACCGCAAGGGCGCTACACATCCTTCAGTTGCTCCTCATCCATGCCGAAGTAGTGACCCAGTTCATGGATGACCGTAAGACGGATTTGTTTGCGGACTTCGGCCTCACTGGAGCAGACCGCTTCAATATTCTTCTGATAGAGCACGATGTGATCGGGCCCAGTCGATAGGTCAAAGATGCTCTTCCTGGTCGCGGGCACGCCATGGAAGACACCCAGAAGCAGCCGCCTGTGCTGGCCCGGCCGTGGTGATGGCTGGCGTGGCGGCTTATCCTCTACCAGAACCGCAACGTTCCGGATGCGACTGCGAAATTCCTGCGGGAGCGAGTCGAGCGCCTCCTCGACTACCTCGACGAAATGTTCACGCTTCATCCTTCACCCACCGAATCAGGGCACGCTCGCTCCGAGTAACCGCCGTCGTTGTCGCCATCATCGTTAGCCGTGGCAACCTGGATGTATTCTGCTCATACTAAATGGTACGCCTCGTGCCGCTTCGGCCAAGGGTGCAACCATAGGTGGCACACTGCGTGAAGGCAGAACCTTATGCGGACTCTGAAGGCTGGTGCGCTTTATTTCGTACTCGTATTCGGAACCGGCTTTGTGCTTGGAACCATTCGCACGCTCTGGATTGTTCCGCGACTCGGGACGCGAATGGCTGAACTGATGGAAGCACCCTTCATGCTTGCGGTGACCATACTCGCGGCACGGTGGATCGTCCGCCGTCTTGCGATACCTTCCGTGACTTCTACGCGGCTTGGCATGGGTTTGGTCGCGCTCGGGCTGATGCTCGTCGCGGAATTCGGGCTCGTGCTCTGGCTGCGGGGTCTGTCGATCAAAGAGTATCTCGCTACCCGAGACCCTGTGTCGGGAACGGTCTATTACCTAATGCTTGGAGTGTTCGCCGTCATGCCGCTTCTCGTGGCCAGGAGATGAAGCTAGTGTCTGCCCTGTTCACTTTGAAACGCCAGTATTCTCACCACGACTTCAATCCTGCTGACATTTCGTTTAAAGTGGCAGCGCGATGAAGTTCACTTTTTGCGCTGCTCTCTTGCTTCTCACCTTGAACGCCATGGCGACTGAGAAAACTGCGGGCTTCGACATCAACGCTGCGGAACGGTTTGCCAAGCTTGCGCTCGCGTGCGTCCACAAGGAATATCCGAACAAAATCAGTCATAGCCTGACGAGCGATGCGGATGTGGCGCCACCACGAAAGCTCACACCCGCGTTTTACGGGTGCTACGACTGGCATTCTTCAGTGCACGGGCATTGGTTGCTGGCAAGGCTGGCCAGGACGTTCCCCAATGCCGCTTTCGCGGCGCCTGCGCGCGACGCGCTGCGCCAAAGCCTGACCACTGACAACCTCGTACAAGAAGGGGCGTACCTGCGAACTGAGGGACGCGCCAGCTTTGAACGTCCGTATGGATTGGCATGGCTGCTGCAACTCGTAGCGGAACTGCGCGAGTGGGACGATCCGGAAGCGCGGGCGATGGCAGCGAACCTGCACCCGCTGGAGCAGGTTGCCGTGGAACGGCTGCGGGATTGGCTGCCCAAACTTTCGCATCCAGTGCGAATCGGCGAGCATGACCAAACCGCATTTGCCCTCGGGCTGACCCTGGATTATGCCCGCGCCACCGGCGACACAAGATTTGCCGACCTGATCGTATCGAAGGCCCGACAGTTCTATCTCGGCGACAAGGATTGTCCGCTGGCGTACGAGCCTTCGGGCGAGGATTTCCTTTCGCCCTGTCTCGGCGAAGCAGACCTGATGCGGCGTGTGCTGCCGGGCCGTGAGTTTGCTCGCTGGCTCCGAACTTTTCTGCCTCAAATTTCCCCGGCCCGAAACGGCGAGTGGTTGCAACCGGTGGTGTCGCCCGATCCCAGCGACCCCAAGCTGGCACATTTGGACGGGCTCAACCTGAGTCGTGCGTGGATGCTGGAGGGCATCGCTCGGAACCTGCCGAAAGGCGATTCACGGTTGCCCGCGATCATGGCCGCCGCTGAGAAGCATCGGCGAGCAGGTTTAGCGGCGGTAACTGGCGAGCATTACGAAGGCGGTCACTGGCTGGGAAGCTTTGCCGTTTATCTCGTCACGAAGAGAGGTATTCCGCAGAAGTGAAGTGTAGAAAGCATCTGGGATTGGGGTGGGAGACGTTTAGATAACGTTTTGGGCGGGATTCAATTCCCGACTTACAGCGCGGCAGATGGCACTCTAACGCGGCTATATCGGTGGTTGGCACGGAAACGGCACGCAGGGGGACGGGCTCGCAATTCTCAGTGAGTGTAATCGCTGGTTTCGTCAATTGACATTAATTAGTTCCGGTTTGCCCGTCAACCGGGTGCGATCGCTGGACTCGATTGAGCTTGCATTGAATCCTGCGTCGCCCTTGGCTAATTGTGTGCGCGCAGGGCTTCTCGCGCAATTGGCTCGCCGTTGAGAAAGATTGTCTCTATCGAGTCATACGCTGAGACATTCTCGAGTGGATTGTCCTTGAGCAGGAGCAAGTCCGCGCTCTTGCCAACCTCGATGGAGCCCAGTTCGCGCGACAGTCCTAAGGCGTTTGCGTTGTCGAGCGTAGCGGCGCGCAAGATCAGAGATAGTGGAGCACCAGCGTTCGCCCAGTCCTGCAATTCAAGCCGCCCGTTCAGCCCCGGCGGATTGCCGAAGCCTTCCCCCGCGGGCGTGTCGCTCCCGAAAAGGAGAGGGACGTGGTCCTGCAACATGATTTTGAACGTTGCTCGGGTCCTTTCAATGGCAGCACTGAGCAGTGGCTCGAAGCCTGGTGGCGGGGAGGCTTTTCGATACTCGTCCAACAGGGCGGTGCGGGCTTTCACGCCGTCAGCCGACCGCAAGTAAGCTATCACCGCCGGCGGCAGTGCGATGGCGAGTCTGGGGTCTTCGAGCAGGCTCGGATCGATCATCGCGCGCTCACCGGCGACGGTTTGCAGCGTCGGCTGTATACGCATTCCTGCGTGCGCCGCGGCGGCAATCACATTGCTCGCCGCTTGAGGTGGCACTGCATTGCCCAAATCGCCCGGCCAGACCCATAGACCGTGCGCGATGATGTCAGCATGAGCATCGAGCGCCGACCGCCAACTGTCAACGCTGGTAGCATGAACCATAAGCACTAACTTGCGCTCTCTAGTGGCGTCCCGAATCTTTTGCAGCGTCTCGGTGTGCAAATAGGGCCAGTTGAACGTGCCGAATCCGGATTCCACAAACGCCTTCACACAAATGGCTCCGGAGTCCTGCGCGCGTGACACTGCGCGTTCGGCCGTGTAGTCGCCTGGGCTCAGCGATTTGGGCCAGTGTTCCGCTTCTTTCGGCTCATAGACCAAGTTGGGGAAGTTTGGCGATGAGAGCGGCGGAATATTGAATGCCATATATCCGGCAGGGACCTTTATGCCTCTGCCGCACGAGTAGAGGCGAGGATGCAGCGGTGTGCCTCCAAACCATGCCTGGTCGCTTGGAGTGAGGTCGAGATCAACGACGGACGTAAAACCGAAGGCAAGATAAGCGCGGGGGACCTGTGCGCGGTAAGCAGCCCAGAGTTCCGGGTGGGCGTCAATGGCGTCGTCATCGAGCGCCGCCGAGTGGCCCACATGGAGGTGCGAATCGATCAGCCCCGGTATGAGAAATCGTCCGGTCCCGTCTACTCGCCGGGCGTGCGGACCTGCCACCATGTTCGTGCCGAGTTCAACGATCCGGCCATCACGAATAACGATGTCCGCATGGAGCAGCGGAGCAACACGTTCCGGCGAGATCACAGTCACATTTTCGATTACAAGGCCCTGATTAACAACGCGCTGCGCGTACGCTGCGGATCCAGCATGCAAGAAAATGAGTGCACCCAATGTGTTTGCTAACATTCGAATGCTCAAGGCCACCTCCTGAGGTTATCGAGCAAATGTCGGGCCCGGTTTGAGCGCGCCAGATGCCTCGCGATATCAGGACTGTACGAACTTCCAGATGAAAAAGTTCCCCCAATGGCGGCAATGCGAATTCAGAAGATCCAACAGCGTTGCACCGTAGGCGTCCGAATGGTTGGCAACTCGGAAACTGGGAGCCTGGCTCGTAGTTGACGTAAAATCCCGATTCCACCAACAACCGAGAACAGTGGCTGCAATCCCTGGACATTGCGCCCAAGAGCAGGGCACACGTCGGTGGGATGCTTCGCATTCTCTGGGAGTACAGCAGGTGGGCGGGACACTACGGCGAGCGCATGAAAAAGTTGTGCAACGGGCGTTACACCACTGGAACGGCACGGAGGGCGCTACAACTCACTGAATCATTGGGGTGGGAGACGGGAATTGAAAGCACCCCTAAACGTAGTTACAACAACATAGACAGCACGGCTGGCACTGAAAATTGATATTAGTACGTGGTAGTTCTCGCTAACGGATCACGAACGGATCACGGCCTCACTCCCTCGATGATAATGCGGTTTCCAATGCCTTGTCTCGTTTCCCCATCAGTTCTATGTTCCGTCCGTTGCCGCAGTTGGTACGGACGTTCGCATCACTGTCGGTGCATGAACCGCTGAACAGCCCAGCACGCCCACTATTGCGTCACCGAAGATGCCCAGCGAGTCAAGGTACTGCTCCGTGTAGCTCTTGTACTTCACCCCGGCGTCACTCAACTGCTTCAGGTACAACAACGTCTTCAGTGGGCCTTCCCGCGTCAACCGATCCAAGGCCCAGAACAGCAGGACATCGAACGCATGACGGCCAGCGTCACCTAACATGCGCTTGAACGCGTCCCTGTCGCCATTCTTGCCGGTTACTTCGTCGGTGTACTCGATGACGATCTCCCAGCCTTGCGATGCAGCGAATTCGCGGAGCTGTACCAGTTGGTTGCCGGTGTTCTGCCCAGCCACACTGAAACCCTCGATTCGTCGGTACACTGTACACGCTTCGTCTTGCTATGCGGAGATTGTGAGTGTAATTGAGATTTTTCGCCAATCGGCTGGCACAAAGGTGGACTAGGGGTTCAGTGGCGATAAGCGGTACCCTCTATTCTGACTCGTTTTCGTGGAATTCGAGAAAAGATGAAAAACTGGCAGGTCGTCGTACTAGTGTTTCTTGCTTTGGCGACGATTTTGTTTATCCCGAGAGAGTTCTGTTTCGCTGGGCCTTCAGTTTGTGGTGCGCGGGATGCACGCGCGGACTTGGCCCACGGGCGCTATGTCCTGCCGGATTATGGATTCCCCTTTGGAGTGCGGCCAGAAACCGACCAGTGCCTACGGCAGCATGGACTAGAGGTTCGGGTAGTTGGTCTCGATATTTTGAACGATTCCGAAAGGTCGTACTATTCGTCTTACATTTCCGTGATGAACGCCGCCATTGCACAAAAATTCAGTCCAGATGTGTTTGAGCAATGTTGTCGCTATCAGCCGATTTCACTCAGATCCGCCTGTCGGCCGGTCAGTGAGTGAAATCGGGATATTACGCCAGTTGATGCGCAGTGGGCGGGATAGGGCCTAACCAGCCTCACACAGTTTCGCCGCAGGTGTTGTGTGCAGGAAGTCGCGCCATCCGCGCACCGCCTTGTCGCGCTCGGCCTCGGTCGCGCCGTTAGAGATGAAACCGAAGTCCATGCCCGTAATCTGATTCAGGATGGCCGCGAGAGCATCGACGATCTTCTCCGGGCCGTAATGTCGCAGGCCCTCGAATGCGTCCGGCGATTTGTTTCGGAGTGAGATACGCGGATCGGGCAGCTTTCGTCTATCGTCCATCCGCTCAATGATTGCTGGTACTGCTGGACACCCTAGCGATTCAAGATCAGTGAACGCTTGCTGTTCCGTCTTTTGATCTGACATCTTCTCAATAAGTGCCGCGACACGCTTATCAATTTTCGCGGAACTGTGCTGACCGTAGCTGCTTGCATCTATCAGTACGAACATCAGGACAAAACCGCAGAGTGCTCTTTTCATGCGGCCATTCTATCGCCGCTGGATGACTGACGAAAACAGGCGTGGCTGTTGAAAAACTCCCTTTTCATCCGAAACAGCCAGAATTTTGGGGATAGAAAATGTCTACCCGACCCGAGAAGATCGCTTACAGCGCATCCTAACGCAATTTTATTTTCGCGAATTTCGCGAGAAGGAGTTTTTCAACAGCCACAGGCGTTTACACTCAGAACCCCCCGTCCCGAGGTCAATGAGTGAAATCAGGACTTATCGTCAGTCATCCACGCTTGTAAAGCGTCGTGACCGATGGAGCGAATGGTGGCTTCGCTACGCTCTCCCACCAACCGGAAAACGGAGGCATACCGCGCAACCGCGACGGGAGTTGTTCGACCAACTGAGACCAACCCTGCATTTCCTCGTGAACCTCAATCGTTCGTTCGGGTGTAACGAATCCAAGGCAAATCAAGTCCACGGTGTAGAGGTCACGCTTGTATGCAAGAACTGTATCGACTTCGTCCCACGCCAACGATGCATTCGGCTCCCTCGAACCGGAGGCCGTCACTACGAATCCGTTTTCATCGCATCGGATTTCTAGCGGTTGCCGCTTTGGCATGTAGCCGATTCTACGCCGCAGGTCGGGATGACTGACGAGAACAGGCGATTACACTCACAACCCACTATACCCTCCAACCGTTTTGCAGTGGGAGCACCCCCCCGGCTCCCCGATCTTATGACCAGCTTAATCGCAACACCGTGGCAGACGAGCCGTGAGGCCGCCAGCTACTTGCGTGTAGAACACCGCACGCTGCTCGCATGGGCGAGACAAGGGAAAGTTAAAGGCTACGTGCTGTCCGGCACGCGGCGGATCACATGGCGATTCGTTCGCAGCGATCTAGATGCTACACTGCGAGCGCCAGCCGTGCTCTCAACAACGGGAGGATTGGAATGAGAGCAAGGCACAAAACAGGATCACTCATATTCGACAGATCACGCGGCACATGGAGATTCTTGCAGTGGGTCGATGGCAAGCGGAAATCCGAAACTATCGGCACTAAGCAGGAATATCCGACGAAGGCAGCCGCGTGGAAGGCAGCAAAACCGCTGGCGCAAGTCAGCCCTAGCACAGCACCGAACGTCGGCACGCTAGTTGAACAGTACAGGCAGGAAAAGATGCCAGCACGCCACAGCACGCGCAGAGGCTATGACACGTGGCTTGACAATCACATTCTGCCACGGTGGGGAACATCCCCGCTCACAGATGTGCAGGCGCGTCCGGTTGAATTGTGGCTGCAATCTCTGGTGCTCGCACCTAAGAGCAAGCTACACATTCGAGGACTGCTCAGCGTTCTATGGGACTTCGCCATGTGGTCGGATTCAGTGCCGACACAGCGCAACCCCATGGAACTTGTCAGCGTGGCAGGCGCATCGCAGCGTGTGCGCAAGCCCCGCAGTCTGACTGTCGAAGAGTTTCAGACACTACTTGGGACTCTCGGCAAGGATACGTGCTGGCGGACGATTCTGCTACTCACGGTTAGCTTTGGCCTGCGCATCTCGGAATTGCTCGGGCTGAAATGGTCGGATGTGGACTGGCTGAATAAGACTATCCGCATCGAACGTGGAGTAGTAAAGCAGATCGTGGACAACGTGAAGACGACATGCTCAGCACGCACCATGATCTGTGCAGATGAACTGCTCGAAGTTCTGAAGCAGTGGCGACAGACAACCCAGTTCTCTACCCCGGACGATTGGATGTTTGCCAGCCCCGTGAAGCTAGGGCGTCAACCATACGGCTATACGCACGTATGGCGGACTCTCGGCAATGCCGCGAAAGTAGCGGGAATCGCTCACGTCAGTTCGCACGTCTTTCGGCACACTCACCGCAGTTGGCTCGATTCGGTCGGTACCCCTGTCGGCGTACAGCAAAAACTTATGCGTCACGCGGACATCCGTACCACGATGAACATCTACGGCGATGCTATGACGGCGGACATGCGACAGGCGCACGAGAAAATCGTGCATCTGGCATTGCCTCAGGCTTAACGGATCGCAAACGGATCGCGGGGCTTGCTAAGCGATTGAAAACTTGGGGTGGGAGACGGGAATTGAACCCGCAACCGTCGGAGCCACAGTCCGATGCTCTACCAAGTTGAGCTACTCCCACCGCAGAGTACGATTATAGCAATTGCGGCGGGAGTCCGACTCGCTAAGAGGCATCCAGCGTTTTTGTAACCACCGGCAGACTGCCGAGCTTCGCTCGGCTTGGACGGGCGAGGGCGCCCGTCCCCACACCGTCCCCACACGATTGTCTCCGCTACGGCCTTCCCACGCCCATGTACTGGAATCCCATGGCGCGAAGGCGGGACGAATCGAGCAGATTCTTGGTGTCGATGATGATCGGCCGTTTCACCAGGTGGCGGATCTTGGCGAAATCGAGCGTGCGAAACTCCGGCCAGCCGGTGGCGACGACCAGGGCATCCACGCCTTCGGCTACGCCGTAGGCAGATTCGCAATACTTCACCGTGCCGTTGAGTTGCAGCCTGGCATCGGGAATCGCCACGGGATCATAAGCCCGCACGCGGGCTCCCCCGGCCAGCAGATTCTGCGCCAGGTGCAAGGAAGCCGATCCCGCAACCGAGTTGGTGTTCGGCTTGAACGCCAGCCCCAGAATGCCGATGTCTTTGTTCTGTACGGTCTCGATTGCATCGGACACTTTCTGCATGAGCCGGTTGGCCAGGTCCAGATTCACGGCGCGGGCGGAATTCAGCACTTTCAGGTCGACGCGGTTGTCTCGCGCCAGCCCGGTGATGGATTCCATGTCGGTCTCGGCGAAAATTCCGCCCATGCCGGCGCCGGGTTGCAGGCAGCGGGGCGCAATCTTCTTGTCCAGTCCCAGAGCGAGTGCCAGGGTGACGGCATCGGCGTTCACGTGTTCGCACAAGCTCGCGATTTCGTTGATGAAGGAAATCTTGGTCGCCACAAACGCAGTCGTGGCTTCGCGCGCCAACTCCGCCGTTTCGTAATTCGTGACCAGCACCGGAACCCCGCGCATCACCAGCGGATGGAAAATCTGCTTCAGGGAACAGACGGCTTCGCTCGATGGCGTCCCGAGAATGATCCGGTCGGGCCAGTTGAAGTCTTCGACCGCGCATCCGTTGGTGAAGAACATGGGTTGGCACACCAGCAGGCTCTTCAACCCTTTCTCCTTCAACGTTACTTCGAACTTTCGCGTCGAACCCACCCGAACTGGGGTGACAATCGATAGCACCTGGAAACGGCCCGCCGCGCCGGCGAGGCGGACGACGAGTTCTCCCAGTCCGTCGGGGGAATCTTCGGCGAGAAAAATTACCTGCGCCCGGCGCGCCAATTCTTCCGGGTCCGCCGAATACACCAGCCGTCCCGAGCGCACGTTGCGCCGAATCACTTCCTGAAGATTCTTTTCGAAAAAAGGTATGTTGCCCTGGGCGACTTCCATGATGCGCGTGCCGTCGGCATGGCAGCAGCAAACGGGTGAGCCGAAGTCGGCGAGGCAGGCAGAGATAACGGTAGCGAGGTAGCCGGATCCATAAACCCCAATTTGCATATGCTCTCTTCCGATAAACCCGCAGCCTGGGATCCGGCGCTTGGTGTCGAGCCCGTTAAATCTATGGTAATCCGGCCAATGGACTTGGCAACGGGCAGAAAGTACATGTCCGTTTGGGCCGCGAGAATGGCGGCTGATTGCGGGTTTTCAGGGGGTATTGCGGAGCGGGCTACGGAGAGGGTCGCGGACCAGCCCGAACGACGGGTTATAACTTGGAGGACAATTGGCGGCGTCCTAGCGGTACCGGGGCTACATCCTGCCAGTCACCGTCAACCTCGCGGACGAACATCAACTCCTCCACCGGAACCTGGCGCGAACCGAAGAACTGCGCCCAGCGCTCCCGAGCGATCTGGTATGCGGCGCGGGCCTCCTCATCTCGTTCCGTCTTCACGATCGTGAGGTGTGGGATATAGGGCCAACTCTCGTCGCAGCACAGCTTGCCACTGAGTTGATCGTGGAGTTCCCGCATTCGATAAGCAGCCCGCTTTACCTGGAGGAACACCGTGGGAGTCGTGGGCAGAAAGGTTTCCACGTCTCCCAGTTCGACGTGGAACGGAATGACGTGGCTACAAGCATCCTCCAGGAATTCCAGCGCGGCGATTTCGGTTCCGGGCAGCTCGCGCGGGGGAAGAATCGTGAGATGGGCGGCGGGATGAACCTTGGTCGGGTGGAGTTCGCGGCGAAGTTCTTCGACGAACTCGCCTACCGAATTGCGGACGTAGGTCACCAATGCGTAGCGTGAAATGGGCATGACTTCCGAGCGAAATTATAGCCTGAGAGCGGTAGGCAGGGGCAGTCCACCTTTGGGGAGGGTTACGAATGTCACCCGCAAGTCATCATTATATAATTCGAAGTAGAGTCGGGGCGTAGCGCAGCCTGGTAGCGCACCTGCCTTGGGCGCAGGGGGTCCGCGGTTCAAATCCGCGCGCCCCGACCAAATCTTTTGGGGACTTAAATCTCATGGTATGCGGAGCTTGCGAAACCAGGGGGCACTCGGCCAACCGGCTGTATTTCGACAAGGTGGAGCAGCGGACTCCAATCGCCCCATTCCGAAGGTGGTTATCGGAGTCGTGTCGATTCCCATCTTTGAGATCGTTACTTCTGCCTTGCCCGTCATCGTCAGGTGAACCTGCGTGCGCTCGTGGTTGCTTAGCGCGAGGAAAAGATTGCATCCCCTTTCAAATTCTTCTCAAAGGGGCGGGCGTCATAGAAAAGCTCAAGGCGCGTGATCAGGCCGTCATGGAAGGTCATCAGCACGGCGGCACGGCACATGCCGATCGGCTCGCCAAAATCGACATCGTAGGCCAACATTGCCGTGTTCTCGGAACCGAACTTCGCGCGTACCTTTAGGCTCCTGGTGAGGTTTACAAATCGCTTGGCGGCTTCAAGAACCGCTTCCTTTCCGGTCAGGTCCGCCAGCGGTCCGAGGAACCGAACGTCGGGGTGCAAGTGCCGCGCCACGCCGGCGAGATCTTTGTTGTGCATGGCTTGATAGTAGGCCTCCGCAGAAGCCACATTTCTTTCCGTCGCTGTTGTCATAGTCGTTTGCCCCTTAACTGAATGCTCGTTGGTTGTCATTTCGTTGCGTCGGTGTGCCAACCCGGGTTGGTCCACCGCCCGTGCTGCCAAACAAAGATCTCCGTCACTCGGCCCGAGTCCGACGATCGTTTGCCGTCAACCTCCGTGTCCACGACATAGCTGCTCCAAATGATGGCCACATCGCCAAAGTGCTGAACTTCGGTGCGGGGGAATTCAAGGCGAAGAAGTTTTCCTCCCTGGGCATGAAATTCGGCCGCCGTTCGAAGCACATCGGCCTGGTTCTTCCATTTTTCCTCGCCACCACTCATGACAATGGCGCCAGGCGGCACCAATTCCTCAAGAGTCTTCGTGTCGCCTGCAAACCATGAGCGCCACACGGTTTCGCGGGCACGCAATAGTTGGTCGTCATTTGGTTTCTGGGCCCATAGCCTCGCAGGGCTCAGAGTTGTCAAAACCAAGGTCGCAATGACCAGGACTCTGTTCCACTGGTTCCACTTCGGTTTCATGATGATTGTGCTCCCACTCAGTTGTTGAAAGCTTGCTGGCCGCTCTGCCTGCAGGCGTGCAGCGACAGCAAGGCAGCCGCGCCTGAAGCGGAGAAAACCGAATAATCCATTGGCGATTTAACCCCGAAGGAAATGGCCATTGCGGTTCCAAACAGGGCAAGCAGAATGGCGCTTGCGAGCGAAACCCACCGTGGCCACAGTCCCAATATGAGCAGGATTCCGCACGATGTTTCGGCCACCGTAGCCGCCCACGCCAGGAGCGGAATGATGGCCGCCGGCATGAACGAGTTCACTTCGGCGGTGTATTGAATGAAATTGGCAAAGTGCTTCAGGTCGAGCGTTCTGTCCCACAATCCGAAGCGCGAAGCCACCGCTGAAAGAAACGCGGCACCAAGCGCAACGCGCGCGTAGAGGACACCCACCCGTTCCCAATTGATCGGGCGCACTTTATCGCTGAGGCCTCCCAGCGTCGTTTCCGGGGCAGTCTGTGCGCGGTGGTTCATCTTGCCACTCCTTTCGGGCGGATACTTTCCGACACATCAACGCTGAGTGGCGTGTCGTGATCGCAAATCAGGTAAGCGACGAGTTTCGCCGGTTCCGTGGCGCTGGCGTTGGCCGAGACGAGATGAACACCGTTGGGCGCCTCATAGAAACTCTCGCCGGCCTTGTAAGTCATCTCCGGTTCGCCTTTCACTTGGGTTCGGATCGCTCCTTCGACGACATAGCCAATGACGGCACAAGGATGAGAATGCGGTAACGATGCCTCGCCTGGGCCGTAGCGGACTTCCACCAAAGTGACTTTCAGATGGCCGCCGTCCAGTTTGGGCAGCGGTTGGGAGAACACAATTCGCGCTCGATCTTGCGATCCGCTGCGAGCATTGGGCGCTGCCCCCTGGCTCCATGCGAAATGCGCTGCCACCAAGCCAGTGCAAAGAATCGCCGCAGCGACGCCGATCCACTTTCTGTGAAAGCTCATCACTCACCTCCGCGAGATTCACGGTAAAACCATAGTGGATCAATCACAAGATCCATTTTGTGATAATTTGTATGTACCACTACGATGGGGAAACTGGCGACCGCATTCGAACTGGCTCTTCCTCCCAGAAACCCCAACACGCCTGCCTACCGCTGGCTGTACGCTTCCTTACGCGCCGAGATTTTGCACGGTCGCTTGCGTCCGGGGGCGCGGCTCCCATCGACTCGCGATTTGGCGAGCCAGTATGAACTGGCGCGAGGAACCATCGTGAACGCCTTCGAGCAGCTCAAGTCCGAGGGCTATATAGACGGCAGCGTGGGGTCGGGTACGTATGTCAGCAGGGTTGTGCCGGAAAAATTGCTTTACGTCACGCCACCTCATGCGGCGGAGCCCGCAGTGCGCGGGAAGCGGCAGCTGGTGATCTCAGATTACGGTCGACGGGCAACGCTATTTGCGGGATATGAGAAGCGGCCGACTCGCGCTTTCCGCGCCAACCTGCCGGCGTTAGATCTGTTTCCCACCACACTGTGGACAAAGATCACGATGCGTTGCTTGCGCCGGATTTCCAGACGTCATCTGATGGGGTGCGATCCCCTGGGGTACATTCCGCTTCGGCACGCGGTGGCCGAATACCTGAGCCGGTCGCGGGGCGTGAGGTGTGAGCCGGAGCAAGTGGCGATCGTCTCGGGAGTGCAGGAAGCGCTCGACCTGACGGCCCGGCTCTTGTTGAATCCCGGAGATCGGGTGTGCGTGGAGAACCCCGGATACCCTGGCGCGGTCCTGGCGTTTCAGGCATACGGGGCGAGGATCACTGCTGCCGGGGTGGATGACGAGGGAATCGTGATTCGCCAGTTTCCCTCGAAGGGACTTCGGCTGATTTACGTCACACCCGGGCATCAGTTTCCCTTGGGAACTACGATGAGCCTGGCTCGGCGCCTGCAGTTGCTGGAGTGGGCGCGGAAGTCCGGTGCAGTGATTTTTGAAGACGACTATGACAGCGAGTACCGCTACTCGGGGCGTCCGATTCCGGCTCTGCAAGGGCTCGATCGCAGCGGATCAGTTCTCTATGCGGGCAGTTTCAGCAAGGTATTGTTTCCCGCGCTCCGCCTGGGATATGTGGTGATTCCGGCCGGCTGGTTGCATCGCGTCGAAGCGATCCGGTCACTGACGTGCCGGCACGCGCCGCTGTTGGAGCAGTTGGTGCTCAATGACTTCATCACCGAGGGTCACTTCGGGCGCCACTTGCGGCGCATGCGCGAGGTCTATGCTGAGCGTCTTTCGGTCCTTTTGGAAGAGGCCCGCTTGAGGCTCGCCGGTTTACTGGAAATCTCCGATGTCGAGGCGGGGTTGCAGACTGCCGGATGGCTATGTGGCGGACTCGACGCCGAATTGGCCGCCGCTGCCGCAGCGAAGCGGAATGTCGATGTAACCCCGATGGACCGCTACAGCCGAGGCAGGGCGGCGCCACAGGGTCTGCAGCTGGGATTTGCGTCGTTCGACGCGAAGGAGATCCGTCGCGGAGTTCGGGAGCTCACGATCGCACTGGAGGATGAGCGGAAGGCCCTGGATCGCGGTTTGCAGAGGTCTCGTCCGTAAGGGGCGCGATGGCTGGGATCTTGTCGTCAGGGAAGGATTCCGAGGGACGCGGTTTTGAAATTTCACCCTTGCGCACAGAACGCGCAAAGATGGGGCACCCGGCCATCGGATCCTTGTCGGCAGAAAACTTCCACGGGACGCGGCTTTGAAATCCCACCCTTGCGCACAAAACGCGCAAGGATGGAGCACCCGGCCATCGGATACTTGTCGTCTGAAGGCGTGCCCCGCTACCTGCCGGCCGTGGGTTTCAGAACCGCCGTGTTCCGTTCGTCGGTGGCGATCATGCGATAGAACTTCTTGAGTTCGTCCATTTTGCTGACAGGGACGCTCAGTTCCTTGATTTCCATGGTGCGGGTGTAGCGCAAGGTTTGAGCGCTGGCTTCGGTCTTGCTGTGATAGCTGGCAAAGCTGTAGTCCACATCCATCGGTGGCGGTAACTCGTCCACCTCGTAGCCTGAAGGCAAGATGATCTCGAAACTGTCGGTATCGCGCACCGGCCCTTCGAATTCGAGCGGAAACTTTCTCGGCTCCTTGGTCTCCAGCACGGCCCACGACTTGCTGCCCAGCACTCGCGGGCGCACCAGCAGCAGATTGCCCGCATTCTTGGCATAGTCATAGGATTGGAAGGTGTAGTTGAAACCGAAAGGCTGATCGGTACGTTCGAAGTTGACCACGCTGGCCCGCACGATCTGGAAGCTGGAAAGGGATCCTGCCAGAAGGCTTTCAATGGGCTTGATGCGATCGGCGTTGTTGGTCACCGAGTGCAGGCGCGACCGTTCTGACGAAGCTCGATCTCCCAGGCGTATTTCCTCGACATCGCCCTTCAACATTCCGTTCGAATCGAGCGTCAGCTTGCCCACACGCTGGATACTGTTCATGGCGGAGGGTTGCTGCGGCAACTCAATCAACTCACCGCCGTCGAGCGTGACCAGCAAGCCGTAATTCGCCTGCAGGTATCCTCCAATCTCGCCAAACGGTGTCAAGTCATTCGTCGGATCGAAGAACAATATCCTTCCCAGCTTGGGGTGGTGCATCACGGCAATCAAGGACGGATCCTTCACTTCCTCCGGCAACTTGATGGCAAGAATCACGTGGTTAAAGGCGTGGTGAGCGGGAGTATCGCGAGTCACTGAACCGCGCTGGGTGTTGATGACCACATGGTAGGAGTCCACGCCAATCTCGCGCAGCATGGCACCCATGAGCGTTGCTTTGTCTTTACAGTCGCCGTAGCGGCGCGAGAAAACATCGGAAGCGGTGTGCGGTTGCCAGCTACCGATACCGAGCTCGATGGCAACATAACGAATGTCGTGCTGGGCAAAGGCGGCGATGGCTTGCATCTTTGCTAGTGGCTTGGTCTTGCCAGCCACCAAACTGTTCACTTGCTGCTTGATCGGCTCAGACGCTTCCATCTGTCCGCGGTAAAGACCTCCGTACCAGGCACCCATGCCTTGCCAGTTTAAGAATTCGTTCTTCCGCGACGTGCCACCTGGTGGAAAGAACGACACGATCATCTGGCCGGCGATGCCGCTCAGCGGCGGCATGTCGGGTTCAACACGGATCCCCTTCACGTTGCTGACCACCCATTGCGACCAATTGCCGCTTTCGGCGGGCTTTACCTCAGGATAGGAAAGCCACGAAGCTTTGTACTCCCAGCCCGAAGGAAGTTGCAGAGCAAAATGACTCTCGCGTACCGGGTCGGTTTCCTGGAAGCGCCAAATATCCTGGAGCCAAAAGGGCTGCTCTTCCACTTCAAATTCGTAGCCAATAATGTTGCCCGGATCGGGGGCAGGAATGCGCAGCACTCTGTACCTCACATCGGAGACCAACTCGCCGCCCTCAATAGGCGCGGACATATCGAGTGCGTCCTTGTCTTTCACCTCATAGTCCTTACCCTGCGCGGGGATGCACCAGCCATGCAGACTGGTGATCTTTCGACCGCGGTTGAAGTGGACATGGATCGTGCCGTGCTCCCGCCCTTCGGGGCGCAGAATCTTGTAAGCTTCGCGCACGTGGGTTTTGATCTTGTCCACCGAGAGCACGGTCAAGTTCGTCTCGGAATAGAGCAAGACGGCGTCCGTCTTTTCGTCATAGGAAGGCAAACTGACGCCAACCAGGACGTGCATCCACTGGGGGGCATCGCCCGCCTCCGCGCGCGGCACCATGCTCATCACGCATACGGCAAGGCAAAGAAAGGACAGGAAGGCTGGGCGGGCAGGGACGGTCGCTGCGGGGCGCTGCGGGCGGGATTGGCCCTCAGGGGCCAAAGCCGTGATTGATATTGGGCTGCTTGCGGCACGGCTGAAGCCGCGCCGTTTCAAGGCAGAGTCAAAATCCTGGTTCTTCCAGCAATTAGTTACTGGCATGGATTTCCCCTGGCTGGACTACGATCTGCACACCGTCACTGGTCCTGACGGCCTGAAAGAAGTTGCGCAACGCGGGGTAGTACTTCTGGTCCACGAGCAGCACGTCGATCGTCAACTTTCTCGTCAGCCGCAAGGAACCGTGGCTTTGTTCGACCTTGGCGTTATAAACCACCACTTTTCCGTTTAGATCCTGCGCTGGGGGCACACTGCTGACCTGCCATCCCGCGGGGAGTTCGACGGTAATGTCGTCCGCTTTCTGGTAGGGATAGTCAAAATAAATGGGTTGTACCCGGTTGGCATGCTCAAACACACCTTTCTCGCCCGCGGTAAAGATGGCGGCGGGAAGCAGGACGCGCTTGCCGGCATTTGAAGCCCAACCCGGAATTTTGAGAATATATTCCGCCACCAGCGGGGTTTCCGAACTGGTCCAGTCCGGTTTATTGGTGAGTTCCGCCTCGGCCGGCACCCCGATCTGCGCCGTGACTCGCTCCTCGAGAAACTTCTTGCGGGCTACTTCATCAGCGCGACGCTCATTCATGCGGTGGTACATGGCTTCCAACCCGGTGTAGGTGACGGTCAGTTTTCCTTCCAAATCGCCCGAGTCGGAAAGCTTTAGGTTTCCCACACGCTCAATCTTCGATTCCGAGGCTTCGGGGAGCGTGGTCTTAATCCAGGTTTCGCCATCGTTATCCAACCGCAAACCCGCCACCGCAGTCTCCGACCAAGGGAGCAGGCCAAAGGGCGTGAAGGGCACTCCCGGATCAAGATAGAGATCTTTTCCATTCAGTTTGACGAGCACGACGTTGGTGTCTAGTTTGGCGCTTTGCATCGTAACTTTGCTGAAAAAATATTCTCTACGATCAGAAACCCAGCATCCGTAGGCTTCAAAACCGGCGGCCCGCACCAAAGCCAGATACAGCCAAGTCAACTGGAAACTGTTTCCATACCCCTTCTTCCAGACCTCCTCCACGTTGTCCAGCGGCTTTTCCTTTGCCCGCTTTTCCTCCTGGGCGGTTTTCTGTAGTTCGTAGGAGGTGTTCCTTATCTGCTGCACCCGGTCATAGATCTTTCGCAGTTTCACGTCTTGCGAGCCGCTCGGGGAGACGATTTGCGCCACCGCCTGTTCCATGGCCTTGCGCTTCCCGATAAAGCTTTCCAGTTCTCCATTGCGCCTCTTACCGATTTTTCTCCAGTAACTGTCCTCGTCCTTCTCGGCAAAGCCTTCCTCGTAGATAAAATCCACGCGCGACTTCAATTCGTTGGGCGGAGGCATGTAGTCCTCCAACAGGAATGCCGGTATGTTGCCGGCTTCCATACGGACGATACGGTCGGGCCCCTGTTTGGGCTCGGCGCCAGGAGGCAGGCCATGCCAACTCCAGCGCAACGTAAAGGTCCGGTAAGTGCCCGTGTAGGGCTTCAGAGAGAAACGCGCTTTTTTCGTAAACAGCTCATCGCTCAGGATCCAGTGCGAGTCGAAAAGCATATACTCGCCCAAATCCGTGGTGTAGTAGTACTCGATGATGCTGCCTACCTGCACATCCGGGAGGGTGAAGGTTTTGGCCAGATACTTCAGTCCCCTGCCCTTGACCAGTTCCTTATCGAAGGCTTGACCGGCGAATTCGACGATCGATCCGTCCGGGCGGATGGTGCGGGCGCGTACACCGATTACATTCTGTATTCCCTTCAAAAACGGCACCTCGACGTTGCCATACTTCCGCCCCTCTTCGGTCAGGATCTTGATGCGAAAGTAATTGTCTTCGTGAGAGGTACGGCCGTTGTCGTCACGGTCCACCTGCCGGAACAAAACGATTGCGGGCGCGCCGGGCGCCTGTGGCTCGCTCTTTAGCTGAAGCTCGTCGGGCGAAACCGGCTGGAAGCCGATGCCCGCCTTAGCCTCCTGCGCCGTCCACGTGCAGATCGCAAGACCGACCGCCAACCACTTGCCTAGCCGGAATACAGTCATCGTCATATCTCCCCAGGTAAATGCAGGTTGAACAGAGGTATCGAGAAACTGGATTCGCTGCAGGCGGGAACCACGAACTCCCAGGGGGCACGTAACGCTCTGCGCGGCGACAGCAAATCCGCCTCCTCCGGCTTCCGGGCCCCCTCGAGCCGGAATCCGGCAATGAATTAACGGTTGAGTATAGCGGGAAGGGAGCGGCCGTCAAGGACGGGGATCACAGGGATGGGTGAAAAGAAGCGGCGGAAGGACCCTAGAAGATGTAGGGGTCCTTCGACTCCGCAGAGACTTCACTTCGTGAAGTCCCTGCTCCGCTCAGGATGACAACGTGGTAGGGCGACTGATAACTGATGACTGAGAGCTGACGGCTGGTCGCTCAGTCTTACAGTTCGTACTTCTTCATCAGGTGGCGGAACGAGCGGTAGGAGATGCCTAAGACGTCGGCGGCCCGGACCTGCACGCCGTGGGTTTGTCCGAGAGCAGATTGCAGCAGCCCGCGCTCGATCTGGGCGACGTAGTTTTCCATGTTGACGCCTTCGGGTAGAACGGTGCCCGCGGCTGCGGCCATGGCGGCGGTTTCCGCGCCGGCGGCTACGGCGCGAGCCTTGGGACGCTCGGCCGGCAACTCGACATGGAGTTCGCTGGCGGTTTCCATCGCCACAGCGCGTTCGATCGTGTTCTCCAGTTGGCGGACGTTGCCCGGCCAGTCGTAGCCGGTCAGAGCTTCGAGCGACTGAGCGGCGACGGAGTGGATGCTCTTGCCCGCCCCGGGGGCATATTTTTTCAGGAAGTGATTGGCCAGGAGGGGAACGTCTTCGCGGCGTTCGCGCAGGCTGGGGACGCGGATGGGAATGACGTTGAGGCGATAGTAGAGATCCTCGCGGAAGGTACCCTCGGTGACCTGGCGGTCGAGATCGCGGTTAGTGGCGGCGATGACGCGGACGTCCACGGGGATCTCGCTGGTGCCACCTACCGGACGCACGGTGCGTTCCTGCAGCACGCGCAGCAGTTTGACCTGCATGGGCATGGTCATGTCACCGATCTCGTCGAGAAAAATCGTGCCCTGGTCGGCGACTTCGAACAGGCCGCGGCGGTTCTGGTTGGCTCCGGTGAAGGCTCCCTTGACGTATCCGAAGAGTTCGCTTTCGAGCAGGGTCTCCGGGAAGGCGCCGCAGTTGACGGAGACAAAAGCCTCGGCGGCTCGCGGCGAACAGGTATGCACCGCGCGGGCCACGAGTTCCTTGCCGGTTCCGCTTTCACCGTAGACCAGGATGGTGCTGCTGGTGGTAGCCACGGTGCGGATCGTCTGCTTCAACTTTTCGAGCGCGGGGCTGGCGCCAACAATGTTGTCGAGCGAGTTGCGGGTGGCGGCGTCGCGGCGCAGGGCAAAGTTCTGACGGCTGAGGGAAACGCGCGTGAGAGAGCGGGTGATAGCGAGTTTGACCTCGTCCACGAGGCCGGGACTCTTGCGGATGTAATCGGTGGCGCCGCCGGCTTTGACGGCCTCGACGGCGGCTTCGTAGTCGTCGACGGCGGTCATCAAGATCACGGCGGAATCGGGCGAAACCTGGTGGGCGTGGCGCAGGACTTCGACGCCGTCGACGGCGGGCATCTTGATGTCGGTCACGATCACATCGAACAGGGCGCTGTCGATTTTGCGCTTGGCGGCTTCGCCGCCGGTGACGGTTTCGACCTTATGGCCATCGCGGCGTAGAGCAATGTCGAGCAGTTCGCAGATGGAGCGCTCATCGTCGCAGACCAGGATGTTACCCACGCGTGCCTCCTCCCGCTGCTGACGCAAGCGCGGCTTGGTCAGATTGCGATGCCGAAGAAGTTCCGCCGGCAGTGAGGGCCTGATCGAACCGCCTGAGGCGGACGACAAAGCTGGTACCCTTGCCGAGTTCGGACCTCGCCCACACCTTGCCCTCATGGGCCTGGACGATCTGGTACACGATGGCGAGGCCGAGGCCGGTTCCGTCGGCAAAGCAGGACTGGAAGGGCTCGAAGATCTTATCCGTCTGCTGGGGATTGATGCCGGGGCCGGTATCGGCAAAGCTCATTTCCCAGTCCGGGCCGCGCTCGACGAGAGATACGGTGAGGGTTCCAGTTTTGCCCGTGGTCCTGATTGCGCGCACCGCGTTTTCCGAGAAGTTCCAGAACACCTGTTTGAGCTTGTCGCCATCGGCCAGCACCCAAGCCTCGGACTTGGCAAAGTTGCGCTTGAGTTCGATGCCCGCGCTCTCGACGGTGAGGCGGTGTTCGAGCAAGGTGAGAGTGTCCTGGAGCAAAGGAATGAGATCGACGCGCTCGAAGCGATACTGTTTACCGCGGGAGTAAGCCAGAAAATCGGTGATGATGTTGTTGAGGCGATCGGACTCGCGGGTGACAATCTGCAGGAGGTGGCGCTCTTCGGAATTCAGAGTGGGGATATCGGACAACATGCCGACGGAGCCGGCAATGGAGGTGAGGGGATTCCGGATTTCGTGAGCGATGGCGGCGGCCAGGCGGCCCACGGCGGCCAAGCGATCCTGCATGCGGACTTCGCGTTCCAGGCGGCGGATTTCGGTGAGATCGTCGAACGAATAGACAAAGCCCAGGTCGCCGCGCGCGGTGAGGTTGAGAGCGGAAACCAACACACGAAAGGTCTTGCGGAAGCCGTTGACGGCATGGTAGCGAACTTCGGCATCGCTTCGAGCCACGCCGAAATGGGGTAGGGGATCCTGAAAAAGGTCGGCTACGGAGCGTCCGCACAACTCGGCCTCGGGGATCCCGAGCAGTTGCTGGGCGGCTCGATTGACCAGGGTGATGCGTCCATCGAGGCCGGTGGCGATGACGCCGCCGCTCATGGACTGCACGATATTTTCGTGGAGCGCCTGGAGATTTTCGAGGGCGCCGCTGGCGTCCTTGAGTTGCACATCCACCTGGCGGAGCTTGCTCATGAGCAGACCGGCCAGGTAGGCGATGGCGAAATAGGCAAACAGGTTGACGAAGACGACTACCTGCAGCGCCTGCAGTTTGGGATGCGAGTTGGCGTAGGAGGGGACGACCCCGTAATAGTCGAGTTCGAGGATGGCTCCGAAGGAGATGAAAGCCAGGGCGGCGCTGAGATATCCCCAGGATCGAGGCAGAAGCATGCAAGCGACCACGATGACCAGGGGATAGAGAAAGTTGAGGGAACTGTCGATGCCTCCGGTGACATGGACGACCAGGGTGACCATGGCCAGATCGGAGAGGACTTGAAGGATGGCCTGGAGGCGGTGTTCGCTCCAGACCGAAACCAGAAAGAGGAAGAACAATGAGAGCACGAACCACAGCACCATTCCGGTGAGGAAGGGCAGAAGGGGCAGGGGGCTGGGAGTAAGGCGGATGACGGCGAGTTCGATGGCGAGCAGAACCAGGAGGATCAGGATGCGAACCTTGACCAGCCAGGTCAGCCAGTTGCGCTCATCGGAAATGGGGTGCATGTCTTTCGCCGTTCGTCGTTCTTCGATGTCGCCCGGATTTCCGGGGTTCGTCGCTAGCGCCGGGAGGTTGCGCCCGGCGACTATCGACCCACGATTACCTTTCTATCCCGCCAGTTTCGAGATCATGGAGAACAACGGCAAGTACAGAGAAACGACGATGCCTCCAATGCTGACGCCGAGCATGCCGATGATGATCGGTTCGAGCATGGCCAGCATGTCCTTGGTGGCGGCATCGACTTCGTCTTCATAGAAGTCCGCGATCTTCTGCAGCATGGAGTCCATGGCGCCGGTGGCTTCGCCGACGCCGATCATCTGGGTCACCATGTTGGGGAAGACGCCGCATTCGCGCAGGGGATCGACGATGGTGCGGCCTTCTTCGATGGCCTTGCGCACCTTCATCAGCGCTTCTTCCAGCACGGCGTTGCCCGAGGTGCGGGCGGTAATGGCCAGGCCCTCGAGGATGGGAACGCCGGAGGTGATGAGCGTGCCCAGAGTTCGGGTAAAGCGGGCGACCGCGATCTTGCGCAGAAGGATTCCGATGACCGGCATCTTGAGCAGGAAGGCATCGAAGTAATAGCGTCCTCGCGGGTGCTTGCGAATCTGCTTGATGGCGAAGATGGAGGCGACGCTACTCCCGATCATGACCCACCAGAAGGAACCCACAAAGCCACTGAGGCCGATTACCAGGCGGGTCGGCAGCGGAAGGGTGACTCCCAAGCCGACAAAGAGGTTGGCGAAGATCGGCACCACCCACTTGAGCAGCGCGCCCACGATCAGGCCAGCGAGGGAGACGACGGAAACCGGGTAGATCAACGCCGACTTAATGGCAGCTCGCAGTTTCACCGCTTTCTCGACGTAGATGGCCAGGCGCTGCAGGATGATGTCGAGAATACCGCCGGTCTCGCCCGCCTCGATCATGTTGGTGGTGAGGTCGTCGAAGACGGCCGGATACTGGCGCATGGCGTTGGCCAGCGTGGCGCCACCCTCGACGGTGGTGCGGACCCCCATCAGCGTTTTCTGAAAGGTGGGGTTCTCCTGGTTGGCGCCGAGAATCTCCAGGCACTGGACCAGGGGCAGGCCGGCGTCAATCATGACCGAGAACTGGCGGAAGAACACGGCAACATCCTTGACCTTGACCTTGCCGCTGCCAAACGTGGGCAGGGAGAATTCCTTGCCCTTTTCCCGGATGGAGCCGGGCGTGATGCGTTCCCTGCGAAGTTGAGAGGCGAGTCCGTCCTTGTTGGCGGCGGTGCGCTCGCCCTGAACTTTCTCACCCGAAGCGGTCTTTCCCGAAAACGTAAAAACCGGCATATTGGCTTTCTCCTTCTCCGTGTTCCACCGGCGCGGGCTGCCGATGCTGCCAGCGGCCCGTTCCCGGTTGTCTCGTCGTTCGAATCTTCGTTCGTGTCTTCTCTTGTCTTGCGGTCCGGTGTGCTACCGAACATTTTTTCGATGTCAGTGTTTCCCGGCGGCTCCCTTGGCCAACGGAGCGGGACCACCCCGGTTCACGAAGGTGGCGCCGCGGGCGATCATTTCCTGCAATTCGTCCTGGTTGCTGGAGCGCGTCAGCGCCATTTCCAGGGTGATCTGCTTCTGGAAGTAGGCGTTGGCGAGCGACTGGTTGAAGGTCTGCATGCCAAACTTCTCCTGGCCAGACTGCATGGAGGAGTAGATCTGGTGAATCTTGTCTTCGCGGATGAGGTTGCGCACGGCCGCATTGGGCACCAGGATTTCCATGCACATGGCGCGTCCCTTGCCGTCGATTCTTGGCAACAGGCTTTGACACATGATGCCTTCGAGCACCAGCGAAAGCTGGGCGCGAATCTGCGACTGCTGGTGCGAGGGGAACACGTCGATGATGCGGTTGATGGTGGACGATGCCGAATTGGTATGCAAGGTGGCGAAAGTGAGGTGGCCGGTTTCCGCGATGCGCAGGGCGGACTCGATGGTTTCGAGGTCGCGCATTTCGCCGATCAGCACCACGTCCGGGTCTTCACGAAGGGCGGCGCGCAGGGCATCGGTGAAGCTCTTGGTGTCCGAGTGCAATTCGCGCTGATTGACGACGCAGTTCTTGTTCATGTGCACGAACTCGATCGGGTCCTCGATGGTGAGGATGTGTTCATGGCGTTCCGTATTGACCTTGTCGATCATGGCGGCCAGGGTGGTGGACTTCCCCGAACCGGTCGGCCCGGTCACCAGCACCAACCCGCGCGGCTTGTCGCACATCTTGCTGACCACCGGAGGCAGGCCCAACTGGTGGAACGATTTGATCTCAAACGGAATCAGACGGAACACGCAAGCCGTAGCGCCACGCTGGTTGAAGATGTTGGAGCGGAAGCGAGCCAAGCCTTTCAGGCCGAAGGAGAAGTCGAGTTCGAGGTTTTCCTCGAAACGGTGCTTCTGCGAATCGGTCATGACGCTGTAGGCGAGTTGCTTGGTCTCGGCGGGCGTCAACTGCGGCAGGTCGAGGGGCACGAGGTGCCCGTGCACGCGAATTTGAGGGGGCGAGTTGGTGGTGATGTGGAGGTCGCTTCCGTTCATCTCCAGCATGCGGCGGAGCAGATCGCTTAACGAGAGTGACATAGTTTTTTTCTTTCCTTCTGCCGTTTTTAGTGGATCGTTTCGCGAGCCACTTCTTCGAGCGTGGTCCAACCTTGCGCGACCTTGATCAACCCGCTACGGCGCAGGGTGATCATGCCGCGTTCAATCGCTTTCTTCTTGAGTTCGAGCGCCGAAGCGCCCACTAAAACCAGTTCCTTGATTTCATCGTCGACTTCCATCACTTCGTACAATCCGGTGCGGCCTTTGTAACCGGTTTTGTTGCAGGTGGCGCAGCCTTTGCCCTTCATGATCTGCACCGTCTTGGCCTCTTCGGGGGTGTAGCCTTCATCGATCAGGGCCTGCGTCGGCATCTCGACGGGCTCGGCACAGTCCTTGCAGATTCGCCGGACCAGGCGCTGGGCGCAGATCAGGTGAACCGAAGTCGCGACCAGGAAGGGCTCGATGCCCATGTTCATGAGACGGGTAATGGTTTCGGGGGCGCCGTTGGTGTGGAGCGTGGACAGGACGAGGTGGCCGGTGAGGGCGGCCTTGATGGCGATCTCGGCGGTTTCAAAATCGCGGATTTCGCCGACCAGGATGATGTTGGGGTCCTGGCGCAGGAAGGCGCGCAGGGCGGCGGCAAAATTCAGGCCGATCTGCTCCTTCATCTGCACCTGGTTCACGCCTCCCAGTTGAAACTCGACCGGGTCCTCGGCGGTCATGATGTTGGTATCGGGCTGGTTCAAGCGCGAGATGGAAGAGTAAAGCGTGTTGGTCTTGCCCGATCCGGTCGGCCCCGTGACCAGCACCATGCCGTAGGGCTTGAGGATGGCCTTTTCGAATTTGACCAGGGACTCCTGCTCGAAACCGAGTTTGGTCATGTCGAGGCGCAGATTTTCCTTGTCGAGGAGGCGGAGCACGATCTTCTCGCCCCAGAGCGTGGGCAGCGTGGAAACGCGGAAATCGAGCTGCTTCTTCTTGCCACCGATGTTCATTTTCAGCATGATGCGGCCGTCTTGCGGCAGGCGCTTTTCGCTGATGTCGAGCTTGGCCATGATCTTGAGGCGGGAAGTGATGGCGTCTTTCAGTTTGAGCGGCGGATTCATGATCAACTGCAGCACGCCGTCGATGCGGAAGCGGACGCGGAATTCCTTTTCGTACGGCTCCAAGTGAATGTCACTGGCGCCGCGTTTCACGGCATCGGTGAGGACCAAGTTCACGAGCTTGACAATGGGAGCTTCGTCGGCCGCTTTCTCGAGTTCCTTGAGTTCAAGCTCCTGCGCTTCGGCCTGGACCTCGATGTCGGTGCCTTCCCCGCTGTCGTTGATCGACTGCATGACCTGCTCGAGTTCGGCTTCCTTGGAAGTGCCGTAGGCCTTTTCAATGCCCTCGAGGATCGAGCTTTCCGAAGCCACGACCGGCTCAATGTTGAAGCCGGTCATGAACTTGATATCGTCCATGGCGAAGACGTTGGTGGGATCGACCATGGCGATGGTGAGGGAAGCGCCGACGCGGCTGAGCGGCAAGATCTGATAGCGTTTCGCGGTTTCGTAGGGAATCAGCTTGACGACGGCGGGGTCGATTTCAAAGTAAGAAAGATTAATGGCGGGGACGCCGTACTGGCGCGAGAGGAAGTTGGTGACGTCCTCGTCGGAGAGGAAGCCCAACTTCACCAGGGCGGAGGCGAGGCGGGAGTGCGACTCCTTCTGGAGTTTGGTCGCCTGTTCCAACTGCTCTAGGGTGATGACCTTTTCTTTTACGAGCAGATCACCCAGCCGCTGAGACATATCTCTCCTGTAATCCCACGAACAGCGAGGTCCATGCGAAGCCGCTGATTTGCCGGGGGATCAGCGGAGAAGCATTCGCACTGACACAAATTGTCAACCCAATAGGCATTCCGCAAAAGTAACTTCGGTACCTGTACTGCGCGGCGAGAGCGGGCTTTACGCGCTTTTGTTGGCGTTCTTGCGAGAAAAGCGCGGTGTGATGAAGATCACAACCGGCCGACCATGATCTTCGGTGCTTGCGAAGTGCTTTAACCACGGGGTGCGCCCTTCGGCTTCGCTCAGGGCAGGCTCCGGCACACGGGGAAAACCTTGGCTGATCCTGGGGTTATGAGATCTTCGGCTGGCGGCTAGAATGGTGACACTGGCACTCCAACCTGCTTCCGTCATGAGCGAAAGCCAACACGACGCGATCCGCGCTTATTACGACACATTGTTTTCCGCCTGGGGACGCCAGCACTGGTGGCCGGCGCAGTCGCGCTTTGAGGTGATGGTTGGGGCATATTTAACGCAGAACACTTCCTGGACAAACGTGGAGAGGGCGCTCGGCAACCTTCGGAGGGCGCGGCTTCTGACCATTCGCGGAATCCGGCGCACCTCTCAGCACGAACTGGAACAATTGATCCGGCCGGCGGGGTACTTCCGGCAGAAAGCGCAGCGGTTGAAAACGTTTGTCCGCTTTCTCGATACGCGTTATGGCGGGTCGTTGACGCGGATGTTCGCGCGGCCGACGGCGGAACTCCGCGGCGAACTGCTCGCGCTCAACGGGGTGGGACCGGAGACTGCGGACTCGATTCTGCTGTATGCCGGCAATCACCCCGTGTTTGTGGTCGACGCGTACACCCGGCGGATTCTGGAGCGGCATCAGATTGTTTCCCGTGGGGCTGACTATGACGAGATTCGCCTGCTGTTTGAGCGGGCGCTGGGCGAGGTACCCGCAGCGGAGGGCTTTTCACCGCCGAGACGCCGAGGGCGCCGAGAAAATTCCTGGCTAAATTCAAACTATTGTTCAAGAAATCAAGAAGTTGCCCTCGGCGCTCTCGGCGTCTCGGCGGTAAACAAGTATGCGCAGGGGCCGCGTGGATCCTCGCATCCCCCTTCTGCCGTGAGTGAAAACGCCCGCTCCCCCCTGGTACAGGTATTCAACGAGATGCACGGGCTGATCGTCGGCGTCGGCAAGACTTACTGCCTAAAGTCACAACCGCAGTGTGAGCAGTGTCCTTTGCAGAAGTTCCTTCCTCGGGCACAGTGAGTCGTCGAGCAGGACCACATGGGAGTGAGCTCATGACATGGCGAGGGTCGGCCTTTATTTTGATTTTGGCGGCCGCGGTCTTTGGCGTGGGCTCGGGCGCGGCGGTTTCTGAGCAGTCACGGTCCCTGCGGGAGGCGGCGCAGGGGGCTGGAATGCTGATCGGCGCGGCGGTAAGGCCCGCGCAGCTCTCGGAGGCGGCCTACGCTGCCACGCTCGCCCGCGAGTTCAACATGGTGGAACCGGAAGACACGCTCAAGTGGGAGATGGTGCATCCGGAGCGGGAGTCTTTCGATTTTTCTGAGGCGGACAAGGTTGTGGATTTCGCGATCCGGCACGGAATGAAGGTTCGCGGGCACACGCTAGTCTGGCACCGGCAGGATCCAAAATGGTTGACGGAAGGAACCTACACCTCCAGCGAGCTGGCGGAAATTCTGGAGAAGCACATCCGGACCGTGGTGGGACATTACTCATTCACCCACCGTACCAAGGTGATTGCGGACGGCACGGAACGGAAGAACAGCGCGTGACCTCAGGAGGACTGACAGAGTCTCTGGGTGGCACCGGAGTAAGCGGACCTATAAGCGCAAGCGAAGGGGCGAGCGACGCTCTGCCAGTAGACGGACGGCTGTGTAGTACC
>JAIQFO010000090.1 GCA_020073215.1 Terriglobia bacterium | reverse complement strand
GTTGTGGGGACGGCAGTCGTTCTATCGGGTATTCAGCACCGTGACTGGCGGGCGAGTGCCTGAGACGGATCTCTTAGAAGGGATAAATACGTGACGAAGGAATCGGCAGTAAAGGAGACATTCGTGGATGGCGATTCCGGCCGGCATGCGCCGCTCGCGATGGACGCCGCGACGTTCCGCAAGCTGGGACATCGACTCGTGGACCAGCTTGCGGGGTTCCTGGAATCGTTGCCGTTTGGTCCTGTGACCCGTGATGAATCCCCGTCGGTCGTGCGCGAAGCACTCGACCTCACAGGGCCGCTCCCGGAAATGGGGACAGACCCCGGGCCGCTGCTAGAAGAGACGGCACAGCGGCTTTTCGCTCACTCGCTATTCAACGGCCATCCGCGTTTCTTCGGATACATCACCGCGCCGCCAGCGCCGATCGGGATTCTCGGGGACTTTCTCGCCGCAGCGGTAAACCCGAACGTTGGCGCATGGACACTCTCGCCAGCCGCCACCGAGATGGAGTCTCAGACCGTCAGATGGATCGCGGAGCTCATTGGCTACCCCGTGAATTGCGGCGGGCTGCTCGTCAGCGGCGGCAATATGGCGAACTTCGTCTGCTTCCTAGCTGCGCGCACTGCCAAGGCGGGCTGGGATGTACGCAAGTACGGTGTTTCTGAAGACTCGGGACGCAGGCTTCGCGTGTACTGTTCGGGCGAAACGCACACGTGGATTCAAAAGGCCACAGACCTTGGCGGCCTCGGTACCGCATCGATCCGGTGGATCGCCACCGATTCCAAATTACGGATGGACGTCTCCGCGCTACGCCGTCAAATCGAAGCGGATACCGCCGCGGGAGATGTGCCATTCCTGGTCGTGGGAACCGCGGGATCGGTCAGCACAGGTGCGGTCGATCGTCTGCCGGAAATCAGCGCGCTCTGCAAAGAGTACGGCCTGTGGTTCCACGTTGATGGAGCCTATGGTGGCTTTGCGGCTGCCGTTCCCCAGGCGCACGATGATCTACGTGGCCTGCCCCTGGCCGATTCGGTCGCGGTTGATCCGCACAAATGGCTCTACGCTCCGCTCGAGGCCGGATGCGCGCTGGTACGCGATCCGGAAATGCTGCGCGCGGCGTTCGCGTATCACCCTCCCTACTACCATTTCGAGGAGCGGGTGACGAACTATGTCGATTATGGTCCCCAGAACTCGCGAGGCTTCCGTGCCCTGAAAGTCTGGCTTGCCCTAAAGCACGTCGGAGCCGTGGGGTATCGCAACATGATCGCGGAGGATATACGCCTGTCTCAGGCAATGGCTCAGGCGGTCAGCCGCCATGCGGAACTGCAGCTCATGACCCAGGAATTGAGCATAACAACCTTCCGTTACGTGCCGCGCAATCTTCGAGAGAAACTGCGAGAATCAGAGGTTGAACTTCATCTCGATGCGCTTAACCGTGAGCTGGTCGATCGGCTGCAGCGCGGAGGTGAGACGTTCATCTCCAACGCCGTAGTCGGCGGCCACTACGTGCTTCGCGCCTGCATTGTCAACTTTCACACCACTCAGACGGATGTGGAAGCCGTGCCGGACATCGTTGCGCGCATCGGACGCGAGGTGGATGCTGAGCTGCGCGCGACGAATTTACAGCCCAGATAGGCTGGCTCTGGGCCGGAGCATTGGTGGCCACGGGTGCGGTCGTCCTATCAGCTAGAGAAAAGGCTTATGGCAGGCTCCAGTTGCGCAGCGGGGATTTCTCGCCTGCCGGAAAATGCCTGAACATCGGCGGTTCACGGGGCTGCAGGCCGTGTTGAAGCAGCTCTGTTCTGGGCTCGTCAGCTCCGCGTAAGGTTGCGGACGCTCGCCGGGAAAACACGTGACCCCATGAAACGGAGGCAGACCGATGGGCCAGGGATACAGCATGCTTGGATTTGTCGTGATCGTGATCCTCTACGCGGTGATCGGGCTCATGGCGGCGGCGGGCACCATCTCCATCACCTCGAAATTCCTCGCCCCCAAGGCAGAGCAAATGTTCTACGCAATGTTCCTCATCATGATCGCGGCATTCTACCTGGCGTTCGCGGCCTACTTCGGAATGGCGACGGCGTGGCGGGTGGAAACGGCTGTCGTCGTGGCGTTTGTCGCGATAGCCGTGCTGGGCGTGCGCCTGCCCCTCGCCCTGATCGTCGGATATCCCCTGCACGGGCTGTGGGACCTGCTGCACGAACTTCAGGCGCATGGAGCCTACTCCGCGTTCGAGCCGGGCCAGTTGACCGCGATCCCGCTCGCCTACGGAGTCTTTTGTGCAGCCTTCGACTTCTGCATGGCGGCGTATTTCTATGCGCGACGCGTCGACTGGAGTGCCGCATGGAACGCGGCGCCGCAGTCCTGAACGTCGCGCTCTGAAACGAAAATCGGCCCCGAATTTCGACAGTAGAGTCTCTACTAGGCCTGTCGAGCCCGCGACCTGCAGATGCAGGCCTCTAGGCTAAGGCATGAGATTGCGCTACCGCTCTTGTAAGTAGCGCGACGGTGGATTCTATCTCTTCGCGTGTCGTCGTTCGCCCCAGGCTGAAGCGGATCGCGCCCATTCCGATTTGGGGTGGAATCTTCATTGCTATCAGTACGGGCGATAACTCTACTGAACCAGAATGGCAAGCGGAACCAGTGGACGCGGCAACGTTTTCGACACGAGCCAGAATCTCCGATCCGGCTCTGCCGATGAAGCTGACGTTCAACGTATTTGGTAATCGCTCTGTAGGATGCCCATTGAGAACAATCTGGTCGCCAAAGGCGTCTTGCAGCAGGTTCCAGAAGAGATCGCGTAGTTGCCGTACGGACTCCATGCCCAGCCAGGACTGGGATGTTGCGCAGGCGGCGCCCAAGCCGACGTCGAGCAGGATATTTTCAGTTCCAGCGCGTCGGCCCAATTCGTGGCTTGCGCCGTGGATCAGCGGTTCCAATCGGACATGCTCGCGCACGAAAAGGGCTCCGACTCCCTTTGGTCCGTAAAGCTTGTGACCTGCGACCGATAGGAGATCGACTCCAAGCTCGTCGGTGCGAGTGGCGACCTTGCCAACTGACTGCGCTGCGTCCGTATGGAAGAGAACCTCGTGCTCATGGGCAATACGGGCAATCTCAGGGATCGGTTGAATCGTGCCGACCTCGTTGTTAGCGTGCATCACGGAAATCAGAATGGTCTCCGGGGTAATCGCCCGCCGCACGTCGTCAGGATCGACGCGGCCGTATCGATCCACCGGCAAGAACGCCACTGTAGCGCCGAGCCGCTCAAGGAACCGGCACGGATTGATGACAGCCGGATGTTCCACTTGCGTCGTGATGAAGTGAGCTTTGGCTTTCGCCCTGGCGAAGAACACGCCCTTCAGCGCGTGATTGTTGGCTTCGCTTCCCCCGCTGGTAAAGACAATCTCGTTTGGCTTGCACGCGAGCAGCCCGGCGACCTGCGCGCGTGCCTTTTCGATAGCATGTTTTGCGGGCTCTCCAGCCCAGTGTTCGCTGGAAGGATTGCCGAACGGTTCAGCCAAGACACCCCGCATGGCATCCGCCACCTCGGGGGCAAGGGGCGTGCTGGCATTGAAATCTAAATATATGCGTCGAGCTCCCACCGTGTTCTCCATAAAAGTACCTCCAAGCGTTATAGCGGTCGTGCGTTCATGCGATGTGCTTCTGGCTCACGTGTGTCTTCGCTTCTTGGGGCGTGACGGCTCTTGACATCAATAACCTCCAGGATGCAGACTATCAAATAATCAAGCGAATGATTGAATATGTCAAATCCCATAGACAAACGCGGATTCAAGGACTCGGCCTACGGGCAGCTCGCCCGAATTGGCAAGGCGCTGTCTAGTCCGAAACGGCTGGAGTTGCTGGACCTGCTTTGCCAAACGGACAGGACGGTCGAGATTCTGGCTCGTGAAACCGAGATGAGTCTCGCGAACACCTCCCAGCACCTTCAAGTGCTGGAGGCGGCGCGGCTGGTGCAGGCGAAGAAGCAGGGCCGCTTTGTGGTGTATTCGCTGGCGGACGCCCTGGTCGGCGATTTTTTCCGGGCGTTCCGCGTCTTGGCAGAAGATCGTCTGGCTGAGATTGAGCAGCTGCGACGCCGTTTCCTCGAAGCTGGCGCGGATCTCTACCCGGTTGACGCGGAAGCCCTGATCGATCGAGTTCAAAAGGGTGAAGTCGTCGCAATTGATGTGCGTCCTATTGAGGAATACAAGACGGCGCATATTCCCGGAGCCTTGGCCCTGCCGTTGCAGGAACTGAACCGGCGGTTATCCGAACTGCCTCGCAACAAAGAGATTGTCGCGTATTGCCGCGGCCCATATTGCGTACTGGCAATTGACGCCGTCCGACTTCTCCGTGCGCGCGGGTTGCGGGCGCATCGGCTGGAAGCCAGCATTCAGGACTGGCGGGCCCGTGGACTTCCCGTGGTAACTGGTATTGAACAAGGTTCAATCAAGGCTTTACAGAGGAGGGCCCGATGATTCTCCGTCAACTGCTTCACCGCGATCCGGTCGTAGCGGCTTCTTATGTTTTCGGGTGAGGGGGCAAAGGCTTGGCCGCCGTGTGCGACCCGATTGATGATCCCGAACTCTATCTGCGCGCCGCCGAGGAATCCGGAATGAAAATCCGCTACGTCGTGGATACGCATGTTCACGCCGACCATATTTCCGGAGGTCGCACACTGGCCGAGATGACTGGTGCCAGGTACGTGCTTCACGCCAGTTGCGGGGCCGGGTACGAGTTCTTTCCCGTGGGAGACGGCGACAATCTTGATCTAGGCAACGTGCAGGTCCGCGTATTGCACACGCCGGGCCATACTCCCGAACACATTTCTCTTTTGGTTACCGACAAGACTCGCGGGCCGGAGCCTTGGTTCTTGCTCAGCGGGCACACTCTGATGGTTGGCGATTTGGGACGAACCGAGTTGGCCTCAAGTGCCGAACAGGGAGCACGATCGCTGTTCGAAACGGTCAAGAAATTGAATTCACTGCCTGACTATTTGGAAGTTCTGCCAGGAGCCTATTCGGGCTCGGTTTGTGGGCGATCCTTGAGCGGGAAGCCGATGTCCACGATTGGCTTCGAGCGCAGGTTCAACAAGGCCTTCCAGATCGATGACGAAGATGAGTTTGTGCGTTACATGCTGCAAAACATCCCGACGCCACCACCCGACGCGGCCACGATTCGAGCTATCAATATGGGATTACAGGAAAGCTGATGAGTACCCTCACAGTTCTCGGTTCGCCGAAATGCTCCACGTCATGGCAGGACCATCGTCATGGATGACGGAAACGGGAGCATCCGCTTAGGTCTCCACGAAAACCTGGGACAGTTCTCCATCCTTGTTCTCATCAACGTTTTTGTGGGGATGATGGTTGGATTGGAAAGGACCGTCGTTCCGCTGATCGGCGAGAAGGAGTTCGGGCTCGTCTCTAAAACCGCCATCGTCTCCTTCATTGTCAGCTTCGGTGTTACGAAAGCCATCTGCAACCTGTTTGCCGCTCGGGTTTCGGAAACCGTCGGCCGCAAGAAGGTGTTGGTAGTCGGCTGGCTGGTTGGCCTTCCTGTCCCGTTCATCATTATTTTTGCCAATCGTTGGTTCTGGTTCGATGTGGCGAACGTGCTGCTTGGCGTCAACCAGGCATTGTGCTGGTCGATGACGGTAATTATGAAAGTGGATTTGGTTGGCCCGAAGCGGCGTGGGTTGGCGCTAGGACTAAACGAGTTCGCTGGCTACCTTGCCGTCGGATTTACTGCTTGGATTACCGGTTACATCGCGTCGGTCTACGCTCTTCGGCCGCAACCGTTCTATCTCGGTATCGGGGTAGTTTTTGCAGGCCTACTCTTGTCGCTGTTGTTGGCGAAGGAAACGCGGCAGTATGCCAAGCTGGAAGCTCAACTGCACCACGCGGCTGCGGCGGTCTCGGTGGGCGAGAACCGCCCGTCAACTCCAAACCCTTCCATGCGCGAGATCTTTGCCCAGGCATCTTGGAAAAACCGGAATCTGTTTTCGTGTAGCCAGGCTGGACTGGTCAACAACCTTAACGATGGAATGTCGTGGGGCATTTATCCGCTGTTTTTCTCTAGCCTCGGTCTGGGAGTAGCTGCAATCGGAACTATCAAAGCTGTGTATCCTGCGGCCTGGGGCGCTCTGCAAGTCTTCACCGGGCCGCTGAGCGACCGGTGGGGACGGAAGTGGCTGATCGCGGGCGGGATGATCGTGCAAGCCGGTGCGATCTGGCTTACGGTCACCATTCCGAAGTACCCGGCTTGGGTCATAGCGGCTCTGTTACAGGGGGTCGGTACGGCGATGGTGTACCCGACGCTGCTGGCCGCCATCAGCGATGGTGCGCATCCTGAATGGCGCGCGAGCACCATGGGAGTTTATAGGTTTTGGCGAGACCTCGGATACGCAGTTGGCGCACTGATCTCGGGCATTGTCGCCGACTTGCTGGGGATGCGGGCCGCAATTCAACTTGTAGCGGCGCTAACTCTGCTTTCCGGCCTGCAGGTCGCACTCAGAATGCGCGAAACGCTCGTCCGCGGTCCCGCGACAGGACCGGGGGCGTCCCGATTTTAACGACGGGTGAGTGGAATTCCGACCACGAGCGCTTGAACAACTAGAAGTCAGTCGGGGAGGCGTTGTGAGTTCCAAACACATGGTGATTGCAGGCGGCGGAACCGGTAGGCTGGTGGTTGGCAATGAACCCCGGCCGATACTCTGTATGCCAAACCTCACCGGCGTCTATCAATTCGGACCTTTCCAGTTGGATGCTCCGGAGCGCAGGCTGCTCCGGGATGGCGTTCAAGTGCCCCTGCGGCTTAAGTCGTTCGAAACACTTCGTATGCTGGTGGAGAACGCCGGGCGCTTGGTGACTAAAGAAGCGCTGCTACGGCAGGTGTGGCCCGATGCCATGGTCGAAGAAAACAACATCAATGCCAATATCTCCATTTTGCGCAAGGCACTCGGTGAAGATGCCAATGGCCAGTCCTACATCGAAACAGTGCCCCGTGTGGGATACCGCTTTGTCGCACAGGTCGCGCAAATATCCTCACCACAATCCGCGCCAACTGCGGGCGGCGCCCCAGCTCCGGAGCTTGAGCCGGAAAAATCCGTAGCAGTGCTCTACTTCGAGAACCTGAGCGGTGAGAAGGAGGACGAGTACTTTCGCGACGGTATGACAGAAGACGTCATCACGGAACTTGCCAAGATCAAGGATCTCCGCCTTTTCCCGCGCTCGGCGGTGCTTGCCTTCCGAGACAAACCGCTGCCGGTCACAGAGGTTGGCGAGCAGTTACGCGCCGTGTTCGTCCTCGAAGGGAGCATCCGTCGAGCGGGCAGCCGTCTTCGCATCACCGCCCGGCTTGCCGAAACCCGCACCGGACACTCTGTGTGGGCGGAGCGATATGACCGGCAACTCGAGGACGTCTTTGCCATCCAGGATGAAATCGCGCAGAACATCGCCCGCGCTCTTCGCGTGATGCTCAGCGACCAGGAAAGACGGGAAATTGAGAAGGTTCCTACGCGCGACGTACAGGCCTACGATTACTATCTTCGCGGCCGGCAAGTGGTGTATCAGTTTCGCCGCAAGGGCTTGGAATTTGCCCGGCAGATGTTTGCTCGCGCCATTGTGATCGACCCGAGCTACGCCGCCGCTTTTGCCGGGGTCGCAGACTGCTCCTCGTTCTTGTACATGTATTTTGAAGCGACAGAAAACAATTTGCGCGAGGCTGCGATGGCCAGCCGCCGCGCGGTCCAGCTGGACCCAGAATCGGCGGAAGCGCACGTGTCGCGCGGGTTGGCAGAATCCTTGCGCAAGAATTATCAGGAGGCTGACAAGGAATTCAAGGCGGCCATGCTTCTAAATCCGAAGCTCTTTGATCCTTGCTACCTTTATGCACGGTCCCTTTTTGCGCAGGGGAAAATGGAGGAGGCGGTTGACTGGTTCAAGAAGGCCAGCGAATTGAATCCCGCCGATTACCAGTCGCTTTCGCATGTGGGGATGGGCCTTCGCTCTCTGGATCGCCAGGAAGAGGCGCGGAGTGCAAACGAAGACGCCTTGCGTATTATGCAGCGCCACGTTGAGCTCTATCCCGAGGATGCGCGCGCGCTTTATCTCGGGGCCACCGCTTGGCTGCTGCACGGCGACCGCGGTCGCTGCCTGGAGTGGTTAGACCGCGCCCTGGCGATCGATCCCGAGGAGACCACCATCCTCTACAATGCGGCTTGTACGTATTCCCTTTTGGGAGAAAGCGATCAAGCCCTCGACCTGATTGAAAAAGCGGTCCGCAACGGATATGGCCATAAGGAGTGGCTGGAAAACGATCCGGATTTCGCTTCTCTGCGTGACCATCCGCGCTTCCAAGCCTTGCTGCAACGCTTATCCGTTGCCAGCACCAAATCTACGCTCTGAGATCACGCCGTCAAAAAAATAACAGAAAAAAATAAGTCAGCCCACAGGACGTAGCTGGCCTTTCGGAGAGTTAATAGGCAGCAGCGGATTCTAGCCACGTGCGGTTGCCGAAGAAGCCGTCAGCAATAGCAGCAGTCGAGGATGAGCGCCTATTCGTATTAAGGAGAGAAAGCCAATGATTACAGCCCAGACCCGAACTATTGACGTGAAAGTCAGACGATTCGCCAGGCAAATGCACTATTCCATCATCGCTCTCGTTTTGATCAGTGTCTGTCCCTCGCGCACTTTGGCGCAAGACCACTCCCGCATGGCGATGACGCAACAAGAACTGACACCGGACCAGAAGAACCAGCAGGGTGCCCTTCTCAAAATGGTCCGGGACGCTACCGAACGCTTCAAGGATGTGCGGGAGGCCGAGTCCGAGGGCTATGTCCTTACATTCGGTTGCGTCAGCGGACCCGACTCGGGGGGCATGGGCCTCCACTATGTGAACTTCGCCCTGTTCGGCAGTGGAGTTATTGATCCCGCGCACCCCCAGATCATCCTCTACGAGCCGACGCCAAGCGGACGCCCGAAACTGACCGGGGCCGACTTTCTGGTTGACGCCGCGCAGTGGGACTCGGATCCAAAACATACCGGACCGCCGGAACTTATGGGACAGTTGTTCCATTTGTTCGACGCTCCCAATCGCTTCGGGCTGAAGGCGTTCTACACGCTGCACGTCTGGGCGTGGAAGGACAATCCCAATGGCGCGTTCGTGAACTGGAACCCCAACGTTTCCTGTCAGTCATTCGTGGGCCCAACCAACAACTGAGCCGCGATAGTCGAAGGTGGAATGGCGGCCTCTTCGATCCGCTTGCCCGACCGAAGAAGCCGCAGCAAAACAGAAAAGCACAGGTTTAAAGCGGAGAGCAAACGAGGACGCCTTGGGTATTATGCAGCGCCACGTTGAGCTCTATCCCGAGGATGCGCGCGCGCTTTACCTCGGGGCTAGCGCTTGGTTGCTGCACGGCGACCGCGATCGCTTACAATACGGCATGTATGTACTCCCTTTTGGGAGAAGAAGACCAGGCCCTCGACCTGATTGAAAAAGCGGTCCGCAACGGATATGGCCACAAGGAGTGGCTGGAAAACGATCCGGATTTCACTTCTCTGCGTGACCATCCCCACTTCCAAGCCTTGATACAACGCTTATCCGTTGCCAGCACCAAATCTACGCTCTGAGATCACGGCGTCAGAAAAATAACAGAAAAAAATCAGTTCCACCAGAGGACGCAGTCGGCCCTTCGGAGAGTTAATAGGCAGCGTGGGGAGACGCTCTGCCTTGTTGCCAATATCGTAGCCCGCAGGCCACCCGAAGGAGAAGGAATCAACATGTTGAGCCGAATCACAGCGTTTTTGTATGGTGTTGTTTGCTATCTGTTTTTCTTCGCAAGCTTCTTGTACGCAATTGGTTTTATCGGGAATTTCGCTGTTCCGAAGTCAATCGACTCCGGACCTCAGGTGCCATTCATTCTGGCATTAGTGATCAATGCCTCATTGCTGGGATTGTTTGCTGTTCAGCACAGCGTCATGGCGCGGCAATGGTTCAAGACCGCATGGACCCGGATCGTGCCCGCACCTGTTGAGCGCAGCACGTATGTACTACTTTCCAGTTTGGCGTTGCTCCTGTTGTTCTGGAAATGGCAGCCCATGGGCGGCGTAATCTGGAATGTCGAGAACGCCTACGGACGGCTGGCGCTGCAAGCCATCTATGCTTCCGGCTGGCTGATCGTACTGATCTCAACGTTCCTCATCAACCATTTCGATCTGTTTGGGTTGCGCCAGGTCTGGCTTTATCTGAGCGGTCGGCCGTACACGCCACTGAAGTTCCGTACTCCCGGCCTCTACCGCGTTGTCCGGCATCCTTTGTATGTAGGATGGCTGCTCGTGTTCTGGTCGGCGCCGGCGATGAGCTCTGCGCATCTGGTCTTCGCAATCGCTACTACCGTGTACATTCTGATCGCAATTCAATTCGAGGAGCGCGACCTGGTTCGCTTGCACGGGGAATACGCCGAGTACCGCCGCCGCGTGCCAATGATCCTGCCCATCGGTTCCTCTATGCGACGAGAAAGCGCTGAAGTGCCAGGAAGGCCCGCGCCTGAAATGGAAACGTAGGTCGTCTTGAAATTCAGTCAACTCGCGTCGTACCGAGTCAGGGCCAATTGGCTGCAAAATGCTATCCGTAGAGATGGGGAAATCATGCTGAAAGTGACTGTCCGGAACAGGGGAGAAATCGCAGTGTTTCGTTGTATGGGCCGGATGGTTGCTGGCGAGGACACTCGCGCGCTGTGGGATGGCGTCAGGCACGCAGACGGGAAACGCCTCGTAGTGCTCGATCTCGCAGAAGTGGACGCCCTTGATGCGGCTGGATTGGGCCTCTTAGTCTTTCTTCACACGTCGGCATCCATCGGCGGAATGGAACTGAAGCTTATAAACCCCACCCATCGCACTCGGAAACTGCTGGCATTAACAAACTTGGATTCTGTCCTTGAAATATGCTCGCCACAGGATGTGGAGTGGCGGCGGAGCGGAGTACGCACACGCGGCGGAAGTGGAGCCGAATCTCTATCCGTACGGCAGAAGTCCGACGAACACCACCGTCTCCTAAACGGCGATACCCTCTTCAGCGCAGTGCTGCCTTGACCGCCGGCATTGCGAGTCGCCGAAAGAGCGCGTTAACCTCCTCAACAGACATCCGAAGTTTCAGGGCCGGGACTTAGTCCCGATCGTTTCGCGGCCGCCTCCAACGCGTGGTCAATTTCCGCCGCAACGGCGCGTGAAGTTCCAGGCCCTTGACGCGTGCCGTAGCGTTCCCGACCTTTTTTCTTGATAATCGCGGTATGGCGCTCATCGTTTTCCTGCGAGGTGTCAATGTTGGCGGGCACAGGACATTTCGCCCAAGCATCCTCGCACGGGATCTGAGTGACTATGATGTGGTGAATGTGGGTGCGGCGGGCACGTTTGTCGTTCGCAAACCTGGATCTCGAGCAAAGTTCCGTAGTGCACTGCTCCGGAAGCTGCCATTCGAAGCGGAACTTGTGCTGTGCGATGGCCGCGATCTTATCCGCCTGGAGGCGGAGAATCCATTTGCAGCTGAGCCGTCGTCCCCGGATGTTGTTCGATTCGTGAGCATCCTGTCGAAACCCGGCGGCGTCCGTGCATCGCTTCCAGTCACGTTTCCTTCAGACGGGGAGTGGTTGGTGCGGGTGATGGCGTCGGAAGGACAATTCGTGTTTGGCATGTACCGTCGTCACATGAAGACGATCAGCTATCTTGGCCAGATCGACAAGCTGTACGGTGTGCCGGCCACGACACGGAATTGGAACACGATGATCGCGATCGTGCGGATCTTGAAGGGCCAGGCGATGAATAAAGGCCGCTGATTACACGCCAGCAGGACGGATCACGTGAAGTGATCGCAACCGTCCACCCCAGCATTGTATGCTGACCCAGAGAGCAAGAGGTTCGTGAGACACACGCGCATCATCGTCACTCACTACGGCGGGCCCGATGCCCTTCGGGTGGTTGAAGAGGAGTGCCCCGAGCCAAAGGATGGTGAAGTTCGGGTGAAAGTGCGGGTTGCTGGTGTCTCCTTGCCCGACATAATGGCGCGCGAGGGCGTTCATCCCGAGACGCCTTTGGTGCCCTTCACACCAGGATGGGATCTGGTTGGCGTGGTGGATCGGCTCGGCGACGGTGTCTCGGGAATCGAACC
>JAIQFO010000026.1 GCA_020073215.1 Terriglobia bacterium | reverse complement strand
GAGTTCGAGACGCTGCGCTCCGACACGCGCATGTTTGACTTGCTGCGACGTATCGGACTGCCGAACGATTGACGGGCAAACAGGAAGCAATTCTTAAGTTAGCGGTTATGGGGTGAAGCCCGCTTCCATTCGATCATCGAACTCGGCACGGCACCTCTGGCTCATTGCCCCGGCCTAAGTGTTTGTGTTAGATTTCGCCCCTCATGAGGGCGCTCCTTGCAAAACTCGGGCTTGGCTCAAAGGCGGAGGAGGTTCCCGAGATCGTCTCGGGGGAGACTCCCGCGCTTCAGGGCGCTGACCTGGCGGTCGCCTACTTTTCCTCGCGCGCCGGAGGCGATTTTCACGATTTTCTGCGAGTCAGCCCACACCGCTTCCTGTTCGGATTACTCGACGTGGCCGGCAAACGCGAAACTAGCGGCCCCGTGCTGCAGGCCGCGCAGGCTTGCTTCCGCTCGTCGGGAGAGCAACTCTTCGCCGCTCCCGAACTGAACGAATCGGAGGCGATGATCGAACTCTCGCGCCGTCTGAATCTCGAGATCATGCGCGCTGCCGGAGGGGTGCGCAGTTGCCCGGCCTTCGCCGGCTGTTATAACGAAGAGCTGGGCACGGTTTGCTACGTGAATGCGGGCCACACCCCGGGCCTGCTGCGCGATGGCTCCGGCATCATCGAATTGCCCGCAACCGGCCTGCCGCTAGGTTTGTTCGCGCTCGCCCCGACCGACGCTCGCATCGTCGGCCTGGAGCCCAAGGGTTCGCTGGCGCTGGTTTCACGCGGAGTGGTGGAGGCCGAGTCGAAGCGCGCGGAATTTGGCCTGGACGGAGTCAAAAGGGTCATGCAAGAGGGCCCATCTTTGGCCCGAGATCCGGCTAGAGAAGCGGCAAAAGATCTTTCCCTGCGCATCCTGCAACGCGTGCAAGACTTCATGAACGCGGCTCCGAAGCACAACGATGTGACCGCAGTGGCGCTCACGCGAGGGAATTAGCCAGTAGAATTCGCCAGACAACCCAGCCCAATTGGCCTCCATGCTGCGAGCGGCGTAAAATAGAAAAACAATTTCCCTCGGGTCTTACCCGTGTTTCGAAAGAACGTTTCGAGAGAGCCCTAATGAAGAAGACCAGACTTCCCCTGCTGTTGGCTGTTGCATACGCGCTGTTGCTTCCATCTCTTTCGCCGGCCGATACCGTCGTCGAAGAGATCATCGCCCGGGTGAACAACGAGATCATCACGCGCACGGAGTACGTCCGCAGCCGCGATCAGCTTAAGCAGGAATTGCAGCAGCAGGATCCGGCCACCTCTGACCGCGTTTTTGCCGAGAAGCAACGTGACATTCTGCGCGATCTGATCGACCAGCAACTGCTTCTGCAAAAAGGTAAGGACCTCGGCATCACCGGTGACACGGAGCTGATCAAGAAGCTGGACGAAATGCGGAAGCAGATGAACCTGGGAAGCATGGAGGAGTTGGAGAAGGCAGCAGAAGCGCAGGGCGCTTCGTACGAAGACTTCAAGCAAAACCTGCGCAACCAGATCATCACCCAGCGGGTAATCGGGCAGGAAGTCGGCTCGAAACTGGCCATGAACAAGGAAGACGTAAGAAAGTTCTACGACCAGCACCGCGCGGAGATGGAGCGGCCCGAAGAGGTGCGCCTCGCCGAGATTCTTATCGCTCCCAAAATGCCCGCCAAGCCCGCTGCCGGCCCCGACGGCAAGCCCGATCCGCCCTCGGAGGCCGAGACGGAAGCAGCTCTGGCCGCCGCCCAGGCCAAGGCGCAGGATCTGCTCGATCAGGTCCGCAAGGGCGCAAAGTTTGCGGACCTGGCAAAAAAGTATTCCGATGGACCGTCGGCGAAAGACGGCGGCGACCTCGGCAGTCCTTTCAAGCGCGGCACGCTCTCGAAAGAGCTGGAAGACAAGGTGTTTGCGCTAAAGGCGGGCGAAGTCACGGATGTAGTTCGCACCAAGCAGGGTTTCGTATTCCTGCAAGTGACCCAGCACCAGCTGGCAGGCATTCCCACTCTCAAGGAAGTGGAGCCGCGCATCCAGGATGCGTTGTATATGCAGAAACTGCAGCCGGCGCTGCGGGCATATCTGACCACGCTGCGCGAAGAAGCGTTCATTGACTACAAAAGCGGTTATGTCGACTCGGGTGCAAGCGCCAAGCAGACCAAGCCGGTCGAAACCACGGCCAAAGAAGCCAGCGCGAAGAGACTGAAAAAGAAGAAGAAGCTGGGCGTGTTTTAGGCTAATCTTCCGTGGAGCAGTAAGGTTCGTATCAGGGCATGCCTTCAGGCATGCCGCAAGCGTGGTGACGATAATGCGCCTTCAGGCGCTGGATGCGGCAGGCCGATTTCGCGGAGGCTCATGAAAGAGTTTTTTATCTCCGAATGTTTCCAGCACGAAAACAAGGTCATCACCTCCAGCTTCGTGGTGGCGTCGAAGCAGGTGAAGGCAAAGAAAAATGGCGAGCCTTACCTGGCGTTGACCCTGGCCGATCGCACCGGTCAGGTCGAAGCCAAGATGTGGGACAACGTCGAAGAATTTATCGACATCTTCGAGCAGGAAGACTTTCTCAAGATCAAAGGGCTCATCAACAAATACAAGAATCGTTTTCAGCTCACCATTCACAAGCTGCGGCGCATGGAAGAGGCTGAGATCGACTTCACCGACTACCTTCCCAAGACCAGCAAGGATGTCGGCGAACTGTGGAGGACGCTGACGGAATTCGTCGCCACCTTCCAGAATCCGCACCTGAAGGCGCTGGTCGAACTGTTCATGGCGGATGCGGAGATCGCCGAGCGCTACCGCAACGCTCCCGCGGCGAAGACCCTTCATCATGCCTACATCGGCGGCTTGCTCGATCACGTCGTATCCCTGTTCCGCTCCTGCGATCTGATATGCCGGAACTATCCGCAAATCAACCGCGACCTGCTGCTGACGGGAGCGTTTCTGCATGACATCGGCAAGACTCAGGAGCTGACCTACAATCGTGCGTTCTCTTACACCACGCGCGGCCAGTTGCTTGGGCACATGATCATCGAACTGGAGATGCTGCAAGCCAAGCTCTCCAAGCTGCCCGACTTTCCCCCGGACCTGAAAGCCCTGCTCGAACATCTGATCATCAGCCACCACGGGCAGTACGAATTCGGATCGCCCAAGCTGCCGATGTTTCCCGAAGCGCTCATGCTGCACTATCTCGACGATCTGGATTCCAAGATGGAGGCCATGCGCGCCCACTTCGAGCGCGAGGCCGAACTGGAAGGGCCGTGGACCAGCTACAACGCTTCGCTGGGGCGCCCGCTGCTCGATTCCAGGAAATTCCTGCAAGGGAAGAAAACGCAGGCGGCGAAAGCTGATGCTCCAGGTTCCGGTACCCCAACGGCCACAGCCGCAGCGCCTGAACGGACAACTTCCGCCGCGCCAGTTGACCTGTTCAGCGAACAGAAGGCATAGACATGGGTTCCGCGTCTGAACCTCGAATTGCCTGGACGCGTTTGCGCACTTTGCGCGCTTCGATTACAGTTCTGGCCACAACCAAATTTGACTTCGGAGGGATACGTTATGCGCTCTCGCGCGCTGTTTGCATTGTCCATTTTCCTGTTATTTGCACTCGCGGCCTGCTCGAAAAAGCCATCCGATACGGCTTCCGACGCCGCCAGCCAGAACGCGGCAGCGCCCTCGAACGCCGCGGGCGGGAACGCGATGGGTTCTTCGGCATCCCCGGCGGCGCAGACCAAAGTGCCCGAGCCGCAGCCGGTGGTCGTTCCCGCAGGTACAACCCTGACCGTGAGACTGGGAAATTCGGTGGGATCGAAGATCAGTTCGCCGGGTGACTCTTTCAGCGCCAAGCTCGCTTCCGCCATCACCGTGGACGGTAATACCGTGATTCCGGCGGGCGCCTCGGCCCGCGGCACGGTGGTCGACGCGAAGCCCTTGGGCAAGTTCAAGGGCGGCGCTTCCCTGGAGCTTAGGCTGAACTCAATTACGGTAAACGGGACCGAGCAGTCGATTGAAACCTCGGCCATAAGCCGCACGATAAAGGGCAAGGGCAAGCGGACGGCGGTGATAGCGGGCGGCGGCACAGCCCTTGGCGCGCTCATCGGCGGGCTGGCCGGCGGCGGCAAAGGCGCAGCGATTGGCGCTGCAGCCGGCGGCGGCGCAGGCGTGGGCGGCGCTGCATTTACCGGCAATAAGGAGATTGTTTTTCCCGCTGAGTCCGCGCTCAGCTTCAGGCTCAAGTCTCCGCTGGAAGTGAACCCGGCAAGGTAAGCGTCGCGTAGAGGTGCAGCCAGGATGCGGTAAGCTGCGCCTCTACGCTCGCCTCTTTTCGTTTCGCACCCTTCTATTGAACCGACTGTTTTCGATGGTATGGATTTCTCGCGTTTTACCACCATCAGCTTTGACTGTTACGGCACTCTGATTGATTGGGAGTCGGGGATTCTACCCGTACTGCGCGCGGTGCTTGCGAACCACGGCGAAAGCCTGCCGGACGCCGCCATCCTTGAGCTCTACGGGGAATTTGAGGCCGAGGCGGAGAGCGGGCCGTACCAAAGCTACCGCAAAGTGCTGCACGCGGTCGTGCGGGCGTTTGCAGATCGCTTCCGGTTCCAGGCCAGCACCGCCGAGATCCGCTCGCTCGACGAATCCGTCCGCACCTGGCCGCCATTTTCGGATACGGTGGCTGCGCTCGGCGAGCTGCGGAAGCGCTACGAGATAGCCGTGATATCAAACATTGACGACGATCTATTTGCGGAGACGCGGAAGCGTCTGGATGTGGACTTCAGCGCCGTGATCACGGCGGAACAGGCGAGAAGCTACAAGCCTTCGCTCGACAATTTTCAGATGGCCTTACGCACGCTGGCAATTTCTCCGGATCGACTGTTGCACGCCGCGCAAAGCGTGTATCACGACGTGGTCCCGGCGCGGTCGCTGGGCATCTCGACGGTGTGGGTGAACCGGAAGTCGGCCCGTCCCGGAATCGGCGCGGTTCGAGCTTCCGCGGCGCCCACCTCGGAAAAACAACCGGACCTGGAGATTCCCGATCTTGCCAGCCTCGCCGCCGCCGCTATCACCCGTACGCAAGACTGACTTTGGCGCAGCTACTAGCGGCGGACCTGCTTTCCTCCACTGCTGAAAAAAGCAGGTCCTTCCCCTTCGACAAGCTCAGGGTCAGGATGACGACCCGTTCATGCCGGAAATTTACGGACACGGCTCTAGTTAATCGGGACCGGCAGGGGAAGAATTCTCTTCTGGATGGCGACCGTCACCAGTTGGGCTTTGTTGTGAATGTCGAGTTTGCGCATCAAGTTGAACTTGTGCGCTTCCACCGTCTTGACGCTGACTCCCAGAACTGCCGCCGCTTGCTTTACGGTCTGTCCCTCGGCGAGCAATTTCATCACTTCGCGCTCGCGCAGAGTGAGGGTACTCCTCCGCAGCGGCGTCCGCAACGCCTGATTCCGCAGGATCGCGCCGTCTGTCAATTTGCTTTTGACCTGGGGACTCAATGACTGCTCGCCGCGGTGCACTTCGCGCAGCGCGCTTAACAAAAGCGGCGCGGGAGTATCTTTCAGCAGGTACCCGCTGGCGCCCGAGCGTAGGGCTTGCTGCACATACTCCTGATCGTCATGCATGGTGAGATACACGATGCGCGTGCCGGCGCAATGTTCCTGGATGAGGCGTCCGGCTTCGAACGACGACATGCCGGGCATGCTGATATCGAGCAGCACCAGGTCGGGGCGGTGCTGCAGGACAAGTCTGAGCGCCTCGGCGGCATCGTCCGCTTCACCCACCACGGCGAAATCGGGATCGTCTTCCAGCAGGCGGCGCACGCCATAGCGCAGCATCTCGTGATCGTCTGCGATCACGCAGCGAATGCGCTCAGCAACGTCCGAAGGCAACGGACCAGCTTTAGTCGTCAACATGGAGAAAGGCCTCGCGTACTAGGACGAAGTAGCGCAATGAGCCTTCAAAATGGGTCGTCCGACGACTTCCGTACAAAGTGATCCTTTATTGTACCCGCACCGACCCGCCTTCACCGCAAAAAAACCTTACGGCACTAGAATCTCGGGCACAAGAATCAAGGAGAGCTGAACGTTTGTTCTTCATTTACAATGCCTCTTCGACATGCTGCGCTACTTCACTTCCGGAGAATCCCACGGCGAGGCCCTGGTTGCGTTTCTTTCCGGGCTGCCGGCTGGGCTCGTGGTCGATCAGGCATTTGTGGACCGCGAACTCTGGCGCCGCCAACAGGGCTTTGGACGCGGTGGGCGCATGAAGATCGAAAGCGACCGGGCGCATTTTCTCTCGGGGGTGCATCACGGCCAGACGATCGGCTCGCCCATCGCGGTGCTGCTCGAGAATCGCGACTGGCAGAATTGGAAAGAGTCGTTGCCGGTGGAGACGGGCGATCCGGAGAAGCACAAGCGCGTGGCGTCGCCGCGCCCCGGCCATGCCGATCTGGCGGGAGCTTTGAAATACGATTTCACGGAAGCGCGCTATGTGCTGGAGCGCGCCTCGGCCCGGGAATCGGCGGCGCGGGTTGCGGTTGGCGCACTCGCCAAGCTGCTGCTGCGCGAGTTAGGCGTTGAAGTCCTGAGCCATGTGATCGCCGTCGGCGCGGTTTCGATTGCGGACCGGGAAATCGCATGGGAGCAAATTGAGCCGCTGTCGCGTAAGGACGAGATACTGCTGTCCTGCGCCGATGCTGAGGCCGAGCAGCGCATGAAAGAAGAAGTCGAGAACGTTCTCCGCACAGGGGATTCGGTGGGCGGAGTTTTCGAGGTGGTGGCGCACAATGTTCCGCCCGGGCTCGGCAGCTACGTGCAGTGGGACGAGCGGCTGGATGCACAACTGGCCGCGGCGGTCATGTCGTTGCAGGCGGTGAAGGCGGTCGAAATTGGAAGCGGGATTCAAGCGGCCCATTCGCCGGGGTCGGCCGTGCATGACGAAATCGGTTATCAGCGCGAGGCGGGGTTCGCCGGCTTCACGCGCACGCGCAACAATGCCGGAGGGCTGGAGGGCGGCGTCTCCAACGGGCAGGAAGTTCGGGTTCGCGGTTATCTGAAACCGATCTCCACGCTGCGGCGTCCCTTGCAGTCGGTGGATTTTGCGACCCGCGAGCCGGTGAAGGCGGCGTACGAACGCTCGGATGTATGCGTGGTGCCCGCCGCCGGAGTGGCCGGCGAGTCTATGGTTGCGCTCACGCTGGCGCGCTGTGCGCTGGAAAAATTCGGCGGCGACTCGATGAAGGAAACGAAACGAAACTTCCAAGGCTACCTGGAACAACTGAAGAACTACTAATTCGAGATGATTTATCCAATTGTGAAATTCGGCAATCCGGTGCTCGACAAACCAGCAGCCGAGGTGACCAGCTTCAACGACGATCTCAAGAAGCTCATCGAAGACATGTTCGAGTCGATGTACGCGGCTCGTGGCGTCGGCCTGGCGGCCCCGCAGATTGGCATTTCGAAACGAATCGCCGTCGTGGATGTGACCTTCAAGGAAGACCCCGGCGCCAAGCTGGTGTTGATCAATCCAGTGATCATCAACAAGGAAGGCCGCCAGCGGGGCAGCGAAGGCTGTCTGAGCATCCCCGAATTTCGTGAAGACGTCACCCGCGCCAAAACCGCAACCGTGCGCGCACAGGACGTGACCGGCAAGTTTTTCGAGCACACCGGAGAAGACCTGCTGGCGCGGGCCCTGCTGCATGAGACCGATCACCTAAACGGCAAGCTCTACATCGCACACGTCAGCGCGCTGAAGCGCGACCTCATCAAGCGCAAGATCAGGAAACTGGTGAAGGCGGGAGAGTGGTAGCCACCCTTCTCATGAATTGTCATCCTGAGCGAACCGGGGTCCCCAGCGCGCCCGCTTTTGGCGCGATGGGGTGGGGGAGCGAAGGACCTGCTGTTCGCCGCGAATTACAACGCTGCCATCGCTCTGCCCGGGATGACAAAATCTCGCGAATTAGAATCCATCAATAGCGGCCGCATATCTATGATTCTGGTTTTCAGTGGCACGCCCAGTTTCGCTGTTCCAACCTTAGAGAAGTTGGCCGAGGCCGGTCATACCGTCTCGCTCGTAGTCACCCAGCCCGATCGACCTCGCGGGCGCGGCATGGAAATGGCTCCCTCTCCCGTGAAGGAAGCGGCAATCCGCTTGGGTCTCTCCGTGCTGCAGCCGGCGGCCATCAAGAACAACGCCGAATTCCGCGACCAGCTTACCGCGATTGCCCCGGACGCAATCATCGTAGTGGGCTACGGCCGCATCATTCCGCAGTGGATGATCGATCTTCCCCGCCTCGGAAATTTGAACCTGCATGCATCTCTGCTGCCAAAGTATCGCGGCGCAGCGCCGATCCAGTGGGCGATCGCCAATGGTGAAGCTGTCACCGGGGTAACGACCATGCGCATCGACGCGGGACTCGACACCGGCGACATCCTCATGCAGCGCGAAACTCCGATTGGCCCGGACGATACCGCCGAGACGCTGGGCCCGAAGCTGGCATCGATAGGCGCGGATCTGATGGTCGAGACGCTGCGCGGGCTCGAAAGCGGGCAAGTTCGGCCGGCTCCACAGGATCATTCGCAGGCCACGCTCGCGCCGATTCTAAAAAAAGAAGACGGCCGCATGGACTTCGCTCGCTCGGCGAAACACTTGCTGAATCGGCTGCGCGGTTTTCAGCCGTGGCCCGGCGCGTTCACAATCTTTAGAGGCAAGACGCTGCAAGTGCACCGCGCTCGACCTGCGCAATCTGCTGCGACATTGTCGCCCGGACAAGTCGCAATCGAAGGAGCTTGCCTGCTCGTCGGTTGCGGCAAGGATAAAGAAAGTAGGACTAACACGACGATCGAGCTCCTCGAGATTCAACTCGAGGGCAAGCGCCGCATGACCGCGCAGGAATTCATCAACGGCTACCGCCCCAAGTCGGGCGATCGTCTGGGACAATAGACTGCGATGCCCGTTTCTCCCGCTCGCGCCGCGGCTTTCGAAATTCTTCTGCGCGTCGAGCGCGAAGACTCCTACGCCTCCGAACTGCTCCATTCCGCTTCCTTCGCGAAGCTTTCCGATCGTGATCACGGGCTCACCACTGAGCTGGTAATGGGTGTTCTCCGCTGGCAGTCTGTGCTCGACCAACGGCTGGCCGCCGCATCGTCGCAAAAGCTCGAACGGCTGGATGGCGAGGTTCTGGCCGCATTGCGTCTTGGCGTGTATCAATTGCAGTTTCTCTCCAGAGTTCCAGCACGTGCCGCAATCTTCGAAAGCGTGGAACTGGTCAAAGCGGCGCGAAAGCGGTCGGCAGCCTCGTTCGTGAATGCGATTCTCCGGAAAATTGCAGAAACCGGCGCGGAAGACATCTTCACGCAAGTCGGCAATTCGTCCGACGCGATCTCGCTGGCCCAGACCGCGGCTCATCCCCAGTGGCTGGTGGCACGCTGGGTCGAACACTATGGACTAGAGGCAGCGCGGCAGATCTGCGCCCATGATCAGACGGTGCCCGGCATGGCCATTTACGTTCACGGCTACCGATCTGATGACGGCCGATTTCGCGACGATCAATTTCGTGATGATCAATCTGAAGCCGAACTGGCGGAAGCCGGCGTACAGCTCGCGCCGGGCCGACTGCTATCAACGGCGCGACGCGTTCTCGCGGGCGACGTGACTGGAACGCGCGCCTATCGGGAAGGCCGCATCTCCATTCAGGACGAAGCGTCGCAACTGGTCGGGTTGCTGGCCGGCGGTGGAGAATTGATCCTGGATTGCTGTGCCGCACCCGGCAGCAAGACTGCCTTGCTCGCCAGGCGCAACCCGCACGCCAAAGTGTTTGCCACAGAGTTGCATCCTCACCGCGCGCGCTTGCTGCAGAGCCTAAGTCGCTCGCCGAATGTTCACGTAATCGCGGCGGACGCGCGTCATCTGCCTTTCGCACACGCCTTCGACCGCATCCTCGCCGACGTTCCATGTTCCGGCACCGGCACTCTAGCCCGCAACCCCGAGATCAAGTGGCGGCTCAAAGCGGAAGACCTTTACGATCTTCAGTCGCGGCAGGTCGCCATCTTGAAGTCCGCTTTTGCCCAGCTTGCGATTCGCGGGCGGCTAGTGTATTCCACGTGTTCGATGGAACCTGAAGAGAACGAAGCGGTGGTGGAAGCTGCGCTCGATGCCACGGCGGAATTCAAGGTGGTCGATTGCAAGGGAGAATTGGAGCAACTGCAGCAGTCCGGAGAAATGAGCTGGGAGGATGTTGCGTCACTGCTGGCTGGACCCTATCTGAGAACAATTCCCGGTGTGCATCCTTGCGACGGCTTTTTCGCCGCGCTGATTGAGCGGCGATAGTCCATGATCACGTAGGCACAGCCGCCCCCGGCTGTGCACGCGAGCGAAGCTCGCCAGTTCTAGCGCACTTCGAAATTCACCGCGCTGCCCGCCGCAATTTTCTGTCCAGGCGCAGGAGCCTGGGTCACGATCATGCTCGCCGCGCTGGGTTCAGGGACTGCGGACGGCGCAACTGGTGCGGTTTGCGCCTCGCCGAGCAACGACGATGCCGATGACGGTGGAAGCACGCTCACCTTCCCGACCTTGACGCCGGCATCCTGTAGCGCCAGCATGGCGCTGCCCAACGGTTGTCCAGTGAGGTTCGGCATTACATAGACTGGCGGCTCGGGGCCATCGCTGACCAGCAGACTAATCTTTGGCGCTGATACGCCACTGGCGTTCGGCGGCGGACTTTGCGAGATCACCTGGTCCAGCGGCGCATCCGGCAAATGTAGGTGCGCAATCGAACCCAGACTGAGCCCGCGGCGACGTATGTTCAACTCCGCGACGCGCTCACTCCCTCCCATCACGTTGGGAATCGCCACCCGCTGCGGCCCCAGACTTTGCGCCACGCGGACGGACCAGCCTCGCCGCACCCTGGTCTCCGGCGGCGGCATCTGGGTCATGATTCTTCCTTCCGGAATGTCAGCGCTGTAGAACTGCCGCTCGACTACAACTTGCAGGCCCGAAGCCGCGCCTGCGCGCTCCGCCTCAAACGGGGTCATACCCACCAGTTTGGGGATAGTCACCTCGCGCCCGTGGATGGCCAGCCGCATGGCCGTGAGCGCCGAGATCAGCGCCACCGTCATCAGGACCAGAACCAGAAGCAGCATGCGGAAGAACTGTCGCATTGCTGAGGATTATAACGTCCCCGTAGAGACGCGGCGTGTCGCGTCTTCCGCCGCGTCCAGAGCGTATCCGTGACTGAAATCGGGCGACCGGCCGCGTAAATGGCGCGATTAGTTTTGATTCGCGCTCGACGCAGCGCTCGATCCTGACGCCTGCCCTGTCTGCTGTCCCACCCATTCGTGGATGCGAGTGCCGAGCACGTCCATGGGAAGCGCGCCGCCCGCCAGCACTTCATCGTGAAAGGCGCGCAGATCGAATTTTCCGCCCAGCTGGTCTTTCGCGTACCGGCGGAGCTTCAAAATCTCAAGTTGCCCGATTTTGTAGCCGAGGGCCTGCGCCGGCCACGCCATGTAGCGGTCAGTCTCGCTCTGCACGTCGGGTTCGTCAATCGCCGAGTGATCGTGGAAGAAATCAACCACCTGTTGCCGCGACCAGTGTTTGTAGTGGAAGCCGGTATCGACCACCAGACGGATGGCGCGCAACATGTCATCTTGCAGGTGGCCGTAGTAGCTGTACGGATCCTGAAAGAAGCCGGCTTCCTTCCCGAGACGCTCCGCATAAAGCGCCCAGCCTTCGGTGTACGCGGTGTAGTTCTCCTGCTGGCGGAAGGGCGGCAGTTCGGGCAACTCCTGTGCGATGGCAATCTGCAGATGATGGCCGGGAACACCTTCGTGATAGGCAGTTGTCTCAATGTCGAGGGTGGTCCGCTTCGCGAAATCGCCGGTGTTTACCATAACGTGTGCCTTGCGCGATCCGTCCGGCGTTCCCTGCACATAGTGCGTGGACGCTTCCTTCTCGCGAAACTCCTCCACGGGCATCACTTCCAGCTTGCCCTTGGGTAAACGGCCAAACAGCTGCGGAAGTTTTGTATACATCTCGTCGATGTGCTTCCGGTAGAGGTCAAGAATTTCTTCGCGCGAGTGCGGATGAAGCTTGGGATCGGTTTTCAGGGCCGCGTAGAAGGTCTTCAGGTCGGGATATCCGAGTTGGTGAGCGACTCCCAGCATCCGGCCTTCGATCTCCTTCACCTGCTCGAGCCCGATCTGATGGATCTCTTCGGGTGACAGATTCGTGGTCGTACTTTCTTTTACGCGGAACGCATACCAGGCCGCGCCGTCGGGCAGGGACCAGGCTCCCGGCTCCGCTCTTCCCTTCGGCGCGTATTCGTCGCGGACGAACGCCGTGAACTTGGCATAAGCCGGAATCACCGAATCCTTGACCGCCGCCAGACCCGCTTCGCGCAGCCGTTTACGATCGGCTTCGGGAACGGCGTCGGGGAACTTGTCAAAAGGATGAGCGAAAGGGCTTTGATCGGGAGCCGTCGTGGCGATTCCGTTCGCCTGTGTCACCACTTTTTCCAGCAGAATTTTAGGCGGAACCCGCCCCTCGGCCAAGCCTTTACGCATCTGCTCGATGGTCTGGTCAAACAGCCGCGGAAGCAACTTGAGCCGCGTAATATAGTCTTCGTAGTCCTTCACATTCTCAAATGAAAGAATGCTGACCAGTTGCGGCGCATCGATGTGAATTCCGCTCGCCTGGTTCACCGGCATCTCCCACGGCTTGAAGCGCGCGCCTTCCAGGTTCATTTTCAGGTCGCGAACCATGAGCTGCTTATTCAAAGCTTCCTGCTCGGGAAATCCGGTGGTGTCGATCGCTTCGAAGCGGCCGACGAAGCGGCGAGTCTGTTCCAGATCGTCATCAATGGCTTTCTGGGAGAAGTCGTCTAGTTTGTCGTTGTAGCGCTTGTCGCCCAGGATGGAGGCGTAGATTGGACTGGTGCGCATGGTGTATTCCCACTGCTCGTGCAGCAGATCATTCAGCGCTTTGCGCCGCGCTTCGAGATCGGCAGGGGGATTCGCGGCGGCCATGGTGGCCGGTATCAGCAAGGCAGCGGCTAGCAGGCAGATCAAAACTCGCATGGAAGCTCCAGATGAAAATTTGTTGGCGTTGAAGCGCACACTCACAGATAGGCCTGTGGTTAGACGAATACGCCAGCGGATAGTTATCCGTTCCCGAAAAATCATTTGCCGGCATTGGCACGAGCACGCCGCAGTCCGGCGGCAACGCCTTGCCGCACGGCGCGCCCGTATCCGGCGGCGTCCATTGCGGTTGCAGTCGCTGCGGCAATGCCGCCAGGAGTGGCGGCCTCTTCGAGCAGCGACTCCAGGGAAAGCTTGCCATTGCGCCAGGCGATGATCCCGTCTGCCAAGGCATGCGCGCTTGCCAGCAGCGCCGTGTTGCGATCAAGACCGGCCTCTTGCCCAACTCGCGCCAGCGTCGCGAGCGCGTGATAGCCGTGACTGCATGAGTAGGTCACGGTGAATGCATCGAACTTGCTTTCCGGGATCTCGACAACCTGGCCGAAGCTCGAGAAAAGATCGTGGACGCGTTTGCGATCCGCACGCGGCAAACTCCGGGGAAAAGCCACCGCCGTCAGACCGCGCCCGCTGCGGCACACCGGACTTGGCATGGCACGGGCCCATCGCATGGGCGCGCCGGCCTCCCGGCTCAGTACACGCAGCGGTACGCCGGCAGCCAGACTGACCGCGAGCGATCTGCGTTTCACTTTCCCGACCATGCCCAGAAGTTCGCGAACCGAACCCGGACGAACCGCGACGATCAGCATGTCCGCCTGCTGGACGGCGTTCAACAGGTCGGGCTCAACCGCGACCGCGTAACGTTTCTTCAGATCGCGCAGCTTGTCCGGATTGCGATCATGCACGACCAGGCGGTGCTTACTCTTTCCCAGGCGGAGGCCCGCCAGTATCGCCGACGTGATCCGCCCTCCGCCGAGAAAAACGATCGTGCTCATGCCACCTCTTCGCCCCTATCGAATTTGAGGGCAGAGAAGAATCAAGTTGATCGCTAGTCCGCCGTACCGCCGCCATCGACTACCAGCGCAGCTCCGGTCATAAACGACGAATCGTCCGACGCCAGAAATAGCACAGCTCTTGCAATCTCGTCGACGGTACCAATCCGTCCCATTGGCCGGTTCTCGCAACCCGCCAGATAGGTCTTCCAGTCCAGGCCGCGCAGTCGTGCATCTTCGGGCAGCATGGGGGTATCCACATCGCCCGGGCAAATGCAATTCACGCGGATGCCCTGCCGTCCGTGATCGATGGCCATCGCTTTGGTGAGCAGAACCACTCCGCCCTTCGAGGCGCAATACGCCACCGCTTTGTCGCCACCGACCAGGCCCCAGCCCGAACTGTTGTTGATAATCACTCCACCACCCTGCGCGATCATCGGAGTGAGCGCGTACTTTGACATCAGGAACGTTCCCTTCAGATTGATGTCGATCTGCAGGTCCCATTCCTCTTCCGAGCATTCGAGCGCCGTCTGTGGAAAGAAGACTCCGGCGTTGTTGAACAAGATGTCGAGACGCCCGAACGAGCGCAGCGTCTCGTCTACTGCCCGCTGGCACTCGACGGCCTTGCGAACGTCCGTACGCAGAAAAATGGCCTTCCCACCAGCCTCGAGAACGCGTGCCGTGATCGCGTGGCCGCGCGACTCATTGCGGCCGGTGATGGCGACCTTCGCGCCCTCGCGCGCAAACAATTCAGCGACAGCTTCGCCGATGCCGGACGTGCCGCCCGTGATCAGCGCAACTTTCCCCGCGACTCTTCCTACAAGCGGCATAGCTTACCGGCTGGCCAGCCCTCCCGCGGTTTCTCCGCCGTCGCAGGTATAAACGTGGCCGGTGATGTTTTGCGCATCGTCCGAGGCGAGGAATGCGAACAGCGCCGCAATTTCTTCCGGCTGCGCATGACGCCGCAAAGGAATTTTCCGGTTGATCTCTTCGAGCATTGCATCCGTGTACTCGGCGTGCTGCATCGGCGTCAGTACGTATCCTGGAGCCACGGCGCACACCCTCACCTTCGGCGCAAGTTCCAGCGCCATCGACTTCGTCAGCTCGATCACGCCCGCCTTGGTGGCGTTGTAATCCGCATAAAATGGATATCCCATGACGCCGTTGGTCGACGCCGTTTGCAGAATTACGCCGCCACGCTCCATCATGTGACGTGCCGCCGTCTGTGCGACGTAGAACACCCCGGTGAGATTCACGGCCATCACTTTGTCCCACTCTTCCGGCGTGATGTCGAGAAAATTATGACGGATGCTGATGCCGGCGTTATTCACCACCACATCCACGCCGCCCATCAGGCGAATCGCTTCGGCAAAGGCGGACTGTACTTGTTTCAGATTCGAAACGTCGGCATCGAGTGCCCCGGCCAGATTGGGCAGTTCGCGTAGGATCTTCCGCCGCGCCTCTGCGTCGCGGTCGAGCACGCACACCACCGACCCTTCTTCAAGGAATCGCGCTGCCGTGGCCGCTCCTATGCCGCTGGCCCCGCCGGTGATCAGAACTCTCTTCGCTTTCAGCCCGCGCACGCGCACCTCCACAAAATAAAATCGGGCAGATCAGGATACCTGTCTGCCCGTGAACACGCCATCCTCACCAAACCTACGTTTCTCTGCGCACTCCGCGATCTCTGCGGTTCATCAAGACTGCTGCGAGCGCGGCACGCCGTCAGCTCACCTGCCAAACCGTGTCCAGCACCGTCCCATCCACCCACTTCACCACCGCGCACGGACGATCGCCCAACTTCGGCCGCGCCGGCTTGCCGCAGATCTTCTCGACTTCCACTTTGATGTCCTGAATCGGACGAATCGGCAACTTCGATCCAATCAAGTTATGGAGCAGGTCCGTGCGTCGCGGATTGATCGCAATTCCGCGCTCGGTCACGACTACGTCAACCATCTCGCCCGGCCCCGTCATCGTCGTAACCTCGTCCACGATCACGGGAATGCGATCGCGGAACGAGGGCAGCGCGAGAATGGCGCAGCCCGCAAACAGGCAGTTCTGCCACCCGCCAATACCGTGCAGCAGCCGCCCGTCGGAATGCGTCACCACGTTGGCGTTGAAGTTCACGTCAACTTCCGTCGCGCCCAGTACAACGGCATCGATCAGCGAAGCGAAGTTTCCTTTGCCGTGGTAGTTGTACGAAGTGAACGGCGAAGTGGCCACGTGCCGCGGATCATTCGCGATCGACTTCACGCCGTCGAGATCAAACGTCTGTCCATCCAGGATGTAATCCGTCAGCCCTTCCTGCAGCAACTCAACCAGAAATTTCGTCGACCCGCCGCGAACGAAGCGCGCCTTGACTCCATCCTCTTTCATCATCTGCTTCAGATACTCGACGAAGGCCAGCGCGATCCCGCCCGCTCCCGCCTGGAACGAAAATCCGTTCTTCATAATTCCCGCAGCACGCAGAAATAGCGCCACCAGCTCCGCGATCCGCAGCCGGTCTGGCGAACGCGTAATCTGTGTTGTGCCGGAAACAATCTTCGCCGGATCGCCAATCGATTCCACTTCCACCACAAAGTCCACATTGTTGCCTTGAATCTGCCAGGGCACACAGGGGAATGGCGCCAGGTTATCGGTGACGACAATCACGCGGTCGGCGTAAGTAGAATCCGCCAGCGCAAAACCCAGCGAGCCGCAGGCCGACTTGCCGTGCGAGCCATCCGCATTGCCGAAAAAATCGGCGGTCGGCGCCGCAATCACTGCGATGTCAATGTGTACTTCTCCATCCTGAATCGCCTGGTAGCGGCCGCCATGGGAACGCAGCACGCCCATGCCGCGCATCTTCCCCTGCGTGCAGTAATCGCCCAGCGGACCGTTCATCGAGCCTTCGATGTGATGGATCACGCCTTTTTCCATCAACTCGATCGCACCCTCCTGGGAAGGGAACGACGCGCTCGGAAACCACATCAGATCTTTGACGCCGATCCTGGCCGCCGCCTCCAGCGCCATCAGCGCCACTTTATCGCCATCGCGCAGATGATGATGGTTCGAGATCACCATCCCGTCGCGCAGCCCGCACTTGCGAAGCGCCGTCTCCAAGTCGGCAACGCGCTTGTCGCCGTTCTCCGGATAATCTTTGTTCGAAGGGATTGCCGGCGCGGCCTTCCGCCCACGCGGCTGATATTTTCCCGCGCCCAGAAACGGAGTCTGCGGTTTGCCGTTCACCATCGTCGGCACCGCGCGCCCCACCGCGTTCTGCGCCAGTTCCACTCGCTCGACCAAAATATCACTCACGAGATCGCTCCCATCGCCTTCGCCCGCTCCACCAGTTTCAAGGCCCGCTGCACCACCGGCGGATCGATCATCTTCGAACCCAAACTCACCACGGCCAACCCCTTGCTTTGCGCTTCTTCAAACGCGGCCACCACTTTCCGCGCCTTTTCGATCTCGACCGCCGTCGGCTGAAATGCCTCGTGGATCACGCGAATCTGCCCGGGATGAACGCACCCCATGCCTTCAAATCCCGCTGCCCGCGAGGCTTCTCCCCATCGTCGCAGCCCATCCACGTCGCCGATATCGCCATAGACCGAGTCAATCGCCTGCACTCCGGCGGCATGCGCCGCGTTCACCACGCGCGACCGCGCATATTGCGATTCGCGCCCTTCCACGGTTTTCGCAACGCCCAGATCGGCCGTGTAATCCTCCAACCCAATCGTCAGCGCCGCCACGTTGTCACTCGCCGTCGCCACCGCAAATGCGTTTTCGATCCCCAGCGCGGATTCGAGGATCGGCATAATCCAAATCGGCCGGATGATTCCGTGGCGCGCCTTGATCTCGCCGATCATGCGATCCACTTCCCGCACCTGTTCGGGCCGCTCGACCTTCGGAATCAGAATCAGGTCCGGACTCTCGCCCACCACTTCCGCCAGATCTTCGAGCCCTAATGGCAACTGATTAATGCGCACCATGCGCTCGCATGATCCGAACTCGACGGCCCGCAGCGTATTTCGCACCAGGATGCGGGCGGCATCTTTTTCTGCGCGATGCACGGAATCTTCCAAATCGAGAATCACGGCATCGGGCGCGTGCAATGAGGCATTGACGTAGTACTTCGGTTCGGAGCCGGGCAGATAGAGCCGCGATCGGCGCATCCGGTCCTTGGGCGACGTCGGCGGCAGCGGATGCTGCTCCGGCAGCGACCGTTTGCCGAGCGCGATCCCGGCACGCCGTGCCGCAGCCTCGATGCGAGCCGCGATAATAAAAGGTAGAGCGCCTTCATCATGAATGGTAATTCGCGCGTTCTTCACGCCGAGTTCGGCAAGAACGTCCCGCGTCTGTTCCATGATCGCCGAACCGTAATAGGGCGCAACCCGCGACTCCAGTGAAATCTCGACCCCACCCCGGTCCCGCGCTTCAAAGGCAACGTGCAAGTCCGATCGCACTTCCGGGCCCCAATGGCCCACCTCGGCAGAATGCGGCGACGTAGTCTCGACAGCGCTGCTCATAATTTCCTCAACCAGATTTCCTCGAACCAGCACAAGATCCAGAGCGAAGTGCCTATGATCCCCTGTGCTCCCTGTGGTTATTTCATTGTTTCCAAAATTGCATCTGTCATCCGCACCGTAGAAGCCGCGCCCTGACTGATCGCTTTCGGACCGCCCGCAAGTCGCATCATATCGTACGTCCGGACCTTGCCTTCACGTACCACGTCCGCAATTGCCTTGCGGATGCGATTCGCCTTCTCGCCTTCGCCCACACGATCGAGCATCATTGCCGCCGAAAGAATCATCGCAATCGGATTCACGATGGGCGGGTTCAGTTCGGCATACTTCGGTGCGGACCCATGGGTAGGCTCGAAGACCGCGACGTCATCGCCAATGTTGCCGGACGCCGCGAATCCCAGCCCTCCCACCAGTCCGGCGAATGCGTCGGAAAGAATGTCGCCGAACAAATTGGACGATACGATTACGTTATAGTCCTCCGGATTCTTATTCAACCACATCAGTTGCGCGTCGATGTTCGTTGACCAGAGCGCGATTCCCGGATAATTCTTCGCCACTTCTTTGGCTACTTCTTCCATCATGCCTGAAGTCTCGCGCACCACATTCGGCTTCTCGCAAATCGTCACGCCCTTGAATCCGCGCTTCTTCGCATATTCAAAAGCCGCGGTCACGATGCGCTGGGCGGCCCTGCGAGTGATGATACGGCAACTAACCGCGAGCTCCGGTCCCGGCACGTTGGCAAACGCCTTGAACCTGGTGTGGCTATTCAACGCGGCGCGCACGTTCTCAGGAGGGTTGGTCCATTCCACGCCGGCGTACATGCCCTCGGTATTTTGCCGGAACACGGTGGTGTCGATTCTCGGTTCTTCGAAACCGCCATCTGATTTCTTACGAATGTAATTTAGCGGATTGCCTGTGAACCCAACGCATGGACGCATGCAGATATCGAGATTGAACTTCTGCCGCATGGTCACGATTGGCGAGTAATAAACGTAACCCTTTCCTTGCAGTTCGGGTTTCAGTTCCGCCTGCGCCGCCTTGTTCGGCTTCGAAGTAATGGCGCCAAACAAACCCAACTTATACCTGGTTAGTAACTCGATCGTCCGGTCAGGCAACGCATTGCCCTGCGCGCGCCAGCAGTCCCACCCGATATCGGCATGAATGTACTCAGCGTCAAAGCCGACTGCTTTCAAAACCCGCAATGATTCTGGCAGTACCTGGTTTCCGATGCCGTCTCCCGGCATGGTGATAACTGTATATTTCGCCATTATTGCTCCTTAAGAATGTCTACCGCCGAGGCGCCGTGGGCGCCGAGAAATTCATAATATACTTAGGAACTTTGTCATCCTGACCCTGAGCGTAGTCGAAGGGGAAGGACCTGCTTCTATCGCGGCGTGCTCTGCGTCTCGGCGGTGAAAAAACTACGCCACGCCCAGCCGCTTCGCTACCAGATTCTCCACTCCGCCAGCAATCACCAGCGACTGCGGAACGCTGCCGAGCGCCGGGAACGGAAATTTCTCGCCACGCCAACTGATCGTACTTGACGTGAAATCAATGTCGATCTCGTCGCCGGGGATCACTGTCTTCTCTTTCGCCGCGATCTCGTGGGCAAACTGCTCGCGCACGCGCGCCACGAACTCCGGAACTTCAATACACAAGAATCCATTGTTGAACGCGTTCCGCAGATAAGTCTGTGAGAAACTGGCCGCGATCACCAACGGAATGCCTTTCGCCTTCAGACACGTAACCGCCTGTTCGCGGCTCGACCCCGTGCCAAAGTTGAACTGACTGACGATCACATCGCCCGCTTGCGTGCGCGCGGCAAACTGTGGATCGTAATTCTCCATCACCACCTTTGCCATCGTTTCCGGAGTCATGTCGTCGCGATAGGTGTAGTCCTTGCCATAAATCGCGTCGGTGTTGACGTTATCCTGCGGCATGAACACCAGTCGCCCTTTCACGCGCTGCGGAAAGCCCGCCAGAATTTCAACTTTCTCCGCCCCGCCCGACGCCGATGCCAGTTCGGTGTAAGCCCGTTGCGGCGCCCGATTCCGAAACTCATGCGACCCGCGAATGTAACCGGCAACCGCCGACGCGGCCACCACTTCCGGGCTCGCCAGGTAACACTTGGCATCGCGCGATCCCATGCGGCCTTTGAAGTTTCGATTCGTCGCCGAGATGCCAACCTCGCCCGCCTCCAGCAATCCCACGCCCAGCCCAATGCACGGCCCGCAACCCGAAGGCAGCGGCTGCGCGCCCGCATCCAGCAGCGTCTGCCAAATGCCACGCCTCTCAGCATCTTCCTGCACCCACTTGCTGGCCGCGCTTAAGTAGAACTTCACGCCTGAGGCAACTTTCTGACCTTTGAGCACCTTCGCCGCCGCCGCCAGATCATCCAGTCGCGAATTCACGCACGAAATCAGATACGCCTTCTGAATCGCAACTCTCTTCTTCTCAATCTCAGCCAAGGACTGCATCGCCTGCACGGTGTCCGGCCCCGACACATGCGGCGTCACTTGCGCGAGATCGAGCGCAATCCGCGCCGCGTAGACCGCATCCGCGGCGGGCGCCAAGGGATGTTTTTCCCAACCATCAATGTCTTTTTCGGAAAACCTCTCCGCCCCAATCGCTTTCAGCCGCTGGTGAACGCCGTGCAAATACCGGATCGTAACCGCGTCCACCGGAAACCAACCTACCAGCGGCCCCCACTCCGTTGTCATATTCGAAATTGAAAGCCGGGCGTCCATCGATAGCGACGCCACTCCCGGCCCTGTGAATTCGACCGCCGCATTCAGGCATTCGTCGTGGTTATAGAGCCCGCATAAAGTGATGATGACGTCCTTGCCCGTTGCGCCGTCCGGCAACTTGCCTTCGAGCACGACCTGAATCGAGCGCGGAACCTGCCACCAGAATTCGCCCGTCGCCCACACCGCGGCTGCATCCGTGCGGACGATCGGCGTCCCGATCGCGCCCAGCGCGCCATACATGTTGGAATGCGAATCCGAGGCCACCACGAACGATCCTGGAACCACATACCCGCGCTCGACCATGATCTGGTGCCCGATCCCCGATCCCGCAGGATAGAAATCCACTCCCTGCTCTTTCGCGAACGCTTCAATCGCGCGGTATTTCTTCAGGTTCGCTTCATCCCGATTCTGGATGTCGTGATCTAGTGCGAACGTAAGTTGCTGCGAATCTCTTACCTTCTTCGCGCCGATGCCCTTGAACTTGCTCATCACCGCCGACGTGTTGTCATGTGTCATGCAGCGATGCGGACGAATCGTGACGAAATCTCCCGTTCGAAGCGGCCGCGCCGGCCCTTCGGTCATGTGTTTCTGCGCGATCTTTTCAACGATGGTCTGGCCCATGATGATTCCCGATCACTCAGCCTTTCCGCTTTAACTCGAACCCCAGATACATCATCTGCCCAATGTGATGATGCAGATGTGTTACGCATAGCAGTAGCACAGCGAACCGGTCGCGCGCGTCCACGCCCACTGCCGTGTATTCCTTCGACCAGTCTTCCGCCGACTGACTGTTGATCGCGCCGATCACCATCTCAATCGCCTGATCAAATTTCCTCAACACTTCTACCTTGGATGGCCGCGTCGCGTCGGAAAACTCCAGCGGCCGATCCCGCACATAGCCCGTCGCCGCAATCTGAGCCCCGATGTAGTAATTCAAGTTGCCCGTGAGATGCAGCACCAGGTGACCAAAGCTGTTGCCAAATGCAAATGGCTTGGCCCAAAACTGCTCATTACTCAGCGGTGCCGCCAACTCGTGAACCACGCCAGCCAATTTCTTGTAACGCGCTGCCAGGCTCGATGCGATTGTTGCTCCCAGATCCGCCATCCTGCACTCCTCAAAGCCGCTTCTTACTCTTCACCTTGGTCTTGGGCTTCGCAGCCTTCGACTTTCCATGCGCCGCCTTCTTCTTCACATCCGCCTTCATCAACGCCATCAGCTTCGTGACCGACGCGCACTTCTCCAAATTCCAGATCGCGTCCATCAACCTGTCCTGCGCCTTCGCCGAAAGGACGCCTTCGGCCAGCGCCCGGAATTTCTCTTCAATCTCCGCATCGCTCAGCGGATTTCGCGGATCGCCCTTGGGATAGTCCAGTTGTTCCGAGAAGTTCCGCCCATCGGTGGTCCTGATGTTCACAATCACGCGTTGCAATGCCGGGAAAACCTTCTCGATCTCGGGATCGGCCACGACTTCCACTTTTTTCAGCTGTGCGCGAATCGTCGGGTCCATGATCCTTTTCATCTCGAATTGCGCCGGCGTCACTTGCCGGTCCACCAGCGCCGCGGCAATCACGTAAGGCAGCGAATGGTCCGCCGTTTCCTTGGTATGCGGATCGTACTTGCTGGGGTCGGAAAGAATGTCGGCCGCGCGCGCCAGCGACCGAATCTGAATCTTCTCGACGCGATCCGGATGCAGGTCGTTGCTCTTGACCAGGTCAAGCACCGCCGAAATCGGCGCGTGCGTCAGCGCCTCGGTCGGGAAAAATTTCATCCCGCACTGTGTGATGCGCCACGATTCGCCGAGTCCGTCGGTCAGCACATCCTGTTTCCACTCCGGACCGTAGCAGTGCACCAATCCTTCTTTGCCGTCGATTACGTGCTCGGGGCCGGTGTAGCCGCGCTCGGCCAAGAGCGCCGCAAGCACTCCGCTTTGCGTGGCCATCGGATCGACCGTATTCTTCATCATCGTGAGCTTGCCCGCGGTTACCGCGCCCATGGTGCAATGCCGCGAAGCGGAAATCCCGATGGCATGTTGGATTTGTTCCCAGCTCAAACGCAGCGCACGCCCCGCCACAATCGGCGAGACAAACGCGGTCAGCGTCGCGTGATGCCAGCCGCGCTCGCGGATGCCCGGAAACGCCGCCTCGCACAAGCGCATTTCGAACTCATGCCCGAGCACAAGTCCAACCATCAATTCCTTGCCGTTGCTTCGGGCGCGTTCACAACACGCCATTGCGGCGGGAAAAATATCCGAAGGATGCGACGGATCCTGCTTCCAGTAAATATCGTTGTAGTCCATGCAGCGGATCATCAACGCATTCGCCAGCGACGCCGAAACCGGGTCCATCTTCTTGCCGGTGCCGATCACGGTCGTCGGCCCGCGCCCGGCAATCTCGTTCAGCACGTCGAGCGCGAGGATCACGTCATGCTGCTTATATCCGCCGAGAGCGCAGCCCACCGAGTCGAGCAGAAAGCGCTTGGCCTGGTATACCGCGTCTTGCGAGAGCTGCTTATATTCGAGTCCCGCTGCCCAGCGGGACATGGTTGCGGTGATGGTTTCTTTGGCATTGCCTGGTATCCCAGTGGACACGCGCTTCTCCTCACATATTCATGTATGAACTGCTTGAGTGCATCGACTTCAAGTTGCATCGACTTCTAAATTGCATGGACTCCTAAATTGATTTGTCATCCTGAGCGAAGCGAAGGACCTGCTTTCCTGGCGGATGAGAGGAAGCAGGTCCTTCGCTTCGCTCAAGATGACAATCATTCAAACTGACAAACCATTCAAGAATTCGATTCTTCACTTCGCTTTCACGTTCTTCGGATTCTTAAACGGCAAAAACGCCATGAAGTCGGCGTGATGCACAATGAAAGCTTCGGTCGTGCGCTTTACGAGGTCGCCTTCGGCGGCGTGCGCGGCGATGATGTGGCACACGACTTCGGGCACGCCGCACTCCATCGCCAGCGCGACTCCGGTAAAGGGATGCCGCAACGCTTCTCCCCGCTCGCTTTGCCGGCTCTTGCCGTCCGGACCGATTTCATATTCCAGCAACTTGCCGACGTCCGCCAGAATCGCGCCCGCAATCACCACGTCGGCGTCGATCGGCAGCGCTCGGCCCATAAAGTCCATCATCGCCTTCGCACTGTCGCGCGCAATGTGCACCACGCAACGCTTGTGCTCCATGAAGGTGATCGGACAATTCGGAACCAGCAACGTAAAGGGAATCCGATTCAAGTCATCAGGCTTCAGCGGACTTCGCTCCAGCGCCTTGATCCAGGTTTCAGTCACCTGTGCACGAAGCTTGGCATCCTTGATCCACTGAATTTCCGGCCACAGTCGTTCGACGGCCTCCCGCATGGGCTGGACCTCCCTGAGAGAACACACTAGATTATCGGACTCCATGCGGATGCGTCGAGCGCAAGCCCTCACGAACATGTGACCTCAAACCAGGATCAGAAGAACATGGTCAAAGTCCGGCTCCGGGGGTTGCTCTTGCAAGTGGTGTTTCGGGGCTACGTCGCCACCCACGATGGCCTGGCGGTTCAGGATCATCTATCACGAGAAAGGTGAAAAGCCACTTGAATGGCAATTAGCACCGAGATGGGCTTGCCATCCTTGGTTGCGGGGGAAAACTTCCACGTTTTCACAGCCTCGACGGCGGCTGCATCAAACTCGGGGCTAAGTGGGCGAAAAACTGTGATGTCGTGTGGCACGCCGTCGGTACCAACAACAAGATGTAACACGACCGTCCCTTCGCGACCTGCGTTCCTCTCTTTTGCGGGATACTCGGGATCGGGAGAGTAGGCCGTCTGCGGCGGGCGTACACAGTTGGAGGAATCGGCTTCGGCGCCGCGACAGTAGGGAGATTGACCGCCGCCCGCAGCTAGAGCAGAGTCTTGCCTAACGAGCGTTATAAGCGGTTGCCCCGACTGTTCTGTCTCGACCGGTATTAGCTCAATCGCACACCCGGAAACCGCGCACTTGACCTCCCCTCGCCGAACGATTTTCACCGACGACACGTCCGGAAATCTCACGGGGAAATCTTTTTCGCGAAGTTGTTCACCCGCCGAGCGAAGGCCTTCGTCGCCGTCAACAAACTCAGCGCGCTCGGGACGAGGCGAGCTGTCGAACACGAGATTGAACCGCGCCGAAACAGGCTTGCTACTAATTACGACCGGAGCGAGCTTCACCGTGCGTGCCTGCACTAACTCCATCGGCGCCTGTGCGGCGTCTTTCTCGGCCGCCGCCGGATCTCCAGCCAGCGTCGCCAGGCGCGCCCGCGAGTCCGCCACTTCGCTTCCTCCCGCCGCCACGGCCAGCGCATACATTTGACGCGCCTTCTCCTTCTGCCCTTGCTTTTCGAGCACCTGCCCCAGTCGGTTGGCCACCGTCCCAGCCTGGCTCAATTGCCAGGCCGAAATGAGAAACTGCATCGCCGCCAGATTTTCGCCGCACTGAAATTTCGCCCATCCCATGCGCGCCCAAGCCAGCGCCACTAATCGCATTGATGAAAATGCCGACGGCCCCAGCCGATCCAACTCGCCCGAGTCGAACTGATCTCCAATGTCGTAGAGAACCTTCTGCGCATCGGTCTCGGTCTGTGCCGGATCAATGTCGTCTTTCAGCGCCGAGGCGTAAATATCCTGGCCCGAGTCCGCGCCCGTGCTGCCCGTCAGTCCCTTCATCAACTCCTGCGCTTTTGTCTTCTCTCCCAATCGCCCATACACCTGCGCCAAAGCCATCTTCGTTTCCGAATCGTCCGGAGGAATCGCGGCGGCCGCTTCCAGTTCCGTGCGCGCGTCGGCATCGCGTCCCAACTGCGCCAGCAGCAAGCCGAGATTCTTGTGCGCCGCTTTCTCGTATGGAGTCGTTTCCAGTTGTTTGCGATAAGCCGCGATCGCCTCGTCGGTCTTCCCCGTTTGCTGCAGCTCCAGGGCCAGGTCGGCGTTCGCGTGCTTATGATTCGGATCGAGTTCGAGCTGCTTGCGGAACGCCGCGATTGCTTCCGCGTGATCGTTGGCTCTGGCGTAGGCCAGCCCCAGGTCGTACCAGCCGTCTTTCATTCCCGAATTCGCCAGGCTGGAATCCCCGTCCACCGCGCGTTTCAGCAGGTCAATTGCCGTGCGATAGTCCTTGCTCTGCAGCGCTTTCACTCCCGCCTTATGCAACTCCGCCGGAGTTCCTTCCATCTTCGAAGCTGTCTGCGCCGCTTGCCCCGACGGTGTCAGGATGGTGCACGACAACAATTGGTCCTGGTCGCTTTGCGTTGCATTGCGGAACGATTCGTAGTCCGCCCGCCGCGCCGCCGCCACTTCGTTCACCTTCACCACAAGTTTGCGCTCGCCTTCCAGAACGCCCTTGCTCAGCGAATAGGTCGATGAATAGTCGCCGTAGTCTCGCGACATTTTCACCGTAGTCGGTGTGCGCACCGTGTAGTTGGAAGGAAACTGCAAGCGGACGCGGTAGTCCATGTCACCCGCGGGGCCGATGTCCAGAGGTTCCCTGCTCTTTTCCGAGGCTCGAATCGCGGGCATTCCCAGCGGCGGGATGGGGCGAAAATTCACGCTCGCCGACGGCACCACGAAATATCGATCCACGTGCAGGCGATACTTCAGATGAAAAGGCTTGCTCGTATCTTCGATGGGATCGAGCTGAACGTCTTCGACGTCGCCCGGCAAGCCCCAACTCGCGGAGAGCGCTTTCACAAAGTCCTTCCACTGCGCCTGCGAAAATCGCCGGAAGCTCGCCCGCATCGGCCAGTCGCGATCTCCCTGGGCGGTGACCTCGAGTGTCGCGTCGAGCGCGCCGAACTCGCTGAATTTGCCGTCGAGTGTAAAGTGCATGAAGGTTTTGACCGGCGAATCCGACGGCGTCCGCTGCAAGCCACCCTCGCTGTCGTCCGAGGCCACAACCGCCTGCTTGTTGCGCAGTTGATAAAGAATCAGCCCAAAGGGCGTCACTTCAGGAGTCGTATCCAGCCAGGTGAGCCCCGTTCCCGTCCCCAGTCGAGCCGCCGTAATCGCGTGATCGAACTGTGCCGGCGAGGGAATGTCCACATCCAATTTGCGATCGCTGCCGATCAGCACCGGATAGCTCTGAATTCCCTCCGCCCGCAGCAGCGCTGCAAGCAGCGTGTGTTTATCTTTGCAGTCGCCGTAGCCGTTCTGCAGGACGTCGGAGGCGGCGTGCGGCTGATAACGTCCAACTCCGAGCGAAATGCTCACGTAACGCACCGACCGCGCCACAAAATCGTAGAGCCGCCGCGCCTTCTCGGTGGGAGTGTTAGCGCCCTGGGTGAGTTCCGCGGCTTTTTTTCGCACGCTGTCGTCCACCGTCATGCGCTCGCCCTGCAGCTTGGCATACCATTGCGCGATCTGCTTCCAGTCGGTGAAGGTCGTCAACTGCACCTCGGGGCCGGTCTCTTCATCGGCGTCTCTCTCTTTGTCGCGGTCCGGCCGGATATCCTTCACCACCCAGGTGTAAATACGGCGGTCGCCAGTGTCCTGAATGTCGGGCTGGCGCTTCGGCGTCTTGAGCTTCACCTCGCGGGCCTTTGGGATGTCAATCTCCAGCCGGTCTTCAGTGACCGCGACCCCCTTCGGAAACGTGTATTCATACCAGAAGTTTCCCGCGGCCAGCGGCGTGAGAACCCGCGTGACCGTGCGGTATTCCAGCGTGTCTCCCGGTTGCAGCCCAGCCACGGAAATATGGCGCTGGCGGTAGTCGCTGTACATCGGAGCTTCTTTCAGCACATCGGGAGCGAAATCCTGTGCCGTCGATTCCGGCGTCACCACTACCCGCCCATCCGGCTTGCGCACCCGGACGTATTCCACCTGCAACTTTTCGGTCGCCGATGAGTAGCCGAAAACCAGTTGGCCAAATGCTTCCACGCCCGCCTGGCTCTGAATCCGAATCACGGCCTCGGTCTCGCTCACCTCGGATCCGTCATTCTCAAAACGCACGTGATTGAAGATGCGCTCGAAGACCGCGGCCTCTTCGGCGTTAGCCGTCTTCTGCCTGGAGGGAACTGGAGCCTGCGCCAGACTTTTCGCGCTCATCAAGCAGACAAACGAGGAGACGAGTCCGAAGGCAACGACCGCATGCGACCAACGATAAGACATATGGCAGTTTTTACGCCCTGCCCAGCGTAAAATCAAACGAACTGTGATGGGTGTCACTCCAATCCTACGACTCGGCGCGATCCTGATTTGCTGTTTCGGGATGGCCGCCGCGCAGGCTCCTCCACTCGCCATCAGCGAGGGATCTTTGCCCCCACTCGAAGCCGGGGTGGAATTTCACACTCTTCTTCATGCCAGCGGCGGCGTTCCGCCCTATGTCTGGAGCGTAGCCAGTGGCGACCTTCCCGAAGGCATCACCCTCGCCCCGGAAGGCCTGCTGAGCGGGCGCCCCACCAAGCCCGGCACGGTCACGCTAACCATAAAAGTTGAAGACTCCGGCCATCCCGCGCACACCATTAGCAAAGAGTTCACGGCAGTCGTCTCTGCTCCGCTATTGCTCGAATGGCTTCAAGCGCCAAGAGTCCACGACAACCGAATCGACGGCTCGGTTCAGGTTTCGAACAGCTCCAAGGAAACCTTCGACCTCACCGTCGTCATCGTGGCCGTCGCCGAAAACGGGCGAGCGACCGCAATCGGTTACGAGCGCTTCGCGCTGAAAGCCGGCGCCAACAACGTTGAAATTTCTTTTGGCAACACGCTGCCCCACGGCGGATATGTGATCCACGCCGATGCCATTGCCGAAATTCCCGCCAGGAACGCCATCCTTCGCCAGAGACTGCAGACGCCCGAGCCTTTACAGATCGCGCCGGGTCCATAGCGACTTTCGGCCGCCGGGGCAGAGCCAGAGAATCGCAGATTACGAATCCCCTTTGAAGTGTTCCCATCCCCCGGCATGGAGCGGGCGCTTCTTCCCATCCGGCCCGATCAGCCGCATCCCTGCGGAGGGTGTGGTGTGGCCGATCCGCGTCACCCGAGCTCCCGCGATGTGGCTGGGGACTACCGCCGCGGACGTGAACAGCAGTTCATAATCGTCGCCGCCGTGCAACGCCAATTCGAGCGCGACCCGTTTCTTACCCGGCCCAGCCTGCGCCCGCGGAATCGCCTCGGCTTCAATCTCCGCGCCCACGTGGCTTTCCTTGCAGATGTGTTCGAGGTCGGTGGAAAGCCCGTCGCTCAAGTCGATCATGGCCGACGCCACCCGGTGCTGTCGCAGCCACTGGCCCGCGGCCACCCGCGCCTGTGGACGAGATTGCCCAGAAAAACGCCAAATGTGCCGGAGAGACTCCGCGCCCACGGGCGTCGCTTCCGCCAGGCGCGCCAGCTCCGCCGCCGACCCGCCCAATTCCCCCGTCACATAAATCCCCTCGCCCGCTTTCGCCCCCGACCGCAGCACCGCCTTTCCCTTCGGCACCGAGCCCACCACCACGATGTCTGCTTGAATCCCGCCCCCGCCGGCCGACTGCGCCGTGTCGCCACCTGCCAGCGGAAGCTTGAATTCTGCCGCCAGATCCAGCAATCCCTTCAGGAAGCGGCGAACCCACTTCTGCGGAACGTCGCTCGGAACGGCCAGCGACAAAAAGGCCGCCCGCGGCTCGCCACCCATCGCCGCAATGTCGCTCAGCCCGCGCGTCAGGCACCGCCGCCCCACCAACTCTGGACGATGCCAATCTCGCCGGAAATGCACCTTTTCGAGGGTGAAATCGGTGGTTACGAGCAGTTCGTGTCCGGGAGGAACCCTCAGCACCGCACAGTCATCGCCGATGCCGATTACCACCGACTTGCCTCCGCGGGCAGAGCGGCGGATCTGCTGAATGAGCTTCTTCTCGGCAAGCGGCATGTCGATCACTATACCCCGGGGGCCAGTGCCCCGAGGTAATCGCCGCCAAAGGCCCCACTTCTCGAAGGGCACTAGAAAGGGGCACCATGAACCATGGAGATGGCCTTACCACGGTAATTTGGCCGATTGGGCACCGCAGATTACCCTGCCTTGGTAACCTTCCAAAAGTGCGTAGCGCGGTTGACAGGGGGAATCAAGTTTGTTACGTTTAACTCGCCGTTCACACTTAATTTGCCGAACCAAGTGCCGCAACCTGAATCAGTTGCGGGTAAATTGGATTTCGGCCTGCCTGGTTCCGTGTTTGATGGAAGGGCCAGTCTGCTCCTGACGGGACTGGTGGAATCAGGATTCCGAGCCCGAGCATGACAGTACCGCTCCGGCAGGATTCCGAACAAAATTTTTTGATCCGGAAGTAGCCATTGCGCAAGCGTTTTTACATATTTTTCGTAGCTCGCGACGAAGCCGGGCAGCTTCGCAAAATCTCCATTCCCGTCCAGTACGCCTACGTTCTTTTGGCCGGTTTGGTGATCGGCGCGCTTTGCCTCACGGGCATCGCCAGCTCGTATACCCGGATGCTGGCAAAGGTCTCCCATTACAACCAGCTCCGTACCGAGCAAGCCCAGCTCAAGGACCGCTATTCGCGTCTGGAACTGGTCGCCAAGGAACGTGACATCCAGGTCGCTTCTCTCGGTTCCCTGGCCAGCGAGGTTTCCGCGCTTTACGGACTCAAGTCCGATCCGGCAATGGTGGTGGCCTCGACCGAACAGATTCAGGAAGCGCAGGTGCACTCGTCGCTCGACCAGCTTTATGCGCTTAGGCACACGGCGCTGACCGGCGCCGCCAGCGTCGGCATCTCACTGGGCCTCACCAGGAACTCGACCACCGCGGACTGGATTCGCGCCAATTCCGCTCCCAACCTATGGCCGGTCGAAGGCCAGATTACCGGTTCCTTCGGCGAGCGCATCGATCCGTTTAACGGAGAAGGCGCCTTCCACTCCGGTGTCGACATCTCCTCCTATGTCGGCTCGCCGGTGGTCGCTCCGGCCGACGGCGTCGTTACTTTCTCTGACTTCATGGGCGGCTACGGACGCGCCGTCATCGTCGACCACGGACACGGCATCTCGACGCGCTACGGACATCTCTCCAGCTTCGCCGTCATCTCCGGACAGCACATCCAGCGCGGCGACACCATCGGCTACGTCGGCCTAAGCGGACGCTCCACCGGGCCGCATCTGCACTACGAAGTCCGCATCAATGACGTCCCGGTCAATCCCTACAAGTACCTGCGGCTGACCCTGGCCCACCTTGGCGGATTTGCGGCGGGCTCGTAATCAGCAGTCTCTTCCCCATAACCTTCCACCAAAATTGTCATCCTGAGCGAAGCGAAGGACCTGCTGTTGTGTGGCGTGGATACTTGTGGAGGAAGCGGTTATGACGCCCAGCCCCTAAAGGAGGGTTTTGATTTTGGAGATTTCGGCATCGCTCAAGCGATGCCCCGATACGAAGCCTTAGTCTCCTTGAAACCTTCAAACTCTGAAACCTTAAATCCTGGCTTCTAAGCCTTCGCCTTCTTCACTTCCTCGATCAGCGGCGGCACGATGTCGAACAAGTTCCCGACGATGGCACAGTCCGCAATCTCAAAAATCGGCGCCTCGGAATCTTTGTTGATGGCGACGATGCTCTTCGAGCCCTTCATGCCGACCAGGTGCTGGATCGCCCCCGAAATTCCCAGCGCCAGATAGAGCTTCGGGGCAACGGTTTGTCCGGACGACCCGACCTGGCGGTCCATCGGCAACCATCCGTTATCGCAGATGGGACGCGATGCGGCGAGCTCACCGCCCAGCGCATCGGCCAACTGCTTCGCCAGTTCGATGTTCTTCTGCTCTTTGATCCCGCGCCCCACCGACACAATAATTTCAGCCTGCGTCAAATCCACCGACTGCTTGGCTTCCTTGAAGACCTCCCGCGGCTGGTTGCGCACGATGCCATCCGGAACGTCGACGCTGACCGTCTCAACCGGCGCCGCCGCTGCGCCCGCTTCGACTTTATCGGCGCGGAACGAGCCGTTTTGAAAGGTCACAAAGCACGGGCCCGAGCCGGCGAAACTCACGTCGGCGACAAACTTCCCCTGAAACATTTGCCGAGTAAACAGCAGCTTCCCGCCCTCATACCGAGCGCCGATCACGTCGCTGATGGCCGTGCTTTGCAAGGCCGTCGCCAGCTTGGGGACAAAATCCCGCACCTGATACGTATGCGGCATCAACACCAGCCTCGCCGGATGCTTCTCCAGAAACTGTTTCAACCCATACGCAAACGCGTCCGGAGTGTAGGGCTCGAGTCTGGCCGACTCGATGTCATACACCTTGGCAACCTTCTTTGCCGCTACCTCGCCCGCGATCGCAGCTACGCCTGAGCCGGCCACCGCTGCCTCGAGCGCCCATCCGGTCTGAGCGGCAATCGCCTGCCCGGCGGCAATCGTCTCCCAGGAGACGCGGTTCAGTTTTCCTTCACGCTGTTCAACGACGACAAGAATTGTGTCCATAAATAAGTACCCAGTACCCAGTACTCAGTACCCAGCAAATGCCCCAGTCTTTCGCTGGGTACTGAGTACTGGGTACTTTTCAAATAACCCGCATTTCATTTTTCAACTTTTCCACCAGCTTCTTGGCCACTTCCGCCGGTGGACCTTCCAGAAACTCTGTATTCTTTGTCTTTTGCGGGACGTACAGCTTCTCAATCTTCTGCAAATTCGCGCCCACGGCTGTCTGCACCTCGGCCATGGTCACCTTGCGCAGCGGCTTGTTCTTGGCCTGCTTGATCCCGATCAGCGTCGCATAGCGTAGCTTGTTGATACCCGACTGGATGGTGAGCACCGCCGGCACAGGCATGTCGACAAACTGGAAGAAGCCGGCTTCCAGTTCCCGCTTCACCCGGATGCCGGTGTCAGTCTTTTCGATCTGCATGATGATGGTCGCGTGCGGCCATCCCAGAATCTCGGCCAGAATCACGCCCGTCTGCGCATATCCGTAATCGTCCGACTGCAAGCCGGTAAAGATCAGGTCGAACTTTTCGTCCTTGATGGCCGCCGCGATGGCTCGCGCGGTGTTGTAGGCATCGAGCCCGACAAAAGCGTTGTCCTCGAGATGGATGGCCCGGTCAGCGCCTTTCGCCAGCGCCTCGCGCAATACCTGCATCGCGCGCGCCGGCCCGGCGGTGATGACTACCACCTCGCCCGTATGCTTTTCCTTTTGCCGCAACGCCGCTTCGAGCGCGAATGCGTCCGGCTCATTCACTTCGTAGGAACTATCTTCGCGAATCCACGTCCCCGCATCATTCAGCTTCAGCGGAGCGTCTTTCTGCGGCACCTGCTTCATGCAAACCAGAATCTTCACCGATCGGCTCCCATCCCTGGCATCGTCAACTGGCACAGACCAAACTGGCTAGTATAAACGAGCGGATGGGACGAGGACAGCAGTGTCCGCCGCTTATCTCTGCGCGATACCGCTAGTACCGCCGTAACCTTGACTGCGCTCTTGCCGCTTGCGATGCTGACTCATCGTGAAGAAGTCTCAGAAGTCGCGCCCGCCTCGCATCCGCGTTCCCAACGGCGAGCGCGCGCTATTTACCGTCGACGCTACCCACTTCGTGGGCGTCCTTCAGCGCCTCTCTCTTACCGGAGGTTCCGCCGTTCTCTCCAAGGGTCCGATTGCCCACGGGACCATGGGTGAGGTGGTGATGAAAACGGTCTTCGGCAAAGTCAGCGCTCATATCGAATTTCTTCAGACCGGCGCCGATGGCGTCCCGCTGGCCCAAGCCTTCCGCTTCCTGGCCATGGAAGACGCCAGTGCGGCGCGCTTGGCCGCCGCGGCCAAACGAATGGAGCAAGAGGGCTTCGGCGATGCGCCACCAACCAAGTCATCTCCTCTTACTTTACCGGCCTCGGAAGCCCTGGGTCTGCTCCTCCACAGTGTCCGCCGCCTCGCCGCCTCGCTCGTCGCTCGTCGCTAACCGCTCCTCCGTAAAAGAGCTAGCTGTCGTGGGGTCTATCGGTTTTCCGGAATTTCTACCCTGAATGACCCTCGGCCGAATTACCCGCCGAACGTGCCGCCACCGGCGGTTTACCGCGGGGGAGGACCGTTGCTCTGGCCGACGACTTTGCTCCCATCCCGCATTGGAGGCCGAGATTCGGCCGGCTTCTCCGCCGGACGATACGCGCTGCTCTCAACCTTACCTTCGGAATTTGTCGGTTGCATTGCAACCACCTGGTAGGCTCGCGCCTTCTTATCGCCGTCAGGCACCTTCAGGACCAGCCGGTCCTTCTTGAGTTTGAATTCACCCTCATGGCCGACGGGCAGAAGCACGGCGTGCTTCAGGTCCAAGGGACGAATGTGATACTCCATTTCGTCGGTTCGGAACAGATATTGGGGGCACAACTGTTCATGTGAGTTCACGTGCTCCACCCCAATGGATCCGAACACGCTGCCCAAACCCGAGAGGCCCCTTTGTTTGGCGCCACAAGGTACCGCCTGCATACTCTCTAACATGCCTCTCTGGGGCTGCTTCTTCTTGTTCTTGCCTTCCGCAATGGAGGAGGCAGCCAGCAGCAACGACAGCACAACGATGAGTGATGTTTTGACATTCATAGCACCTCCCTTGGTTATTTCACCCTGGTGTTACACCACGAATGAATCGCAAACAAAATCCCGAGCGCAAAATCGGAATCAGAGAGAAAGATGGAGACCGGTCGCCCGGCCTCCCCGTTCGCACCAACCCCCGATTCGCTACCGATTGGGATCGACCTTCACCTTCGGCGTGGAAGTCTTCGTGGTTGTCGTTGTGCCGCTTGCTTGAGTCACCGAACTCAAACTCATGACTGCCTGCGGGTTCGCCGCCAGCTGCTGCGTCACTCCGGGGTGAGCCTTCAAGTACTCGCCAAGTTCTGGATGACTCGCCAGAAACTCCTTGTTGTTGGCCAACGAAGGATCCTTGGAGAGTTGCTCCGCCACCGTGGCATGGCCGCTGAGGAATTGGCCAAAGCTTGCCATCTCCCCCCGTCCGTTGCGCTGGTCTTCTCGTTGGTCGAAGCGCATCTCCGCTTGCATGAAGGCATTCGGGTTCTCACGGAACTCCTCACGCACTTCAGGATGCGCCTGCAAATACTGCTGCAAGGCAGGATGGTTCTCGACCCACTGGCGGTTGTCGATCAGTGAGGGATCCTTGCGCAACTGTTCCGCGACCTCCTGATGGTTGTCGAGGAATCGGTCCATGCTCGCCAGTTGCCAACGGGTTGTGTCTCGATCGCCCTCTCGCTGGTCGAAGCGTTCCTCCTCCCGCATGAAGGCGTTCGGGTTCTCACGGAACTCTTCACGTATGCCAGGGTGCGTCTGCAGAAACTCCTGCAGCGCCGGGTGCTTGTCGGTCCACTGGCGGTTGTCGATCAGCGAAGGATCCTTGCGCAGCTGTTCGGAGATTTCCCGATGGCTGTCGAGGAACTGGTCCATATTCGCCAGTTCCCTGCGGGTGGTGTCGTTGTCTTGAGTCGGCATCGCAGAAGTTGAATTCTGTCCACTCGCCGGCGTGCCAACCCAGAACAGCATTGCCAACGCGAGCAGCGGCGCCAACCAAGCGCGGGCGTATCGGCGTCTCGTTTTGTTGGTTGCCATGTCCACAAAACCTCCTGTGATGAGCATGTGGCTCATCCGTGATCCGGGTGCAACCGCTCTGCCAAAGAAATTCTGGGTGGCGATATCTCGGGCAGGTTCAGCAGCTTGCAACAAATGGTGGGTAGGTTCGAGATTTCCGCGGCGGGCAAATTCTACATTCGAACGGAAAATTCGCGGTACAGGATTGACCTTGTAAAATTCTTGACTCAACGGGCAACCTTTGTGGGAACGCAACAGCAGAGGAATCGAGGGCGAAGAAACTGTGAAAAGCGAGTTAGGGAATTGCCTGCCCACCTTCAAGGTGCGATGGAAATGTCATTGCGGAAGCTGCGAACCACAACCCGACTACTGCAGAAACGCGACGCTCTGCACGCCTGTGATCTCAAATCGCTTGCGGCAGCGCATGTTCTTGCACATCATCATGTCGTCCCGGCGCAGCATGTACGACTGGGCCTTGGCGAACTTGGCGCGGTCGCGATCGTCCGCGCGCGGCGGCAGACTCTTCTTCTTCATGCGCACCAGCCACTGGATCTCGTACTCCGCCGACTGATGGCAATGCGGACAGCTTAAATTTGCCGGCTTCTTATCGGACCGCTCGTCGAAAAATTCGCGCTCATCCATGAATTAGGCCTCGGAATTAGGGCTAACGCGGCGGGTGCCCCACTCATTCGCGTCTTTTTGCGAAGGAGTGGGCCTCCACGCCAACCTCCGATTATTGCACTTTTGCGGATGGAATGTGCGAAGATGCGAGGATTACGACCATGCCCCGCAAGCGCAAGAAAAAGGTTTTCTCAGCCGCGAAGATTGTCCGCGAGATGGCCCGCGAACGCGTCGGCAGTCCCAAGGCGTCCCAACTCGTCGCCGCAAAAACAACCAAGCCGGAGAAACACAAGCCCACGCTCGGCAAGCTTCTCGCAGACGAATAACTGCTCGACGGCTTCAGTTTTTCCCGAAGGCTTCCCTCTAGACTTTCGGAAGAATGTTCCAATCCGCCGGGTCGGCGCTTACGGCGAAGTAAAAGTAGCTGTCACATTCACGACGCCGCCCCCGGGTATCGTTACTGTGCATTCGTTCGCAGTCGACAAAGGAGTGCATCCCGCCCAACTGCCAAAGCTTGAGTTCGCGCCTGGGGATGCGGTCAAGGTGACCACGACTCCCGCCGTAAACTGGGCGCCACAACTCGTCCCGGGACAATTGATCCCTGTGGGCAGACTCGCCACCGTTCCCACGCCAGCTCCCGCCGGCGTTACCACTAAAGTCCCGCTGGTCGCGCTGCCCCCGGGGCAGTTCGGGTCGTTGGGATTCTCTACTGTCACAAACGAATAGCCAATTACGATGTTGGATCGACCACCCGTGCCTTTCGGCATGGTTGCGGAGACATTCGCGGAACCGCAGTTGCCGTTCGTTGTCACCAGACCGCCGCTGATGTCAACCACGTTATCGTCAACCGCCCAAGTGGCCTTGCTGGTGACGTCTTCCGTTGAGGGAGGATGGATAAAAGTTCCGATCGCAGTGAACTGTCCGGCCGCCCCCGGAGTGGGCAAAGCAAAGGTAAAACCAGACGGCTGAACCTGAAGGCTCACCAGCTGCTTTTGGTTTCCGCAACTCGGCAGGCTCAACGCCGCTCCCACCGCAAACAGCGCACTCAACGCGAGCCCGATATAGCTTCGCTTCATTTTCATCGCTCCTATGGGGGAGGTTCCGGCCTGCCGCTTGTTAGATAAATCCTTGCCAATCAAGCAACGGTGAATTCTAAAAGGTGACCTCGCAAAAAGCAATACCACTAAGGAGCCTCGATTCCCGACTTATTCCGCCCCCGCTGGTGACTTTCGTTACCTGCCCCTGGTCACTCCCCCCAGGCTAGAGTAGACCCATGAGAAAAGTACTGTTACTCCTGGCGTTCGGTGCCGCGATCTTGCTTCCAGCTTTCGGACAGGGGAATCCGGCAGCTCGCAAAATCGACAACGATTTCGTGCAACAGCAGTTTGGCATGGACTTCACGCTGGTGCCCGAGGTGGCAGCCGTGTTCGGCGATCTGGATGGCGATGGCGTGGAAGATGTGGTCATTGCGGCGCGTTGCAAGAATCCGCTGCCCAATCAGGCCGAGCACAATTACACCGTCATGGATCCTTACTACGACTTCTTTGGCTATGGCGACCCCAAGGTCACCACCACCTTCAGCGAGCCCGATCCGCAGCGGCGGGGATTGGTGGTCCTGATCATTTATGGCGCCGAGACCGGCGGCTGGCGCTCCGCCACGCCGAAAGCCAAGTACGTGATTGTGAATTTGCCGTATAAGACCCTCTCCGTCCGAAAGATGAACCTGCGAAAGAAAACCATCCAAGCGATTTACATCGAAGAAGCCAGCGATTTTGGAGAGAGCTCTGCCGTGTTCTTCGATGGGAAGAGGTTCCGCTACGTGCCCATGGGCGGGACCATGCAGTAGACCTCGCGGGCTGATGTAGTAACCTTCCTTTTTGCATTGCCTCACAATTTGAAATACCGCGTTCTTGGGGAGCAGTTGGCTGTCTGCCGTCTCCCGTCTGAGGCCCGCATCCCAGCCTGGGCGCTCGAGGGCGGATTCTTCTGCGTGGTGCGTACCCGCGACGAACTTTCGATTGTCTGCCGGGAAGACGTCTGCACCGCAGATCGAATCCCGGACGGTGCGCCGGTCGAACGCGGATGGGTGGCGCTGAAACTCGAAGGGCCGTTTCCGTTTTCGATGACCGGAGTGTTGGCCTCGTTCGTGCAACCGCTGGCGGAAGCCGGGATTCCGATCTTCGCGATTTCGACCTTTGATACGGATTACGTGCTGATCAAACGCCAGAACCTGGAGCAGGCGGTGTTGGCCCTGGCTGCGGCAAGACACGAAAACGTCGGCTGATTTCCGAAGCGCCCTGCGGGAATTGCCGTTCAACCCTCCTTTTCCGCCGAATACTGGCCGAAATTGGACGCAGACCGGGCCGAGATGTTCAAATGAAAGATCAGATTCCTATGGCTTCCTCGCTCGTCAAACTACGCCGCAATCTCAGGGCGGCAGAACGCAACGTTCATGGATTATGGCAAATCCTCAAGGCCGTGGTGTCGACCGACCATCCCCTGCTCGCCCATCTGATCCCCATCCGGCGCTGCAATCTGGCCTGCACGTACTGCAACGAGTTCGATGACTTTTCTAAGCCCGTGCCCACCGAGCAGATGTTGCGGCGAGTGGATCTGCTCGGCGACCTTGGCACTTCCGTGGTCACGATCAGCGGCGGTGAACCGCTGCTGCATCCGCAACTGGATGACATTATCCACCGCATGCGGAAGCGCCGGATTGTCTCGGGCCTGATCACCAATGGTTATCTGCTGACCGCGGACCGCATCCAGCGGCTGAACCGCGCCGGCCTGGAGTGGTTGCAGATTTCCATTGATAACGTGAATCCCGACGAGGTCTCGAAAAAGAGCCTGAAGGTGCTCGACCGCAAGCTGCAATTGCTGGCCGAGCACGCCGATTTTCACGTGAATATCAATTCAGTGGTGGGCGGAGGGGTGAGCCATCCGCAGGATGCGCTCACCATCGGCCGGCGCGCGCTGGAACTGGGCTTCAGTTCGACCGTGGGAATCATTCACGACGACTCGGGACAGGTGCAGCCCTTGAACGACGAGGAACGGCGTGTGTACCACGAAATGAAGGGACTGGAGAAACGCAGCTTCACTCGCGTGAATGCCTTCCAGGACAACATTGCGCTAGGGCGGCCTAATCAGTGGCGCTGCCGCGCCGGGGCACGCTATCTCTATATTTGCGAAGACGGGCTGGTGCATTACTGTTCACAGCAGCGGGGGTATCCGGGCATTCCACTGGAGAAATACACGATTGCCGACTTGCGCCGCGAGTTCCACACGGAGAAGCCGTGCGCGCCCCATTGCACGGTGTCATGTGTGCACCAAGTATCGGTTCTGGATGCCTGGCGCGCCCCGCAAAGACCGGCGCCGGCATCTGAGCCCGCCAGCGGCCTGGTGCACATCGAGTAGCAGCCAGCATTTAGCACTTAGCACTTAGTGCTCACTATTCAGTTTCTGTTCCTTCAGAAAAACCTAAAGAACCTGCCTGGATGCCATCCAGCAAGGAATCCCGACGCAATTCATCAACTCCGGCTTGGCTGATTGCTGAGGGCTAAGTGCTAAATGCTGCTCTTAAAACGTTGTCGCTACGGAGAAGCGGAAGGTCTTTCGTGGTTCCCGGAGTGTGTAGTTCGAGCCCAGGGTAGACTTTGTCAGGTTATAGGTGTAGTCGCCAGCGCCTTTGTCTCCATTGGTACAACCGTTAACACCCGCGACAGGACAAGGGAACATGCCGCGGGTGATCTGGATCGGCGGCGCCGCGCTGCTGTCGAGGCGCCTGGCGTTATAGGCATAGTAAATGCGGAAGGGCGCATTCACGACCGGAAGCATGGTCTGCAATTCGATTCCAGTGGACATTCGCACAACCCAGTTCGTGCCAGAAACCGGGCTGAGATTTGGCGAGAAGGTACCCGGCGGAAGTCTTGTCCCGCCTTGACAGGTGTAACCATTGTCAGCGTTCGGCGGAATTGGGCAGCCGAACTTCGTACTCAACAGGGTGTTGAACTGGGTCGGGTTGACCTGCAACTGTGAGTTGCGCAGGATCGGATCGAGGCCCGCGTCGAGAAAGGGCGCGATGGCGACTGGCCCGGCGATGGTGATGCGGTATTCAGCGTTGGCGTTCAAACTAAAGTCGCCGCCGGGTGTTACCAACTGCAGGTACGGAACCGGGATATTCACGCAGTTGCTGATACAGGCTCCGGTGCTGGGGTTGGTCTGCACCGGGAAGTGTGGATTGGCGGGAACAAACGTTCCATCACCGTTTCTGAGGTTCACCGTCTGTGCGCTGGGCAGATAGGCAATGGGAGAGATGGTGCGGAAGTCGAAACCGCGGACATCGTTCTCACCACCCAGGTAGGCTCGTTCAAAGGGAGGCGCGACGATCCCGCCGTATCCCGTGATAAACGATCCCTGAATGTTGTAGCCAAACGCATTGCGGCGCTTCTGCATGGGGAAAAATTGCTTGAACTGAACAATCGGCCGGATGGTGTGAACGGTGCCGCCGACGCCCGCGAACTCCCCGCCAATAAACAGGCTCTTGCCATGGTGCGGCGCGTAGGCCGCGTCCAGAGTGTTCATGGAGAAGCTGGGCGTGATCTTGCTGGTAACGATGCCGTTAAGCGCGTTGGGGCCGGTGATGCCGCTGAAGTTAAGATTGTTGAACAATAGCTTGGAGGCGGCGCTGACGGCGATCAGCGAAGAACGGTCGAGCGAGTAGGCGATTCCGAGTCGCTTGAAAGAACGGTGCAGCGGATAGCTTACGCTCAGGCTCAAGCCGGTACTGGACTGTGAGTAGTCCTGCAGATTCTGCAGGTAGGCCGACGGCAGGTTCAGATTCTGTCCGGTGGAAATCGCATACTGCCGCGCTTCGTTGAAGTTGGTCTTCCGCAGGTAGACCTGGAAGCCGGCCTGGATGGGCCGGTCAAACAAGTAGGGTTCGGTGAACCCGAACATGATGTCGCGCTGGTAGGCGCCGATACTGGCCTGCACGGAGAGCGTCTCGCCCAGTCCAAGGAAGTTGTTGGTTGAGTAATTGACGCCAACGAACGCGCCGGCCAGGCCGCTGACCCCGCCTTGCAGTCCAATGCTGTTCTTGCCCTTTTCCCTCACCTTCAGGGTGAGATCGACCGTGCCCGCCTTCTCGTCCAGGTGGCGTTCGGTGGTGTTTTGATCGTCGGGCTTGAGCTGCTCAAAGTACCCCAACTGGTTCAGGCGCAGCAGGCTCAGCTCCCAGTAACGCGAGTTATAGATCTGGCCTTCTTCCAGCGCGATTTCCCGGCGGATGACTTTATCGCGGGTGGTGGTATTGCCCTGAAACTCAATGCGCCGCACGTAGAACTGCTTGCCTTCGTCCACGTCGATTTCCAGATTCACGGTCTTCTTCTCGTCGTCGAATTTGGTGTCGGGGACAGAGGTGAAGTTAATGTAGCCGGCTTCGCCGTATGCTTTGCGCAGGTTCTCGAGTCCTTTCGCGACCTTTTCCCGGCTGAAAATATCGCCGTCCTTCATCGGGAAAAGGCTGCGCAGGGCGGCCTGGCTTGAGATCGCCTTGTTGTTCTTGAAGGTGATGGTGCCCAGTCGGTAGCGGTCGCCCTCTTCGATGGGCATGGTGATATCGACGGCCTTGCCGAGCCCCGGCTGGATCAGCGGGACGTGGACGCCGGCGTGTCCGGTGTCGTGGATCTCGGTTTTGGGGTCGTCAACCAGCACCTTGAAATAGCCGCGGTTCTGGAACTCGGCGCGGACGCGTTCCGTGTCTTCTTCAAGCTTGGTGGCGTCGTAGGTCTTGGAGAAGAGGTTTTCCAGAAAAATCGAGTGCGGAATGCCGATGGGCTTCAGGTTCTTCATGGCCGCGCGGAGGGTGCGGTCATTGACGTGTTTGTTGCCCCGGAAGCGTATCCGTCCCACCTTAACCTTCGGCCCTTCGCGAACCACGAAGGTGATGCCGACCGCATTGGGCGGAATCGGGCGCACCTCGGTGCGAATCGTAGCGAACTGACGCCCGTGCTCGGAGAGCAGTTGTTTCAGCGTGACTTCGGCTTTCTTAATCTTGGTCGGGTCGTATTGGTTCTCTACTGCGAGTCCGACTTTGCGATCCTTGAAGCGGTCGAGCACGTCGCTGGTGGAAACCGCATTCAGGCCGGTGTAGTTGATCTCGCGGATGGTAGGCCGCTCCTTGAGGTAGATGTGAAGAATCCAGCCTTTGGCGGTCTGCTCGCGTTCAAAGCGTATGTCCTCAAAGTAGCCAGTGTTCCACAGGGCGTTGAAGTCGCGTTCGATGGAGGCGGTGTCGTAGACGTCGCCGACCTTGGTGAAGATGCGGGCCCGGACCGTGTCGGCGGGGATACGCCGGTTGCCGTGGACGGTGATGCCGACGATCAGATCCTGCTGGGCGAGAGCGGGCATCGCCAAAAGCAGAAAAGCCAGCAGACCCAGGAGCCCGTTCCAACCAGATCTGTGTCCCCAACCTCTTTGAGTTGAAGGAGATGGAGACCAAAAACGGTCTCGCCGTGGGCCCAAATCGTGGCCGAGTCGCGGGCGGCACACGGGCATAGCATGATGACGAAGATGAATCGCAACTACCTCGAACCACTAGAGTTAGGAAAACGGTAATTATACGGTAGAGATTGAGAACCGTCCAAGGCTGGAAGAACTTTCTCCCTTGGCAGGCGGCGGAAAAAACCGGTTTCGCATCGGGGTTTCGCTTTAGCGATACCGCGCATCATCCGAATCCGGACACCCCTTTCGGGGCTGCATCAAGTACCGAAGTTTCCCGCACTCCCGATCTCACGCCCGAAAGAGTTCCACCTCAACACAGACGGAATAAAACGTCGCCGCGTTGCCCATGTCCGTAAGTTTTTCTGAGGTGAGCACATTAATATTGGCGCCGCCGGGGCTGAACCGCGCCCAGTCAAGCCGGGCGGCGACCATTCCCGCAGGCACCGCACCATCAACCCGCGCCTGGAGGACGATCTCACCGCGGGAGTTGAAGGCGCGAACGCGGTCGCCATCGCGGATGCCACGAGCCTCAGCGTCAGTCGGATGCATCTCCAGATTCCCGATCCCTGGTTCCATCTTGCGAACGGAGGGCAAGTTGGCGAACGACGAATTGAGATGGTTGTCAGCCTTGCGGGCAAGGAGTTCGAGCGGGAAGCCGGCGGATTTTGATCCATGTCGTGATTCGTCAGGCGGGGTGAAGGCGACGACCGGATCGAGCCCCCGGCGCTTCAGCGCTTCGCTATAGAACTCGGCTTTCCCACTCGGAGTGGGGAAGTTGCCCTCCGCGAAGGGGAGGAAGGGCGCTGCCGAGTTCTTCCACCCCGTCAAGCCAAAACCGGGCTTGTCAGGGGCCCCGGTGTGCTCGGCTTGGACGGGCGAGACGCTCGTCCCCGCACGATTCGAGGCACCGAAGTTCAGCCGGATGCGGTGCTCGCGTTCCAACCGTTCACGCGTAATCCCTCGAAGCCAAGGATTGGGCGCGTCCAGTGCGCGGTCGATCATGGAATCCACCGTTTCGCGAAAACATTCCTCTTCAAAACCCATGCGCTCGGCAAGCGCGCGGAACATCTCGACATTGGACCGGCATTCGCCCACAGGTTCTATCGCCTGGTTCGAGACCTGAACGTGGTAGTGGCCGTACGCGGTCTGCAAGTCCTTGTGCTCGAAAAACGTGGTCGCCGGCAGCACGATGTCGGCGTAGTCGGTCGTGTCGGTAAAGAACTGCTCATGCACCACGGTGAAAAGGTCGGGCCGCTTCAGTCCGCGGACAACTTCATTGTGATTGGGACACACCGCCGCCGGATTCGAGTTGTACACGAACAGCGCCTGAATGGGCGGCGCGGCCAGCGAGTTCAACGCCTTGCCGAGTTGCACCATGTTGACGATGCGAGCCGGCCGTCCGAGCGCCTTCTGCATCAGTTCCGGCATTTCGAGCGCGCCCTTATTCAAACCGTGAGCTCCGCTGAGCGAGAGCTGGAGTCCGCCACCGACCTCCTTCCACGACCCGATCAAACAGGGCAACATGGTGACGGCGCGCATCGACATGCCGCCGCGTTCCGAGCGCTGGATGCCGTAGTTCACGCGAATCACCGACGGACGCGCGGTGGCGTACTCGCGCGCAAGCTTGCGCACATCGTCGGCGGATATGCCGGTCCAGTGAGCCACCTTCTCCGGCGGATACTGTTGTGCGCGAGCCTTCAGATCATCGAACCCTATGGTGTAGCGCGAAACGTAATCGGCGTCGAAAAGACTTTCGTTGATGATGACGTGCATCAGGCCGAGAGCGAGCGCGGCATCCGTGCCGGGATTGATCGGCAGGTACCAATCGGCGCACTTCGCGGTGCGCGTGCGATACGGATCAATGACCACCAGCTTCGCACCCTTGCGCCGAGCTTCTTCAATAAACGGCCAGAGATGAACGTTGTTGCCGTGAATATTCGAGCCCCAGGCGATGATGTAGCGAGAATGGGCAAACTGTTCCGGCTCGGTCCCGAGTTTGGCGCCGATCACCGATTTCAGGCCTTCTTCGCCCGCCGAGGAGCAGATGCTGCGCTCCAGTTGCGAGGCGCCCAGGCGGTGGAAGAAACGGCGGTCCATGGAAGCGCCGTTGAGCGCCCCCAGCGTGCCGCCGTAAGAGTAGGGCAGGATGGATTCGCAGCCGTATTCGGCGACGATCCGCCGCAAGCGATGCGTAATTTCGTCAAGCGCCTCGCCCCATGAGATGCGCTCAAAAGCTCGTGTGGGGACGGGCGCCCCCGCCCGTCCATGCGGAGCGCAGCTCCGCTCCAGTGTGGCGCGGGCGCCCTCGCCCGGGTACGCCGCCGGTCCCTTAGCTACCACCCGCCGCATCGGATACAGCACCCGTTCCGGTGAGTACACGCGGTCAAGATATTTGGCGACTTTCGCACAAAGGAACCCGCGGGTAACTGGGTGCTCGAGATCGCCCTGAATCCCGGTGGCGCGCCCGTCTTCGATAGTGATCAAGACGCCGCAGGCGTCCGGACAATCGTGCGGGCAGGCGGCGTGGACGACGCGCTTCATGCGCGGATTATAAAGGATTCCGTAGAGACGAAGCTTGCCCCGTCTCCCGCCGCGGAAGGAGACGCGGCAAGCCGCATCTCTACGAAACTTACTTGAATTCCAGAACTTCCTTTTCTTTCGCCTTGCTCATCTCTTCCATCTTCTTGATCTCGTCGTCGGTGAGCTTCTGGATTTCGTCCAGCGCGCGCTTCTCGTCGTCCTCGGTGATCTTCTTGTCCTTTGCCGCCTTCTTGATGGCGTCATTGCCGTCACGACGAACGTTACGAATCGCCGTGCGGTGCTCTTCGAGAATGCGGTGCAGGTGCTTGACCATGTCCTTGCGGCGCTCTTCGGTGAGCGCAGGCACGGGCACGCGCACCAGTTTGCCGTCGTTCATGGGGTTGAGCCCGAGGTCGGCGCTGCGGATGGCTTTTTCGATCGCCCCGAGTTGCGACGGATCGAACGGCTGCACCGTGATCATCTGCGGCTCGGGCGCATGAATCTGCGCGATCTGGTTGAGCGGCATCTGCGACCCGTAATAGTCGACCGAAACCGTGTCCAGCATGTGAACGTTCGCACGCCCGGTGCGCGTGGCCGCCATTTCGCGGCGGAAGTCTTCCACCGCTTTGTCCATTCGAGTCTTGAGGGTTACGTAGACTTCTTTCAGGGCAGGATGAGCCATCTCTCTCAGCTCCCAAACATAGCGATATGGAACCGTGAATTATAAACCCAGTACCCAGTACTCAGTCGCCAGTACCCAGCAGACGCGTGTTCTTCTGGGTACTGGCGACTGGGTACTGGGTACTGATTTTAAGCGCTGACCAGCGAACCGATCTTCTCCCCAAGCACAACGCGCCGGATATTGCCGCGCTGGTTCAGGTTGAAGACGATGATAGGGAGATTGTTATCCTTGCATAGCGAGATGGAGGTGGAGTCCATCACCTTGAGGCCCAGCTTCAGAACGTCCATATAGGTAAGTTGCGAAAACTTCTTCGCGTCCTTCACGGTCATCGGGTCGGCGTCGTAGATGCCGTCGACTTTCGTGGCCTTGAGGATGGCATCGGCCTTGATTTCCATGGCGCGCAGCGAGGCGGCCGTGTCGGTCGAGAAATAGGGGTTGCCGGTGCCGCCGGCGAAGATGACGACGCGTCCCTTTTCCAGATGGCGTATGGCGCGACGCCGGATAAAGGGCTCGGCCACCTGGTTCATCTCAATGGCCGTCTGCACGCGGGTGAAGACGTTCTGTTTTTCCAGAGCGTCCTGCAATGCCAGCGAGTTGATGACGGTGGCCAACATGCCCATGTGATCGGCGGAGACGCGATCCATGTCCTTAGCCTGGTCGGCAACCCCGCGAAAAAAGTTGCCCCCGCCCACGACGATCGCCATCTGGATGCCGAGAGTGTGTACATCGGCAAGTTCGGCCGCGACTTCATGAATACGTTTGGTATCGACGCCGAACCCTTGATCGGCCGCCAGGGCTTCGCCGGAGATTTTTAGTAAGACGCGCTTGAAGATCGGAGTCGGCATGAAAAAGCAGTGTAGCACCGCAACCAGGCCGTTCAGGCCTGGAATAGTGGAGCGCCGGGCATCTCGCCCGGCCGCAGCGCCCCTGAATTATTCGGCTGCTACTTGGCAGCCGGTGCCGACGCCTCGCCGCCCTCGTCTGGCTTGGCGCTGACGAACGCGACGGTAGCGCCGACGTCGCCAACCTTAAACCGGGCAAAGCGCCGCACCGCAATGTTCTCGCCCAGCTTGCCCACCTTGGCGGCGATCAGCTGCGAAATGCTGATGGTCTGGTCCTTGATGAAAGGCTGCTCCAGCAGGCAAACCTCTTCATAGAACTTTTCCATCTTGCCGGCGACCATTTTTTCAGCAATGTTCGCAGGTTTGCCACTCGCGATCGCCTGCGCGAGATAAATGTCTTTCTCGCGCGCGAAGGCTTCCGGGCTGACGTCCTCTTTCCGAACATACTTCGGATCGCTTGCCGCAATGTGCATGGCGATGTCGTGGACCAGCTCTTTGAAGTCTTCGGTGCGCGCCACGAAATCGCTTTCGCAGTTCACCTCGACCAAAACTCCGATCTTGCCGCCGGCGTGAATGTAGTGGCCGACCGAACCTTCGCTCGTCACACGCGCCGCTTTCTTGGCTGCCACCGACACACCCTTTTTGCGCAACAGGACAATCGCGTCTTCCAAGTTGCCCTTGGCTTCGGTCAAGGCATGCTTGCAATCCATCATAGGCGCTCCGGTTTTCTCGCGGAGCTCTTTTACTTGTGCGGCAGAAATGTTTGCCATAGTCGTGCTCATTAGAATCAGACCTCAGGTTTCAAAGTTTCAAGGCTTCAGAGTTCCAAGGGTCACTCGGGGGGCCAATCACAGGACCAATCAAGGTTGCAACCCTGAAACTTTGCAACCTTGAAACCTCGAAACCTGCGTTTTGGTTAGAACCGGCGCGTCTCGGCCTGGAGTTCGTCGAGGTCTTCCGTGGCGGCTGAGGGACGCTTCCGCGTGCCCTTGCCCAGCACGTCTTCCATGCGGATCTCTTCACCCTCGGGCCCCGCAGCGGGAGCGGCAACTCCGCCCTCGGCCACTGCTTCGGCAGCCAACTCCTCAGCGATCGGGGCTGCGGCCACCGGTTCCGGCTCTGCCGCTGCTTGAATGTCCGCCATCTGCTTGTCGTCCCTGGCGTGTACGCCTTCGGCGATCGACTCCGAAATCTTCGAGGTGAACAGCCGGATCGCACGCAGCGCATCGTCGTTGCCCGGGATCACGTAATCCACTTCGCTGGGGTCGCAGTTGGTATCGACCACAGCGACCACCGGGATGCCCAGTTTGCGCGATTCGCGCACCGCGATCTGCTCTTTATTAGAATCGATGACGAAGATCGCGTCCGGCAACCGCGTCATGTTCTTGATGCCGGCGAGATTCGCCTGCAGGTGCTTGCGCTCGCGCTCAAGCTTGATCACTTCCTTCTTCGGAAGCAGATCGTAACGGCCATCGGTGGCCATTTCGTCGAGTTCCTTGAGCCGCTTCACCGATTTCTGTACCGTGACCCAGTTGGTCAGCAGGCCGCCCAGCCAGCGCTGGTTCACGTAGAACATCGAGCAGCGCTGCGCCTCTTCGGCGATCGCGTCCTGCGCCTGGCGCTTGGTGCCCACGAAGAGCACGATTCTGCCCTCGGCCGCCAGGTCCTGCACGAATTTCGACGCCTCTTTGAACATCTTCAGCGTCTTCTGCAGGTCGATGATGTAGATACCATTGCGCTCGCCAAAAATGAACTCCTTCATCTTTGGGTTCCACCGCTTCGTCTGGTGCCCGAAGTGAACGCCAGCTTCGAGCAACTCCTTCATCGTAATGTTTGCCAATTAACCTCCTCAGTTGGTCTGCATCCGGACACTGACAGGCCCCGGATTGCCATTCCCGTCCTCCCCATCTCGGGGAGGTGGGGGGATGAATTTTAAAAGCAGCTGTCAGCCATCAGCTCTCAGCCTTCAGCCAAACGCAAAAGCTTACCGCTTGCTGAACTGGAACCGCTTGCGTGCACCCTTCTGTCCATACTTCTTGCGCTCTTTGGCACGAGGATCACGCGTCACCATGCCTTCGGCCTTGAGCTTCTTGCGTAGTTCCGCGTTGAACTCCATCAGTGCGCGGGTGATGCCCAGGCGTACGGCATCGGCTTGTCCCGCGACTCCGCCGCCGCACACGTTCGCCAGCACGTTGAAGGTGGCTGCGCTCTCGGTTGAGACCAGCGGCGACTTCGCGCTGATGCGCTGCGAAGGCGTCACAAAGTACTCTTCGAACGTCTTGCCGTTGACCTTGAACTCGCCGCTGCCCGGACGAAGAAAAACCCGCGCGATCGCCGCCTTGCGCCGTCCGGTTCCGTAGTATTGAACAATTTCTGCCATGTCAGCCTTCAGCACTCAGCCGTCAGCATTCAGCTAACTCGGTGCTCTTAACCTTTCGAAAGATTCTGCGGCGCCGGGTTCCTAAGACCTTAGGACCTGACACCTAAGACCTTGTTTGCTACGCAAACACCTTCGCTTCCGGCTTCTGCGCCTCGTGCGGATGCTTGTCGCCCCGGTACACCTTCAACTTGGTAAACATCTTCTTGCCCAGTTTGTTCTTGGGAAGCATGCGTGACACGGCGTCTTCGATCACCAGTTCCGGCTTCCGGACCATGCGCTTCTTCAGGTCTTCCGAGCGCAATCCGCCAGGATATCCGGTGTAGTGTTGATAGACCTTCTGGTCGGCCTTCATGCCGGTGATCTTGACCTTGTCGGCGTTGATGACGACCACGTGATCGCCGGTATCGATAAAAGGCGTGTATTTCGGATTCTCTTTGCCGATCAGAATGCGGGCTACGCGCGAGGCCAGGCGTCCGAGCGCAAGCCCGCTCGCGTCCACCACAAACCACTTACGCGCAATATCTCCCTCTTTCGGGAAATAGGTTGACATCGGAAATCTCCCAGACCTTAAAGAACGTTAAATGAAGACCGCTGAATGCCCAAATCAATCCACGCAGAACGCGCGCAAGGTGTTCCCGGCGGGCAGCCGCAGGACTTCCAAAGGCTTCTAGAATAGCCCAGCCGCGACACCCTTGTCAACGAAGAGGTTCAGCGGCAAGGGGTTACCGTAGTCAAGCTGGTGTGGGATGGGAGTGTGGGGATGGGCGCCTCGCCCGTCCAAGCCGAGCAAAGCTCGGCAGCCGCCGGCGCTGACAGTAATTCCGTATTCGCGATTCCAGCCTACTTCCCGCCCACCGACTGCAAGCACCGCCCGTAGAGCTCCAGCAGATGAGCGGCGTATTCCTCCGGCTTGTCGGCCGCGGTGCTACCCTGGAATCCGACGCCAGCCCCGGCCGTCTTGCCGTACCCGGTAGTCATAGCGATAAATTTCATAAGGTCAAGTGCGATGTCTTCATTGCGGCGGGAGCCTAGAGGAAGAGCGGCCATTTCCATGATAAAACTCCTCGTAAGAGATGAAATCCGCCGGTTTTCCCGGCCCAACCGCGATCATAGCAGAACCGTCGCGGATGGACTGGGCCGCGGAAAGGTCAGATTTTGCATCTGAAGTTTCGTATCAGGGTATCGCTTTAGCGATACCGCAAGTCTCCGAAATCAACCGCCCCTTCAGGGGCTGTCCTCACGCCAACGCCCGCAAGCAACTTCGCAGCCGCAACAAAGCCGCTCCGAGCGCTGCAATCCCCGCAACCCAGATAGCCAGCGCCGTATCCCCCACCCAGCCCGGAGTCACTCCAACCCGGCGCAGCAGAAACGGCAGAAAATTCCAGGTCGTAATGTGAACGTAATCCCAAGTGTCCTGGGTCATGGCTCCGGTGATCAATCCCCAGGCATCCATCTTGCCCAACACAAAGGCAACGATGTTCTTGCAGCGCAGGGCAATCACAAACGTCGGATGCCCCAGCGTTTCCATCTGGTAAATCTCGAGCGGCAGCCAGAAGGCGAGCGATGCCAACTGAATCACCAGGCTGACCGCGATCAGCGCGCATCCCGCGCGCCAGATCGCTTTTCCCAGAACCTCCCGAAGGCCCATCAGCAGCGGTACGGCAATGAGCGCCACCAGTTCCACCGTGGTCGAGACATAGCGGTCGCCCCAGGCAAAGTCGCCGCTCCAGAAGGTGTAGCGCGCGTAAAAGCAGATGTATCCGAGCAGCAGCAGAAGCGAGGTCAACCCATAAGCGCGCACCTCTGGAGTCAGGCGCTTCCACAGCCAAGTCAGCAGGAAAATCGCCAGCACCAGAAGTGGATCGAACAGAAAAATAGACTTCTCCGGCTGGAACAGCGCGCCGAGAACGCCCGCATGAAAAGGCGTGCTCCAGGGAAAGTTCGCCGGCAGCGTAGGATCCCGTTGCTGATATTCCCGCGCGAATAACGTTACGTAGGTATTGGTGAAAGACCCGAAGCGATAAAACTGATAGGCACGATCGACGACGAAAAAGAATACGTAAACGGGCGCCGCGACTTTGCAGTAATCGATGAGCCGTTGCAACAACAGGTTTGCCGGTGGAGAGCCGGGCGCCCCCGCCCGGCCGCCAAACTGCGAGATGTGCGAAGCGCCCGTCGCTCCGCGAGCTTCAAACCAAGACACGAGCAAGACAAAGATTCCTGTCGCGATAAGATCCATCCCAGTCGTAAGCCGCGTAAGCAGGTTCAGTCCCAGCGCGCCGGCTCCCCAGAAAAGCGCGCGCCGGCTCCCGGTGCGCAACCACTCGTACTGAAATGAAAATCCCGTCAGCGTCAGCAGCATGATGTAGTTGTTCTCCATCATGTTCTGCGTGTAGTGAAGATGAGTCGTGCAGAACATCAGTGCCAGCACGCTCGCCACCAACTCTTTCATGCCAAAGCGCAACTGCCGCAGGAACCGGAATGCGACCAGCGCCGTGAGCACGTTCACCAAAATACTGGTGAAGTAACTGACCACGATGCTGCGAACGGCAGGATCGTCTTCGTATTCCGAAAAGATGGACCAGTGCGCAATCCACGTCCCCAGAAGATCGGAGGGCAGCATCAGCAGCGACTGTCCAATGCCATACCAGCTATGAAGCCGCCCGCCCCGCCCATGCAGTCCAAACTCGGGATACTCGTACGGGAAAACCTGCGGCTCCGAGGTCCAGAGCCAATGCGTGGTTTGCAGCCGGTGCGCCGTGTCGGCCGTCCCCAACTCGCCCGATTGCACAACGAACGCAAGCAGCCCCGCCGTCAGACACAAAAGAAAAAGCGGATCGCGCAGCCATTGTGCGAAGCGAGAAGTCATCGCTTGGATGGTAATAGGGAACTGATGTTTTAAGAAGTAGCGGCGCAATTCGGGATAGTTAGTTTGCGTCAGCCAGGTGGCAAGTCTTGGCCCTTTGGCGTAAGAATGGGGCTGGCAGGTGTGTTCGTTAGGAGGACCGCCATGAAAATCCGTGCCGACTCGGTCTTCTTATCGAGCGTGCTCTTTACAATCGCGCTGCTTCGCCTCATTCCACCCGTGTTGCGGTATGCCCTCAACGAAAGGGACCAGAGGGCGCTAGCACTGAGCGACATAGGCTTCCCAATGGAACCCCATACGATGCATTACCTCGGGATCGCTTGCGTAGCAATCATTCTCATCGGGCTGATCGTTATATGGACAGGGTACGTTCGGCGCGCTCGTTCCGCGTGGCTTGTGATGTTTGTCATCGCATGGGCCTGGGCATTCCCGATCTTTGTACGGCCGATATTCCCGCTAACTCAGCCCCTCTCGTTCCCTGAGTTTATCTTCAACGCGATCTATGAGCCGGGACCTTCCCGAATTTGGATGCGGTTCATTCTGTCCTTCTCACTCATGCTGATTGCGCTAGTTTTGCCGATAAGATCGTTCTTTTTTGTTGGAGAAAGACTTGCAGCGACTCACAGACCATCGCCTAAGCTTATCGGCGGTGCCGCTGGCACCGTTCTGCTCATTGCTATTGCACTGTTTGTCTGGATTCACGCTCAAGTCTATGAGATTCCGCGTGAACAGCTAAATTGGTGGCAGCAATTACCGCCGCCACCGCCGCCCCCGAACCCATGCAAGGCTCAACGCGGGGCCGAAGGAGATTAACGACCCTTAACCCTCAGCTGACTTAGGGAGATGCGCTCCCTACCCACTTCCACCAGTCCGTAACTAAGCGCCCAGCGCGACCGCATTTCCCGAAGCGCCCGATCAATCTCTTCTTTCGAGATTTCCGAAAACACACCTCCCCGCCGCCCACGGACTATAATTCCACTCGGGCGCCAGGGCATTTGCAACAAAGAGGGCCAGTGGGGAGAGCAGCATGTCTTTGCGCAAACTGTGCTTTTTCACAATTCTGGCCACGATTGTTGCCTTCGTTGCGGTGAGAAGGTTCAACGTTCCGATCAACCAATTTGATGTGCCGGCGCCGAATTCGCGGCCGAACGATACGCTTGTCCCCCACGCGTCGCTCTCCTACATGGGCGAGCCGGCGAACCCGCCAGACCGATCGCACGGGGTCGAGGCGTTCCGCGCCAAAAGTGAAATCCCCGTTTTTCTTCCTGTCCAATCCAAGAACGCCAAGGATCTGGGCGCCGGAAAGTTGCTGGTCGCAAGTCGAGACCTCGGCGATCCGAATTTCGCTGAAACGGTCATCCTGCTGGTTCACTACGATGAAGAAGGTGTGGTCGGACTGATTCTCAACCGGCGCTCGGAAGTCCCGCTTTCACGAGTGCTGAAGGAGCCCAAGGCGGCGAAAGGCCGTTCCGACAAAGTCTATCTCGGAGGTCCGGTCGAAACTCCCGCGGTGTTTGCATTGCTTCAGTCGCCGGCGAAGGTTGAAGGAGCTCAGCACATATTCGGTGCGGTTTACCTGATTTCTACGAAGGCCCTCTTCGAACAGACCATCTCGGCTCGACCTGACCCTGACACTTTTCACGTTTATCTGGGCTACGCCGGATGGAATGCGGATCAACTGCGGAAGGAAGTGGATCTGGGCGCGTGGTTCATTTTTCGGGCGGATGCCGGAACAGTTTTCAATTCCGATCCGGATTCCCTGTGGCCGCGAATGATTCGCAAAACGGAACTACACTTGGCGCGGAGCAAGCCCGCGGACGCAGATCCAAGTGGGTCGGCGGCGGGAGACCTCTGGAGTCGCCAGGTAGCAGCCCTGACCCTACCTCCACCAGCCCATAACTAAGCGCCCAGCGCGACCGCTTCTCCCGAAGCGCCCGATCAATCTCGTCTTTCCATATCTCAGCATTCGGCCCCGAGATCACAAACGCGGCCTCGCGTTTAGCCACCTCCAGCAGTTGCCGGCCCCCGAATGATGTTAGCCACGCGGACACCTTGAGACTGACGCGGTAGAGGTGTTGAGATCGAGTTCTCTTCTTTTTCAGTTCTCAGTTAAACAATGACATTTGCTAGCTGGGAGATGCGCCGGATATATGACTGGGACTCATAGCTTGCGGGACCGCGTCAATGCTACGCATCGTCTCAGGACGCGATCACACCCGCCGGTGACGAGCAGCACTGCCACCCCTCCCGGCCCCAAGAGACCATACAATGGTATGCGGAGGCATTCATGAAGAGGATTCTCATCTTAGGTGCGGCGGGCAGGGACTTTCATAATTTCAACGTCATTTTTCGCAATAATCCTGATTACCAAGTCGTTGCCTTCACCGCCACCCAAATCCCCGATATTGCCGGCCGCCGCTACCCGCCGGAACTCGCCGGCAGTTCGCAGTATCCCGTGGGAATCCCCATCTTTGAAGAGAAGGATCTGGAAAAACTAATTCGCGACGAGCGCGTCGAGGCGGTGGTGTTCGCCTACAGCGATATCTCCCACCAGAACCTGATGCACCTCGCATCGCGCGTGGTGGCTGCCGGCGCGGACTTTTGGCTATTGGGGACCGAGCGTACGCAAATCAAATCGACAGTCCCGGTGGTTTCGGTTTGCGCGGTGCGGACCGGCTGCGGCAAGAGTCCGCTGTCGAGACGGGTGGCTTCCGAGCTGCGCCGCCAAGGCTGGAAACCCGTCGTCATCCGTCATCCCATGCCCTACGGCGACCTGGTCGCACAGGCGGTGCAGCGCTTTGCCACCATCGACGATCTCGATTTGCAGCAATGCACCATCGAAGAGCGCGAGGAGTACGAACCACACATCCGTCAGGGAACCGTCGTCTATGCCGGCGTGGACTACGAGAGAATTTTGCGCCAGGCCGAGAAGGAAGCCGACATCATTCTCTGGGATGGAGGCAATAACGATACTCCGTTTTACAAGTCCGATCTGGAACTCGTGGTGGCCGACCCGCTGCGCCCCGGACACGAACTGTCGTATTTCCCGGGAGAGGTCAACCTGAGACGCGCCGACGTGGTGGTCATCAACAAGGTCGATACGGCGACGCGGCAGGACATCGAGACGGTCCGGCGCAACATCCAGGCAAGTAATCCCAAGGCAAAAATTGTTGAGACCGCTTGCCGGGTCTCCGCGCCTACGCCGGAACTGGTGAAGGGAAAGCGCGTGTTGGTCGTCGAAGACGGCCCCACCCTGACCCACGGCGAAATGCCCTATGGCGCCGGAGTCGTCGCGGCGCGCAATTGGGGAGCGGCCGAGTTGGTGGGCCCCAAGCCGTTTGCGGTCGGGTCCATTCGCGGCACGTTTGAACGCTACCCGCACCTCGAACATCTTCTTCCCGCCATGGGTTACAGCGTGATGCAACGGCATGAACTGGAAGAGACCATCAACCGCGTGCCCTGCGACCTGGTTCTGATCGCCACGCCGATTGATCTGGCGCGCGTCATCAAGCTCAACAAACCCAGCTTGCGGGTTACTTACGAGGTGGAAGAACTCACTCATCCGGGGCTGGCGGAAATCCTCGCGCAGGTTGAAGCGCCGGCGGAGGCGAAACACTAAGACTGGGTTTCGATAAAGACTGGGTTTCAATAAAGACTGGGTTTCGATCCGAGATTTCTCTTCCGCCACCGTCCACTGCCAGGAAGCACTGGACCGCCCGCGGGTACTATTGACTGCAACACCCTACCCGCCGGCGGGAGTCCCCACCTGCGGGAAGGCGTGCTGGGCCATCATTTTCAGGGCCTCAGTGCCGCGCACCTCGTTATCGAATAGCGGCAGCACGGCGCGCACATTGTCGAAATCACGCCAAATCTCCTCCATGTAAGCATCCTGCATCGCGACCCGGTTCTTGACGAACTCGGGCGAGTCGGGGCGCAGTTGATCCTTCTGGATCACCATATTGACCACCACACCACCCACCGGAATTCCAAAATCGTGGAACCAGTTGATGAAGCGCTTAATGACCGCGATGGGCAGTGCCTCGGGCAGCGTCACGAAAAAAAACGCTGTCTGCTCGACGTCGGTCAGTAACTCGCGGGCGTGGCTGATGCGCTCGCGGAATGACAGCAGATACTCCATCAGGGGGTCCGCTTCCTTCTTCTTGGTGAAGGAGAACAGGTCACGCAGCGACTGCGCTTCCTCCCGCGACTTCACCATTTTGTTCACCCACATGGAGTAGACCTTGCTCATGCCTAAGAGGCGCCGGGCATTGGCGGTGGGCGCGGTGTCGAAGACGTAGACGTCGTATTCGTTCTTGAACATCAGGTCCACCATGTTCTCGAACATCGCCGACTCTTCGAAGGCCGGGTTCATGGTGGCGCTCTCCACGAACGCGTCCGCCTGGGTGGAGATCTCGGCGAACTTCAGGAACCAGCGAATTTTCGTCTTGATGTCCTGCTTGGAGCGTTCGATCGTCTCTTTGGTGTCAATTTCATAAGCCCAGAGATTGGGCACATCTTTGACTGGCGTCGCCTGCCCGTAGACGTTCTGGTCGAGCAGGCCGCTCAGGCTGTGAACCGGATTTGTGGACGCCAGAATAGTGCGCCGACCCTGCTGCGCCATTTGCATGGCGGTGACGCCTGCCATCACCGTCTTGCCGACACCGCCCTTGCCCCCAAAAAACATGAACTTGAGCTTGGGGTGCGCCACCACAAAATCAGTCAAAGACTGTTTGATCTCTGACATCTCACTGCCTCCCATTGCCGTACATCATCCCGGCCAGTTTCTCAATCATCGGCAGCCCTGTGATGTCCCGCTCCAACTCGAGTACCCGAGCGACAACCTGGTTGCCGAAGGTTTTGTCAATCTCGGTGAGATAGTTCCCCTGCATCTTGATGCGATTGCGAAGGTAGGGCGGAATGTCTTTTCCCTCCAAGTCCGGCGGGAGTACCCGGTTGACCACGTAGCCGGCAATGGGCACATCGAACTTGGCAAACAGTTGGGCCGCCTTGGCCGTGTCGAGGATGATCATCTCCTCGGGCACAACCACAAAGAAGAACGCGGTTTTTTCGCGGTCGGTCAGGATGCTGGAAGACTGGTTAATGCGGTTCTTGATGTACAGCAGTTCGGTAAGAATGTGGTCTTCTTCCGTGGTCTTCTGGCGCTTGATGCGCGCCACCATCTCCTCGTGCTCACGCATCTCTTCCCGCAGCTTGGTAATGCGATTGATCCACTCGTCATAAACCTTGGCCATCGAGAGGTAATAAAGCGCGTGCCCCAGCGGAACCAGATCGTAGATGTAATAGTCGTATTCGCCGCCTACGACGATATCCACCACTGCGTCGAAGATGGCTGACTCTTCCATGGCTGGCTCGGCCGAGGCTGCCTGGATGTACTGTTCGACCTCCTCCGGCACCGCCTCCAGCCCGTACATGTCGAGAATCTTTTTGCGGATCTGGTCCTGGTACGCCCGGATGTGGCTGTCGGCGTCAATTTCCTGGGCCCAGAGGTTGTCCATGATCTTCACCGGGCCCTTGCCAAAAATGTCCTTCTGAAAGATGTCGCTGAGCGAAGCCTGTGGGTCCACGGAGAAGACCAGGACTTTGTGTCCCTGCTGCGCCAGCCAGAAGGCGGTGGCAGCGGAGAAGGTAGTCTTCCCCAGCCCGCCCTTGCCGCCGAACATGATGTAACGCCTCTGCTTGTTCTGTTCGAAAGTATCTTTCAGCGACATGATTTCCTCATAGGAATGCAGTTTGAAATTTCTTCGCAGCCACGCGCGGAGCGATTAGAACATCGCGTCCGATACGTCCTTCTCACGCAACATGCGGCGCTTCCAGGTAGCGATGTTGGGCACCACATAGGGCAACAGCCGCAGCGAGTAATAGGGCGGCAAGATGGGGACGCCAATCAGATCGCCCATGGTGATGAGGATGAAAAGGTGTTCCATGCTGGCTCGCGTGCGCATGGCATAACGAGACATGTCGTGGGCACTCATGCCATAGGCAATTTCTTTGATTCGGCTAAGGAATCCCTGCTTGTCCTCTTTGGGTTCGTCCGCCATATTGGTTCTCCTAATTTTCTGACTTGGCTTACCGCCTCGACGCGGTCACACGCCGTGCAAATGCATCTCCTGCTTGTCCACCATGTCCCGCTCCCGCATGACCCGCCGCTTCCATTTTGCAATCTCGGGCACGAGGAAGGGAAGGATGCGCAGAGAGTAAATCGGCGGCATTATCGGCACGCCCAGCATGTCACCGAAAGTGATGAGCATGAAGGCCGACTCCAGCTCTCCCCGCATCTCCAACGCCTGGAGCTCGAACTCGTAGGCATAAAAGCCGTAGAAAAACTCGCGGATTCTTCGGAGCCTGCTACCTTCCACGAGATTGACTCCTCATTCCGCGCCCCTCATTCTCAACTTCCTTGCGACCCGCGGCGGCACTCGCTGTGCCATAATGCAGCCGGGCCTAACCGCCCGCGGGTTGAACACCCTACCATGTCACCAGGTCTTGCCGCCTTCATCCTCGTCGTCATCTTCATTGTAGGCTGGTTCGCCGTCGGCACCCACTACAACGTCCGTAAGGGCCATGCCGCCCTGCGCTGGCTCCAGGAAGGACTGCCCCTGGTGGGCGAAAAGACCACCCTGCGCTGGCTGGGATCTTCGGTCCTCGAATTGAAGATCCAGCAGGCCAAGCCGCCTTTCCGCCATGCCGAAGTTCTGGTCGTGCTCGAACCACGCGATGTAGCGCCGCTCTGGGGCCTGGCTCACCTCCGCGGCCGGCGCGACCTGTTTATTTTTCGAGCCGCCCTGCGTACCCAACCGGAGGTCGAACTGGAGGCGCTGGACCCCGCTTCCTGGCCGCCGCAGGAACTCACGGATCGAGCCAAAAACTATTGGACACCGCTCTCCGCAGCACCGCCTCTAATCGCCTATGCGCCCGGCAACCTGCCCGCCGCTTCGAAACTGCTGTCCAGGGCCGCACTCGACGGCTGTCCCCTGCAGCGCCTGCTCGTCCGGCGCACCGAGCCGAATCTCGAGGTGCAGTGGCGCTTCGATCCGCTCCGCACACATTCAGCCCGCGCCGTCTTTGAAACCTTGCTGCGCATCACTGAGGGTTCTTAGCTCGCGCTGCTGTACTGCAAGCGCCGCTCTCGCCCCGGTTTGCTAATCCGCCGGCATAGGCGCAACCTTGCCGGCGGGCAGCGGCTTCTGCCATGCGTGCCAGGCGTCGTAAGCGATGATCAACGCCGCGATGAACAAGAGCACCGACACCAGGATCATGGCGATAGCGCCAATGCTGTTGATGGGCTGCGCGGCAATTTTCGGATTCGACAAGATGCTGGCGTACAAGTTATAGGCCGTCACTATGATCGCTGCCATTGTGGTCACATACATGAACAGCATGGGCCAGAATGCATAGCGCGGGTTGCGGCCGATCGACTTCAGCCAGATGCTGACGATGAGCAGGCTCAGTGCGGCCATCAACTGGTTCGACGCTCCGAATAATTGCCAGAGGTAAATCCAGGTTCCACTCAACACCAGGAGCATGGTCAAGACCATGGAGAGAATGGCCGAGATGTGCGGGTTCTTGAAACCCACCCAGGTGTCGCCCAGCCACTCGCCCAAAGTCACGCGCATGACCCGAAACACAAGCTGCACCATCGTCAGCACGATGACCACGAATACCCCGAAGCCCAGGGCTGTGCCGTAGGCCGGAGGGATCCCACCGAAAGTGATAATGCCCAGCAGTTTGCCCACTCCGGCTGCGAAGGCTCCCGCTCCGACGCCGCCCGCGATCGACACCGCAATCAGGGAGAGCAGAGCCAGCGCATTTTCCGAGAACATGCCGCCGCCACCCACCGGCAACCCGTCGGTCTCATACTCCAGTTGGCGCGCCGTCCCGATCGATCCGACCAGCGAATGCCAGCCCGAGATGGCGCCGCAGGCGATGGTCACAAACAGCATCGGCCACAAAGGTTGAATCGCGGGGTGGGCCTGCAGAAGGTTGCCGGCAGCGTCCTTGGCTTGGGTGATGGGCATCCACGAAGCGAAAGCCTTGGTCTGGAAGGTCACCGCCCTAATCATCTCCGGATTGCCCAGCAGAGCCCGGATCCCGCCCAGTACTGCGCCCAAGGCGGTCAACCCGATCGTCAGGAAAGTGACCCAGAAACCGATGTAGTTGGTCGGTTGCGCGAACCGCCAGATGGGCAGCACGGTGCCCAGGTAAGAAAAGGCGAAGATAAACAGGCACCAAAAGATGAACGAGGGCAACATCCTGATGGCGCCGCTCTGGTCCACGTACTTGGGTACGATCTTGCCGTCCGAGTTGACCATCGTCACAACCAGCCGCGGGTCCGAGCGGGTAGGATCGACGACCGTGTACAACGGCTGCCGCCCGCTCAGGCCATTGATTCCATCGCTAAGCCGTTCCACCGCCGAGTTGACCCGGCCGGCGAACACCAATGCCATGGCGGGCTTGCCATCCGGAGTTGTGCCTTTTGTGGGGACGATGCCCTTAGCTCCTATGGCCATCGAACCGAGCGTCACCGCCACGGCCACGAAAGTTACCAGGATCAGGTCCATCTTCCAGCGGTAGAGCATCTGCCCCATCAGCAGGCCCATGATGGCCAGCATGAAGATGCCGAAGGGCACGTCCGCGCGAGGATCGAAGATGCCCGCCATGATGCCCACAAAAGCGCCGGCCAGCAGCAACAGATAGAAAAAGATAAATACAAAGAGGATGACCCGCGCCCGCGGGGATATCAGCCGGTGAGCAATGGCCGAAAGCGAATTGCCGTCGTTCCGGACCGCGACCATGATGGCGGAGTAGTCGCTGGCCCAGCCCAGGAACGTGACGCCCAGGGTGAGCCATAGCAATGCGGGCATCCAACCCCACAGGGTGGCCGCCGCGATCGGCCCGACGATCGGTCCCGCCGCCGCGATCGACTTGAAGTGATATCCATAGAGAATGTTGCGGCTGGTGGGCATGAAGTCGACTCCGTCCATGTACATCTTGGCGGGCGTCGACTTCTTGTCGTCGGGTCGAATGACTTCGCGATCAATGTGCCGCGCGTAACGGGTATAGCCCAGGTAAATCATGACCGCACCCAGCACCACCACCACCGGTGCGGTCATCGGCCGTTGGGTTACCGCATATCCGCCTACGACAATGGCCGGAATCAGAACCAGGATGAGAATGGAGAGCCGAATGTTCATGAGGAAGCTCCTTGGAAGGCGTGTCGTCCGGATGCAGGAGTCCCGAGCCAGTGACAACTGGCCCACTCGGGCGCGTACTGAGTTACACATGGCAACCGGACGCAGCCGCGGTTCGAACAGACAAACGATACCACAAAAAGGGTTCATCCCCAATAAACTTGCTGTGATTCTGCAGCAAGGCAAGCGGTTGTGAGCGAACGCTCATCGAGGCAGCGCCGCGAAAAAGTGCCGAAGTTCCGGTGTCGGTTCCAGCTCTGGTTACATGACTCTAGCGTGGACTGAGAGCCCGGGACTTCGTCGGACGTCCGCAAGTCAGTCGCGTGTGCCGAAGGCCGCATCGCCCCGGTTGGACCTGCGGCGGCTTGTCGATCTCCTATCGCTTGTAGCCGATCTTTCGCAGGAGGTCGTGGCGCCAGACCACGTCGGTCTCGCCCTCTACACCTTTTGGGGAGCTGCCATCGATGACACCGAGCACCCCTCGACCCTGTTCCGTCCGAGCCACAACGATCTCCAGTGGGTTGGCCGTCGCGCAGAAAATCGAACACACTTCGGGCACGTTGCGGATCGCGTGCAGGATATTGATGGGATAGGCGTTCCGGATGACCAACACAAAGGTGTGGCCGGAGCCCAACGCCTGGACGTTACGTATGGCGGTATCACGAAGGGTTGGATCGTTCCCTTCTGACCGCGTCAGGCACGCTCCCGAGCTCTCGTTGAAAGCTAAACCAAAATTAGCTTGCGGCACTGTCGTCGCGACGGCTTCGTAGAGATCTTCGACCGTCTTAATAAAATGTGCTTGACCTACAATAACGTTGGCGTCGGTTGGAACTTCCATGCGGACCGCTTCCATCTCAAGCATGAGTAGCCTCCCGGTCTCCTGACAAATTCTAGCTCGTTTCGACGGACCCAGATGTGACTGTAAAATGGGGTCGTCAACCCCAATTGCGGCACGGCGGGCCCAATTCACCGCTTGGCCGTTCATCGTGACCTTCGTCACTGCGGAGGGAAGACACCGGGGTCTATCAATAAGGGTGGACAGTAGCCCGAACCGGGAGGGCCCCCATGGTAATTGCGTCGGAGTTGAGACCGGGAATGTTCCTGCGCATCGAGCGGGAAATCTACAAAGTTCTCGATGCGGAGTCGAAGGCTGGGTCTGCCAAGCTGGGCGGAGTGGTGAAGACCAAATTGTGCAATGTCACCAGTGGCCGGATGTGGGAGCCACACTTTCGGCCGCAAGAGCGCCTGCAAGACGTGGAAGTCGAGCGGCGCGCGATGGAGTTTCTGTTTGGCGATGGGGAAACCTGCACCTTTATGGATCCCCGCACCTTCGAGCAGATTGCGATTCAACGCCCCATCCTGGGACCGGCATGCGCGTTCCTCCAATCTGGAATGGAACTGCCGGTGGAGTTTTTTGAAGGCCGGGCTCTCAGTGTGGTGTTCCCGGACATCGTCGAGGCCCGAGTTGCCGACACCGCACCACCGGTACACTCACAACAGGATAGCGCCTGGAAAGACGCGACCCTTGATAACGGGGTTCACGTTCGTGTGCCTCCGTTTATCGCTCCCGGGGAAGTCGTGCGTGTGGATGTAAGGGACGGTCGCTACGTAGAGCGCGCTCGGGTCGAGCACAAACGGACCGCGTAGCGACCTACCCCTGCCACGGGAATAAAGATGCCGGAGCGTCCCACTGCCGCTAATCGCACGAACTTCCAGCCCGCATATCTCGAGCTGTGGCAATCCGGGGAATTGGCGCGTCGCGTCAAGCATGGCTTGGAGAAGCTTGCCGACTGCGTCCTTTGCCCACGCAACTGCCACGTGAACCGCCTGGAGAACAAGACCAAAGTCTGCAGGACTGGGCGTTACGCGATCGTCAGCAGCCATTTTGCCCACTTCGGCGAGGAGCAATGCCTGCGCGGCAACCGTGGTTCGGGGACGATCTTTTTCAGCTGGTGCAACCTGCGCTGCGTCTTCTGCCAGAATCACAAAATCAGCTGGCTGGGAGGAGGCCGCCCCGCCGAACCGGAAGAATTGGCCGGGATGATGTTGCGCTTGCAGGAACAGGGCTGCCACAACATCAACCTGGTAACTCCGGAACACGTGGTAGCCCAGATTCTGGAAGCGCTCCTGCTTGCTGTGGAGCGCGGCTTACGCCTGCCGCTGGTCTACAACACCAGTGCCTACGACTCGCTGGATTCCCTTGCTTTGATGGACGGCATAGTGGACATCTACATGCCTGATTTCAAGTTCTGGGGCTCCGAGAGCGCGCGCCGCTATGCGAAAGCTCCGGATTACCCCGAAACGGCACGCCGCGCCATCAAGGAGATGCACAGGCAGGTCGGTCCGCTCGTCGTCGACGAGCAAGGTGTGGCGCTGCGCGGCGTCCTGCTACGCCACCTTATAATGCCCGGCGGTGTCGCCGGAACACCAGATATCATGAACTGGATCCGCGGCGAACTCGGTCCTGAAACTTATGTCAATCTAATGGCGCAATACCGTCCCGCCTGCCGCGTCACCGAAAAGCAATATCCCGAGATCAACCGCTGCATTAGCCCGAGCGAACTCGAGCAGGCGGTTGATGCGTTTTGTTCGGCCGGGCTCTCTCGGCTCGACCACGAGCCGGCGTTTGTTCACCTGTTCTGAAGCGACGCGCTTATGCTGCCCGAAAGCCAACGCTCTAACAGCCGAGGATTCACACCAAGTAGAAGCTATGGTAGCGCTACCGGGAATCGAAGTTGTGACCCAGCAGTGCCACTCCGCTGAGCACACTTCTCACGGCGTGCAAAGCAGCCCAGCGTGCGAGCAGACGCTTCGCTTCGACTGACTGCCTATCCAGTGTCGGGCTGAGCAACAGCTTATTTGTGGGCAGGATCACGAACAGCGTGAACGGGATAACGCTGCCCAGAAGGGCTCCAGCAACCAGCCACCAGAATGTCGCCCCGGCGAGCCATGCTGCGATGGAGGACAGTAGTCCCAAAACCGCCAAACTCGCCTGCATGATAGTGGCTCGGCGATAGCTGGGCGCGAACTCCGTCGCGGCTACGCTATGCGAGCAGGGGCGAGTTGTACAAAAAGCAATACCTCTGCAACGCCTTCGTTACTGTCCTGACTGCTCCTGCAAAGTGCGTCGGCACGGCGCGTAATGGTTTCGACTCCAGCATCACTTATGAGAACATCCGAAGCTGGTTCGAGAATTCTAAGTCGCTGGGCCTACGGCGTGTCTGCAAAGTGGGCGTCCTGAATGCCGCGATACGCAAGAAAGAAAACCTGAGAGAAAAGAGCAAGGCGATCACCGAGTTCTGGTTTAAGTACTATGGATTAGTGCAAGAGATTGCACCGGAGTTGTATATGCCGACTCCTGAGCCCCATAGTGGCGGATTCCTCTACTTCAATCCACCCGCGACTAGCGGTATCAAATTCGTCCATAAAGTAAACCGAGGCCAAATTGACCTTCGATTTGCCAGAATGGGGACGCAGGTCAGCAAACTGAAAGAGCTGTTCCAGAAACAAATTCGGCTCGACAGGATGAAGATCGTGAAAACCCACAAGTCAGCGGCAATCCGCACGACGGTGGATATACTCATCACGGTGGACGACTTCGAGGAGCAGAAACAGAAGGTGATTAATTGCATTCTTGAAGCGAAAGCCGTGCTTCAGTGGTGGATTGAACACCATCAAGTAGTGACCTAGAGCAAGTGGCGATGCCACCCGATCTGCCATAATCTCCCCATGTGCGGACGCTACCGAACGTCGCGCAGGAAACAAGCAACGAAGAATCCGTGTGCGGTACCATGATTCCCATGGAAATCAGCACTATCCAGTCGTTTCTTGATTACTTCAGCAAAATCCGTGAGCGCACCATGCGGGTTGTTGCCTGTATTCCACCCGACAAAATCGAATGGCGTGCGGCGGCAGAGAAGTTTACGCTTGGCGATCTTGCTCGACACATTGCCACGACCGAACGAAATGTCTTTGCGGAATGCGCGTGTGGTGGGCGCAACCGCTATGCGGGATGCGGACGCGAACTGGCGGAAGGCCGCGACGAGGTGCTGCGATTCATGGAGCGGATGCACAGCGAATCCATGAAAATGCTGGCGCGGCTAAGCGACGACCAATTGCAGCAGAAGTGCCAGTCGGCGGATGGAGCCCCGATGACCACTTGGAAGCTCTTGCGCTCGATGGTGGAGCACGAAGTTCACCATCGCGGCGAACTCTACGCCTACCTCGGAGTGCTCGGTGTCAGTGTGCCGCCGCTCTACGGCCTTACCTCAGAACAATTGCGGGAGATCGCTGGTCGTACAAAGGGCGGTACCCTGTAATACTCACTTTCTTGGGGCACAGCCTTCGATTTTTGGGACAAATTTGGGACAAGCGTTTCGGCAGGCTGGGAACCTTGCTGGATTCAGCAGCTTAGGAAGGTTTGGTAGCGCTACCGGGAATCGAACCCGGGTTTGA
>JAIQFO010000089.1 GCA_020073215.1 Terriglobia bacterium | reverse complement strand
TGGAAGGCGACGCCGAAGCGCTCCCGTTTGAAGACGCCAGCTTCGATGTCGTAACCAGCCTGGTCGGAGCCATGTTTGCTCCGCGGCCGGAACTCGTGGCCCGCGAGCTGCTGCGAGTGTGCAGTCCTGGAGGCACCATCGCCATGGGAAATTGGACGCGCGAAGGATTCGTGGGACAAATGTTCAAAACCTTTGCCAAGTTCATCGCTCCGTCGGGCATGCCCGTACCGGTGCTGTGGGGCGATGAGACTGTGGTGCGCGAGAGGTTGGGCCGCGGGGTCTCGGATCTTAAGATGACGCGACGCCATTACACCTTCACCTATCCATTCCCGCCGGCTGAAGTGGTCGAGTTCTTTCGTCAGTACTATGGGCCCACCAATCGCGCATTCGCATCGTTGGACGAGACTGCCGCGCGAGAGCTCCGCCAAGAACTGGAAGCGTTGTGGTCCGCGCACAATCGCGGAGGGGATGAGCTCACCGAGGTCTCAGCCGAATACCTGGAAGTGATCGCAGTGCGAGCCTGAGGTTCGGGGATCTCAGTCCGAGTATCCACAGTTGGCGAGTAGGCAGTTCGAGAATCGTCTGCTCGGACTGATCATTCTTCGTCTGAGTGAATGACCTGTAAGGTACAGCAAACCGCGCACGACCCGTTGAAAAGCACAGGGGTTAGGATCTGCATCTACTCGGGCCGCTGCTCTTGAAGGATTTACAAGATTTTGGAGGTCAGTGGTGCCTCAAAGTGAGTGGTTGAAGTCCTCGTCGTTGGATCGATGAAGGAGAAACTGTCATGTTACCGAAGAGATTTCGCTTCTGGTTGTTTGAAACCCTGTCACTTAAAACCATGCGTTACGTGCACGCGATCCCGCGACGCACGGCCACTGGGCTCGTGGCCGAGGTCTACGAAATGATCGAGGAGGACTTTTTCATCAATGGCTCGCTCACCAGTCGCTCGAAGGTACCAGCGCTGATGGCCGGCATCTGGACCGCCGGCCGTGAGAGTATCCTAGTGGACGACCACTTGGATCGCACCACCAAGGAGGCGATGAATGCCGCGCTGTCACAGGTCAACGACTGCCCGTACTGCGGCGACATGTTGATCAGCCTCGTCCACGCCGGCGGCATGCACGAGGCGGCCTCGTATATCTTCTCCGAAAGTGACGCGCACATCACCGACGCCACCCTGCGCAAGCGTCTTGCCTGGGTAAAGTCAATCGCGACCCCGGGGACCAAAATGGACATGCCAGTTCCATTCACGGCTGAGGAACTGCCGGAAGCCGTCGCAGCCTTAATGGCCATGAGCGATATCAACCGCTTCAGCCACGTAGTAATGGATGGCTCGCCGGTGAGCGCACCCTTGGGGCTGCAGAGTGTCAAGGCTGCGGCCCTCCGGTTCTTTGGCGGCGAATTGAAAGCGACCCATGTCAAACCGCTCATGCCGGGGCGCGCTCTACCACTGCTACCACACGCCCCGCTGCCTACGGATATGCAGTGGGCCAAGCCAAATCCTCGCATCGCGGATGCGCTCGCACGGTGGACAGCGGTCGTCGAACTTGAAGCTTCGAGCGTCGTCTCGACGGAGGTTCGGGAGTTCGTAGTCCGCGTTCTGCAACACTGGGACGGTGAGCTGATGCCCCTCAGTCGCAGGTGGGTGGACTCGGAGGTCGCGGTGCTCACCGGACAGGATCGGGCGATTGCGCGGCTGGCGCTCGTACTTGCGAAGGCGCCCTATCAGCTGGATGAGACACTAGTTGAGGACGTGCTCAGCGAAGACCGGTGCGAAGAGCGTTTCATCCGCCTTCTGGCATGGGCGTCTTTTTCCGGCGCGCGCAGGTTCGCTCAGCGCATCGCTCAAGCGGCAGAACTCTCTCTCTCTCTCTCTCTCTCTCTCTCAGTTGAATTGCGGTTCGTAAAGAGAAACCGTAAGAACCGGATAGACCGCTGTTTCACCCGAATGTGAGCGACTGTTCGGAATTGGTCAACTTCACGATAGTCGGCAAACCTTCCCTAATCGGTGAAGTAAGGTTTGCCCGTCACGTGACCGCAATGCAATTAGGTCAGCGGCCTTATCCCTTGTTCGGCCTCGGGAACGGGTTCCCGCTCTTCTAAGGACGACACCTTGCTTCCCCAGATCCCACCCTCTTGTCGCCAGATCGACGAGCTTGGAGAGTTCGGTTCTTGACGGTGAGGGTGCCTACACATAAGATCCGCGGAGCGGGATTGTCATGATCGGCACAACCATTTCCCATTACCGCATCATTGGTCAACTGGGCCGTGGAGGCATGGGCGTGGTGTACGAGGCGGAGGACACCAGGCTGGGCCGCCACGTTGCTCTCAAGTTCCTCCCGGCAGACATGGCCAACGACCCGCAGGCTCTGAAGCGCTTCGAGCGTGAAGCTCGGGCGGCCTCTGCGCTGAATCATCCGAACATCTGTACGATTTACGAGATCGAGGATCACGAAGGCCAGCCAGTCATCGTCATGGAACTGCTGGAAGGCGACACACTCCAGCACGGCATTTCCGGCCATCCCCTGCCCAACCAGCAGGTCCTCGAAATCAGCATCCAGCTTGCCGATGCACTCGATGCGGCGCATTCCAGGGGCATCGTGCACCGCGACATCAAGCCCTCAAACATTTTCTTAAATAAGCGAAACCAGGCGAAGGTTCTTGACTTCGGTCTCGCTCGGAAGACGCATCGCCAGGCAATCGCCGAAGCGGAGGCAGTTACGCCCATGCCAACGGTCAGCCTGAGTGAAGAGCACCTGACGAGTCCGGGAAGCACGGTCGGTACGGTGGCATACATGTCACCCGAGCAGGCTCGGGGAGAAGACCTGGATGCGCGCTCCGACCTGTTCTCTTTGGGCGCGGTGATGTACGAGATGTGCACGGGCCAGCCTCCGTTTGCTGGTTTGACTACTGCGGTGATTTTCGACGGCATCCTACACCAGGAACCCGCACCCATCCAGCACCTGAATTCCAACGCTCTGTCTTCTCTTGGTCCGATCGTCTCCAAAGCATTGGAGAAGAAGCGGGAGGGGCGCTACCAGTCAGCCGCGGAGCTGAGAGATGATCTCGAGCGAGTCAAGCACGAGCTCAGCACGGCTTCCGTCCCTGCCTTCAGGCCGCGCGCTGCCCTTCGCAATCGTCGTGCCGTCGCTATCGGTTTGATCACGGTAGTGGCAGTGGCCGCAAGCATCGGCTGGCGAGTGCATGTCGCCAGCAAGGTTCGATGGGCTCATGAAGAGGCCCTGCCCCAGATCGAAAAGCTCACGGAGCAGGGGGAATTCATCCCGGCGTGGCGTCTTGGCCAGCGCGCCGAGGCGTACATTCCCAGTGACCCTCGATTGCAAAGAGACATGGGCGAAGTCTCCCGCATCGAAGACCTCACTTCCGATCCAGCCGAGGCGGATATTTACTTCAATAGTTATACCGGCACTGCCCCTGACTGGCAGCACGTTTGCAAAACGCCGTGCAAAACTCGCCTTCCCCTCGGCGTGGTGCGCTGGCGCGTGCAGAAGTCCGGTTTCGACACTGTGGAGCGGGTCACTCCGCAGTACGGTGCTCGCGTACTGAATTTCAAACTGCAACCCGCCGGTACCGCGCCGGAAGGCATGCTTTACGTCCAAGGTGGAAGTTCCACACTGGACCTCACCGGCCTCAATTCCCTTCCTGCGGTGGCGCTCGGCGACTACTGGATAGACAAGTTCGAGGTCAGCAACGGTCAGTTCCGCGACTTCGTCCGCGCCGGCGGCTACTCCAACCCGCGTTTCTGGAAACATGACTTCATTAAAGACGGCCGCAAGATCTCTTTTGAAGAAGCCATCAAGTTCTTCCGGGATCGCACGGGGCGGCCTGGCCCGTCCACCTGGGAGTCAGGGGATTTTCCTGAGGGCAAGGGCGACTACCCGGTCACCGGCGTAAGCTGGTACGAGGCCGCCGCCTACGCAGAATTCGTGGGCAAAAGCCTCCCGACGATCTACCACTGGAGCCTTGCTGCTGGCATTCCCAGTGTTTCGGCGATAGTTCCTGCCAGCAACTTCTCCGGAAAGGGCCTGGCTGCCGTCGGCTCCTACGGCGGTGTTGGTCCCTTCGGAACCTATGACATGGCCGGGAACGCCAAGGAGTGGTGCCTAAATGCCACCGGCGAGAAGCGCTACATCCTGGGCGGCGCCTGGAATGAGCCTTCGTACATGTTCAACGACGCGGACGCCCAGCCCTCTTTCTCGCGCGCCAACAACTTTGGGTTTCGGCTGGTGAAACTCATTGGGCAAATCCCCGCTGCTGTTATCGCGCCGGTAGTATGGCCCTATCGCGACTTCATTAGAGAGAAGCCCGTCTCCGACACCGTGTTCAGCGTTTTCCGCGGCTTCTACACTTACGACCGCACCGTGCTGAATGCCACTGCCGATCCGCCCGACGACAGCGACGAGCGCTGGCGAAAAGAAAAAGTCACGTTCAACGCCGCGTACGGCGGCGAGCGCATGTTCGCCTATGTTTTTTTGCCCCGCAGGCGCCGCCCGCCCTACCAGACGGTGGTCGTATTTCCGGGTTCGAACGTCATCTACGCACGTTCCAGCCGCGAGCTGCCAGCAATGCGCTACCTGGCTTTTCTCATCAAGAGCGGCCGAGCCGTGGTTTTCCCCATCTATAAGAGCACCTTCGAACGTGGCGACGCCCTCAATACCGATAACGCCAGCCGCACCGATTTCTACCGCGAGCATGTCCTTGACTGGTACAAAGACGTGGCACGCACTCTTGATTACATCCAAACGCGCAGCGATCTAGATTCCACCCGCATCGCCTACTACGGCCTGAGCTGGGGAGCGTATCTCGGCCCGATCTTCGCCGCCGTTGAACCGCGTCTTAAGACCGCAGTCTGGGCGGGAGGCGGTTTCGAATACGAGCAGACCTTCCCAGAGGTTGACCCCTTCAATTTTGCGTCGCGGGTGAAGATCCCTGTGCTCATGGTCAACGGCCGCTATGATTTCTTCTTTCCTAAAGAGACCACGCAGGACCCCATGTTCCGCCTGCTGGGCACGCCCCAAAAGGACAAACGGCACGTGGTATTTGAGTCCGGCCACGTCCCGCCGCCCGATCTCCTCATCAAGGAGGTCCTCGACTGGCTAGACCGTTACCTCGGACCTGTGCCGTGATGAAATAGCCGGATGTCTGTAGCATGCCTCCCGTCCAAGACGTTCTGGGCGGATGGTCGGATAACCCGAGAGCTATCTGAACGACTACCTGGCTGTGCTGTCGGCTTCTTCGATCGAAATCCCAGAAACAACCCACAGAAACAGATCTCAGATCACTCGCCAGCAGTCAGCCGGTCTCAGTTGATAGTTTATGAGGACTCGGAGGCCGAGGAGGCTACCGTATCCAGGTAGCGTCTTGGACGCCGTAGCGAACGGTTCGGAGGATAGTTTCCGGGTTGCACGTCACTCGGGCACGAATTTCGTTAAATCCTTTGGCTCGCGGCATCGGGAAAGTACGAAACCACGTTGTGCCATCCGGCTTTGGAAGACCTTAGGGAGCGGGGACGCCGACGCTGGGTTGGTTTTGACTTTCGATTTGAGCCAGCTGATCACGCAGGCGGGCAGCTTCAGCGCGATACTTTTCCGCTTCGATACGGAACTTGACGGCGATGACGCTGCCCGTCGCGTTGATCATCTTGACGACAGCACCAGTCTTGCCGTTGCCAGTATGTGTGAGCTGTTCGACGAGATCGTCCTGGTACAGGGCCTCGGCCTCGAGTTTGTCAATACGACCGTGAAGGTCACGGATGCTCGCCCAGCGTTGAGCTTGCGCGATGACGGCATCGCTGACCGCGACAGTGGCATTTTGCCACTGCCCTCCATTGTCCTGCAGATCATCGGTGAAAATTTGGAGATTATTCTTGCCCTGCCTATTTCCCTGGTCGGCTGCCAAGCCATACCAAGTCAAAGCCTTGGCATTGTCGATGGCAAGGCCTTGTCCGAATTGACACATCCAGCCGAGCTGGTTTTCCGCATCGCTGTTACCTTGCGCGGCAGCTTTGTTAAACCACGACATCGCTTGCACATAGTCGGTTTTCACGCCCGTGCCATGCTGAAAGATATAGCCGATGTTTTCCTGAGCCTGTGCGTTGCCGTGTTCTGCGGCTTTGTAATACCAGGAAAGAGCTTCGTCGTAATTCTGTGGCTGGCCCCATCCTTCCCCGGCCATGTATCCTAGCTGGTTTTCGGCGTCGGAGTTGCCGTGTTCTGCGGCGCGGCGATACCAAACCAGAGCTTGGGCATAGTCCCGCTTGACGCCAAGTCCGCACTGGTAGAAGTACCCGACTTCCCTTTCGGCAGTCGAGAGACTCTGGTCGGCCGCTTTCCGGTACCACGCTAGGGCCTGCTTATAGTCACGATGGACGCCGTGACCCGCCTCGAATAAAGACGCCAGACTGTACTGCGCCGGCGCAAAGCCCTGGTTCGCGGCCAGTCGGTAGTAGGTTGCGGCGCGTTTGTAATTCTGCGACACGCCGATGTTATTTTCGTACATGCTGCCGAGCTGATTCTGCGCCGGCGCAAAGCCCTGGGCAGCAGATTTGCGGTACCAGGTCAACATCTCTGCGTAGTTCAGTGTCACGTAGCGTGCATGGAAATAGTCATTCGCGAGGGTGAATTGTGCCTGGGCGTTACCCGTAGTGGCGGCCTCCTGGATAGCAGAGGTGGGCGCTTGCGCAAACAGCATTGGAGAAACAAGGCAGAGGAAAAACAGCTGGAGGGCAGAAAACTGCGCTCGCCCGGGACACGCGATCGTTGCCCAGATATTCATAACCGTCTTCACTTCTTGCCGTGGGTTCAGGGCAATTCTGATCCGGTAGGGATGCGCCGGAAAGATGACGGAAGTAATGAGACAAAGCGGACATCCAGGATAACAATGCACCGCGCTTCACAACCAGTGAACTGTTTTTGTTCATTAGCAAGCTTCCGAGTGGTCGGCAAACCTTACCTTACCGGGTTAGGTAAGAGTAGCGCGTGATCCAGGCACAATTCCAATAACGGCCGATGATTAGCCGCGAACAAGGTGCTTCAACGATTAGCCGACGATGCAACTATGTGGCGCCTTCAAATTCTGGAGTGTTTCGGCCCAGCATTCCGTCGGAACCAAGCAGAATATGAGATCGCGGCTCACTCTTAACCGTAATCCGCCTCTCGCAAGCAATCATCGGAGGAGATGATCGTCGATCGCGATCCTGACCTGTCCTCACCTCCACTGGATGACGCCAGCCTCCGCACAAGCATCGAGGTAGTCGAGGACAAGACTCATAGGCAGCGGGCCGTATTCAGCCGAAACCGCATCCCGTATTTCACCCACGGTGCGCATCCCATTCACATAATTAGTGATCTCATACGCGTACAGTCCGGACTGGTCGCGAACAGCTAGCATAGGGGTCGCTTCGCTATTGATCAGTTTGATTTTCAAGTAGCGGTCTTTTCCGAGGCGGGCTAGCAGCACGTTGTCATTCTGATAGGTGAGCGGGCCGAACTCTCCGATGCGAACTGGCACTCGTCGCGCGTCCGCGCTGCTCGCCCAGGGAGCACTGGCCGCGGTCCCTTTCGTCCCCCGCCGCTTGGCTGCTGCATCGATCCATGTATTGAACGTTCCTGCCTGGTCCGACAAGGCTTTCGCCCCGTCTACATCAACGCCTGCCGCTGCGCCAGTAAATTCGACCAGCGAGCGCAATACTTCCTTCTCACGCCGAAGCGCCTGATTCACAAGGTTGCGGGCTTCGTACCAGGCCGCAGCAGCGTCGAGTTGAGGGTCCTCGACCAGAGTCTGCGCCCTGCCGTAGACCTGGGCGAGTCGCTCTTCACACCGCGCGGTAAGGAATGGAAGGAGTCGGGGAAGTTGTTGCGCATCCATGCTCGCGTAGACGTACCCCGCGGCGGCACCCAGCAGCGCCGCTCGCCGCAGTTTGGTGGCATCGATTTGAGTCAAACTGTCATGATCGGTATGAATGTAGACATCGGGCCAGTCCCGCAAGTACAGTGACGGCACCGCAATCGTTGAAGAGTCGTAGTCGTCGTGGTCGCTGCCACCTTCATAGGGCGTCACGTCAGCGATGAACTCATTGCGCGTGCCCTGCTCTCCAGCCCGGGTTTCGACAATTCCTGCCTCCGCAGACGTTTCCCCATCCGCGTACCCACCCGCAGCTGTTCGGATCGCGTCGAGAAACACAGATCCCACATCCGTAACAAAACTTGGCAATGACCATGGGGTGCTCGTGACATGGAACACCGACTTGTTCTTGAACGGATCGCCACCCACCATGTCCATATGCACGTTGACACGCAATCTCTGCCTGATCTCGGGATGGGTTGCGAGAAACGCCATAGTGCCCTCAACCTCAGGTCCCCAGATAAAGCGCATCGTCCGCTTGGGACGCGGCAACTTGCCCTCGTCGATAAGGCGCGCGAGCAGGCGCGCAGACTCTAGGATCGTGACACATCCGCTGCCGTTGTCGTTTGCGCCCGGCCGCTCGTGGTCCAGATGGCAGCTGTAAATAATTTCACCCGCTGCGGTGTCGAATCCATGAATGGTACCCGTCACGACAGTCCATTGTCCCGGACCGACACTCGCCTTGACATGGGCATTCAAGATCACCGGCGCGCCGCTTCGCAAACTCTCCCGCAAAGCCTCCGCCGTCTGGCGGGACACCATGAAGGCGAATCCCGAGGCCTGACGCGCATCCAGATGGCCCCAGCGAACCAATGTTGGATCCATGCCAGACCAGGCGGTGGTCTGGTTGGGCATATCGCTGACGATTCCCGCCGCACCGTGCTCCGCGATTGCCAACTCTTGCACTCGCGCCAGAACGCCATCCGCCAGGACAATCTTGCCGCGCACATCCTTGCCGGCGTAGTCACTCTCACTGGCTCCGTCACCCACATCGACAAGCCCGGTCTCCACGTCGGCACTGTGACTGTAGTCGGCGAGGCGGATGGGGTCGGTTTTCCAATCTCCTAGCACCAGATGTTGCGGACGAACTTCCCACAACCGAGCCTCTTCAACCGTCCAGCTCAAGTACGAGCGCATCAGACCGTACTGCCGGGTGCCATCGATGGGGAATTGCTCGCCATGAACGTCGGTGAGGCCGTACTCCCGCGCACGCTGAAGCATGAACTGCGCCGCCCGGTCGAAATCTGCCGTGGCAGGGACCCGATGCAGTCCGGTCAGATAACGCAGATTCTCGTACGGAGCGGCGCCACTCGACTCGTCTCGGAGCGCTGTCCACTGCTGAGTGGGCAAGAACGGCTGTTGGGCAACCGCAGAAAATCCACTCAGCACCAGAATGAAACAGATCATGCAGAGGCTACGCATACGCCAGTGAGGATATCACCACATAATTCCGGTCGTATCGTCGGCTCTCTTCCATACCGGATCGTGGAAGAGTAGCCCGTCATTCAGGGACAATCTGCGGTCACAAAGCTCCTTGCGCCCGCTGTCCCGGCGGGTGCTAGTCTGGCGTAGCAGCCGATGAACAACCGTGAAATCCAGGCAGCTTGGAGATATCACGATGGCACGAAGCACTCCTACTGGAGTATTCGTAACCATCCTCACTTCCTGGACTGGGCGAATCGGCCGTTGCCTTTCAAAATCTACCCAAAGATAGAGCCTCTTCCACTGCCGCGGGACGTGCCGCAAACCGGGGTGGCCGCGCTCTCCGCAATCTCAGCACCAGTGCCTTCGTCGCGGGCTGATTCGGTCCTTGGCGTTCAGGATCTGGCGCGCCTCCTCTATTTCTCGGCAGGGATTACCAAACAGCGTGCATATCCAGGTGGCGAGATCTACTTTCGCGCCGCAGCCTGCACGGGAGCTCTCTACGAGATTGAACTGTACGTCGTGAGTAGCGATCTCCCGGGTTTGGATGCCGGGGTGTATCACTTCAATCCCGGGGATGTATCGCTACGGCTTCTGCGAAAAGGTGATTTTCGCGGAAACCTGGCTCAGGCGACGGCGATGGAACCCGCGGTGGCTCGCGCGCCCGCGACCATCATCTGCACCGGAACCTACTGGCGGAACGCCTGGAAGTACCAGGCGCGCACCTATCGCCATTTCGGTTGGGACAACGGCACCCTGCTGGCAAATATGCTGGCCGTGTCTGCGGCTTCGGGGCTGCCGGCCGAGATCGTGCTCGGGTTCGTGGATACCGAAGTGAACCGCCTGCTGGATCTCGATACGCGGCGTGAGGTTTCCTTGTGCCTGGTACCGATCGGCCGCGCATCCGAGCGTTCGCTGCCGACACCGAGAGAGGCTCCGGCCCTTGGCCTGGAGACAATCCCGCTTTCACGACACGAGGTCGAATATCCCGCCATGCTTGAAATGCACGACGCGTCTTCGCTTGAGTCTGTAGAGGAAGTAAATCAGTGGCGGGGCAAGCTACCAGTCCTTCTATCTTCCGCTCTGGCGGGCGAGGTAGTTCGCCTCCCGCACCTGGCGGAAGAAGAACAACCGAAGGACACGATCGAGGAGGTGATCCTGCGCCGCGGCTCTACGCGAACGTTCGATAAGGCGGCAGCCATTACGCTGGCACAACTTTCTGCCATTTTCGCCTACGCCACGCGAGGTCTTTCGGCGGACTTCCTTGAGCCTCCCGGCACACAGCTCAACGATCTTTACCTGATGGTGCACTCCGTGCAAGGGCTCAAGCCGGGCGCATACTTCTTCGGGCGTGAGCAAAACAGCCTGGAGCTTTTGAAGGAGGGGAAATTCCGCGCCGATGCTCATCATCTTGGTCTAGAGCAGGAGCTGCCGTCGGACGCCTGCGTGGACATCTTCCTTCTCGCCGACTTAAAGCGCATTCTGGAGCGATACGGAAATCGCGGCTACCGGGCCGTTCAGTTGGAGGCGGGCGCCATCGGCGGCAGGATGTACCTAGCCGCGTATGCCCAGGGCCTAGGTGCGACCGGGCTGACCTTCTTCGATGATGACGTCATTAACTTCTTTTCACCGCACGCAAAAGACAAGAGTGCCATCTTCCTGCTCGCGGTTGGCAAGCCGCTGAAACGCAAACCACAGCAGGGGTAACTCCCGGTTTGTGGGCAACCCTTCCTTTACAAGATTAGGGAAGGTTTGCCCGTTAACCATGCGTTAAGCCCATTTACATGGTGAGGAAGGCAGTCGACGGTCTTCGAAGTCATGAACAGGTCTTCGAGGGCTACCCCGGTCCGTGTGGAGATCTGACTGCCCAGGGGCCTCTGATAAGTCTTCGGGTCTTGGCGAGCGGGTGGCTACCTCGGCCTATAACCACGCAGGTCGTTCTTGCTAGCATTCGTCAAAGGACAGGTCCCATGGCCTTTATTGACACAGCAGGCTCGATGTCATCGAACGCTTGTCGGGCTGGCGTGGATGTTATTTCCACTCGCCGAGCATGACATTCGCGCACTATAACTTCGTGCGCGGTTCATCCATTCACGAGCACTTCCATCCTCAGGAAGAAGTTGAGGTGATCGAGGGCGAGCTCGAGGTGACCATCGACGGCGTGGCCAAGATCGCCCGAGCGGGCTTAGTCGCGATCGTGCCGGGTAATGGCCGCCATTCGGTCAAGGCCCTCACCGATGGCCAAGCAATCATTGCCGATTATCCGCTGAGGCGCCATCCTACGCCCGCCCGGCCTCGAACACGCCAAGGCAGGTGAGGCGGGCACCGCACCTCGAATATCATCCAGTTCACAATTTTTTACGTATTTTTACCACCACTTGACACATGCCCTGTTCGGTTCAAGTATGTTTCTCGCCGGGTTGATCCAGGTAGCGGCCCGGATCAGGAGTTCATCATGAAACCGAAACGGCGCTGGAACGAGCGAACGCGACTGATACTGACCCTCGAACTCGCTGTAGTTTTGCCCGCCGCCGCTTTGGTCATCCTCAGCGCCTGGCACCTGATGCACATACAGCGTGACCGGGCGGTGGAGGCCGCTATACAGCGCGACTTCAGCCAGATGCTGGCCATTTCCGAAAAGGAGTTCAACCGGAAGGCATACGAACAGTTGGACGACATTCGAAGTGGGTTCCCAGCCCCGGGTAGTATGTGTCCGGAAACCCTCGACAGACTTCTTGCCGCGCATCCCTACGTTGCCCATCTGTTCTCCTTTGACCCAGATCAGGGCATGGTGTTTCGTTCCGAGCCCTACCGCTTGAAGAATGACCAGGCGTTTCACGCGGAAGCCGATGACCTCTCCAAAATGGGCGACGGCTGGTTAAGGCTGGAATTCAAAGACCTCGCCGAGAAGATGACAAAGATGGAGAAGAAGGGAACGCCGTACTACGTCTTCGCCAATTGGGTGCCGCGAGGCGAGAAACGTCTATATCAGCCCGTCGCAATGTTCGCCAAGACGGACGAGGCCACTGGGAAAAAGGTTATCGGGGGAATCGCATTCGATGCCG
>JAIQFO010000088.1 GCA_020073215.1 Terriglobia bacterium | reverse complement strand
TGCGCAGACTGAAGTTCGTGCGGGAGCAGTTCTTCCTGGCAGCGGCGGCCCAGAACATCAAACGACTAGTGCGGTTCCTCAGCCAACCGACAACACCTGCTATGGAACCTGCCACTTAGCTGAGGTGAGAGGAAAACTCGAGGGCAGCGATAATCGCAGCCAAGAGTACATTCCGATCACGGACTTTTTCAACACCCACGGGATGTTACAACAGTTATCGTGCTGCCATGCGCGATTTGAGCTACGATGCACCCATGAACGCCAGATTCTGGCTATTGCTGCTGCTCACAGGAATCGCAACTGCACAGTCATCGGCCGCACGGCAGGATTGGGAACTCGTGCGGTCGGTGCCGAATGGATTCGGAGGCACGGTTGACCTCGTTCTCATCCCGGAAGCAAAACAACGCGACCGCGAGAACTACAGGCAAGCGGCTGATGTGATCTGCGGGCCTAGGACCACCTGCATGGTGAAGTTTTGGACTGATCGCACGCATATTCCTGAAACTAAATCAGGATGGATACCTATAAATGATCTTGCTGTCATGACGGCCTCTTACGAGCGGTCTCCAACGTATAAAGGACCTGTGCTGCATCTTGCCTGTTGGCTCTACCCGAGCAAAACCGTGGGGGAGGCAGACAAGTGTGCATACTTTCCGGGTGCCAAGAAACCCCCGGACAAATGAGCGCCGCGCACGACCCTTACAGTTCTGGCTGAAAGATTCATTGTTGCTGAAATCAGGCGATTTCACTCATTGACCGGCGGTCATTGACTGAATCGGGATTTTTCAACAACTACGAGCCCACTCTGGTTTCCGGTTTGCCGACTCCGCCAAATGTTTTGATAGCTGGATGCATCTAGTGCCGATCCGGCGCATTAATCAATGATCGCATGATGGGATCTGGGTGAGCGCAGAGCACTGCATAAACGAGCGAAGCCGTCACATAGCAAGTCCGCAAAAACCTGTGTTCCGACCTTGACACTCGGCAGTAGAATAAAGCCCGCCTTCACCCCAGGCTCAAGGGGAGAGTCAAAGGGGGACACTTGCAGCCCAGTTTCTGTTTACTGATGGAAGCTGCTGATCGCGGCGATCAGTCTGCTGCGAATGCCCTGTTTAGCGCCTTGTATTCGCAACTGCATCGCCTGGCGAAGTATGAACTTGCCCGGCAGGGCGCTCCTTTGAGCCTCGGCGCAACCACACTTCTGCACAACGCTTACATCGAGATGGCCGGCAAGGAAGGGACGCTCTTCCCTGACCGCGCGCGGTTCATGGGATATGCGGCGAGAGTGATGCGTGGCCTGATCATTGATCATGCACGCAACAGGCAAGCCGTGAAGCGCGGCGGCCGCTTCGAGATCACCTCAATCACCGGAGAGATTGGGGGTGCCGCGGACCCGGCCGAATTAATGAAGATCAATGACGCGCTTAATGAACTGACCAATGTCGAATCCGCGCTGGCAGAAATCGTTGACCTAAAGTTTTTCTGCGGGTTCACGTTTTCCGAAATCGCGGCGATGAAAGGGATTTCGGAGCGCACCGTGCAGCGGCAATGGGAGAGGGCTCGCATTTATCTGCACCGGGCAATCCGCGCGGATCTGGAGAACTGAGGCTGTGCAGACGCTTACGCCAGAGCGATGGCAGGCAATTAGTCCTCTCTTGGACCACGCTTTGTCGTTGGCCGAGGAGGAACGCGCGGCTTGGATGCAGCAATTGTGCGGCGCCGACCCCGAAACCGGGGCTCTGATACAACTCCTCCTCGAGGAGCACCGCGATCTAGCCGATGCGCAGTTTCTTGAGGGCGTCGTCGAGCATCCCGGGCATGAATCTTCATTAGCCGGGCAAACGGTGGGTGCATACACTCTCATTCGTCCCGTTGGTCACGGCGGAATGGGAACGGTGTGGCTGGCACAGCGCAGCGACGGACGTTTCGATCGCCAGGCAGCTATTAAGTTTTTGAACTTCGCGCTGGCATCTCAGGGTGGTGGAGAACGCTTCAAGCGCGAGGGGAGCATATTGGGACGCCTGACGCACCCGAATGTTGCCGAGTTGATCGATGCCGGAGTCACCCCGACCGGAGCGCCGTATCTGGTTCTCGAATATGTCGATGGAAAGCACATCGACCAGTACTGCGATGATCAGCGGCTCGGAATAGAGCAGCGGATCGGGTTGTTTCTGGACATTCTCGGAGCGGTTGCTCAGGCACATGCCAATTTGATTGTTCACCGCGATATCAAGCCTTCGAACGTGCTGGTACGAAATGATGGGCAAGTGAAGCTGCTGGATTTCGGTATCGCCAAGCTGCTCGCCGAGCAAGAAGGGAGGGCGGACGCGACAGCGCTTTCTCTGGAGCAGGGTGGAGCGGCGATGACGCCGCGGTTTGCGGCGCCAGAGCAGGTGACCGGTGGAACGATCACGACGGCGACAGACGTGTATGCGCTAGGTGTCCTCCTATATGTGCTTCTGACTGGGCAACATCCGGCCGGGCCGGAGACAAGTTCACCGGCGGAACTCGTTAAGGCGATTGTGGAAACCGAGCCGATGCGACCGTCGAACGTGTTTGCAACTTCGGCCTCCAAGGCCGCGGCGGAAAGGCGTGGCACTACGCGGGAGAAACTTCATCGGCAACTTCGCGGCGATCTGGACACGATCGTTAGTAAAGCTATTAAGAAGAACTCGAAGGAGCGATACAGTTCGGTATCGACGTTCGCCGATGATCTCTGGCGATATCTCAAGCATGAGCCCATCGGCGCCCGCCCGGACAAGCTCACGTATCGGGTCGCCAAGTTCGTGCGCCGCAACAGGACCGCGGTGGCTCTGTCAACACTCGCATTGCTGGCCGTGATCGCCGGTATCACAGGAACTCTGATGCAAGCCCGCACCGCCCGCGAGCAACGGGACTTCGCTCGGCTTCAACTCGCGCGCGCCGAGAGATTTAACGAGCTCAATCAATTCTTGCTATCTGACGCCAGCGCCTCGGACAAGCCTTTTACTGTGGCGGAACTCCTCGATCGCGCTCGACAGATCGTCGAGCGGGAAAATTACTCGAGCGACCCCGTCAATCACGTTGAGATGCTGATTTCGATCGGGAAACAGTATGCAGACCCACGAAAGGCGTCGCCCCTGCTTGAGAAGGCTTATCAGCTGTCCCGCGGCCTCCACGATCCCACAATTCGCTCCAGGGCGGCCTGCGCTCTGGCAGCTGCGATCATCGATCCGAAGGAACATGCCCGTGCCGAATCGCTCTTTCAGGAAGGGATTCGCGACCTCCCGAATAGGCCCGAGTTCGCTCTTGATCGCGTCCTTTGCCTACTGCAGGGCAGCGAGGTTGCCAACGGGGCATCGGGTTCGCTTGAGGAATCAGTTGCACGGAGCCAAGCCGCGCAGAAGACCCTGGAAGGTTCTGATTTCAGTTCACGTTACTTGCGATTAAAGGTTCTGAGAGATTTGGGCCGCTACGACGTCGAATCCCATTTGCCGCAAGCCATTACCGCAGACCAGCAAGCCGTTGCACTGCAAAAAGACCTGGGTTACGACCAAACAGCGACTGCTGCGGATACATTTCAAGCTATGGGGATTGCGCTGATGCGCGCCGGACGGCCCGCGGAGGCGGAACAATCTTTTCGTCGAGCCCTGGATATCCTGGGCGATACCGTGCCATTTAACCTGCAAGCGTACGCGGAAGCACTCCGCCAACTGGGGCGCCTCGATGAAGCCGAAGACTACGCAAAGCGGGCATATTCTGCAGTATTGAGACGGAAAGATGACACGTCAGGAACGATGATATGTCTGCTTGAACTGGCACGGGTTTATACCGACCAAGGGAATATCGCGGGCGCTGAAAAGACCTTCTCGAGGGCAGAAGAAATCGCGCGTAAGATTTTTCCGCCCGGTTACTACTACTTCTGGATTATTGCCTCTGACCGCTCTCACCTTAGCGAGGCGGAGGGTAAGCTCCCGGCCGCACTTGTCGCAGCAGATCAGGCGGTCACCTTGGTGGAGGCGTCGATACGTTCCGGAAAAGGGGGCGGCCCTTGGTTGCCCTGGTTCCTCTATCGGCGCGCCGCGATTGAAGTTACCGCTGCGCAGCCTGAGAAGGCTGTTGCCGACGCTCGGCGTGCGCTAAGCCTCCTCCAATCGGCCCTTGGGACCGAAGCGCTCAGCAGGCACATCGGCCTCGCCTATCTTCAGATGGGACGTGCACTTCAGGCTGAAGGTAAATTGGACGAAGCCCGCGCTGCCTCCCGCTCTGCCGCAGAACATTTGGCCAAGACTGTTGGCCCCGAACATTCTGAAACTCGCGTCGCCCGACAACTCGCTGGAATAACCACGCCCTAAGGCTCCTTGCGGCTGCTGTTTTTCTGTAACGGCGCGAAGCACCGAGTGGTTTGTCGAGTTGTCATCACCTTCACCCACGCTTAAATTTTCTTTTTTCCTGTCGTCTTTTGCCCGCCGTTTCCGATTTCCTCATTAAAGCGACCCTAAGTTCCTACGGGCGCTGGTTGTCGCGTGGCGTGCGACAAGGGGGAGGGCATATGCTGCAGATCCGAGATGTAGGAAAGCTCTTGAACACTCGCAAGGCCAGAGTTCTCGCTTGTCTCGCTTTGCTCCTGTTCGCCGCTGGTGGTGTGGCGATCGGCGACGTTTACCTGAGAAACCTGTTTCCATTCCTGGACTCGACCGGCTTTTCCGCGACGAACAGCACCAGCGGCTCCATCGACCTGAGCAGCGCCTTCTTTCAAAGCCTTGGGACAAACGGCCGCACCTGCGGAACCTGCCACGCGCCGAGCGACGGATTCGGGTTGAGCGCGGTGGACGCGCAGATCCGTTATCACCTGTCGCAGGGAAAAGATCCCCTGTTCGCGCAGGTTGATGGTTCGACGTGCCCGACAGGCCCGATTAACAACAGCCTAGTTGTGAACTACGGGCTGATTCGCGTCGGCATTCAAGTGCCGCCGAACCAGTTCAGCTCGAACCCAGCGCAATACACCATCACGGCGGTTCGGGATCCGTACGGCTGCGCCCTGACCACGAACCCGCAGGGTGAGCAGACGGTTTCGGCTTACCGTCGGCCTCTTCCGTCTACGAACCTCGGCTTTCTCAGCGCGGTGATGTTCGACGGCCGCGAGTCGTTCTTCAACCCGCTCAACAATGTGCAGACCTTCCAGGCAGATCTGAACGTCGACTTAACACAGCAAGCGATTGATGCCACGCTGGGTCACGCGCAGGCAGTTCAGGCCCCGACGGACTCGCAACTGGCTGATATTGTCAGCCTCGAAATGGCACTCAACTCGGCACAGTTGTACGACTTCAACGCCGGAAATCTATACCGACAAAAAGGTTCGTACGGTGGGCCGCAGTACCTGCCTTCGCAGGAGTATTACCCAGGAATTAACGATTCTTTAGGCGGAGACCCGGAAGGGAAGCAGTTCGATCTCAACGTCTTCACGATCTACAACTCGTGGCAGAACTCGCGCAACCGGCAACAGGCCTCCATTGCGCGAGGCGAACAGATCTTCAACACGCAGCCGCTGACGATCAGCAATGTGCCGGGACTGGTAACCGGTAGTCAGCAGATCACGGGCACGTGCACGACCTGCCACGACACGCCAAATGTGGGAAACCACTCATTCCCACTACCACTCGATATCGGCAACGGACGTTCGCTAGCTTACGAGACAGACCCCAACATCATCGCGGGAATAAAACAGTTGAGCCCCGCAACCATGCCGGTATTTCAGTTGGTCTGCAACCAGGGACCGCTGGCGGGTCAGACGTTCTACACAACTGATCCGGGCAAGGCCCTGATCACGGGCCAATGCAGCGATATCGGCCGCGGCAAGGGACTCATCCTGCGTGGACTGGCGGCTCGCGCTCCCTATTTCCACAATGGCGCCGCCGCCAATCTGTCCCAGGTCGTGAACTTCTATAGCAAGCGCTTTCAGATGAATCTTTCATCGCAGCAGATCCAGGACCTGATCAATTTCCTGCAGACGCTGTAAGGGCAACTCAATCTTTGGTGTGAATCAGACGCGAGAGTTGCGAGGATTCGATAGCGTTCAGGAGCAAATTGCGAATGGCAGAGCTGCATTAGGAGCGCGTCTGTGTTGACGGTAAGAAAGTTGACCTTTCCCTCTCCTGTGATTACTGGCGTTGACTTGATTGCGGAGGTTAGTTGATCCCCACACTGGATTAGCACGCAGACGTTCGGTGTCCACCGAAGCGGCGCGTCACTGGGTGAATTTACGGGCAACCCGAAAGTCAATTGCTGTAATCAGGCGATGTCGCAAGCTTGCGCCGTCTCTTCGCCCTTCAGGCATTACGCTCAAAAACCCTATCCGACAGCGTGGTGTGCAAGGTCAAGTCGTGGCTATCACAGATTACAAGTTCGATGGGTGACTCGATTTCTTTCGCTCTTCTTCGATGTCGACAACAAAACCGGACTTCTTTTTCTTATCTTGTGACCATGCCACTTTTTCTTCCTGTAACCAGGTCCTGGCCCGGCGTTCGGCTTCCGCAATCTGATGTGCGGACATGGTCAGAGCCAGACTTGTCTTCCTGGCATCCACGTCGTGATGCAAGGTCCTGGTGGTTTCCTGGCACAGCAGAAACCACATATAGGCGGCCACCGGGTCCGAACTCCCGTTAGCAAAAAGGTAGTGCTCGGCTAGCTGACGTTGCGCCAACGGCATCCCCGACTCGGCCGCCTTGGTCAGTTTTGCAAGATTCTCGCCCACATCGCTCTCGCGATCTTCCACGTGGCGTTTGCCACGATTCATGGTGTGACAGATCAGCTCGGTGCGGCTGGAAACTCCCACTTTGTCAAAAATGCGGAAGAGATAGTTCTTCACCGTGTGCCGGCTCAGGCCCAGGGATTCCGCAATCTCGCGGTTAGTCATGCCCGAAGCCACGTACTGAATGACTTCCCGTTCACGAGTGGAGAGCAACTCCATGCCTTTGTGATTGGTGGCGCGCAACAGCGGCGAGTTGGCCAGCGCTTCCAGAACCACGCCGATCTCCACGCTGCGCGCCCAGACCTGCCCTTCATAAACGCGGCGAATGCACTTGCAGAGGCTTTCCAGCGGGTCATGCCGAGAAAAGATGCCCCGGGCGCCGGCTCGAAAACAGTCGAGAACATCTTGCGTGCGGGAAGATTCGAGGAGGATGACACCCTTGATATCGGGATGGAGGGCGCGCATTTCGCGGAAGACGTCGAGTCCGCGACCGGGTTGGTCGTCGAGAGCAATACTGATGACGACTACATCAATCGGTACCCGAGCCGCAGCTTCCAGTAGTTCGCGGGAACTGGGCGCGGCCGCGACTACGTGCAGAGCGCGATCACCTTTCATCGCCTCAGCCAGCAACTGGGTGTGGATGCGGGTCGTGTCGGCAACCGCGATGCTGATGAAGTCGATCCTCTTCTCGTCGGAGCGCATGACTCCTCCTCTGATCCACACTGTCGACCAGCTGCGCACCTGAACCTGTCTCCAAGCGCGAGCAGGGAAACAGTTCATCCCGGGGGGAGGGAAACTGAAACGGGAGAGGTGATTAAGAGCTGTAGTTAGACAACCGTACGTCTTACCGAACATCGCATGATACCACAGAACCGAGAAAATCCTTGCAATTTGTGCACAAAACTGCACAGAGGTCCGCGGGGTGCCCTTCGTTTGTGTAAGGATCTCAGACTGGGAATCGTCTGCCAGGTTTTCGCCTTCTCGGGCGGTCCACTTTGCCAGCACGATTGGCCTAGCAACTATGTGTTTATCAACGACATACGAACCAACATCTCGGCGTTGCCAGAGTGATGCTGTGGTGGGCGGGGATGGCCACTGTGGACCATAGCACGATCGTGCCAAGGAAATGTGTCTCAGGGCCGGAAGGGGCCAGAGCAGGGAAGGCTGCCTCTCAGGCACCAAGGGTAAAGTGGTCATGGGTAGCTCGACCACTTGCAAGGTTTTGCAAGCGACGGCTATTGTGGAGGTCGAGTTCAGAGAGTCAAAGAACTTCCCCCCCGAGCTCTGAAGTAATCCTCCCCCCAGTTTCGAAGGTGCAGGTGTCATTCAGGTGGAACCGCGCAATGGGACCCAGAGGGCGAAGCTATGTGCACTTCTAATCAGACCTTCGAATTCAGTCCAGTGTTGAGCACCCAGCAAGGAGCAGAAATCATGCGTTGGTACGCCCTGCACACCCGTGCTCGTCATGAAAAGATGGTGGAGCAGCGTCTGCGTGAGTGCGGCATCGAAACCTATCTTCCAACCGTGCAGGAAGTGCACCGCTGGAGCGATCGCAAGAAGAGGGTGGAAACGCCCCTGTTCAGTTGCTATTTGTTTTTGCGGTGCGCGCTCACCCCGCAGGATCGGAACCAGGTTTACCGCATTGGCAGTGTGCTGGGCTTTGTCGGCGGCGGCGGAGCCGGCATGGCCATCCCGGATGATCAGATTGAAAGCGTCCGCACTCTTCTATCGCAAACCGCACCCTGGCGGTCGCATCCCTTTGTCAAGGTCGGTCAGCGGGTGCGTATTCGAGGTGGGGCGCTGGATGGAGTGGAGGGCGTATTCGTGTCCGAAAATGGGGATCACAGCCTGGTCGTTTCCGTGGATGTGATTCAGAGATCTCTGGCGGTCCGCATTGACGGGTACGATGTGGAGCCCGTCTAAGTCTCGCAGGTTGGGAATTCTTCTTTGCCCGCTGTTCGCACGTCGTTCTCGCAGGCAACAATGAACCAAACAGAAATTGAGAAGATCGGAGAAGAGCTGTACTTCGTGGCCGCGAGCCCAGCCTCGCGCCGGCTGCGCACGCAGGCGGAGCTGTTTTCACAAATCGACGTTCCGCTCCTGATTACGGGAGAGCTGGGGAGCGGAAAGGCGACGGCGGCGCGTCTGGTCCACTCGCTCTCGATTCGCTCCGGTTTCCCGTTCATGCGGGTGAACTCCGCCACCCTCACCTCGGACCTGCTGGAAAGTGAGTTGTTTGGCAGCGAGCACCCAGCGGTGAACCGAGGGGTCGAATCGAGGCCAGGCAAGTTCGAGCAATGCGCCAAGGGGACGGTGCTGTTGCAGGACTTCGACGCGATGCCATTTGCGGTACAGTTGCGGCTGCTGAAGGTGCTGCAGACGCGTGAGGTTGTACGCATCGGACAATCACCCGTCGGCGCCGACGTGCGGATCATGGCCGCTACGCGATGCAATCTCGAGCAGGCGGTGGCGGATGGAAAAGTCCACGAAGATTTGTATTCCCGGTTGAGTGCGTTCAAGCTGAACATACCGTCGTTGCGGGAACGGCGGGAAGAAATCCCGCTGCTGCTGGGGCATTTCATGAACCGCCTGACGCGACGCTACGGCGTGCCGGCCCCGCACGTTTCGAGCGCACTGCTGGAAGCAAGCCAGCGCTACTCGTGGCCGGGCAATCTTCGCGAGCTCGAGGTCTTCGTGAAGCGATTCCTGGTATCCGGGGAGGAGACAACGGCTCTGGCAGAATTGAGCATTCATCACGAAGTGGAGACCGGGAACGGGGCTGGCGACGCCCACGCGAACGATAACGTGTATGCCAGGAACGGGAATCTTCCCATGGAAGAGAAATCATCGCTCAAATCGCTGGTACGGCACGCCAAGGGCGAAGCCGAGCGCAGTGCGATTGCCCGCGCCCTCGAGGAGACCCGCTGGAACCGCAAGGCCGCTGCGCGGCAGCTCAGCATGAGTTACCGCGCGCTGCTGTACAAAATTCAGGAATATCAACTGAACCCGCAGGAGAGTTTTTCGCTGCGCGGGCAGGCGTCGCGAACGGGAGACTAATGAATCGTCCACAGGCACTCTTTATGACGCAAGCGACCAAGTCGGGTTTTCCCCTTTTTCAAATGCTGGCCCTGGTGGTGCTGCTTTCGGTTTCGTGGGCGCAATCCGCCGCCGGACAGCAAACTCCGGCCGAGGGCGACAAGGCCGGCAAGAAGGCCACCGAGAATCGCGCTCCGGGATCCGCGGCGAAACATTCGGACGACGCCTATGTGATTGGCGCCAACGATGTCCTGTCGATCAGCGTGTGGAAAGAACCTGATGTCTCGCGTTCGGTTCCGGTTCGTTCCGACGGCAAGATTTCTTTGCCGTTAGTCGGGGAGTTGCAGGCCAGCGGTCAGACGCCCCGGCAGTTGGAGCAAGAGATTACCAAGCGCCTGCAGAACTACATTTCTGAGCCTGAAGTCACCGTCATCGTTACCGATAGCAAGAGTCAGAAAGTGAACATTCTGGGTATGGTGTCTCGCCCCGGCGCCTATCTGTTGACGAGTTCCACCACCGTGCTCGATGCGATTGCGATGGCGGGGGGGTTCAAAGACTTCGCGAAGCAGAAGTCGATCTACGTTCTCAGGCAAGCTCCGGACGGAACGCAGCAGCGAATTCCGTTCAACTACAAAGAAGTGATCAAAGGCAAGAATCCGGAACAAAACATTCGCCTGCAGGCCGGCGATACGGTGGTGGTTCCGTAGGGGTAGCGATGAATCTACGACGCGCTTTGATACTCGGGTGGATGATGGCTGGGTTACAGGTTATGGCGGTCGGGCAGAACTCGGCTCCGCAGAATCCGCCGGACCAGAGTTCCAGTGACAGCGGCGTACGCGGCAGAACCCCTCCGGCTGGCGCGGTCACGGGGATCGTAGGCATGGGGAGCGAAGGCGCCGAGGAAACGAGCGAAGATCTGCCCCAGATACCGGTGCTGCTCGGGGGATTTGGACCTTCGACTGCGTTTGTCACCGAAATGGCAAGATCGAATTACGTGCGAGGCGGCATCAATGTGGGCGCGATCTACGACGACAACCCGCTGCTGCTGTCGCCAGCGGTTAGTAATACGAGCGAGACGATTTTCCCCAACATCAAGATTGACGTGTCGTCGTCTCGCGCCCGCTGGAGCCTCGGGTACGCCGGTGGCCTGACCGTGAATCAAAAGATCACGAACCAGAACCAAGGCACGCATAACCTGAATTTCGATTCGCAGTTTCGGCTCAGTCCGCACGTGAGTCTGCGGGTCGCGGAAGTTTTCTCCATGACCACCGGATTTTTTGACGCCGGCAATGGTGGGGAAATCGTCGGCGGCTCAGGTGGACCGAATCCCAGTCTGTTGACGCCTTTGGCAACGCAAAGGTCCAGTGTCACCACGGTGGAGTCGACCTATCACTTTGCCCGGTACGACCTGATCGGGGCGAGCGGGTCATTTTATGATTTGCACTTCACCAACGTTCCGCCCCCCCCCGCGATCCAATTGACCGATACTCAAACTGCGTCCGGATCCGCATTTTGGTTGCATCGGCTCTTTGGCGGAGACTGGGGAGGAATAAGCTATCGCTTTGATCGGATCACTTTCAATCCCCACGGCGAAACCCGGGTCCATACCTTCTCAGCTGTCGACACAATTAGCCTCTCCAAGCGATTCAGCTTGTCCGCCTTCGTCGGTCCGCAGTACTCGGAGAACCAGGGCTTGGCGCAACTCGCTCCATCGAATGCCTGGTCGGTTGCCGCCGGAGCCGAGGGTGGCTGGCAGGGCGAGCGCACCAGCGTGTCGGCTGGATATTCTCGAAGCATAAGCGACGGCGGAGGCGTTTTGGGTGGAGTGCATTTACAAACTGTTCATGCCACGTTCCGTCGCCAGCTGCGTCCACGGTGGGTAACTGCTCTTGCCGCCGGTCACGGAACGAACCAGTCGGTTACGGTACCCTCGCCGACGAACGCGAGTTCAATCACCACAACTTCGGTGGGTGCCACCCTGGAGCATGATGTTGTCAGGAATCTTGGGATTCGGTTCGGTTACTCGCACGATTTCCAACAGCAGTTTGGATTGCCTGGCTCAGCTCAGAGGCTCGACGCGCACCGAAATCGATTCTTTGTGACGCTGTCGTACCAGTGGGCCAGACCTTTAGGTATGTAATCATTGGGACTGTAAATATGGATGAAGAATTGCAAGCAACCGAGCTACCGGATTTTGCCGAGATCAAGGGAATCGTCCGCCGCCGGCGTTGGCAATTCCTGGTGCCCTTTTTCTGCGGCTGGTTGCTGGTATGGGGAGCGAGTTGGCTGATTCCCTCCACCTATCGCTCGGGTACCCTCATCCTGGTCGAGCAGCCGTCGGTTCCGGAGAAATATGTTGTCTCCAACATCGACAGCGACATTCAACGCCAGCTGGACAGCATTACGCAGCAAATCCTGAGCCGCACTCGACTTATCCACATCATCGAAAGCCTCAATCTCTACGCGGAGGAGCGGAAACACAAGAGTCCGGATGATCTAGTTGAGGCAATGCGCAAGGACATTGATATCGAACTGGTCCGGAGCGACGACAAGAAGCTCTCGGCCTTTAATATCTATTATTCCAATCGCAACCCAAAAATGGCACAGCTCGCGACGGCCGAGCTCGCAAATCTGTTTATTAGCGAGAATTCTGTACAGCGGCAGGAGCGCTCCGAGAATACGACCAACTTCCTGGAGGGGCAGCTCGATCAAGCGCGCGCAAAACTTGCCGAACAAGAAGCGCGCGTCCGAG
>JAIQFO010000087.1 GCA_020073215.1 Terriglobia bacterium | reverse complement strand
GCTGGCCATTCTGGACGCTGGCGGCCCGAGCTGGTATATCGACACCGGCAGCCGGCAGAGGATCGAAACCGGTGTGAACTGGCAGGCGGACATGGCAGTGACCTTTCGCAAATTGGTCGAGTCCGAAAAGGCCGCGAAAGGTACGCGGCAGCAGAGACTGCAAGCGGTCTCTGACCGTTTCTATCGCGGCGACATCGCCGACGCCCTAGAAGCCTGGTATATCGAAAAGGGAGGTTTCCTTCGCAGGGCGGATTTGGCCGCGCACAAAACTCCCGTGGTGGATCCGCTCAAAACCACGTACCGTGGCTACACGGTATATAAGGCTGGTCCGCTGACGCAGGGTCCTTATCTCTCACAGACGCTGCGCTTGCTGGAAGGCTTCGACCTGAAGAAGATGGGCTTCAATTCTGCTGGTTACATACACACGGTGATTGAAGCGGAGAAACTGGCTCTGGCAGATCGCGATGAGTATTACGGCGATCCGAATTTTGTGAAGGTGCCGATGCAGCAGTTGCTTTCCGATCAGTACACCGACATGCGGCGCAAGCTGATCGATCCGAAAAAGGCATCTCTCGAGCTCCGGCCGGGCGACCCTTACAATCTGAAACCAACCAAGCCACCCACAATCACCGGACCCTGGCATGGCGGAACCACCGTCATGTGTGTGACGGATAAGTTTGGGAACGTCATCGCAGCCACTCCCAGCGGCCTGTCAAGCACCGCTGGCGTGGCCGGACGCACAGGCATTATTCACGGAAGCCGGCTCAGCAGCCTGAACACGTTTGTGGGAACTCCGAACGTTATCCAGCCCGGCAAGCGGCCGCGAATTACGCTGAGCCCCACGCTGCTTTTCCATGACAACCAACCCGTGATGGCGATCTCGGTAGCGGGCGGCGACCAGCAGGATCAGGCAGCCATCCAGGTCATCCTCAGCTATGTGGAATTCGGCATGAGTCCCGAGGAGGCGTTTAAGGCGCCGCGCTTTTCCACAACGCATTTCATCAGCTCCTTCAGCCAGGACCGCGCTGACCTGGGCAGCTTATCTGTGCCCAACACCCTTCCCGAAAAGGTACAGGCCGACCTGAGGGCTCGCGGCCACGTGGTTACCACCAGCCGCGGCGGAGTGGGCGGGGTGGCGCTGATCGGCATCGAACCCAAGACCAAGCAGGCCACCGCCGTCGGTCCGGCCGCGGGCAAAATCAATTAGACTCCCGTTACCTCGGGTGTACCGCCCGGCGCTGGCACTTGCGTAGTCGCTACAACTGGAAAGTCATGGTTGATTGACGGCCGATCATCCGACTTCAGGTCGCGATTTCTTCTCAACTCATTTTGACATCAACTACTTACCCGAAAACTAAGCCCGCACGGAGGCACTTTGGGAAACCAGCGAGAATGGCGGTCGTGCTGCATATGACGGCGAAAGAAGGGTCACGTTTGTGGCACGGTTTTACTGGTCAAGGCGGGCAGTGCGTTTTCAAGAGGGGGAGCGGGCTGAAACCCGAACCCTACTCTGTCGAGGTGTTGAGGGCCAGATTTCGTCAGTGCGGTGCTCCGCAGCGGGCGGCTCATCGAGCAAGCCTGCGACCCGGTGACGCACAAACCGGCTGCGCCATTTGCCCACCATCTGCTTACTGATCTGCCGCCGTCGAGCCACTCCCGTGTTGCTCATTCCGCTGGCGCAATCCAACACGATCCTGGCCCGCAGGGCCAGAGCCTGCGCCGAACTACGCCGCCGCACCCATCCTTCCAGCGTGGCTCGTTCTTCCGCACTCGCGACCAACTCCGCTATGGGACGCCCAGTTCGCATCTAAGATCTCCTCCACATCTTAGACGCACAGACAACCCATTTGTTTATATAAGTTAAGTTACACGACACTCGTCCGTCTAGGGATTAGGCTTTCATCTGCACTGTGTTCGAACGGAATTTCAGCTCCAACCGAGTTCTCCTTTTCAAAAGGGTTTGCAGCCCCGATTCTAGGATCGGGAATGAACCGCCACCTTAACCTTCGACTAACTCTGGGGCACCGTCCACTCGTCGCACCGGCCAAAGAACCGGGAGCATTCGGAAGGTAGGGGTATCAGGGGGCAAATCTCTACCGCCTCTCATGCTAGAACGCAGCGCAGGCGAATTTCGCGCAACACTCAATTTTCTTATGAAAAATTCTTGAAGTCCTATGAAGAAATCTCCCGAACCGCCCGTCAATCCGGGTCCTGAAGCAAAGTCCCAACTTGACAGGTTGAACGTATGCCATGAACTTGCGGGACAGTACACTAGTTACTTCCGCGAAGTCCGCTTCAGCGCGTCACGGGCAACTTTGCCTTCTTCGCTGTCGGGGGTCACCTCTGCGACTCGCTTGTAGTAGGTACGGGCTTCTTCCGTGCGCTGCAGACGGACGAGGATGTCGCCGGTTCGTAGCTGAGCTCGATAGCTATAGCGATCGCCGCCGGTCAAGGCGCCTGCTTCGGAGTAGCGGGAGAGCGCGGATTCGGGCTGGTCCGAGCGCTCGTAAGCCTCACCCGATAAGTAAAGCGTACGCGCTAAAGGAATGTGTGCATAGCCGGGCTGTCCGCTGTAATGACGTTGCAACACAGAATCGTACAGCTGTGCCGCGGAAGGCCATTCGCTCAAGGAGCCGTGAAGGGCAGCTATCTCGCAGGGCAACAGGTAATTCCGCGGGTAGGCGCGAGCCATTTCCTCGTACACGTGGAGCGCCTCCCGGTACATCTTCTCTCGTTGATAGAGAACCGCCAGCATGAGACGTGCATCTTCACGAGCATAGTTTCCTTCCTCGGTCACGCGTTTCACCTGTCGGATTCCTTCGGCGCGATCGCCATGATGTCCGGTCAGCGAAGCCAGCACCTTGATGTACCAGGGCAGACTGCCCACGATATAGTTGTTCATGCCCACGACGAGGTAGGCGTCCACGTAGTTGGGATCCAGTTCAAGCAGGGTGCGGTGAAGTTTGAGAGCATCGGTAGATTCGTGTAGCGATGGCATGTACTCCTTGCGAAGTGTGAAGTGATAGGTGGCACGAGTGGCGTGCGTTACGCCCGCCCAGTAGACGGCTTCCTTGTCCTTGGGATCGGATCTTGCGCGCTGATCGGCAAGGCTCTGGGCTTTTTCAAGGATCGAGAGCAACTGTTCCTGGAATTCGACGGCGAGGGCAGCTTTGCTGGCTTTGAAAACGTCACCGCCATGACCGTACACTCGCGATTCCAGCACACCGCGATGAAACATCTGCTGATACAAGACGGAAATACCAAGATAATTGTGGGCGCGCAGATCCTTAGGATGTGTCTCCAACCAACTCTGTAGTTGTTGGATTGCCTCCTCATACTCCAGGTTCCGGAGATGATCGGTCGCGATGGCGACGGGGTCGGATGGCCCGGCTTGGGCCCCCCCGATCTGGGATTGAACCGTCGCCGGTAGCAGCACAACCAGGAGGAGAAGAAAACAAGGCGGTTTCATGGGCTCCTCCCATTCGGCTAATTCGGTGGCACCACCACCGGGTATGCCATACGAACCAGCGTGCGCTGGGAAAATGGGCAGTAGAGCAATGCAGCCATTGCCCCAAAGGCCAAGCCCAGCCCGATACGCGTCACGAGCAGGAGCGGTGACAATGCCCAAAGTTGGTCGAGCGGCAGCAGTAGGAAAAACAAGGACCTAAATTTCTTACCCAGTTCGGGGTGATCGAACGCGATCGAGGAGAGCAGGTAGAGCCGCACAGCGATCCCGATGCAGGCCGTGACGAGAACCACTGCGGGCAGTCCCCAGCCGCTGCCAGGAATCACGATTTGCGCGAAACGGTGGATGTCCTCCAGTTGAGCGAGCGCGGCAACGTAGAAAACAAGATACATCAGCTGCAATGCAGCCAGAAGCCATCGCAGAGGCTGGCGGTTGACGATGGGAAGCCCCTGTGCGGACAAATGGCGGCTGGAACCGCGAGGAACAGCAGCTGGCACCTGAGAAGAACTGGAACTTGGGGCAGACAAACTAGAGTCGAGATCGCGCTTCATGCGTCTCAAGTCCGCGCGCAGTTCAGCGGCGGTCTGGTAGCGCAGTTCGCGATCTTTTTCGAGCGCGCGGAAGACGACGGGATCTAACGCTGGCGGTAAAGCAGGATTCACGCGCGCGAGCGGAAGCGGCGATCGATTCAAGATGGAATCGAATATGACCGCGGATGTATTACCGGGAAAGGCTTGCTTCCCGGTGGCCATCTCATAGAGCACCGCGCCGAAAGAAAAAAGATCCGACCGCGCGTCGATTTCCTGTCCACGCGCCTGCTCCGGGGACATATAGCCGATCGTGCCCATGGTTGTGCCCTTGCTGGTGAGCGCGCTGTCACTGGGGCTGGTTGGGACAGAGGAATTCAGCACCGCTTCCTCGCTAACAACTAGCTTGGCCAGACCGAAATCAAGCAGTTTCGCCTGTCCGTTGCGGGTGAGGAAGATGTTGCTGGGTGTGATGTCGCGGTGAACCACTCCCTTACGGTGGGCAGCGTTCAAGGCATCGGCAATCTGGATGCCGAAATCCAGCACGTCGTTGAGCGGGAGCGCACGATTGACGATCCGGTCCCGAAGGCGATCTCCCTCCAGCAATTCTAGGGCAATGAAGTGGTCGCCCTCCCACTCGCTGATTTCATAAATGGTGCAGATATTGGGATGGTTTAAAGCAGAGGCGGCACGCGCTTCCCGCTGAAAACGGTCGAGAGCCGAGCGGTCGGAACAAAGTTCCCGCGGCAGCATCTTCAAAGCGATGCGGCGGCCCAGCACTTGGTCTTCCGCTTCATAGACGGCACCCATACCTCCGGCACCGAGGAACTTAAGAATTCGATAGTGGGAAATACTGGCGCCGAGGAGGGATTCGGTTTGGGAGAGGTCTGACACGGGACCGACACAACCTCACCGCGCCAATTGTACGTGCGAGAAGAGCGGTACACAAGCAGAGCGGCCAAGAATGGCCGGGCGCCGCTCTTTTTCCTGCCACAGCCGAAACGTGTATTTTTCTTACCCAGGGATTGTATTCCCTTTTTGGAACGGGTCAGGACTTGCTGGCTGAAGTTCTTCGCGCCAAGCGCGTTCTCGAGAGCGAAAATTGAGGAGGAATATCGCAGAGTCGGTTTCCGAGTCTGCGATTCGTTTGGAGGGCCTTATGTCTTTCCTACGAAGGATGGCTGTTTGTTGTCTCCTATGCGGGTCCCAAACTGGCGGCGGCCGTCCTGGAGCAACTGGCCTCGGCAGCGGTTCTTCCCTGCTCGACCCTGCGCGCTACGCCAGCGATGGCGCAGGCCGAGGGGATGGAACGTAGCGGTCCAGCGGATTCCGCAGATCTTCTGCGCAATTGCAAACGGATCTTTGCGGGGTCCCACACGATTTATCTAAAAGGAAATCTGTTGCTAGGATGCGCTCTATACGAGACCGGAAATGTTTGATTGGGGCATTCGAATTGTGGATGACCGTCCCAGCGCAGACGTCTGCATTGATGTAACCCGCCCGCCCTTTCCTTACCTTTGATTGGGAGTTCAAGATGATCGACAACCGTACCGGCACGGTGGTTGGGACCGGAAAGGTAGTAGCGTGGGATGGCCACATTGCGGCACCGCAGTTGGCCGTGGAGATCATGAAGATATTCAGGACAGCACATCCGTTGCCACGGAAGGAGTAGAGAAGAGTCGTGGTTCTCCGGTCAGTGTTTCCGCAGTCTAGCTGAGAAGTTTTACACAATGGTTGCTAATCAGTCGGAATCGGAACGCTACATCGCACTCCGTTTCGTGACCTGCGGAGGCTGCTCACCGCGAAGAGAACTGTTGGCCTTATGGTGAAGAAAGCAGTGACAAGGCGGTGAAACTGGCGAACAATCGTTGCTGTACACGGCTCTGAGGAGGAAACAGTGGGGACGCTGTCCTCAAACTTCACCGATCGCCTGTATTTCTTATTTTTCTCCATTGCGAGCGCGGGACTGTTGCTTCGTCCCGGCCGCGTCTCATGTTGGATGTCTTGGCTATTTGTGAATTTCCTCTGTCTTCTTGCGCTCGGATTGCTGGTACGCACCCGCCAACGCTCGCCCGCATGGGAGTTCTTGCACGATTGGTACCCCCTACTCATGTTCATCGTGTGCTTCGAGGAGGTATCCCATCTTTCCTTCCTGTTGTGGGATGCATGGCAGGACCATTATCTGCTGCGATTTGAGACCTGGCTGTTCCCGGCGCCGCCGACGGTGTGGATGGGCCGTTTGGGTTCGCCGCTGGTGACCGAGTTGATGGAACTTGGCTATTTCTCCTACTTCCTATTGTTCCTGATCGTGGGCGGGCTGCTGTATTGGCGAGGAGACAAGCGCGCTTTTCGTCAGTTAACGGACGCGACAGTACTCAGCTACCTGCTTTGTTATGCGGCTTTCGTCTTGTTTCCCACGGAAGGTCCAGCGTATACCGTAGCCCCTCAACACAACTTTCCGCTTCCCGGTGGTGGCCCCTTTCACTGGGCGGTGATGTTGATCCAGACACATGCAGGCGTGCACGGCAATGCTTTTCCTAGCGCGCATGTGGCTGGAGCGGTAGTGGCACTGATCTTCGCATGGCGGCACGATCCGAAGTTGGGATTCGGGCTGACGCCTCTGGTTATTCTGCTGTGCTTGGGGGCCGTGTATGACCGCTATCACTATCTTTCCGATGTAGTGGCGGGAGTCGTCGTTGGGGTGGTGCCTGCGACATGGGTGATGGCGACCGGTGCTGGGCCACATTGTGTAGATGGCGGAGGAAATACAGCGGCGTCGAGATGATTGCCCCCGACCGAAGCAATCGAAAGAGTCGCACGCAAGATGGGCGTCCTCCCTGTCGCTACCGCCATCGGTGGAAGATTGAACGTAGGCGTCAGATGAAGTACACAGAAGACGAATGTCCTTGTTCTGCGCGGAACTGTGACCTCCTGGGCCGCATTTCCTCAGAGGCCCTGCGCGAGGGTTCCGTCGGCATCAATGAGTTAGCTGTGCCCCCTTCCGCTAGAAGGGTGTGGCACGAAGGAAGGATTGTCTAGGTTGGGCTGGATTCTTTCCCGGTCGCCCGACGCAGCTCTCCCCTCGCATATCGAGCAATCATCGTCACCGCTGTCGCCGTCGCCGCTAAGCCCACCCAGAAGAAAAGCCGCGCCATCCCGCCGGGATGGGCACCGTGGGTCAGCAGTTCGGTGGCGTTGGCCGCTGCCGAGCCGGCATAGACATACAGCAGCGTACCCGGCACCGTACCCACCGCCGTCGCAGCCGCGTAATCGCGAAACCGCACACAGGTGAGGCCAAAAGCATAGTTAAGAATCGCAAAAGGTGAAATCGGTGAGCAGCGCAGCAGGAATACGATCTTGAACCCACTTTTGCCGAGAGAGCGGTCGATGGCTCCCCAATACCGCCGCCGCTGAAACTCGGCCCGAGCCCATGCGCCCCCGGTTCTGCGGCTTATCGCAAAGCCGATCAGGGCGGCTGCGATGTTTGCCGGAAGAACTACAGCGAATCCACATGCAGTTCCGAATACTGCGCCCGAGAGCGCATTCAGGATGCCCGGTGGAATCAGCAGCAGCGTGCCAATCACGTAGATACCGGCAAATACCAGCACACCTCCCCACCCTGCGCCCGCGATCCATTCAACGACCTCCTGCCGGTGCCACAACGTGGTCACCGCAAACGCTGCCCCTATCGCGACCATCAAGATTGGAACTGACAGCCGTCTCGCAGACATGCTGGGTCTCCTCACTGTTGCGATAGCGCGACGTTCGGCGCCTCCGCGCTGGCCTCACAGTCATAGCCGAAATAGTCGATCATCAGTTGCGAACGTCCGAACAGTCTTAATTCGCTCTCGCTGCGGGTCGATATGGGCAGCCAGAAATTGCCTATCTTCCCGTACTCGTGCACAAAGTGGCTGCGCTTCACCCAGAAGGACGGGCTTTGCACCGGTTCGCCCTCGATACGGCGAATTGCAAACTCATCGGCATCAATCCAAACTTTGCCGCGGAATAGGTATTTGTTTACCGTGCGCGGGGTTGCGTTGAAGATATGTGAGTTCGTGTCCGCGTCAAAGTCGGCGTATTCAAAAATGTAATTCCGGCGGGAAATCTCCGATTGCGCTCGCGCTGCGGCGCTCGCGTTCACCACTTCGGCGTGGAGCAGCGGTTCAAAAACGTGTTTGTACACGCCCCCAGAACCGGAGCGCTCCAGCACTTCGAACCGCTTCTCGCTGGGAGCGCGAAACTCCACGAACACAGTCATGGCTGCGTTACGGCGCAAGCGGGCGTTGTTCGCGCCATAGGTACGATAGGCGCTGAAATGATGCAAGGTCCGCTGGCGCTCGAGGTTGCGCTGCTCCATCGTCACAATAACCCCTGCCGGCTCCCTCTCCCCTACTTGCGCCCCCAATCCCAAGGACACGCCGAGTACCAGCAGCAGCGCAATCATGCGCGCACCCTGGAACGCCAAGCGCGTGTTCGTGGCCAAGCGCGATGCGCAGAAGTGCAGCAGTCCAACAAACCACCCGTGCTGTTTGGCAGTTACTCGGCAGGGCTCGTCGGGCCGCGTATTCAGTTGCCACCAGTAGACCGCCAGGCCCGGCCATGCCTGCGGCTCGAAGCACTTCTGCGTCATGAAGTAGCAGGAGTAGGTGCACCCGGAGCAGCGCCGGCGATCGCTGAAGTCTGCGGATCGGTACTTGTCCTCGAAATGAGGGTCGAGGATGTTGAGTCGCTCGGGCAGCGGGCGGTCCTGGCATAGCCAGAAGTCACCGTTGGGTTTGATGTCGAAGAAGAACTCACCTGCCAGGCAACCCCATTGGAATTTTGGGTCGGTGAAGTACCGCTCGCATGCGCGACGGTAAAACTCCGGCGTCAGGACCGTCGGCGATTTCAGCTTCCATAGGATCTTTGGGTCGATCTTCTTTTGCGTAGCGACGCAAAGCTTCCCATCGCCAACCACGACCGGGTTCAACCACAAGCGCGCCCTAGGGAATTCGCGCGTGCAGTAATCCACGATTGACTGCACCTGGTCCTGGTTGGTCTCACATAACGTGATGTTGAGAGTCAGCGTCTTGTCCGCCGGCAGGTTGTCGTTCAAATAGCGAATGCTGTCGAGGATCTTCGGGCCGCAATGGCTGAACGGAAGATCGTTGCCTTCTACCCCGTCGAGCGAGATGCCGATCTCGGCCACCTTGCTGTCAAGCAGTTGCCGGTAACGCGCTAGCGACATCGTGCCGTTCGAGCTGATCTTGGTATACATCCCCTTGTCGGCGGCGTAATTCAGCAACGTGGCAAAATCGGAGCGGAGCAGGGGCTCACCGCCGCCCGAAATGCTGAGCACAGCGATCCCCATGCAGTCCAAGCGATCGATAATCTGCATCATTCCGGCAGTGTCCACTTCGTCAAAATGCGTTTCGGGGATCTGACAGAAACGGCACCGGAGGTTGCAGCGGTGGGTAAAAGCAAGATGGGCGAAATAAGGACAACGGCGCTGCAGGAGGTTGCGCAACGTCCGGAACCACCATTTGGGCGACATATCGGGATCTCCTTTCGGTCGACCTCGCGGTGAACGCCACGACTGTTGACCACCCCTGCAAATTGGTCAATGCACCTTCGATTAACTGCGAGTCAAACGGTGATAAAGAGCTAAGAGACGGGACAAGAAAGACTTCTATGCTGATATCAAGCGTGTCACTGCGAGATGTGTGAGCCCATCGGTTGCGGTCTTTACGTGAACGGCAAGGTCAGGGCTCGATTCACACCGCCAGCTTGAACGAGGGAGACTTGAAGGACACAGGCTTCCCGCGCAGGTCTGATTCCGCGAGAACACTTCCGCTCCATGACATCCAAACCACCGGGCGATGATGTGGGCAACAAAGACAATGCGCCTGATGAACCAGTTACAAGCAGTGGCGTTGAACGAAGGAATACGACGCAAGAAAGGGTTGTGGAGGGAAGCCGGACGAGAGCAACTGGAAGCGTTGGCGCTGGCACCATGGGCGAGCCAACGACGGCGAGATCTGTTGGAGTTGCTAGCCGTCTGAGCCTGATGATTGCGGAGTTGACGGAAAGGGAGGAGCAAGAGGCCAGCAACTGTCCTGCGGCGAAGCGGCTGACGACCCATCCCGCAGTTGGTCCCCTGACGGCTTTGGTGCTGTCAGAGACGGATTATCTTGACGGGATTGACCTGCCCTTGGGTGTGGCACGGCCAAAGGAGTAATTACTCGCCAGTTCTGCGAAATGCAGACTACATCGCCGCTGATGACGGATAACTAGCGCAATCAGGCGGCTTTCCGGGCCGGGTAGGCTGGCCATAGGGTCCCTCTCGGACGCATTTTACTGCGGGGCAGGGTCCATATCCTGCAGATTTTGGCGATGTGATGATCACCTCGGCGAGGTAGCTATCAGAGCCTTCATGAGCTAGGATCTTCCTGTTCCACCTGAGTTCATCAGGCGGAACACACGAGTGCCCTCCGTGCGGGCTGCAATGGAGGAAACTCGTGGAACTATATAAGAAGAGGGATTCGAGATACTACTGGTATGACTTCAAATTGCGCGGCAAGCGATATCGAAGTTCTACCAAAGAGACGAACAAGAAGAGAGCCGGGAAGGTTGCCGCTTTGAGGCTCTCCCAAGCCATGGGAGGAAACGGTCCGTTGGATCGGAAGGCTCCCAGCCTGCAGGAGTTCTCGATTCGCTTTCTGAGTTGGGTCGAATCTGCGACTCTAGCGGGGAAGTCGAAAGCATATTACTGCAATGGTTGGCGCTTGCTTGCGGTGACGAAAATCGTCGGCATGCGCCTGGATCACATAACCAAGGATGATGTGGAAGGACTCAGTCTCAGCGGCTCGGCATCGAACGCCAACTGTGCGCTTCGAACGCTGCGGCGGATGCTCCACAAAGCGGAAGAATGGAACCTGATCGGCAGGGTCCCAAAGTTCAAGCTACTGACGGAGCACGGGCGCAGGTTACGACTCGACGATAATGCAGAACAGAAGTTGCTGGTCGCAGCAAAGACCTGCAATTGGACGACTGGCATGTTCGAACTGCTTCGGGATGTCCTCATCCTGGCGAGGGATACGGGAATGCGGAACCAGCGAGAGCTCTACCGCATTCGCATGGAGGACCTCGATTTGAACAACCGAGTCATCTTTGTGCCGGACAGCAAGACGGCTGATGGTAGAAGGATGATCCCCATGAGCGATCGCGTTTGCGAGGTGCTGCGCCGACGAGTGGCTGGAAGAAGCGAAGGATGGCTGTTTCCATCCCAGCGATCGAAGTGCGGCCATTTGACGGATGTGGGGCGACAGTTTCGCGAAGCACGTGCGAAGGCGGGTCTTGCTGAGGACCTGGTCTTGTATTGCTGCCGACATGATTACGGTACACGGGTACTGACGAACACCGGGAATCTAGCGGCGGTGATGAAGACGATGGGGCACAAGGATGTGCGAGCTGCGATGCAGTATCAACATCCGGAACTTGAACTCGTGCGTGCGGCTCTCAATCACGGGAGAGAAGCGGCCCTGCAAATGGCCGGATAGGAAGAACTGTGGCACGTTTTGAGACACAGCCGAAAAACAATAACCCGGTAGGTTGTTGAAAAGATGGTGTGCACAGGAGAAATCCGATCTCTTGCCGGCTAACGGCCGATCATCCGGGCGCTCTCTCTGAACAGCCCAAAATCGGCTGACTCTTAGGGCGACTTCTGTCCGACCTGCACAGGCTTCACGATGTTGTGGGGATCTACTTCAAAATGGTCGAAAGCCTCGGCTCAGCCCGTTGCGGCATTCTGCTGGGCACAGAATAAAGCGAGACACGCGCAATTTCTTAAAATCGCTTGTTGCGCGGTTCATTCTTAGGAGACGATATGAAACGAAGTTTCGATGCTTCTTCGCCGATTTTCACAGAGGGACAGTCGACGCCCCGGCTGCAATTAGCTCCCGGATTTCAGTGTGCTCTTTCCCGCTTGTACGCGTTTTGGCTTCAATCACGACTCCTACCGCCAATGCCCTCCGGCTATCCAGCCCCACTTGTCGAGGGCGGACGTTCGCCAAGCAGCCAGCACTTCCACTGCAATCACAGCAATCGCCTCGGGTCGCCCCACTGCAAAGATGCCAGAGCGGAACCAGTTTAATGTGCGCCGCGACCACGCGATCAACAGCGCATAGAATACCAGCATTATGTAGTCCAGGAGGTACGGTGCACCGTAACGGAGGTTTACGTAGGCAAAGAAGAGCAGCCCAACCAGGCCAAGAATCATGGTTCCAACACTGCCGACAGCAAGTGCTGCCAGCGTAACCGCGATTGCACCCACAAAGAACAGCACTTCCGACCTCGGAAAACCCGAAGCCACCCAGTATTCTGCTTCCATGCACACCAGACCCAGGAGCGTGGCCAGCACTGTGAAGGTGATTCGACGTGGACGGGGGGGCGCTACGATCATAGCTGCACCGCCCACGGCAGCCACCAGTCCTGGCAGGTAGCGCGCCCACAGCTGTTGTGTAGACATCGTGTCCGCTCCCTAACTTTCTTCCTCGAGTTTGGCTAGAAGCTTGGCATAGGAACGGATAGACTCCAGCTTGTCTTCCCCGAGACCTGCAGTTCCTTCTCACTCAGGCGGCCCTCTCGGATCAGCCTCCCGAAGACATCAGTCAGAACCGAGTATCGATAGTCGTATGTGCGATCGATCCTCTTGCGGCTCTCGGTCAGATAGTGCTCCAGATCCCAGAGATCGGTCGGTTGTTCCATGTT
>JAIQFO010000025.1 GCA_020073215.1 Terriglobia bacterium | reverse complement strand
CGAACGAACAACGCCGGAGGGCTTCGTGAAACGCTGCATCTCTAGATGGCTTTTGCTTTTGTTTGCGGCAGGCACCTTGCAGGCGGAACAAGGGCCTCCCGCGCTCACTTCCGACGCCATTTTCCTGTGGCTGGCGGGGGGCATTTCGAGTGCGCGGATTGAGCGCCTGGCGCAAACGGGAGCCGAAAGCCGGACGCTCTCGTGCCACGCCGCGCCGCAATCCATCCAGCAATGCACCCGTGCCCTGCAGAGGGCCGGGGCTGACGCGAGCTTGATTCAGAGCCTAGTGGGTCAGGGTCGAAAGGCAGCCGCCAACGCCTCCTGCTCCTGCTCGGGTCCGGCGGCGCAAGTTGCCGCTCTGGTCCACGACAAGAACTTCGACGCCGCCGAAGATAAGATCCGCGCCCTGCTGCGCAACAACAACAACGCGGACAATGCTTCGCAGAATAATGCTCTTTTACATTTCGTTCTTGGAACCCTCCTGCGCCGCGAGGAACGGTTCGACGAAGCGCTCGACGAATTTACGGAATCTTCGCGCTTGATGCCCGGCTTCCCCGAAACGCACAGCCAGCTTTCCTACCTGTTTTACCGGACCGACGATTCCGATGCCGCCCTCGCCGAAGCGCGCACCGCTCTCAGCATGGATCCCGCCAACGCCGAGGCGTACCGTTATCTTGGCCTCGCACTCTACGCCCAGGGTCATTACGACGCAGCCCTGCACGCCTTTGATGAAGCGTTCGGGCGCGAACCCGAGGGCTCGCTCGCGAATGCGGACGTCTACTTCGATATGGGAATCACGCACCGCGATCGGGGAGACCTGCGCCGCGCCGCCATCGCCTATCGCCACGCCCTCAGCCTGCGCCCTGACTTCTGGGAGGCGCACAGCAACCTTGGGGTCGTACTGCACGATCAGGGTAAGCTGGATGAGTCAATCGCGGAGTATCGGTTGGCCAAGCGGCTCAACCCGGGAGAGGCCAGCGTCCGCAACAACCTGGGAAACACGCTTTGCGACAAGGAAGACTTCGACAGCGCCATCGCGGAATTCAAGGATCTGTATCGTCAAAGTCCGGAGTGGGAAGGCGGTCACAACTGCCTGGCTCGCGCCTACATGTCCAAGCGTGATTACCCATCCGCGATTCGGGAGTTACGGGCCGCCATCGCGGCCAACCCTGCGGGCGCGGCCGAACATCGCGTGCTGGGGCAGGCCCTCCTGCTGGAAGGAAAGGACCAGGAGGCCGTGGACGTGCTGCGCAAGGCCGTTTCGCTCAATCCCGAATCCGGCCTAGCCCACCACTATCTCGGCACCGCGCTGGTGAATACGCAACAACTGGCCGAGGCTGAGAAAGAATTTCGCGAGGCCCTACGCTTAGAACCCAGCGCACAGAATCACTATTCGCTCGCCGCCTGCCTGATGGCCCTGAACCAATATGAAGAGGCTCTCGGAGAACTCGAAATCGCCTCCCGCATGGATCCCAGCCAGAATCTTTACCGGGCTCGTATGCAGGAGGTCGTCCGGTTGATCACAACGCCGAAGTAACTCGCATCTTCAGTCGGGAGGAGATCCACATCAGACGTTACTTTTTCTATGCACTGACGTGTATCGCCTCCGAATATCAACAAACCTACAATGTGAAGAGTAGAACGCGGCGCCGGATGCGCCGCCGGGGGCTATTTATGGCAACCACCGCGACCAGGCAAGCACTGGAGAAGTCGGCAAACGCTGCGGTCCTATCGACTCCAGAGCGGCGCATGCCGCTGGGCTCCGCGCCTGAAGCCGCTTCGGCGCCGGAGAAGAAGGCCGTCGGTTACGGCCTGCCTTGTTCGCGCTGCCACGCCTACTATCCCGCCGACATGCACGTCTGCCCGATCTGCAAGTCGCCGGAGCGGGTCTCGCCCAGCGAATCGGTGAAGCATTCCACGGCTCCGGCAGCTCCGCAACCTGCCACTGAAGCGCCGCTCGACGACGACCGCGAACGCTTTCTCAAAGAGCTCAAGTCGCAGGCCTTCGCCTTGCATACGCAGGTTAACGCCGCCGCCACGTTTCGTTGTGTTCTTGAGCACCAGCATAACGGGACCAGCGAACCGGCCGCCGTTTGCCACACCTGCTACGGCGCGGCGCGCCAGCAGGCCGACCGCCTGGAAGCCGCTCTCCACATGGATGCGAAGGAAGCGGCCAAGATTGTCTATGACGCGGTCTGGGCCGATACCTCAGATCCCAATCGCACTTACCTGAATGCCGCCACGGCCCTGCTGTCGGAGTTGCGCAAACGCGCCGGTATCGGGCTGCTGCTGGGCTCGAACCAGCCTCTAGCGCACTAGCGTCGTACCCCGCAAAGTTCACGGACGAGGTAGGGGTCCTTCGACTCCGCAGAGCGATTCGCTTCGCGAATCGTTCTGCTGCGCTCAGGATGACAGTATGGATTGATCTAGTAACTTGGTGGGCATGATCCTCGGGTTGCGGTTTGCAACTTTTGCGTCCATTCCACATCTTAAGTTCTGGAGACGCGAATATGGCTGAACAACTCAGCGATAAGATCTCGAAGACCGATGCCGAGTGGCGGCAGCAGCTTACTCCTGAGCAGTATCAGGTGGCCCGCGCCTGCGGCACCGAGCGCGCTTTCACCGGGCAGTACTGGAATAAGCACGAGGACGGGACGTACCACTGCGTCTGCTGCGGTGCTCTGCTTTTCGGCTCGGAAACAAAGTTTGATTCAGGGACGGGATGGCCGAGCTTCTATGCCGCCGCCGACCGCAAGAACATCAGTGAACACACTGACACGAGTTATGGCATGACGCGCACCGAGGCGCGCTGTGCCCGCTGCGATGCGCATTTAGGCCACGTGTTTCCGGATGGTCCCGGGCCGACCGGGCTTCGCTACTGCATGAACTCGGCATCGCTCGACTTCAAGCCGAGGAAGTAATCCTCGCCAAAACAGAAAACGATGGAGGCGCCGGGCGTCTTCGTCCGGCTGGACGGGCGAGGCGCCCGTCCCTCCATCGTCATTCTTGAATTCCAACTTCGAATTCAGACTTCGTCAGAATAAACTTACGCGTTGCCCGCAGCCGCGGCCATCGCCTTGGGAGGCTCCGGCTTGCTCTGAGCTTGGACCTGCACCTGCGTTTTCTGCTCTTTCTTTTCGGGGTTGCGCACTTCGACGCCGCCCTTGAGAATCGCGCCTTCTTCGACGCTGATGCGATGCGTGATCACATCGCCCGCGAGCAGACCTTCGCTGCGAATGTCCAGCCGATCGGCGCAATCGACGTTGCCATGCACCTTTCCCATGATGACGACTTCCTTGGCGGTAATGTTCGCCGCGACGTTTCCGTTGCGGCCGACAGTGACGCGATTGTCGGGAAAGGTGATGGTGCCCTCGACGCGTCCATCAATAAAGAGCGATTCCGCGCCCGTCACTTCACCCTTGATGACGAGCGAGCGTCCGATGTTGGCCTGATCCAGGGGTGAGGTGGCCGGCTTCACCGGAGTGTAACTGTTCGTGGGAGGAACTGCGTTTGGAGTGTACTTCGGTTCCGGAGACTGCAGCATGTATAAACCTCACTTGAGTTCCGCAACTGCAGCGGGAGTTGGCCCGGCAGTCGCGGTCGATGGGCTTTTAACGGCAAGAAGAGAATGGCACGAAAGGACAGTGTTACGACAGGTTACCGAGGTGTGTTGACCCTTGGCTTTAGTCACCTGACTCCCGGCCTCGTGAATGAGGCCAGCTAGCGCTTCCGCAAGTACAAGTCGGCCACGCTTTCAGCCAGCGCGGGCGCGTCGACCTCGGCGCGATTCGCCAGGACAATCACGGTGAGACGGTCATCGGGAAAGCGCTGAATGGCGGTCCGAAATCCAACCGTCTCGCCGTAATGAGCGTAGCGGCGATGCCCGCGGTAGGGATTGAGAAACCATCCGAAGCCGTAGAGCGGCGCAAGGCTGCCGTCCGATTGCTGCAGAGGAGCGCCGTTGGCCGCAGTTGCCGGGGTCAATCCCGCCTCCATTTCTTTCGCCGGAAGCAGCGTGTGAGCGGTCAGTGCGTGGTCCCATTTTTCAAGATCGTCGAGCGACGTATAGACGCCACCGTCGCCCAGGGTCGCCGCAGTCGAACTCTGATCCGTTTCGCCCCATCCCTCCGCCGTTCGGGTGTGTCCGTAGGCGCGATGCGTGACTTCGTTCTTGCCCTTTTCGTAGGCGATCGTGCCGGTCATCCCCAGCGGCGTGAAAATTCGCTGGCGCAGAAAATCCCCAAATTTCATCCCAGATCGTTTTTCCACGACCATCGCCAAAAGCACATAACCCGAATTGCTGTATTCCCAGTGCGTGCCGGGCGTGAATTTCGTGCCTCTCTGCTGTTTCATCAGGTCGAGCACGCCGGCGTCGCTGATCTGTGGGATTCTGTCATCCGGAATACCCGCATATTGCTTCGCCATGATGTCTTCGTAGGCGACCAGACCCGAGGTGTGGTTCAGCAACTGGCGGAGGGTAATCGCGTTCCCATAGGCAGGGAAGTCTGGAAAAACGCCGGTGAGACGGTCGTCGTAATGCAGCTTGCCATCGTGAACCAGCAGCATCACTGCCATCGCGGTGAATTGCTTGGTGAGTGATGCCAACCGAAAGTTTGTTTCCGGGCCGATCTTTTCCGGGCCGATCTTCTGCAACGTTCGCAGATCGGCCACACCATAGCCTTTGCGGAAGACCGGCTGGCCATCTTTGATCACCAGCACCGCGCAACCCCGATCGTGAGCGCTGACAAATTTCGAGAATAAGCTGTCGATCGCAGCCGCCGAAACCTGGGCCGGCGCTGCATTGGACCATGAGAGAAGCGCCACAAAAACCACTAATCCTCTAATCATAAGACGCATCACAACTGGGCGAACGGCTCCGCAATTCTGAGAGTTTAGCGGCAGGCCCGCGTACAAAGCATGAGACAGACCGGCTAGGCCAAACTGTTCAAAATCCCAAACGCGTCGCCGGCGATTTTCGGATTATTCCTGGAGCGACCGAGCGCGGATACCATGCCTACGCGCAAGAGTACAGGTTTGGACGCGAGTCTGGAATTCAGAAATTTTTGCACGGAACTCACCCGAGCATGAAAAAAGTATCCTGAACGGCTCTCCCAACTCATTGCCCGGCTTATGGTTAAAGGGCGCACCGGCTGCGTACTCCTTTTGTAACTTGGACTTGCACCCGATAACGTCCTACAGTAGTCGAACCGTGTGTTTCGGATATTCGGCCCCCGACGTGCATCGAATGGGTAGAGGGTTCGGACATTCGTGGTGTCGAAACTGAGATTCCCAATCAGGGCGAAAGAATGACGAAGGGTAGAAAATTCGGGTTGGCGACTGGCGGATTTGCACTCCTGCTATTCGGGGTCGCCGTTGTTTTGAGCCTGTCCGTTGCCGGTTGGGCCCAATCCAGTCCCTACGTGCTCGCCGCTTCCGCGGTGGCGGTGAATTCTGGCAGTGCCGCCGGTGGTCCGACCGACACCAGCAATGAGGCGGACGAACCCATCCTTACCATCAAGAAGCGGGTCGATGAAGTCAACGTGCTGTTCATCGCGACTGATCGTCACGGAAAATTTGTCCGCAATTTGAATCAGAATGATTTCTCCTTTTTTGACGACCACAAGCCGGTCGAGTCCATCCTCGCCTTTCGCCGCGAGACCGACCTGCCTATCGAACTGGGCTTGCTCATGGACGTGAGCGGCTCGGTCCACGGGCGCTTTGGATTTGAAAAAGAATCCGCCACCGGATTTCTGCAGCACGTACTTCGTCCCGGCTATGACCGCGCCTTCGTTGTAGGCTTTAATAAGGAGAGCCACCTCACCCAGGACTTCACCGACCAGATGTCCTTACTTGCCGCCGGTGTGCAGCGCCTGAAGAATCACGGCGGCACCGCTCTCTATGACGCAATTTACAAGGCATGCCAGGACAAGTTGCTGCGCGAACAATTCGACCACCCCATCCGCAAAGCTATCGTCATACTCAGCGACGGCGAAGACAATCAGAGCGAACACACGCGCGCCCAGGCCATTGAAATGGCCGAGCGCGCCGAAGTTCTGATTTATGCCATCTCCACCGACGATAGCGGCCTGATACTGCGCGGCGACAAGGTTCTCGATGACCTTGCTTCCGCCACTGGCGGCCGCGCCTTTTTTCCTTACAAAATGAAAGACATCACGCGCTCGTTCGCGGCGATTGAAGACGAACTGCGCAGCCAGTACGCTGTTTCCTACAAACCCTCCGACTTCGGCGCCGACGGACGCTACCATTCGATCGAGATCACCGCTCTGAAGAAGGACCTGCAAGTCCGTGCCCGCCGCGGTTACTACGCTCCCAGACAATAAGCCACGAGTCTTTGAATCCTTGAAACTCTGAAAGCTTGCTTCTGAGAACCCTTGCACCTTTGAAACTTGGCCTTTCTGTGCTAACGTCCCCTTGAATCCGCACCTTTACTGCAATCGAGGAGCAATCCGCATGGCTTGGATTTTTCTGGCAGTCCTCGTTCTGTTTGGCATCTTCCTGATCGCGATGTACAACAGCCTGGTGCAGCTGCGCGTTCGCACCGAATCGTCCTGGTCCGACATCGACGTTCAGCTCAAGCGCCGCCACGACCTGATTCCAAATCTGGTGGAGACCGTCAAGGGCTATGCCGCCCACGAAAAGGGCACGTTCGAGAACATCGCGAAATTCCGCTCCATGGCCATGCAGGCCACCGGCCCAGCCGACAAGGCTGCGGCCGAGAATCAGCTGACCGGCGCCCTGAAGAGCCTGTTTGCGGTGGCCGAAAATTATCCCCAACTCCAGGCCGCGCAGGAATTCACCCAGCTGCAGAATTCTCTCAGCGAAATTGAGGACGCAATTCAAAACGCCCGCCGCTACTACAACGCCGTGGTACGCGACCTGAACACTAAAATTCAGTCGTTCCCGACCAATATTCTCGCCGGGATGTTCGGCTTCCAGCAGAAGCAGTTCTTCGAAACCGCTGCCGCCGATCGCGAACCCGTCGCGGTGAAGTTCTAGAGTTTGTGGTTGTGGAGATGTTGGTGTGGGGACGGGCGTCCCGCCCGTCCATGCCGAGCGCAGCTCGGCAGCGGCCAGCCGCCACAACAACCTCGGATTCTCTACTGGGTGAAGTCCTGAAATTGTTCCGCGGAGCATATACGAAACACCAACTGCTCGTTCCATTCTCACGTCTCGCGCTTCTCGTCGCCCTCACCACCACCGCCGCTGCCCAGGCTCGCAACTGGCGGGTTACCGATTTCAAGGACACCATCTCCATCTCCGCCGATGGCAGTGCCCTGGTCAGCGAAAAGATCGCTCTCGCTTTTGCCGGCGAGTGGCACGGCATTCACCGCACCATACCGGTCGAGTATCCCGGACCGCAGGGAACCAACTACACACTGTTCCTGAACGTCACGGGTGTCACCGATGAAAATGGAAACAAGCTGAAGTACGAGTCGACGAAGTCGGGAGCCTACCGCGATCTCAAGATCTACATACCCGGTGCGGTCGACACCACGCGGGTCGTCAACATCGACTACTCGGTTCGCAATGGCGTCCGCTTCTTCCACGAGAACAACGACAATTACTCCGAGTTCTACTGGAACGTGACCGGCAACGATTGGCCGGTTCCCATCGACCATGCCTCGGCCTTCGTGACCCTGCCGGAAAATGCCACCGGAGGGCTGCGCGCTCAGGCCTTCACCGGCGTCTACGGCTCCAAGCAGAGCGAAGCAACTGCCGAAGTCAAAGGCGCAGACGTTCTTGTCGAAACGACTGAGCGGCTGCCCATGCGCGGCGGGCTCACCATCGACATTTACATCCCGCAGGGGGTGCTCAAGGCCTCGTCCGCGCTCACCAAGTTAGAATGGTTCCTGGGCAGTAATCCCATTCTGTTTCTGCCGCTGTTGACTCTCGCCGCGATGTTCACTCTCTGGTATTCGGTGGGACGCGATCCCGATCCCGGCGTGTCTGTGGCCCCGCAGTACGAACCGCCGAAGGGCATGTCTCCCGCCGAAGCCGGAACTTTGATCGACGACACCATCCACCCCCGCGACATCACCAGCACCATCGTCGATCTGGCGGTGCATGGGTACATCAAGATCGAAGAAAAAGTCGATACTTTCCTGGTCTTTCACCACAAAGACTATTTATTCCACTTGCAAAAGCCGCGCGAGCAGTGGGGCTCCGACCTTATGCCCCACGAGCGCGTGATGCTGGAAAATATCTTTCTCGGCGGCGCCGAAACGCGCCTTTCCAGCCTGAAGAACCGCTTCTACACCGTGATTCCCGTAGTGCGCGAAGACATCATGTCGGAGCTGAAGAGCAAGGGCATCTACCTGCTCGACCCGGAATCGGCCAATGGTTACAGCATTGCCGCCGCCGTCGCCATCGCGATCCTGGCGGTCGCCGTGCAGGTTATGGGCTGGATGAACCTGTTCTATTCCATTCCGCTGGTGATCGGGAGCGTTCTGGTTTCCGCGCTGATCTGGTGGTTCTTTGCGCGCCAGATGACGGCGAAGACTGTATCCGGGGCGCGCACCACAATCGCGGTCCTCGGATTCCAGGAGTTCATGAACCGTGTCGACGCCGATCGCATCAAGCGCATGCCGCCCGACACGTTTGAAAAATTTCTCCCCTACGCCATGGCGTTGGGCGTCGAACACCATTGGGCGCAGGCGTTCGACGGCATCGTGAAGGATCCTCCGAACTGGTACGTCTCGCCCAACGGCTACGTTGGGTTCAGTCCGCTTTTCTTTTCGAGCTCGATGCACAGCATGGCATCGGACATGAACCAGGTCTTCGTCTCCGCGCCCAGAGCCAGTTCCGGCGGGTCGGGCTTCGGAGGAGGTGGAGGAAGAGGAGGAGGCTTCTCCGGCGGCGGCTTCGGCGGCGGGGGCGGCAGCGCCTTCTAGGAGCCCCTGGCCAATGTTCGCGCACGAGCAATCCGCTCATAAATCGTCGTCATCCATGAATTGGCATCATTATGAATTGTCATCCTGAGCGAAGCGAAGGACCTGCTTTCTCGTGCGCCGAAAGCAGGTCCTTCGCTTCGCTCAGGATGACAAAATTTAGCAAATTGAGCGTCAAAAACGTGTTCTCTATTCCACTACAAGCTGCTAAAGCCGGCACGCGATTGGTACGGGAGACCGCCTCTTGCTAAGCTAGGTGGGCAATGAAACGCGACCGATTGCTTCACGGGATAAAACTCCTCTTCGTGATCGCGGCGCTGACCTTCGCCCTGCAGTTCGCCGCGGCCCAGAAGAAAGAAATAGTCTCGAGCGCGGAAGAAAAGCCGCTCGCAGACCAAATCCACGGGCTGCGCGCCCTCGCGGATGACGTCCGGGCGGGAACGACGAAAGATCTGGCGCTGAAGATCCGGAAACTGCCCCCAACCGAGAACAAGCTACGTCTGGCAGTAAACCTGGCGGGACTTTCCACCGAAGGCGATTTCGGACACAACACACTACAGGAAGTAGCGACGACGCTGGCCGAAACGTTGCGCGAACGGCCCGTACCTTGGGAGGAGTCGAAAGATTCCGATGCGGGAGGCAAGGCCGTACGCGAGCCGGCGTATCCATATCTTGAGCTGGCCACGCTGGTGCGTTACGAGCATATCGAGGTCACCGTCGATCTCGCGAATGATGGCGGGCAGTTTCGCGCGGCCATGGCGCAGCTCGAGGCCGATGACCGCAAGCGTGAGCATCCGGACTTTACCCTAAGAGATCTTTCCGGCAAGACTTGGACGTTTGCCGACCTGCGGGGCAAAGTGGTGCTGGTGAATTTCTGGGCGACGTGGTGTCCGCCATGCCGCAAGGAGATGCCGGATTTGGAGGCCCTCTACGGGCGCTTCCGCTCGCAAGGGCTGGTGGTACTGGGCATTTCCGATGAAGAGGCGGCGAAAGTGGAGCCGTTTATCCGCGAGCGGAAGATTTCGTTTCCCGTGCTACTCGACCCCGAGCGCAAGGTGAATGACCTGTTCGTGGTGCAAGGAATTCCGAAGAATTTTGTCTACGACCGCAAAGGCAAGCTGGTAGCGCAGTCGATCGACATGCGCACGCAGAAACAGTTTCTGGAAATGCTGGGGAAGGCTGGACTGGAGTAGGTGGACCGGCAGGCTGCTCTGAAAATGGGAGAATGGAGCCCCGGAGGGGCGACCTAGCTTAGCCCAGCGCTTCAGCGCTGGGAAGAGTGCAACAGATGATTCGAGTCCCGGAGGGACGACCGAGTTCTCAGCACACCCTTCAGGGGCTGGTCCAGGTTATAAGAAGATGATTATTGGAGGATTGGCGAAATGAAGAAGCGAATTGTAAGTGTAGTTTTCGCGGGATTGATTCTTGCAGCGCTCGCTGCGGCGCAAGACACCATGAAGAAAGAAGCGCCGCCGAAGCCGGCGGTGGGGCCGTCGCAGGCTTTGCTGGAGAGTTGGAACGATGTTGGTCGCAAGTTGATTGCGATGGCGGAAGATTTTCCTGAAGACAAGTACGACTTCAAGCCGGTGCCGGCGCAGCGGAGCTTTGCCGAGCAACTGTTGCACGCGGCTGGCGCGAATTATTTCTTCACCAATCCGGCGATGGGGCTGAAACCGCCGGCTGGAGAAGACCCCAAGCGGGAGCAGTACAAAACGAAAGCCGCTGTGGTCGAGTTTGTAAAGAAGGCGTTTGCCGACGGCGCGGCGGCGATCCAGCAGAAGGGCGATAAGGGGATGAACGACCTGATCGTCGATCCGTTCTCGAATCAGCAGACGCGCGTGTCCGACATGGCCTGGGGCCTGCTCGAGCACTCGGGAGAACACTACGGGCAGTTGGTGGTCTACTACCGCGCGGCCGGGCTAGTGCCGCCGGAATCGCGGCCCAAGAAGTAGTCCGGGCGCTGATACCATACTCTTCGTGCGCCCGCTGCTCGACGTCCGCGACCTGACCATCGAGTTCCCGCAATCCCCCGGAGGGCGAGGGCGGGCGCCTCTGCCAGCACGGCAGAACGGCGGCGGTGTGGCCGCCGTGCGCCACCTCTCATTCTCCATCGCTCACGGCGAAGTCGTTGGACTAGTCGGCGAATCCGGCTCGGGCAAGTCCGTCACCTCGCTTGCCATCATGGGCCTGCTCCCGCCCGCCGCCACCGTCAAAGGCGAAATCACTTTCCAAAACGGCGACGGCGCGCCCACGCATCTCACCAGTTTGCCCCCCGATCGGCTGCGCGAACTCCGCGGCTCGCGCATGGCTATGATCTTCCAGGAGCCCATGACCGCCCTCAATCCGGTGATGCGGGTCGGCGACCAGATTGCGGAAGCCGTGCTCGCTCACCGGCGTGTTTCGAAATCGGAAGCGTGGGGCCAGGCGGTCGAGGGCATGCGCGACGTTGCCATCCCTGATCCCGACGAACGCGCCCGCAGTTATCCGCACCAACTCTCCGGAGGCATGCGCCAGCGCGTTATGATCGCCATGGCCATCGTCAATCGTCCGCAACTGCTCATTGCCGACGAGCCGACCACTGCCCTGGACGTCACCATCCAGCAGCAAATCCTCGACCTGCTGAACGACCTGCGCCACAAATTCGGGTTGGCGATGCTCTTCATCTCGCACGATCTCGCGGTGGTGTCGCACGTCGCCGATCGCGTTGCCGTCATGTACGCCGGGAGCCTGGTCGAACTCGGCGCCAAGGCCGACATTTTCCGCGCACCCGCACATCCCTATACGCAGGGCCTGCTGCGAGCCATTCCGACCCTTGCGACCGACCGCGCTCTTCCCCTGGCGACCATCGAAGGTACCGTGCCGCCCATCGCCCAGCTTCCCCCCGGATGCCCCTTCGAACCCCGCTGCTCGTACCGCGTCGCCGCCTGTGCGGTTGGGCTTCCACCTCTGGTCGAGGTGAGCGCTGGACATTGTGCCCGCTGTCCGGTCGTGAATCCGCCACAAGGCTGAGACTCATTAGGACTGTATCGGCACCAACTACGCTGAAGCGTCCGTCTGGGTTCCCCTGTGTCCTCTGTGGTTGCAGATCTTGACCTTCCTCAGTCCCCGCCTCGTCGTTTTCCCTCCAGAGAAGCTATAATCCTCCCTTTGCCGTGCGTATCCTTCTTCTTAGCGACATTCATAGCAACCTCGAAGCGCTGGACGCGTGTCTGACCGCGGCGCCCGCTCACGACCTCGTCGTCAATCTTGGCGATAGCGTTGGCTACGGCGGCAATCCCAATGAAGTCATTGCCCGCTCGCAAGAGATCGGACACGTGTTCGTGCGCGGCAATCACGACAAAGCCGTCTGCGGCCTCATGAACCTCCAGGACTTCAATCCCGTCGCCGGCCTGGCTACGCTCTGGACTCGCGACCAGCTCACGCCCGAAAATCTCGAATGGCTGCGCTCCCTCCCGCAGGGTCCCATCCGACTCGAGGGACTCCCCGGCCTGCAGTTCGTCCACGGCTCCGCGCTTGACGAAGATGAATACATGGTCAGCGCCCGCGACGCCATCGAGCCGCTCATCACCGACCCGGTTCCCGTTACATTCTTTGGACACACTCACCTTCAAGGAGGTTTCGTGCTTTCGGGTGAGATCAGCGAAGCGTACCGTCCCGGATATCGCACCGTGGGCCAGCCCGAGTCGTCCGACTGGCCGCTGCGCAAGGATCGCCGCTACCTCATCAACCCCGGCTCGGTCGGCCAGCCCCGCGATGGCGACTGGCGCGCCGCCTTTGCCATGTTCGACTCCGAAGCCTGGATTGTTACTTTCTATCGCGTGCCGTACAACGTGCGCGTGGCGCAAGAGAAAATTCTTGCTGCCAATTTGCCGCAGCGGTTGGCCACTCGGCTGGCTACCGGAAGATAAGACGAAGTGTCCTGGCACGCCGAGCCGGGATCGGCTGGTAATGGAGTCAGCCCCACGTTGCGTCGATCCACCGCCCAGAGGTATGCTCGTTGCTTGTGGGCAGGGTGAGGACGGCACAGGGTTTTTACCGTTTCCGCTGTCTTGGGTCCAGCCGAAGCGCAACGGTGTCAGGCTGGCCACGGGCTTTCCCCTGCCCGTGCTTTCAAGTCCACTTGCGCGGGTGAAATCCCGCTCCCGTTGTAAACTCCTTTATGCCTCCGCGCTCTTCCAGTTCCAGCAATCTTTTCTCCGCGCCGAAATCCACGGCTGCCACTCACACAGCTCACGTTGACGGCGGAGCACGCGGCAATCCTGGACCTGCGGGGTACGGGGTCGCCATTCAGGACGCTTCCGGCCACCCGATCGCCGAGTTGAGCGAATACCTTGGACACCGCACCAACAACTATGCCGAGTATCAGGGACTGCTTGCCGCTCTGCGTTACGCCGCCGAACACCAGATCAAAGCACTCAAGGTGATCAGCGATTCCGAACTGATGGTTCGGCAAATGAAAGGTATCTACAAGGTGCGGCATCCCGAACTGCGCAAGCTGTACGACGAGGCGCAGCAACTGGTGCGGCAACTCGAACACTTCGAGATCAGGCATGCGCTCCGGGAACACAACCAGACGGCAGATCGGCTGGCGAACGAGGCGATGGATCGGGGGCGATAGCGTGATGTCCCGTTGGTTCGCAGCCTAAATCCAGATTGTCATCCTGAGCGAAGCGAAGGACCTGCTGTCTCTATGCGCCGGCAAAAGCAGGTCCTTCGCTTCGCTCAGGATGACAATGCATACGACCTCAGCAATCTGACCTCTAACCTGTTACTCTCCCGCTGAGTGGTCGTGCACAATCTTCCATCCCTCGGGGAACTTGCGAAAGACTAGCGTAAACAGGCCACGCGGCGTCTGTCCATCCGACATCGTCAGGTGAAACTCGCCGCGCACAAACGCCGCATTCGTCCCCAGCATCTCGATCCGCAAGTTCGCGAATTCGAGCTTGCCCATTTCGTGGCCCGCGCCCTGATAGCTTTTCTTATAGCGATCCAGTGCCGCTTGCCAGCCTTTCGATTCATGTGCTCCCGAAAAGAACGTCAGCTCCGGGGAATTCCAATATCCTGCCATGAAGCCCTCCAGATTCTGACGATTCCAGGCCGCCTGTTGCTCCTCAATCACCTTGCGAATCGCGACGGGCCCGGCCTCCCCACTGTCCTGCCCAATACCAACCACGGCCAGCGTGGCAATCACTCCCACAAGAAAAACCAAGTCCCGCATAAGCCCTCCATGAGCCTTGATCTGGGATCATACCGTTTTAGATTTCTTGAGCAGAGAGTAAATGAGGAAGGAAGGGCGGGTAGTGGGTCAGTTTGACTGTTTCTGCCTCGCGCTGGCTGTCAAAGCGTGAAAAGATCGAAGAGCGATGGAGGGCTTACGGAATCGTTGCTGATCATTACGGGCACGATGGGGGCCGGAAAGACAGCTGTCCTGGGCGAAGCCTCGGATATCCTCGCCCAGCGCCAGATTGTCCATGCGGCAATCGACCTGGATGCGCTCGGCCTTGCTCATCTTCCGTCCGCAACTTTCAACGATGATGTGATGTACAACAACCTTCGGTCTATCTGCAGGAACTATGCCGCCCAGGGAGTGCAGCGATTCTTACTGGCTCGCGCACTCGAAGACGAGGCTCAGCTAAAACTCTGTCGCGACATTATTCCGGCTGCAAACACCTTCGTCTGCCGTCTCACCGCGAGCATCGCAGCGATGAAGCGACGCGCAGAGATCCGTGATTTAGGAATATCGCAGCGGGAATATGTTGCGCGGGTTGCGAAATTGAATGTCATCCTTGATCGTGCGCAATTAGAGGACTTTGCTGTCAGTAACGAGAATCGTTCGTTGACCGACGTTGCGCTCGAAATGCTTGCCAAAGCGGAATGAATCTCAAACTGACCGCACTACTGAAGTGCGGGATCGATTTGTGATCGGTAGCCCCAACGGGGTATCCCACCTCGCAGGCCTACCGCAACGCTGAGGCGATGCCCTGATACGAAGCCCAGCCAGCCGAAAACTGAGAGCTGACGGCTGAGAGCTGACAACTCCCTTACGCCTGACTCTTCTTCGTCGCCGCAGCCGCCTTTGCCTTCATCGTCTCCCAGGGCCGTTTCGGACGGTCAACCTCGGGCTGGTCGCGGTCTTTGATGCGATCGTACTGGTACGACTCGCTCACGGTCCCGAGCGATTCGTTGTAGAGGCTGGGCAGGGCCAGCGCCTCTTTCATTTCTTCGGCAAACTGGTGAAGGGCGTTCAGATGGTCGGCTGTAGCCGGCACCTCGGTCTTCGTCGTCTTCAGAAATTGCTGGTATCCGCGGTTCACCAGCTTCGAAATTTCACTGCCGATCATGTATCCCGGATAGGCGAAGATTTTCGCGCCGCCGTCGTCGGTCTTCTGGATCGCCGCCGAGCACTTGTACTTCTTCAGGAACACGCGGATTTGCGCGCCCGGAGCTTCAATCAGGTCAAAGCCATGGTCACGCAGCCACGCGACTGCGTCTTCGTAGGTTCGTTGTTCGACTTTCGCTGCCATTTTATGAACTCAATTCTCGTTACCTGCGGTTAGATGCGGCTTCTGCAGATTCGACGGAACCAAATCTGCCCGGCGCGAATCTAATCACTTGGAATTCAACAACGTTAGTATAGATATACCTTTTTAAGATTGCGGGCACATTACTCTAGTCATGAAGGGTATTCACGTTCCATGACACCTGCAGCCCACGGCTCCGCGCCATCGCTGTGGCCTTCCCGCGCCAAAGCCGCGTCTGGCCCGCCCGGAGAAGCTGTATTCGCTCAAATCGGCAACACGCCCCTGTTGCCGCTTGACACGCTTACTCGCGATTTGCCGAGCGTAAGACTTTTGGGCAAGGCCGAATGGCACAACCCCGGCGGGTCCGTCAAAGATCGCACGGCTGCCAGCATTGTGGCCGCCGCACGCCGTGCCGGCAAACTTGGTCCCGGCAAGATTTTGCTGGATTCCACCAGCGGGAACACCGGCATCGCCTACGCCATGCTCGGCGCCGCTCTCGGATTCCCCGTCACCCTCTGCGTGCCGGAGAATGTTTCTCCCGAGCGAAAGCGCATTCTACAGGCATACGGCGCAAATATCATCTACACCGACCCTGGCGAGGGTTCCGACGGCGCCATCAAGATCGCGCGCCAATATGCCGAGCGCCATCCCGATCTCTATTTTTACGCCGATCAGTATTCGAACGACGCTAACTGGCGTGCCCACTATGAGACGACCGCCAACGAAATCTGGCAACAAACCGAAGGACGTATAACGCATTTCGTCGCCATGCTCGGAACCACCGGAACCTTCGTCGGGGCCACGCGCCGTTTGAAGGAGTTGAATCCGAAGATTCGCTGCATCTCGCTGCAGCCCGACTCCGCCTTCCACGGCATCGAAGGCGCGAAGCACTTGCCTTCGGCGATCGTGCCGCGCATTTACGATTCATCGCTCGCCGATCAGAACCTGGAGATCGTGACCGAAGATGCACACGCCATGGCCCGCCGCCTGGCGCGCGAACAAGGTCTGCTGGTCGGAGTCTCCGCCGCAGCGGCCGTGGTTGGCTGCTTGCAGATTGCCGGGCGCCTGAAGATCGATCAACCCGCGACGATCGTTACCATCCTCTGCGACTCGGGTGAGAAATATTTGAGCGAGAGATTTTGGCAGGAGGGGTGAGATCAGATTCACCACGGAGACACAGAGTCACGGAGAAGACCTTTTTCTGGATTTTCTCCGTGACTCTGTGTCTCTGTGGTGAAATGGTTCTTCTGATGCTCAAGCTCTCTCATTCTGCCTACAGGTCCCTTCGTCAACACGGAGAGCAGACCTACCCCCACGAGTGCTGCGGCGTGCTGCTTGGGCGGTTCGACAATAACGGCTCAAAGACCGCCTCGTGCATCGCCCGTTGTGGCAACACGCGCGCCGACTCGCCCCACAACCGCTACCACATCGATCCCAAGGAACTGATCCGCATACAGCGCGAGGGCCGCGAGCGCGGCGAGGAGATCGTCGGCTTCTATCACTCCCATCCCGACCACCCCGCGCACTGGTCGACCACCGACCTCGCGGAAGCCCATTGGTTCGGCTGTTCCTATGTGATCACCAGCGTGGAAAAGGGCACGGCCGGAATCACGAATTCGTTCGAACTGGTGGGCAGCGACGAGGCCGACAAGAAATTCACGGATGAGAAGACGGAAGTGTCATGACACCGAGGTGGAATGCCCCGCGGCTAAAGGCGGTACCTTCAGCACCACCGCGGTAATATCGTCGTGTGGTGGATTGCCGTTGGAGAAAGCCGACTGGCGATCAAAGACGAAATCCACGGATTCGGTTGCCGATTTGCGCCAACATTGCAGCCAAACTTCTTCCAATCGGGCGGTGCAGAACTCTACCCCCTCTGCATTGCGCAATTCATGAAGACCGTCGCTTGCGAACAGAACGCCGTCTCCCGGGTCGAGTTGCACGACGTGCCGGTCGTAAGTGGCGCCGGCAAACATTCCCGAAGGGAGTCCACCCTCGCCCAGTTGTCGACACCCCTCTCCGGAGATCAAGAGGGGCAGTGGCGTCCCGGCGTTGGAGAAAATGAGTTCTCGCGTGGCGGGATTGAAAAGGGCATACAAGGTCGAGCAAAAGCGGCCCCGGATTGGGCGCTGCACCAGGCGCTCGTTCAACAGGGTGAGAACTTTGGCGGTGTCCGTACCGCACTTGTGAATCCCCCGCAGGGTTCCCATCACGAGCGCGCCGTACATGGCCGCCGGCAACCCCTTCCCGACGACGTCCCCGAGATAGATGCCGACCAAACCGTCCGGTAAAAGGAAGAAATCGGCAAAGTCGCCCCCCACGTCGGCGAAGGGCACAAAGTGGGGAGCGACCTCGACGGACTCGTGGTAAAGCACGCCCGTGGGCAACAGCGAGGATTGGATGAGTTTCGCTTCCCGTGCATGCTCGTCACAAATGCGATCACACGTCAAACTTCCTTCCACCGATTTTGATTTCGCCACGCCGGTCGCTTCAGACATGCACTGCCGTCCTGGTGTTTTGATCGGCAAAGCGCTGGTTTTGTATTAGTGCCCGACGGCCCGCGATGCCCGCAAGTTTGGCATTTGGGCGTCCGTCAAAGCAGGTCTCTCTGTCCTGACAGCCGCAACCGAAGAGACCAAGGCGAGAGCAGATCCTTTATTTCATCTTTGTCCCGAAGCACCTCCTCACCCGCGGGCGAGTCATGTAGATCAGTAGCAGCCCCGCGATCGCCACCCCCACCGCACCTTTCCAATGTTCTCCCATCGTCAGATTCGCCAGATCGCCCGCCGCGTTGATCGCAATAATCGCTGTCCCCAGAACCCAGCCCCAGTAGCGGCGGCGGAACCAGCCGACGGACGTGGCACACAACAGCAGCGACAGCGCCACAAAACCAAGTCCGGCTCCCTCGCCTAAGGACGCAAGGCGAGTATGAGCGGCCTTGTTCAACGCCCACAACGCATCGAGCGCGGTCCCCGGTTTGAGCAGGGTGACGCTGGCATAGGCGGCCATGGTTGCGCCAAATAGGAAAAATATGCCTATCGGGATAAAGCCTCGCGGGCGTTGGTCTTCTTCACTGCCCATCTCGTTTGTCCCTCATTCGTTCGGTGGTGGACGGGCGGGGACGCCCGTCGATCCATTCCAGCTTGCATCTTTCGCGAGTACGATAGCATCTTCTTTGTATGCCACAGATCCAGATTCCATCTCCACTGCGCCAGTACTCCGGGAAACTGGCCTCGGTCGATGTCCCTGGAAAAACCGTGGGCGAGGCCTTGGCTGGCTTGGTTTCGCAGCATCCCGACCTGAAGCGGCACCTTTATACCGACGAGGGCAAGCTGCGCACGTTCGTGAACGTCTACGTCAACGACGAAGACATGCGCTACCTGCAAAAAGAAGCCACCGCGCTTAACGAGGGTGATACCATTTCGATTGTGCCGTCGATTGCCGGCGGCTGGGTTATGATTTGAATATGAGTTTCCTGGATATGACCTGCGAACCGACACCGGGCCGAATGCCCCGCCCCGCGCGCTGTCGACGCTGTCTGCAGTTCGCAAATTAGTTCGCAGTCAAGCCGACTAGAATCTCAGAAGGACTTTATGGCCACCGTCACCGAAACCCAACCCGAACCCGTTTTAAGCAACGATGAGATCCTGCGCTACTCGCGCCATCTGATCATGCCCGAAGTGCGCATGGACGGGCAGCAGAAGCTGAAGGCCGCGAAAGTACTGTGCATTGGCGTGGGCGGACTCGGGTCGCCGCTGGCACTTTACTTGACGGCGGCCGGCGTGGGCACGCTTGGCATCGTCGACTTTGACGTGGTGGATTACACCAACCTGCAGCGCCAGATCATTCACAGTACCAACGACGTGGGCCGCAAGAAACTCGACTCCGCCGCTGAGAAGCTGAAAGCGCTCAATCCGTTCGTGAACCTGCGCACGTTCGACATGAAGCTGACCAGCGCCAATGCCCTGGAATTGTTTCGCGAGTTCGACATCGTGGCCGACGGCACCGACAATTTTCCCACGCGCTACCTGGTCAACGACGCTTGCGTGCTCACGGGCAAGCCCAATGTTTACGGGTCGATTTTTCGCTTTGAGGGACAGGCCAGTGTGTTCGCGACCGAAGAGGGACCCTGCTATCGCTGCCTCTATCCGGAGCCGCCACCGCCGGGCCTGGTGCCTTCGTGCGCCGAGGGCGGAGTGCTGGGCATTCTGCCGGGACTGGTCGGCGTGATTCAGGCGACCGAGACCATCAAGCTAATCCTGGGGCAAGGCGAGTCGCTCGCGGGACGATTGCTGCTGGTCGATGCGCTCGGCCTGAAGTTCCGCGAACTGAAGCTGCGGAAGAATCCCGATTGCCCCGTCTGCGGCACGCACCGAACCATCACCCAGCTCATTGATTACGATCAGTTCTGCGGAATCCGAGGGCAGGAAGGACCCGCTGGAAATGACATCCCGGCCATCTCGGTGGAGGATTTAAAGAAGAAGTTAGACGCCAAGGCCGACGTGTTTATTCTCGACGTGCGCGAGCCCCACGAGTACCAGATTTGTAACCTGAGGGGATATCTCATCCCGGTGGGCGACATACCGAAGCGTGTAAGCGAACTCGACAGTGGCCGTGAGATCGTGGCCCATTGTAAGGTGGGCGGACGCAGCGCCAAGGCAGTAAACTTTCTGCGCCGCGCGGGATTTACGAAGGTCTATAACCTGAGCGGTGGGATCAACGCGTGGGCGGAGCGGATCGATCCGAAGATGCCGAAGTACTGATGCCGAGAAAGCACCCCTCGCCGGTGAGGCAATCGCAAAGGGCGAGATACGCCTCGATAGAGTTGTTATCCCGAGCGAGGCTGGGGACCTGCATTTTGCAGCGAACTGCAAATCCTTCGCTGCGCCCGGGGATGACAACGTTGGCTTGTGTTGTTTCGAGAAGTTAGTAAGTTACCGGTTTGAGCCTCCGCTCATTTCGGCCTTCTCGGTCGCGCCGATGGCGAGAACGTATTTCTTGCCCGCGAAGCGTATTTCTGAAACCCTTGCCTTGCCGTCCGAGTGGTCTACCACCGCGGCATCGTAGTCAGGCGCTTTGTCGAGTGCGACGACTTTCGCCGAGGCTTTCGCAACTTCCTTCTTGCCCTGCATGAAGCTGACCTCGACGTTTGCCCCGGTGCCGTCCCACCGCAGTTGGTATTGTCCGGGGGCGAGTTGCTGGCCGTTGACTTCGACCGACTCCCGCACCTGCAGCGAACCCTTGTTGCTTGCGAACGCACTCGATGCGAGCATCACGGCCAGCCCGAGCACAACAGTCTTTGCCAGATGGTTCAGTTTCATTTGCTCCTTCGCTTTCTGCCCGGTTTCTGGCCGGGACGTTAGGGGCGGCTGGTGGTGGTTCGAGGACGCTCGGCTGAGGGCTTGCCTTTTTCCTGCAAACTCCTACAATGCGCAGGTCAGGGTGAGGCAAAAAGACGCGGGCCTTACGCTCGTTCTTTTTGCCGGGACTCGGCGCATCCAGGGCCGCCAAACCATGCCTGCGCCAGTCCCGTCACCCTGCAAATTCTCTAAGTGGGTCGAAGTTTATTTCGTCCACCCCACGTTGGTTCGCTACAAGATACGAATCCCGGTTTGAATCGGTTCCCGATTTGTTCTTTGTGAGCCAGGACTCTTGTGACCATGCGTATTGGACGTGCTGGTGGCGGCTGCGTTAGCGACCTACTTAGTGCGTGTTGTGGGGAGTAACAAGGTGGAAATGTTTTGTCTGGAATTCGGGTCGCAGGGAAGAACTGCAGATCCCTCGCTTCGTTCGGAATGACCAACGTAATTAACGTAATTAATGAGCTGCTAACTAATCTTCAGCACGATCTTGCCGTAATTCTTGCCTTCCTGCATTAGCGTGTAGGCTTCGCGCGCCTGTTCCAGCGGGAACACGTTCCCGATCACTGGATGGAGCTTCCCGGCGGCCAGCCATTCGGAAAGCTGCTTCCACGCCGATTCCATAAGGGGGCGGTTGGCGCTCAGATAGGAGAGCCAGAGCCCGTGGACGCTGGCGCCTTTGGCGTAGAGAAGGCGGGTGTCGAGTTGCGGAATTTCGCCGGTGGCGGAGCCGTAGACGATGACGCGTCCGAAGTCGCGCAGGCAGCGGACGCTTTTCGCGACGTGCTCGCCGCCGAGCATTTCGAAAACCGCGTCAACGCCTTCGCCGCTCGTCAGATCTCTGATCGCTTCCACATAATCGCGCTGCTTGTAGTTGATGCCGTGTTGCAGGCCGAGCTCGCGTACGCGGGCCAGCTTGTCGTCGGAAGAAGAAGTTCCGTACATTTCGACGCCGAGGATTTTTCCGATTTGCACGGCGGCGGTGCCAACTCCGCCAGCGACGGCGTGAATCAGGACGCGGGCGCCAGACGCCTTCTCGAGCAAACCCGCCTTCCAGTAGGCGAAGTAGGCGGTGAAGAAATTTACTGGGAAAGCAGCAGCCTGTTCCGCGGTCCAACCTTCCGGAATGGGCCAGACGAGGTTGCGATGCACCACGGCGCGCTCGGCGAAGGCAGCCCACTGGGTGTAGCCCATGACGCGACGTCCGCCCGAACCTTCGCGGCCAGCAAATTCGCGGCCGGCGGTAAGTGGCGGCTTGGGAGTGCCGGCGTATCCGCCGCGCGCGGTGAGCAGGTCGGCAAAGTTCAAGCCGCCCGCTTCCACTTTCACCAGAAGCTGCTCGGGGGCGGGATGCGCGTCGGGAACCTGCTGCAATTCGAGAACCTCGGGCCCGCCAAATCGAGTGATGACGAGTGCTTTCATGGGAAAAGTTTAACAGTCCTATGGAGAGACGGGCGTCTCGCCCGTCCGCCGGGCGGGACGCCCGGCTCTCCACCGATGAGGTTTTGGCGATTCGCGAAGCTCGCCTTCGGCATCTATAATGGTCGTCGAGTTTCCGATCCCCGTGGCCTGACCGATTCTCTGGCTGCGGGGGCGAGGGTCGCACCGGGATAAGGTGCGATTCGAGGGTGCAGATGGAAACGTCTGCGCCTCCCGTGTTTGGAAAGGAAACGCTCGCTGGGATAGTGCCCGCCTGCTTCCTTACCAAGCATTTAGCACTTAGCGTTTAGCACTTAGCCAGACCGGCTCGGTGCGGTGCGAAAGCTAAATGCTAAGTGCTAAATGCTAAATGCCGCTTTCTGACAATTTCGGACGCCCGATCCACGATCTGCGGATCTCGATCACCGACCGCTGCAACTACCGGTGTGTGTACTGCCGGACGGGGACCAACGGCGCGGCGTATGCCGAGCTTCCATTTGAAGACTATCTGCGGATGGCGCGGATCCTGGTGGGGCTCGGGATCACAAAAATCCGCCTCACCGGCGGCGAACCCCTGCTGCGCAAGGGCATTGTGGAGTTCGTACGCGACCTCGCCAAGTTGCGCACTCTGGACGGGAAAAAGCCCGAGATCGCAGTGACCACGAACGGCCACTTGCTGGCGGAGATCGCGCAGCCGCTGAAAGACGCCGGTCTCGACCGCGTGACCGTCAGCATGGATGCTGTGGATCCGGAGCGCTTTGCGCGCATCACGCGCGTGCCGAATGGATACGAGAGTGTGCTGGCGGGAGTGCGCGCGTCACGGCGGGCGGGTCTCGATCCGGTGAAGATCAATTGCGTGCTGCTGCGCGGCTTCAATGAAGATCAGATCATTCCGTTTGGGATGTTCGCGCGGGAGGAGCGGGTGGTGGTGCGCTTCATCGAATTCATGCCGCTCGAAGAAGACCGCGTGTGGACGCCGGAGATCGTAGTGCGCCTCGATGAGATCGTTTCCCGCATGGCAGAGTATCTGCCGCTGGAGGAGATGGCGCACGAGCGCAGTGAGACGGCGCGGCGATACCGCTTCTCCGATGGCTTGGGCGAGATTGGAATCATCGCACCAGTGTCGCATCCGTTCTGCGGGCACTGCAGCCGGATCCGCATTACATCGGACGGCAAGCTCCGCACGTGTCTATTTTCCGCGTGGGATCACGACCTGCACGAGTTGATGCGGCGCGGCGCGGCCGACCAGAAGCTCACAGAGTTCATCGTGAAAGCAGTGGAGAAGAAAGAAGAACGGCACCACATCGGGGAGCCGGGATTTGTGCCGGCCTCGCGGACGATGGTGCATATCGGCGGGTAGCGGTCAGCTCTCCGTTATCAGCTGTCAGTTAAAGCGTTTCACCGCCGAGACGCCGAGTACGCCGAGTAACCCCTCAAGGCAGACCCCGGTAATCAATAGGTGGTTACTTATGCTGAGTCGTTTGGGCCATCCGGACTGCTCTGCTCTCAAAGCTAAAGTCTATAGACTTTGGTGCCGATGGAACCGTGTAGGGGGGATCTCACAGATGGTCAATCCAGTAAGTCCTACCACGCAAGCCCAAGCCCAGGCTGCAGCTCAGTCGTCAGAAGCGCGCCAACCAGCGCCTGCACCGAGACCACCGCAGCGCGCGGCCGCACCACAATCACGGCCCACCGACACGGTGCAGATCAGTGCCGCTGCCCAAACCCTGCAGGAAGTGACGGAGACTCAGGTTAAGACCGCCCAGGAAGCCAGATCTGGCGATGTGCAGGCCGTGAGGCTGCTGGCGAAAGAAACGGCTGCTCACCACATCACGAAGTAATGCATCGGCGAAGAAGTTCGTCGAGGGGTTGAGGGAACCGGGAAGCTTGGTCGGCGATTCTTGCAGCAGAGATATCAGTAAAACGCGTCGTACTTCGTAACCGTCCAGCCGGAATCTCCCTTTTCTTCGGTCACTGAGAAAAGATCCTTGTAGGTTGCATCCTGGCTGGGACTGCTGTAACGCTTGCCTTTGTAGTACAGAATCACGAGCGGCGGCGCGTCTTCCCATTGCACCAGGTTCCACGAAATCAGCGGATGTTGGGCTTCGGAGGTGCAAAGAAAGGCGGCGCGCTTCCTGCGGTAATCTTTTTCCCACTGCGCGAGCAGTTTGCGGCAATTGCCGTCGCGCATCTCCGAAATAAAACCGTTGGCGGTGCGTTCGATGGTGCGATCGCGGAACGGATTCATGGTGATGCTGATCGGCATCTTCGTGAGCGGGTCGAGTTCCTCGGAGCGCGACAGAACCGGCCCCTGGTTGCTGAGCCAGTTCAGATAGAAGAGAAACACCAGCACCAGCAGGCTCGCGGAGCCTATGGCGATGGCGAGATGGGTGCGGGAAAACTGCATTCAGAAGAAGTTTGGAGGATGAGCAAGGCGGCGGCAAGGTTACTTCAGATACTTCCGTAACTACCAGTTGGAAGTCCGGATCGTCCCGCGACGACTGACTGCCTCGGCGGCTGCCGAGCTTCTCCACCCCGGTTCGCTCGGCTTGGACAGCGGGCGTCCGTACGCGAGCGTTTGTGTTTTCCAAGTGGGCGGCGTATAGTTAGCGATGAAAACTGTTGTGTCGTAGTGCCAGGATTGTCGAAGCACACCAGTGGGCGAAAGCCCACTTTTTAGTTGGGGCCGATTTGCGGAAATAGTTGGCTCGGCGATTCGGACGCAAATTGCTGAAAACATGGCTCTTGATCTTGATAAGGTCCGGCAGATTGCCGAGCGGGTGGCAGGCTCGAGCGGGCTGGAAGTGGTCGAAGTGGAGGTTTGCGGAGCGGGTAAGCACCGCATGGTGCGCGTCTTTATTGATCGGCCGGGAGCGGCTCCGGCAGCGCATCGTCCGGATGGCGTGACGCACGAGGATTGCGCGAATTTCAGCCGCGAGTTTGGGACGATCATCGACGTTGAGGATGCGGTGCCCGGTGGATCGTATGTACTGGAAGTTTCATCTCCGGGACTGGATCGCAAGCTGACGAAGGCGGCAGATTTTGAGCGCTTTCGCGGATGCCGCGTGAAGTTGACAACGCGAGAGCCGGTGAACGATAACCGGCATTTTGAAGGGAAGCTGGAAAGCTTCGAGAACGGACGGCTGCTTCTGGATCTGAGCGCGGCGCGCAAGAATCAGAAGAAGATGCGACCGAAAGAGGGCGCGGCGACGAAGGTTGAGATTGAGTTAGGGAACGTAGAGAAGGCGAATTTGGTACCGGAAATATAGTTGCCAGTTGCCAGCGTCCAGTTGCCGGTACTTGGCGAATCGGAGAACTGGCAACTGGATACTGGCAACCGAGAACTGACTTTATGGCTAGTGAGCTCTACAACATCATCGAAGGGGTCAGCCGGGAGAAAGGCATTGATCCGCAGATTGTGGTCAGCGCGGTCGAGGACGCCATTGTGGTGGCCACGCGCAAGTACTACAAGACGCAGGAAAACCTGCGCGCGGTGCTCGATAAAGAGAGCGGCAAGATCAATGCCTATGCGGTGAAGTCGATTGTCGAGGCTCCGGAGCAGGTAGAAGATCCGAATCTGCAGGTGACGGTGGAGCAGGCGCGAAAGCTCGATCCGGCGGCGGAAGCGGGCGGCGAGTTGCTGATCCCGAAAGTAACGGAAGGGATTTTGGGACGAATCGCGGCGCAACTGGCGAAGCAAGTCATATTTCAGAAAGTGCGCGAGGCGGAACGCGACACGGTTTACAACGAATATATCGGGCATGTGAACGAGATCGTGAATGCGACCGTGAAGCGGATCGAGGGTCCGGATGTGATTCTCGATATCGGCAAGGCCGAAGCGCGCATGGGACGCAAAGAGCAGTCGCGGCTGGAGTCGTTCGCGGTGGGAGAACGGATTCGGGTCGTGATCGTGCGGGTGGAAAGAGCGGTGAAAGGTCCGGGCGTGATCGCTTCGCGCTCTGCGCCGGAATTAGTCCAGCATCTGTTCCAGACGGAAGTGCCGGAAATTTACGACGGCACCGTGGTAATCCGGGCGATCGCGCGGGAAGCGGGCGAGCGCACGAAGATCGCGGTGTTGTCGAAAGACAAGGACGTGGACGCGGTTGGCGCCTGTGTGGGCATGAAGGGGATGCGGGTGCAGTCGATCATTCGCGAGTTGCGCGGAGAGAAGATCGACATCATCGAATTTCACGAAGACCCGGTTACTTTCGCCGAGAAGGCCCTGCAGCCGGCGAAGGTGAGCCGCGTCACGGTTGTCGATGCGGCGGACAAACATCTGGAGGTCGTTGTCGACGACACGCAACTGTCGCTGGCGATCGGGAAAAAGGGGCAGAACGTTCGGCTGGCGGCCAAACTGCTGGGCTGGAAGATCGACATCAAGAGCGAGGAAGAAAAGCGGCAGGAAGTGGAGCAGCAGATGTCGGCGCTGGTCACCCAGACCGTAACTCCGCTGGAGTTGGTAACGGGACTGGGTGAGGGCCTGGTCGAAAAACTGAAGGCGGCGGGCGTGAACACGGTGGAATCGCTGGCCGACATGACGCCGGAGCAACTGGAAGCGATTGAAGGCATTGGCCCGAAAACGGTGGAAAAAATCAGTATCGCGGTCAATAATTATTTCGCCAGTGTGGATGGCGGCGAGGCTGTAGCCGCCGCGGAGCCGGAAACGACCGGAGAAGGCGCCACCGAAGCGGCCGTCTCCGAAACGGAAATCAGCGAGGAATCGCCGGCAGAGGGCGGGATAGAAGCGGAGACATTGGCCTCCGAAACGGCGCCCTCTGAGACGGACCCCACCGAAAAGGCGCCAGCAGAAGAGGACGCCAAGTCTGCGACCGACGAAGCCGCGGAAGACAAGCAGAGCTGAACCTGGGAGGGTGGCGAGTCCGGCGTTCGATCCGGACCGAACGCGCGGACCTCGTTCATGCGAAAGCCAGCAAGAAGTAGAGACGACGCACGGAATTCGTGAGGTTAGATATGCGAGCCTAGACATACGACGACATGCGACCTTTAGACGCGCGACAGTAGTGGCGCAAGAACAGGAAACGACGGCGGATGAGTAAGATTCGAATCAACGATCTGGCCCGTGAGCTGGAAGTCAAGAGCAAGGAAATTCTTGACGTGCTGACCACGGTGGGCGTCACGGAGAAGAAGACGCACTCCAGTTCCCTGGAAGATCACGAAGCGGAACTGGTGCGGAAACATCTCCGCGGCCGATCCGAAGCGGCGGCGTCGAGTTCGGCGAAGGCCACGCGGGCTGCTCGCGGCGAAGACGAGATTAAGACCAAGATCGACCTCTCGCATATTTCGCGGCCCGGAGATGTGCTGCGCGCCATCACCCAGCAAAAGGAAGCCGCTGAGCATCCTACGGCGCGTCCGGCAGCCAAGGCGCCGGCTGCTCCGCCGGCGGTGGAAGCAAAGGCAGGAGCCCCGGCGGCTCCAGTGACGCGGAAGGCCGCGCCGTCGAAGCCCGCGAGCGAAGCTCCCGCGCCTGCACCGCCGACCCCGAAGCTGGTGACGCCGGCTTCGGTAGCTGCTACTTATCGCCCGCCGACGGTGGTCGTGATTCCACCCAAAGTTCCCCCGACCCCACCCGCCGCAGCCCCACCGGCTGCCTCTGCAAGTGCGCCCGCTGCACCACCCGCGATCGCGGTTCCGCCACGAGTTACGGCTCCGCCTCCCGCCCCGCCGGCCGGCAGTCCTCCGCCAGCGGCACAGCCTCCGGCGGCTAGTAGCGCTGCGCAGATACAAGCTTCGGCACCCGCGAAGCCCGCGGCTCCGGTCGCGCCGCCGCCGCGAATGATCATGCCGCAGACGGGCCCGCGCCCGGTATACAAGGCGCCTCTGCCGGTGCCGGGAGCGCCACCGCGGTCGACTCCGGGACGGCCGGTTCCGGGGCAGCCTATTTTTCAGCGTACGGCGCGGCCATCCGCACCGGGACAACCGCGCCCGCCGCTGCGTCCTGGAGAGCGGCGGCCGATGCATCCGACGCGCGTCGCGCCTGCCGGATCGCGACCGCTTGGTGTAGGTCCGGGAGCGGGAATGGCGCCGCCGGGACCGTCGCGTCCGGGAGCTCGTCCTGGAGGTCCGTCGCGGCGACCGGGACAGAGGTATGTGCCACGAGGCGTGAAGGAAGGCCCGATGAAGGGCTATGTTCCTCCGCCGCGCATGACCATCAGCAACGAGCCGGCGCCGATCACGCGCAACATCACGATTACCGAAGGAATCTCGGTGAAGGACCTGGCCGAGAAGCTGGGCATTCGCGCCAAGGATGTCATCGCACGCCTGGTGGTGCGGGGCGTGTTCGCGACCATCAACCAAACCCTCGACGCCGAACTGGCCAGCGAAATGGCGCGCTTCTTCGGAGCCGACACCGAAGTCATCACCTTCGAAGAACAAGCGGCGAAAGATACGGCCGAAGCCACTGAGAGCAGCGAAGAAGGCACGGAAGCGGTGCCGCGGCCACCGGTGGTCACCATCATGGGGCACGTGGACCACGGCAAAACGACGCTGCTCGACTCCATCCGCTCGACCAATGTCGCTGGCGGCGAAGCGGGCGGCATCACGCAGCATATCGGCGCCTACAAGGTTTCGATCACCGATGAAGCGTCTCCCGCCTACGGGCGCGAGATCGTCTTCCTCGACACGCCGGGCCACGAAGCGTTCACGCGCATGCGTTCGCGCGGAGCCAAAGCCACCGACATTGTGGTGCTCGTCACCGCGGCCGATGACGGCGTGATGCCGCAGACCATTGAAGCGATCGACCACGCCCACGCTGCGGAAGTCCCCATCATCGTCGCGGTCAACAAGATCGACAAGCCCGGCGCACTGCCCGAACGGGTCAAGAAACAGCTCGCCGATCGCGGCCTGGTCCCGGAGGAATGGGGCGGCAAAACCGTATTCGTCGACGTTTCCGCAAAGCAGAAGACGAACCTCAATCTGCTGATGGAAATGATTCTGCTGACGGCTGACCTGCAGGAATTGAAGGCGACTCCGGGACGCGCGGCGAGCGGGTTAGTGCTCGAAGCGAAGCTGGATCGCGGACGCGGCCCGGTGGGCACGATTCTGGTGCAGAACGGCACGCTGCACGCGGGCGACAACTTCGTGGTCGGCAACGTCTACGGAAAAGTTCGCGCCATGTTCGACGATCGCGGCAAGGCGCTGAAGGAAGCGCCGCCCGCGACCCCAGTGGAAATTATCGGATTGGAAGGGCTGCCGCAGGCGGGCGATCAGTTTGTGGTGGTCACCGACCGCGAGAAGGCCCGCGACATCTCGGAATACCGCGAGCAGAAAGCACGCGAAGCGGCGCTCGCCAAGAGTTCACGCGTCTCGCTCGAAGGCCTGGCCGAGCAGTTGAAGACGGCGGGCATGAAGGAACTGAACGTCATCCTCAAGGCCGACGTGCAGGGCTCGGTCGAAGTTCTGGGCGACTTGATCGGCCGGCTGTCGAACGACAAAGTACGGCTGAAGTTGCTGCGCTCGGGCATTGGCGCGATCACCGAAACCGATGTGCTGCTGGCTTCGGCGTCGAATGCCATCATCATTGGATTTAACGTGCGTCCGGAGCGCAAAGCGCAGGAACTGGCCGATCAGGAAAAAGTCGACATCCGTCTGCACTCGATCATTTACGAACTGCAGGATGAGATCAAGCGCGCCATGACCGGGCTGCTTGAGCCAACGATCAAAGAAACCTACCAGGGACGCGCCGAGGTGCTGGAGACGTTCCGCATTCCGAAGGTCGGAACGATCGCGGGGTGCCGCGTGAGCGATGGACTGGTCAAACGCGATTCCGAAGTGCGGTTGCTGCGCGACAACGTGGTCGTGTTCAAAGGCAAAGTTGCATCGCTGAGGCGCTTTAAAGACGATGCCTCGCAAGTTACCAGCGGGATGGAATGCGGTATCTCCATCTCAAACTACGGCGACATTAAAGTCGGCGACGTGATCGAGGCGTTTGTTACGGAGCGAATCGCGGCGGAAGCGATTAAGTAAGTCAGTCTGTGGAGGGCCGGGCGTCCCCGTCCGGCCGCCATCATCTCTAATGTGATCCAACTCCTTGTGAAACTCTGATTCAGCACCAACGAAAACCTTGAACCACAGGGTAAACGGGGGCGCACGGAGGATGGTCACTAGCCACTTGTCATTTCCGGCCGGTTCCTTACTGTGTCGGTTGGGCCGCAAACGCGCCACTCATGTTGATTCCGGCGTCTGCCTGCAGCAGATAGCCCGTGCTGTTCGTTGTCAGGTAGAGAACGATATTGTTGGTAAAGCCGTTCAGCACAGTGGTTGTCCGGCCGTTACTCGCTACCGAATAGCTGCCCGAGAAACTATTGAGGCTGGCGCCGCCAGCCACCGCGTTGATGTCGAAGAAGCTGGCTACGTAGTTGGTGGCGAGGGAAGTCGTGCCGCTGGGAACCAATGTCCCTGCGCGGTCCTTGAACAGCGCGTCGACGCCGGTTGCGTCGAAGCCATCCATAAAGAATGCGGCCTGCGTGCCGAGGCTGGTGTTGGTGAAGGCGCCAGTTTGCTGATCAAGCGTGCCATCTTCGACATTGGTCCCGTTGAGCGCGATGAAGTAAGCCCGGGTTGGGCTCACCATCCAGATGTCGCGCACCAGACCCCCGATTGTGAAACTGCCGGATCCATTGCCAACCGAATTATCGATCAAGTAAGTTCCGGTCGCGGTTTGGTTGCTGGCGACGGCGCCGTCCTGGACGGAATCAAAATTTGCGGCGGTAACTTGTGAGGCGCCATCGGTGGTGAAGACTCCCACCGTATTCACAAAGGTCGTTGCGGTCTCGCCGCTGCTGCCAAAAGCGTAGGAACCGGAGAGCGAGGCGGCCGAGAATGCAGTCGCACTCTGCTGTTCGGCCAGGCCAATGGAAAGTATGTTCGTGGTGGTGTCGAGCAAGAGGAACTTGCTCGAACTCACGACATAGTACTGGGCCGAGTGCGTAAGGCCGTTCACTGAGTAAGTGATCGTGCCTCGACCACCCGCCGGCGCCGTCATGCTGCCGCCAGCGCCGATGGAACCGGTGACTGGCGCTCCGTTCTGAACCATTAGGAAGGAACCGCTCACAGCCCCTGCGGAAATTGCCATGGTGCCCATGGTGGCGCTCACAAATACGTCGTGGGTACGGAAGACAAAGGTTCCAGTGGGAATGGTGGAAAGCAGCGCGGAGTCTTGCAGTTCCGCCGAACCCGCGCTGGTTCCGAACCCGTCCTCCTCTTCCATGTAGAGGTGGCTCGTATCACTCAGGGTGATTCGAAAGACCTCCGCGCCTCCTCCACTGAAGTTGAACTGCAGGTCGCCCGTCCCATCTTTGGCGATGGAATAGACTCCCGTCACGGCACTACCCGGAAAAGCCTGGGTGGTGCTTCCCACCGCTTCAACAAAGTCATCTGTACCCGCCGTGATGTTTCCGTTACCATCGGCCGTGAACACTCCACCCTCGACGAAGAAATTGGCGGCTGTGCTGGAACCGACGTTGAGACCATAACCCTTCACGGTAAAAGCATACGAGCCATTCAAGCTGGCTTTGCTGAAGCCGCCTTTGACGATGATGGGCCCCCCGCTGGTGCCGCAACCGGCGGTCAAGAAGATGCCTGCAATCGCTGCCAGAGCCATGAGGACACGCTGGGCACACTTGAAGGGCGCTAGGGGATTCATAAGACACTCCTGTCTTCAATTGCTGAGATGACGTAACCCGAATTGTAGAAGAAAGTTTCGGTGAAGGAAATTGGCGGGGAGCGCTTCGGCAGTCGGCTCGCGGGAAGAAGGGACGGCGCTGCCCAGCGCCTACAAGGCGGTTTTGATTCTGAACAGGTTACGGTGAGCCGTGATTACTGGCGGCTGCCGAGCTCCGCTCGGCATGGACGGGCGAGGTGCCCGTCCCCACACTGCCTTCCCCACACTACCGTCTTTACAGGGGATTTCGGGCCGGGGCGGGGAGGGCGTTGGGCTTGCTCTTTTGGGATGCTTTTTCGGACGTCTTTTCGGATACCCAGACTCCTACGCGGTAGAGGAACAGGAGGCTTAGCACTACGCCGTACTCGATGGGCTTGTGGAGGTCGGCTTTCACCAGCCAGGTGTAATGCACCACGGCCAGGATTCCGGTGGCATAGATGAGGCGGTGGAGACGCTGCCAGTTTTTGCCGCCGAGGCGGCGAATTGAGCCGGCGGTCGAGGTCAGGGCCAGGGGAATGAGGAGGACGAAGGCGGAGAATCCCACAGTGATGAAGGGACGCTTGGCAATGTCTTTCACCATCTCATGGACGTTGAAGAACTTGTCGAGCCAGATGTAGGTCAGGAAGTGCAGGGTTGCGTAGAAGAAAACGAATAGCCCGATCATGCGGCGAACGCCGATCAGCCAATATTGGCGCGTGATCCGGCGCAGGGGCGTGATGGAGAGAGTGGTGAGGACGAGGATCAGGGTCCAGTCGCCGGTGGAGTGGGTGATGACCTCGATGGGATTGGCGCCCAAGCCGTCGTGGAGGGCCTTCCAGACTAGCCTTTCCAGCGGAATCAGTGCGGCCAGGAAGATCGCGAGTTTTGTGAAGCGCAGTTTCATTTCAATCTTGCTGACCTTGCGGGCGCCGCGAAAAGCAGGCCCTTCGCTTCGCTCAGGATGACAATTCAAAAAATTAAGAGGGCTGACATTGCAAATAAGAAATTGCCAATTGCAAAACCCTAGAAGTTTTTCTTCAGGTCCATCCCCGAGTACAGGCTTGCTACCTGATCGTAACCGTTGAACATCAGAGTTGGGCGTTTGAAGAATTCTCCCAGGCGGCGCTCCTTGGCCTGGCTCCAGCGCGGATGGTCGACGTTCGGATTGACGTTCGAATAGAAGCCGTATTCGTTGGGGGCGTACTGCTGCCATGAGTTCAGGGGTTGGTCGCTGGTGAAACGGATGCGGACGATCGACTTGGCGCTTTTGAAGCCGTACTTCCATGGAATCACGATGCGGAGAGGAGCGCCGTCTTGATTGGGGAGCACCTCACCGTACATGCCGAAACAAAGTAGCGCTAGCGGATGCAGGGCCTCGTCGATGCGGAGACCTTCGACATACGGCCATTTCAATACGCTGGAGCGCTGGCCGGGCATTTGTTTGGGATCGTACAAGGTGGTGAACTCGACATATTTGGCTTTGGGCAGAGGGTCGACGCGCTTGATCAGTTCGCTTAGGGAGAATCCTACCCAGGGCACGACGATCGACCAGCCTTCGACACAGCGATGACGGTAGATGCGCTCTTCGGGGGCAGCCAATTTCATGATTGCGTCTACGTCTAGCACCTGTTTCTTCTTCACGTCGCCGTCGATGGTCACGGTCCAGGGACGGGTCTTGAAATTCTTTGCGAGGTCCGCAGGCTCGTATTTGTCGGTGGAGAATTCGTAGAAATTGTTGTAGTTGGTTACATCTTTGTAGGGGGTTTCCTTCTCCGTCGCACTGAAGGGACTCTTCTGGAGGCCGTCAATTTTGGCGTTGGCTCGGGCGGTGAGTGACGGCGCGGCTAGATCGCGAAAGGCAACACCGGTGACAGCGGCGGCGCCCGCGATGGCGGCGCCGGCCAGGAAGTTGCGGCGGTTCAGATAGGTTGCCTTGGGAGTAATTTCGGAAGATGGAATTGCGTCTGGTTTCCTGATTAGCATGGCTCACCCCGATTACGGTTCAATTCCCCACACTTCGTTGCTAACTTTAGTATAGGACTCGGGGACGGGGAAAAAGTTGCACGCGTTGGGCGTGGCCTAATTTGCCTTTTTTCACCACAGAGTCACCGAGACACAGAGAAACCCAACTGCCTAGAAAAACCTTCCCTTATGGTTCTTACAAGTTCAAGGTTTTCACTGTGACTCTGTGACTCTGTGGTGAAGAACTGAACCTAGGACAATACCCACGGCCAGTCTAGTTTGAGGCTGATTTTGATTTGGACTTGGGGGCGGGCTGGGAGCGAAGGACGTCGCGGACCTTCTTGGCCAGATTCTGAAGAGTGAAAGGCTTTTGCAGGAAGCCCGTACCGGGGCCGAGCGCGCCCTGGGTGACTACGGCATCTTCGGTGTAGCCGGAGAGATAGAGCACGCTGATGCCGGGACGCATCGCGAGCAGTCTCTTGGCTAGTTCGCGGCCGCCGATTCCGGGCATGACCACGTCGGTGATCAGGATATGGATGCGTTCTTTGTAGGAGCCGGCGATCTCGAAACCACGCTCGCCGTTTTCGGCTTCGAGGACGTTGTAGCCGCGAGAGGTGAGAGTAACACGGACCAGTTCGCGGACCGATTCCTCGTCTTCCACCAGTAAAACGGTTTCGCAGCCGCCGGCTTCGTTCTGTGGAGACTGGGCCGGACTCAGCTCCTCGGTGGAATCCTCGACGCGGGGCAGGTACACATAGAAAGTGGTACCGGCTCCGGGCTCGCTTTGGACAAATACGTATCCGTTACTCTGCTTGACGATGCCGTAAACGGTGGAGAGGCCGAGGCCGGTACCTTTTCCCTTTTCCTTGGTGGTAAAGAAGGGCTCAAAGACGCGGGATTGGGTTTCCTTATCCATGCCGTGGCCGGTATCGGAGACCGAGATCACGGCATAGCGTCCGGGCTGGATGAAACGGTGTTCGCGGAAATTCTGGCGCACGGTGACGTCGGAGCTCTGCACGGTGAGCTTGCCGCCGTCGGGCATGGAATCTTTGGCGTTGACGACCAGGTTCATGATGACTTGTTCGAGCTGGCCGGCGTCGGCGCGGGTGTGTCCGGTATCGCAGGAGAGGCGGGTGACCAACTCGATGTTTTCGCCGATGAGCGGACGCAGCAGGCGCTCCATGTCGCTGATGACGGTGTTGACGTCGACCACCTTGAGTTCGAGGAGCTGTTTTCGACTGAAGGCGAGCAACTGGCGGGTGAGGGTGGCGGCGCGGTCGGCGGCTTGCTGGATCGACTCGACTTTCTGGTGCATGGCACTGCCTTTTTCCAGCTGCTCGAGCAACACCTCGGTGTAACCGTTAATCACCATCAACAGGTTGTTAAAGTCGTGGGCGACGCCACCGGCCAGGCGGCCTACGGCATCCATTTTTTGGGCCTGGCGAAGCTGTTCTTCGAGTTGACGCCGGTCGGTGATGTCTTCCGCGATCAGCTCCAAGACCTCTCCGGGTTCATCGGTGGTGGTGGCGGCGGAGCCGCTGAGCCGCACGGTAATGACGCGGGCATCTTTGCGTCTCCATTGAACTTCGACGCCATTCAGACTACCGGTGCGGCGATAGTCCTCGACCAGGCGGTCTAACTCCACGGGATTGACAAAGAGTTCACGCCTGGCATCCAGCTGGAGAACTTCTTCGACGGAGGCATGCCCCAGCATGTTGATGAGCGCCGGGTTCACATCCAGAAATCTTCCGTTGAGGGTGCAGCGGCAAATGCCGAACGCGGCGCTGGAGATCAAGGAACGGGAGCGGGCTTCCGAGCGGCGGAGCGCCTCTTCATAGCGCTTGTGCTCAATGGCGGCAGCCAAGTGTTGGGAAACAAATTTCAGGATCTCGCGGTCGCGGTCTCCAAAGCGGATGTTTTCGCTGTAGGTCTGCACGACCAGGGCGCCAATGCAGGTCGCGCCGGTTTGCAGGGGAACGCCCAGCCAGTCGAGGGATGGCGCGCCGATCTGTTCCACTTCGCCGCGCCGCATCAGTTCCTCAAAGACAGCGGGGGTAGCCAGCAGGGGCTCACCCGATCGCAGGACGAATTCGGTGAGGCCGCGACCCAACGGCTTGGGGTCCGGGGCGGGGTCCTGTTCATCGACGAAATAAGGGAAACTCAACAACCGCGTCTGGGGATCGTAGAGGGCGATGTAGAAGTTGCGGGCATTCATCAACTGACCGACGATGTTGTGAATGGCGGCGAAAAATTGTTGCAGATCTTCGGCGGATTGGCTGCGGGCGGCAATGGCGTACAAGGCGGCATTCAATTCCTCGGCGCGCTTCTGCTCGGTGATGTCGCTATAGGAGGCGTAGGAGCCGACTGGCTTGCCGTTCACGGTTACCGGCGAGGCGGAGAGAAGCACCTCAACCAGAGAGCCATCTTTCCGCTGCCGGCGGGTCTCCAGCTTAAGCTTGTTTTGCGCGTTGATGGTCTGGGCGATCCAGGAGGTTTCGGCGTAGCGATCGGGCGGGACGATCAAGGCGTCGAGGCGTTTTCCCAGAGCTTCAGCCGCGTTATAGCCGAACAAGCTGGTGAACTCCGCGTTGATGCGCAAAATCTTCAGGTCCAAGTCGATAATGCTGATCGCTTCGGGCGCATTCTCGATGATCTGTTCGGAGTAAGCTTTCTCAACAGTGGGCGGGACTTCAGTGGGCGGAGCTTGGGCGGCATGGCCGTTGGAGCGAGGATGGCCGTTCGCGCGGGGAGTGACGGAGGTTCTCGTGGAGGCGGCGCGGGTAGGGGCCGGCGGCGAGCCGGGCTCAAGTGCTTCCCGTGGCGCTTCCAACCGCGGCAGTTCGTCCGAAACCGCGTCCGGGGCGATTTTCTCACCCATCGAGTCCTCCCCCGAGTCCTCTGACAATAGTCGATGTTAAGCGGGCGAGGCCATCCGCAGATAGTTACCATCGTAATGAAAGGATTGCAATGGGCCGGGGGGTTCAGACGCGCGTAATGAAACCCCAACCCTCAAAACCACAGCCTAAGCAGGCTGCGGAAAGAGCCGGCATCCCGGTGCCAAGCCCCTAGAATCTTCCTGATACGAATCTTCAGATCCTGCGCGGTGCTCAGGAGGCGTTGGCCAACACTACACAGACTTCGTGCAACAGACGCCTCTGCTCTTCGGTCACGACCAGAAACTGGAGTCCGCAGCGCAGACCGTCGCTATAACGCACAATGGCTCGCACCTTGAGGGCGTGAGGGGGGAGTGGGATGGGAAACTCCAGGGAAACAACTTCGCCGACCCGCAACTCGCCGCTGAGGGTCGCGCCGATGCCGTCCATACTGAGTTCGCTGGTTCGGCCCCAGCAGGTAGTGGTCAGGCCGTCGCGAAACACCGCCACCTGGATGCGCACGTCGAAACGACTGCGGAAGAAACGCCGCTGCGCACGGTGAGCTTTGGCGGCCCTTTGTTCGAAGTCACTCAATCCCGGTTCTCCATATCAGATATTCCTTTGAAACCTAACCTACGATTGTGCCTCCGCGCAAGGCCAAGGAGAATCGGGTTATCGGGTGTTCGGGCCATCGGGCGATCTAAGTTCAAATGCCCTTTGACTTTCGATGACCTGATGGTCAGATGACCCGATTGGGCGGGCCCACTCGTAAAGCTGCGTAAAGACGCGTGACAGACGCTCGGAGAGCATCTAACATCGAGGTTGGCTTCTGAGGGTCGTGCTGACGGAGCCGCGCTGGAGTAATCTAAATTCTCATGTCTTATCGCTCAAATGCCGCTGAAGCCTGGTATCCCGAACCGCAATCCGCCGCACCAGAGCTGCAGATTCCTTTGGATTTGCTGCCTCCGCCGAACCTGACCCAGCCGCTCTGGAGGTCGCTGGCCGGCAATGTGCGCGATAGCTTTGCGCCTGAAAAATTGCCGCCGCTTGTCCTCACGTCTCGGCCTGTGCAAGTTGGCCTGCTGCTTGGGGACCGTCTGCGGTTGCCTTGGTTTCGCACCGTGTTCACCAATCTTGGGGACGTGCTCTCGCCGGAAACGCTGCCGCCGCTGGAGCTGGAATCGCAGCCCATCGATGTTGGCGAACTGCTTACCGATCGACTCAGCCATTTTTGGTGGGGTTCGCTGCTGCGAAACCTGGCCGATCGCGTCTCGCCCGAAGCGGAGCCGGCTCTCAATCTCACTTCCAAGCCGATTCCGGACATCATTCCGAAGTCATGGATCCTGCTGCCGTTGTGGTCGGAAGTGGTGGACACGCCGAAGGTGTTTTATCCCGACAAGCCCAAGCCGGTTGATGCGGTGAGGCCGGCCAGTCTGCAACCGGTAGCGATGCCGGCGGAAAGACGGGACGCTCCGGTGGCCGAACCGACTACGGCAGACTTGCTGCGCGACATACGGCGTGCGCGGATTCGGCAGCGCATTTGGGTGGGGCTGGCGGCGGCACAGATTCTCTACATGGTCGCGATGGCGCTGGGAAAAGTCTAGTTTTTCACCACGGAGGCACAGAGACACGGAGAAAACCTACTTCTTGGATTTTCTCTGTGACTCTGTGCCTCTGTGGTGAATTGCTCTTCGGTAGGTCTCACTGCCTCAACCCCATCCAACCTTCGGCAATCACCATGGAATTTCCCGGGTTGCGCGCATCGTACTTCACCGAAGTCGGCAGGCCCAGGCGGCAGGAATGGAGATTGATCCATTGCCGGAGATAGGTGACGTCCTGCGAGGCTTCGTAGGAAACGCCGGCCACGTCGTACTGGTAAATCAGCATTGTGGCGGGGTGGCTGGGGTCAGCGGCGATTTCCTGGACGTCAATGACGGTGCCATCGGTGATGCGCCCGATGGTATTGAGCCAGGTGCGGCGTTCGCGCTCGACCTCGCTGGCAGTTTTGGGTTTGCGGCGCAACAGGGCATAGCTGGCCATGGCCAGGCCAATCGCGCCCAGCACAAGGGTGTAGAGACGAAGCGAAATCATGGGCAAAGCGGAACCTAACCCTTTCAATCTACTTTCAGCATAAGCCGTCACCTCGGGGACCGCCAAGGGCACGAAGGTGCGAGAGAGTGGATCGGGACTCTGGACCTATCGCGGAAATCGTGAATTGTGAATCGCGGTCACTGAGATCTTCCGCGGCTAAGGCCGTTGTAACCGCCGGAAGGCGGGCTGAAGCGCTTGCGGAAAGGCATCGCGAGAGCAAGAAGCCAACGTCGGGCGCTGAAGCGCGAGCACATTTTCAAGGCTTAGCGGCACGAGTAAACAGGCTGCGGAAAAACTCAGCAGGGGCGGAGAAAGCTCACCTCAGGCGCTAAAGCGCAACACATTTCCAACGACCTACGGCCCGACTAAAGTCGGGCCCTTCCCAAAACCGGCTCGAACTGGAGTTTCTCCGCAGTCTGCGAGGCCGTGCCCTACCCACTCCCGGTTCTCTCTGCCGCAAATCGAGAACCGTTCGAAGGCCGTCTCTACGGGTCAGGCAACGATTGCCCGCGATCAATTTAACAAGAAAATGACAGTTCTCTGACAACTCGGCAGAGGCCTCGGTCTAGATTTCTGGCTGCACGGGTCGGCAGTTCTTTTGAACTCAGTTTGCAGAACAAGGGTTCGGCGTTTACTGAAACATGGCCGTGAAGCCTGCCATCAGGATCATCTTCTCCACCGCTGTGGGCGCGAGTCGTGCCTTGCCGCTAACGGGTGGATACGGCTTCAACGAGCTCAAGCCGCGAGACGACGCCAAAGTCATAAGTGACTTTACGGGGGCTTTGGCGGCGTTTTGACGACGTAAGCTCGGAGAACAGGGGCTGGCCCCACACCCGGCCCCTGAGTGTTCTTACTGAGTTATTGGTGTAATCGGGAGTGGCTGTTGAAAAACTCCTTCTCGCGAAATTCGCGAAAATAAAATTGCGTTAGGATGCGCTGTAAGCGATCTTCTCGGGTCGGGTAGACATTTTCTATCCCCAAAATTCTGGCTGTTTGGGATGAAAAGGGAGTTTTTCAACACCCACGGGATATTTCAACAGTTAGCGTTTGGTAAACCACAGGCAGCGGGCGAGCTATGGGCATGTTGAGAGTCGAGGTCTCGCTTAAGGCGGAAAATTCATGCGCCGCACCAAATCCTGGAAGCGCGGGTCATCACGCAGATTGTCGAGTCTCGGGTCTACCTTAAGCCAGACAAGATACACAGCATGCTCCGCGTAGGCTTTTTGCAGCCACAGGATCACTTGGTCTTTGTCACCTAAGCCGGCATAAACGCGTGCAAATTCATACGGCGACACGTAACGCTCTGTCGAGATATGACGGAGTCGGGACAGGGCTCGAAGAGCCTCGCGACGATTGCCCGAAACCGCGTAGGTGCGTGCCAGGTATGCTGGGTTGGGACCCTCATCTGAGAGCGCGACCAGCTTCCGAAACTCGGCGAGAGCTTCGTCATACTGCCCTTTCTGCTCGTAGGCGTAGCCGAGGAAATTGTGGGCCATGACAAAGTTCGGATCCATCTTGAGCGTCTTTTGCAGTTGGGCGATAGCGTCGTCGTACCGCCGCGCGTTGTAGAGAATCAAACCCTCCACCGCTTGGATCACCAACGAGTTCGGATCCAGATCGCGGGCCCGATGGATTTCTTCCAGGGCTGCGTCCGGCTGGCCAATCCTCATCAACATCTCTGCGTACTGTTGGTGAGCGAACGCGTAATTCGGGTTTAATTCCAACGCGTGCTGGAATTCGGCCTTAGCCGCTGACCATTCCGCCTGATCAGATCGGAGTGATGCCAGCACGCAGTGCCCTTCCGCCAACGTATCGTCCAGTTCCACGGCTTTCATGGCAGCCGCCTGTGCCCGAGGCAGACCCTCTTGGGGGGCCATCAATTCGTCTTCCACCAAAACGAGGTAGGTATCGGCGAGGGCCGCGTGTGCGGCGGCATATTTCGGGTCTCGTTCGATCGCTTGCTGAAAATAGCTTAGACCCTTCTCAAGAGCTGGTTGGTTGCGCTCGTTCCAATAGAATCGCCCTTTCAGGTAGAGCTGTAAGACCTGGGGCTGGACCGGGTGCGGGCTTGCCAGATATGTCTGCTCCTGCGGCGTCAGCCTGACCCGGATTTGACTGGCTATGGTCCGAGCCACTTCCCCCTGCAGCGAAATGACGTCGCCCAGATTACGTTCATAGTTCTCCGACCACAGATGATGTTCTGGGTTGGCCTGGATCAATTGCGTGGTGATTCGCACCTTGCCGCCGGTGCGAAGGGTCGAGCCTTCCACCAACGCATCCACGTTCAATTCCTTGGCGATTTGGGGCACTGTCTTGTTCGTGCCTTTGTAGTGCATTACGGACTGCCGCGAGATTACGCGCAGAGCATGCACCTTGCCCAGTTCGGTAATCAGCGCCTCGGTCATACCGTCGACGAAGTATTCTTCGTCAGGATTGCCGGACAGATTTTCCAAGGGCAGTACTGCTAGCGACTCGATCTTCGCGAGTCGGAAACGTTCTTGCAAACGTTGCCGCCAGACCAGTCCAGCTACAATCGTTAGGACCAAAAGAAAAGCCGGCAGCCAGATCACCCGCCGACGACCGAACGCTTGCGGAGTCTTCGCTTTTTCCACCGGAACCATCAAGCGGTACCCACGGCGAGGCACGGTCTCGATGTATTGCGGCTTCTCCGCCGAATCGCCCAGCAATTCCCGCAGATGCTTCACCGCCGTGTTCAGGCCATGCTCGAAATCCACGAATGTGTCCGATCGCCACAAGCGTTGGCGCAGTTCCTCACGGGTGACGACTTCGCCGGGATGTGAGACCAGTTCGGCCAGGATCTGGAAAGGTTGTTCAGGAAGGTTGATTTTGGTGCCGTCGTGGTGCAGTTCGGCGGCGCGCAGGTCCAGTTGGAAGGGCCCGAAGCGGATGTTCTGGGCAGACAACGGCATCTGCGCTCCCCCGGAGCCCTTGCCTAACGCTTACCAGAAAATTCTAGTCCGAAATCCAGTGATGGACAACAAATGAAGTGTTGCGTTTCAATGCCCCGAAATTCCCAAATTGATACCGTGCCGACGCGACCGCAAGCCATTCGTTTCTAACGGCTTAACCAAGTCACCTCGCTTCCATCTGGTTTGTATTCGCATTCCATCTGCGTTGCATTGTCAATTGCGCGGGCAGGGCTGATGGTGTAGGCCGTAACACTGCAAGAAATTACTAAGAAAGAAAGGAGATTCACCATGAAAACGCGAATCCTCAAGCTCGCAGTCTTGGTCGCCACGGCTGTGCTGCTGACTGCCACGCTCAACGCGCAGATGGCGATCCGGCAGCCACTGTTCCGGGTCGACATTCCTTTCGCATTCGTCGCTGGAGGAACCCACCTCCCCGCCGGGCACTATCATGTCTACCATCCCGGGGACCCTTATCTCGTTGTGCTGGAGAGGGACGACGGCCGGGCGCGAGCCATGGCGTACGTTCACCCTTCGGCAACTGACCCCAGCGAGTCCAGCGCCAAGTTGGTCTTCAACCAGTACGGGAACCAGCATTTCCTGTCTCAGGTTTGGACTGAAAATGACCCGCAGGTGCACCATTGCTTTAAGGGTCAGATGGAGCAACAGTTGATGGCGCAGAGCTCAGAGCCTCAGTTGGTAATCGTTGCTGCGAAGCGATAATTAGGGCCACGCATCCGGCCCCTGGCTTGTTTTCTGCGAGCGCGAGGTATGGCGCGCACGTCAATCTGTGCCTCGCGCTTCCTTATTTGCCACCTGGCGGCTTCCGGTGATTGATGTAACCAGGCGTGGCTGTTGAAAAACTCCCTTTTCGTCTCAAACAGCCAAAATTGGAAGGACAGAAAATGTCTACCCGACCCGAGAAGATCGATTGTGGGGCTTCCTGACGCGATTTTATTTTTGCGAATTTCGCGGGTAGGAGTTTTTCAACACCCACAGGCGATTTCACTCAGAACCCCCACAGGGGTCGGGTTGTGAGTGTAACGGGATTTTTCACCAATTGACCAAGGGCCTCGTATTCCCCGAATACCCGACAATACACAGCCAACCTCCAATGCTGCTCGTAACTGAACTCTTTACGTCGACGTTTTAAACTGTAGGGATGATGAAGACAATCGTGGTCGGCGGCAGTGGACGCGTAAGCCAATGTCAGAAGCCAAGAGGATGGCTGGGGCGATTTGTTTTGCGGAACATGAATTCCCGGCATTCCAAGGTGACCGACTGGGGCTTGGGACACGTTCGCATACAGCCGCACTACACGATTCTCGACGTGGGCTGTGGCGGCGGCAGTACGCTCTGTAAGTTGGCGGGAGTTGCCGCACAGGGGAAGGCCTACGGCGTCGATTATTCCGAGGAGAGCGTCGCCACCAGCAAGAGAACGAATGCACATTGGATCGCTGTGGATCGCGTCGAGGTCCAGCACGGCTCGGTGTCTCAACTCCCATTCCCGGAAGGAATGTTCGATCTGGTAACCGCCGTTGAGACCCACTTCTGGTGGCCTAACTTGCCGACGGACATGCGCGAAATTTGCAGGGTACTGAAGCCCGGCGGCCGGCTTGTCGTGATCGCGGAGGTCTATAAAGGAGCGAACACGACGGTGGCAAAGCTGGCCGAAAAATATGCTTCCAAAACAGGGATGACGCTCTTAGACATCGGCGAACATCGCGCACTCTTTGCAAACGCAGGCTATTCGGAGGTTCAGATTATCGAGGAGCGCGACAAAGGCTGGATGTGCGGGATTGGCAGAAAACCTTGACGAACAACAAACCCGATATCAACTGTCGCTAACACAGAAACCCGAACAGCTTTCTTGACATCGCCTGCTAAAATAGAAGTTCGAGTTAATCAAGAATTGCTTTGTCACACCCGTCCTCTACTGGCTGGGCTGGAAAGTACCAACCTGGGATAGAAATGCTCTAAGTCTTTGATTTATAAATACTTTACCCGTAAGTCCTTATTCCTCAAAGACTCAGCGCCCCGCAGCCTCTAAGTCTTTGAGTTCATTAGACCGGGGGTAAGGGGGGTAGGGGTAGGATAACTAAGTAGTAATATCACTTTCCCATTTTGGGAAAAAATTCTCTTCGCTAAAACTCTCCAATTCCGAGGACCTGATTCTTTGATCGCCAAACAGCCAGACTCCAAGAAACAAGGTTTCGCCACACGAGCCATTCACGCAGGCCAGGAACCCGAACCTGCAACTGGCGCAGTCAACGTTCCGATTTACGCCTCTTCCACCTACGTTCAGGAAGAGATCGGAAAGCACAAAGGCTATGAGTATTCACGGGTGTCGAATCCGACGCGCGACCGCCTGGAGACGAACCTAGCCGCGCTAGAAGGCGGTGAAGCGTCCAGAGTTTTCGCCAGCGGAATGGCTGCGATCAATGCCGTCGCAAGCATGCTCAGAGCTGGAGATCACATTGTCGCCGGCCACAATCTCTACGGCGGAACGCCGCGTCTGTTCAATCAGGTGCTGGTCAACTTTGGGCTGACATTTACCTATGTCGATACATCCGACCTCAGTAAGGTCGAGAAAGCATTCCAGAAGAACACGCGGCTCGTATTCGTCGAGACACCAACCAACCCTCTGATGGAGCTGTGCGATCTGCGCGCCATCAGCGATCTTAGCCACCGTCACGGTGCAGAGGTCGTCGTGGACAACACCTTCATGTCGCCATACTTCCAGCGTCCCATCGAACTCGGCGCCGACATGGTTGTCCACTCCACCACGAAATTCCTCAACGGACACAGCGACGGATTAGGTGGTGTCGTGGTGTGCACGAAACGCGAGCAGGCGGAAAAGCTGGCCTTTCTTCAGAAATGCGCAGGCGCCATTCTGTCGCCCTTCGAGAGCTGGCTGATTCTGCGCGGAGTGAAGACGCTAGCGGTGCGCATGTTGCAGCACGACTGCAACGGACGCAAGGTTGCGGACTATCTTTCGAAGCACAAAAAAGTGCGGAAAGTTTTCTATCCAGGATTGCCCGATCATCCCCAGCATGAATTGGCCAAGCGCCAGATGTCGGGCTTCGGATCGATGATCGCCTTCGAAACCGGATCGCTCGCGAACGCCAACCAGATGCTGCGCAAGGTGCGCATTTGTTCGCTGGCGGAGTCGCTGGGCGGAGTTGAAACGCTGATTTCGCATCCCGCGACCATGACCCACGCTGCTGTCGGCGAAGAAGGCCGTCGCAAGATCGGCATCACCGATGGTTTGGTCCGTATCTCGGTCGGCATCGAGGATGTGGACGATATCCTCGCCGATCTCGACCAGGCGCTCGCCGCGATCTAGAGGGTTCGTGTGGGGACGGGCGACCTCGCCCGTCCAAGCCGAGCGAAGCTCGGCAGTTGCCGGACACAGTTGCCGGACACAGCAATGCTGGATCCGCTAAAACATCTTCAATGGTGCGAACCGATGTCCGACCCGCCAAAGTCCCGCGAATGGAACGCCGCCGAATACCATCGCCTCTCCGCGCCGCAATTTCAGTGGGGGCTGCGCGTTCTCGGCGAACTTCGGCTGCGTGGCGATGAGTGTCTGCTCGATGCCGGTTGCGGCACCGGGAAACTAACCCGCATTCTCTTAGAGAATCTTCCGCGCGGACGCGTGGTCGGTCTCGACGTTTCGCGCAACATGGTAGTGCACGCGCGGCAGAATCTTCAACCAGACTTTGGCGGCCGCGTCCGCTTCGTTGCTGCCGATCTGGTCGCTCTGCCGTTTCGCAACTGTTTCGACGGGGTCTTCAGCACCGCGTCGTTCCACTGGGTTCTGGACCACAACGCGTTGTTTCATAACCTATACGAAGCGTTGCGCCCGGCGGGCTGGCTGCACGCGCAATGCGGAGGCGGCCCCAACCTTGCTCGCCTGCGTCAACGGGTGCGTGCACTCTCACAGACCGCCGAGTTTTCAAACTGGTTGGGGAAGTTTCCCGAGCCCTGGTTCTTCTCGGACCCCGAAGGTGGGGCTTCTCATCTTCGCGCCGCTGGATTCGAGAGGGTCGAGACCAGCATCGAGGAGGCCAGCTTCAACGTGGCGAGCCATCAGGAATTCCAGCAGTATCTCCGCACATTTGTGCTTCATCGGCACCTTGAGCTTCTTCCGAACGAAACCCTGCGCAGCGCATTCGTCGAGAAACTCGCGGATGCTTCGGCCCACGACGATCCGCCGTGGACGCTGGATTATTGGCGCCTTAACCTCCGCGCCCATAAACCGGAGTCGCCTTTAGCGTACTGACTGTCCCATCCACTCCAGGTACGCTGCGCTGCCATCTTCGATGGCAATCGCAATACACTCTGGAAGCTCGTAGGAGTGCAACTCAGTCAAAGTCTCGCGCAGGCGATCGAAAACTTCTGCCGTGGTTTTGATCACCAGCAGCCACTCGGTTGCCGTCTCGACCTCGCCGTGCCAGCGATATACCGATTCGGTCTGGGGAGCGATATTGACGCAGGCTGCCAGTTGCCGCCCCACCAGCGTCTGTGCGATGCTTCGAGCTTCTTCAAGCGACCCGCAAGTCGTGAGAACGAGCCTTTTGTCGGTCATATAGAATCGGTCGTAACCGGATCGAATTTCACTGAAAGCATACGAGGCCGCCGATGGCAGCGCAAATCAAGTTTGGCACGTCTGGATGGCGGGCCGTGATGGCCGAAGAGTTCACCTTTGCCAATGTGCAGCGGGCCGTGCACGGCATTGCGCGCTACGTGTCGTCGCAGAAATCGAACCGGGCGAGAGTTATTGTCGGTCGCGATCCGCGTTTTCTGGGCGAAAGTTTTTGCGCCATGGCCGCTGACATTCTGTCCAGCCACGGCATTACTCCGCTGGTCATCGCCGAGCCGGCGCCCACGCCCACGATTGCCTACGCCATCATCCAGTCCAAAGCCGATGGCGCCATCAACTTCACCGCATCGCACAATCCGCCCGAATACAACGGCATCAAGTTCTCGACGCCCGATGGCGCGCCCGCGCTCCCCGAAGTTACGCAAGCGATCGAGCGCGAGATCGCAGCGTTCGATGCGAATCCGCGGACGGTGCGCGCCACTAACGCCGAGGACCAGTCCGCATCGCAAACGATCGACCCGCGCCGCATGTACCTTTCCCGCCTGCGCGAAATTGTCGATCTCGACGCCATTAAGAAAGCCGGAATCAAGATTGCCTTCGATCCCATGTGGGGCGCAGCCCGCGGCTATTCGGATGCGTTACTGCGCGAGGCCGGCGTGACCGTGGCCACCGTCCATGACGTCCGCGATGTGCTCTTCGGAGGCCACGCTCCCGAACCCGACGATCATCTGCTCGAAGATCTGCGGCGCCAGATGCGCGAAATCGGCGCGGCGATTGGCATCGCGACCGATGGCGATGCCGACCGCTTCGGGATTGTGGACGACGACGGCACGTACCTTCAACCCAACTACATCATCGCGCTGCTGTTTGACTATCTGGTGGAGACTCGCGGCTGGAAGAACGGAGTGGGCAAGTCCGTCGCCACCACCAATCTCATCAACGCGCTGGCCGAAAAGCATGGAATCGAGCTCCACGAAACCCCAGTCGGTTTCAAGTACATCGGGGAACTCATCAAGCAGGACAAAATACTCATCGGCGGTGAAGAAAGCGCCGGCCTTTCCATCCGCAAACACGTTCCGGAAAAGGACGGCGTGCTCGCCGGTTTACTCTGCTGCGAAATGGTCGCTCGCCGCGGCTCCTCGCTCGGCAAACAACTGGGCGACCTATTTGCCAAAGTTGGTTCCTTTTACCCGCTGCGGGAGAACTTCCGCTTGACGCCGGAAGTGAAACAGAAGTTTACTGAGAAGTTACGTCAGGATCCGAGCGAATTTCTTGGCACAAAAATTGCCAAGCTGGTGAGGATTGACGGACTGAAACTCGTCCTTGCCGACGGATCGTGGGTTTGCTACCGGCTTTCGGGCACCGAACCGGTGGTGCGCGTCTACAGCGAGGCGCGCAGCAGGGAAGGGCTCGCAAAGTTGAGTGCCGCGGCGAAAGCATGGATCTTCGACTAGGACCACCGTCGAGAGTGCGCATCCTTCCACACCGGGAGGAAAGCCTGCGCGCGGTCTTCGATCGGGCCAGGGATCAGGCGATGGATCGGGCCAAAGATCAGGCTCCGCGAGCCGAGGCCGCGGCGGCGCGCTGGGTGGAACGCACGCGTCCGGCCTGGACGTGGCTCGTTCTGGAGTGGCGTCGCCTGGGAACTGCGGCCGCGATTGTTCTGATCGCTGGATTGCTGCTGCACGCCATGTTCGGCGCCAACGGCATGGTCGTGTATCGCCAGAAGCACGCCGAGATGGAGGCGCTTCAGGGCGAGGTCGAACGCCTGCAGAAGGAAAATAATCAGTACGCCGATCGGATCAAATCGCTCAAATCGGATCCGGCGGCCATCGAGAAGGAAGCCCGCGAGCAGTTGCACTACACCCGGAGCGGAGAGGTTGTGTACGTCGCGCCTGATCCTCCTTCCAAACCTCCTACCGGCCGCGCCCGGAACGATCACAAGAGCGTTCGCTAGCTGCTGGTGGAAGCGTTCCCAGTCCCACCCCCTGCTCCATCTGTGATAAAGTCTCAAGATCGCATCACGTGTGGGAATCAATCTAAGGAGGGGTGACATGCGGAAACTACTCTTGTTGTTACTTGCCGGCGCGTTTGTGGTGTCGGTTGCCTCGGTGTCATTTGCCGGCGATGCCCAAACCGTGAACGGCTGGATTGCCGACTCTAAGTGCGGCGTAAAGGGAGCCAACGCGGGCGCGGCCGAATGCACCAAGAAGTGCATCAAAGCAGGCGCCAGCCCGGTCGTCGTTACCGACGCTGACCAGAAGGTCTTGACGGTCGACAATCCCGAGGCCCTGAAAGAGCACTATGGGGAGCACGTGGCCGTGACCGGGCACATCGACGGCGGAAAGATCCACGTGGATAGTGTCGCGGCGCTGTAGCGCAGTGCCGCAAGGTCGCAACTGAAAATCAACCCTGTCATCCTGAGCGAAGCGAAGGACCTGCTGTTTTTCGCAGTCAGAAAAAAGCAGATCCTTCGCTTCGCTCAGGATGACAAACTTTTCTGAGGAAGACAAAAGCTTTGTGGGTCACTGCACGCGCTTGTGTCTCGCGTTTCTATTTCACGACGCCTTCCAACGGTGAACTGGCAGTCGCATAAAGCTTGCGCGGCATGCGCCCAGCCATATACGCCTGTCGTCCCGCGAGCACGGCGTGCTTCATCGCTTCCGCCATCAGCACCGGTTCCTGCGCCCCGGCAATGCCGGTGTTCATCAGCACGGCGTCGTAGCCCAGTTCCATGGCAATGGCCGCGTCGGAGGCCGTGCCCACGCCCGCGTCCACAACCAACGGGACTCCGGTGATCATCTCGCGCAGGATGCGCAGGTTGGCGGCGTTCTGAATCCCCAGCCCGCTGCCGATCGGCGCGCCCAACGGCATCACCGCCGAAGCTCCGGCGTCCACCAGCCGTTTTGCGAACACGATGTCGTCTGAGGTATAGGCCAGCACCGTGAACCCTTCTTTCACCAGCACGCGCGTGGCTTCGAGCGTCGCTTGCACATCGGGATAGAGCGTTGCCTGGTCGCCAATCACTTCCAGCTTGATCCAGTCAGACAGCCCGACCTCGCGCGCCAGCCGGGCCGTGCGGATGGTGTCGTCGGCGGTATAGCAGCCAGCGGTGTTGGGCAGAAGGAAGTATTTCTTGGGGTCGATGTAATCGAGCAGAGACTCCTTGCTGCGATCAAGATTCACCCGGCGCACGGCCACCGTCACCATGTCGGCGCCGCTCGCCTCGAGGGCGCGAGCGGTCTCCTGAAACGATTTGTATTTGCCGGTTCCGACGATCAAGCGGGAACGGAATTGCCTGCCGGCGATAACCAATGAGTCCGTCATGAGTTTATTGTACGGCTGCGGCGAGCTATGAACCATACAGTGGAGCGACGGGCGTCTCGCGAGCCTGCCCTGAGCGAAGTCGAAGGGTCCAGCCGGGCTGGCACGCCCCGCGCCCCGCCAAACGAGGGGATTTCACCTGCCAGACGCCTCCGCCTTGGCGTACATCTCATCAATCACCGTTCGGTAGCGCTCCTCAATCCCCCTGCGCCGCACCTTGAAGGTATGGGTCATGGTTCCATTCGCTGCCGAGAATTCGTCAGGGACCAACAGTACACGCTTCAGTTTTTCGAAGCGTGCCAGGTTCTGGTTCAGTTCTTCGGTGATGCCCTCATACAACGCCTGTACCTTGGGGTTCGCAACCAGCGTCTGTCGCGAAGTAAACTCAACATCATTCGCTCGCGCCCATTCTTCCAGCACGGCGAAGTGCGGCGAAATCAGTACGGCAGGAAACTTCCGCCGGTCGCCGAGCACCACCGCTGCTCCAATCAGCGGGTTCAGCTTCAGGGAACTCTCGATCGGTTGCGGCGCGATGAACTTTCCACCAGAGGTCTTGATCAGATCCTTCTTACGGTCCGTGATGGAGAGATATCCCTCGCTGTCGAGGTGTCCGATGTCGCCCGTCTTGAACCAATCGTCCACAAAGGCGTTGCGCGTTTCCTCCGGACGATTCCAATAGCCCTGGAACACCGAGGGCCCGCGCACCAGCACCTCGCCGTCGTCGGCAATCCGTACTTCGAGGTTCGCCAGCGGCTTGCCGACCGTGCCCAGTTTGTGCGCCTTGGGCGTATTCACGGCGATCACGGGCGATGTCTCGGTCAGTCCGTACCCTTCGTCGATGGCAATCCCAATATCGGCATACCACTCGGCCAATTCCCGGCCGAGCGGCGCTCCTCCGGAAATGAACTCCTCCGCCTTGCCTCCCATGCCCGCGCGCACTTTGGAAAAAACCAGGCGGTCCGCAATTTTCCACGAGAACGCTGTTGGCCGGGTCCCAGCTAAAGTCTCAGCCCGGTGAGCCCGCCCCACCGAAAGCGCCCAGCGATAGATTGCCTGGCGCGGAAAGCCTGCGGCCTTGAGGATCACCTGCTGGCGAATCTTCTCGTACACGCGCGGTACACAGACAAAGATGTCGGGTTGCACTTCCGTCAAAACTTTCGCCAGTTGCGTTAGGTCAGGACAATACGCCAGCACCACGCCGCGAGAGAGCAACGCAAAATCCACGTGCCTCGCCGTCACATGGGAGAGCGGCAGAAACGATATGCTCACCTCTTCTTTGGTCCCGAAGCCAAAGACCTCCATGGAAGCCGCGACATTCGATGCCATATTCCCGTGGGTGAGCATCGCTCCCTTCGGAATTCCCGTCGTTCCTGAGGTGTAAATAATAGTTGCCAGGTCATCGGGCTGAATCGATCGCGCGCAGGCATCGAACTCCGGATCGTCGTCCGCCGGTCCTTGCCGCATCAGATCTTGCATCGGAATCGCTTGTGCGGTGTCGATCGCGTCCATCACCAGGATGCGCTCCACCGGCGTCTGCACCTGAACACTCAGTACCTTTTCCAGTTGGTGCTTGGTGGACACAGCGATGACGCGCGCCCCGGAATCGTTGAGCAGGAACGCGGTCTGTTCCGCCGTCTGCGTGGCATAAACCGGAACCGTGACCGCGCCCAGGGCGAGAACCGCGAAATCAGCAATGGGCCACTCCGGGCGATTCTCGCTGAGGATGGCCACGCGATCACCCTTGCGAATCCCCCAGGATTCAAGCGCGCGCGCCACACCCACGACGCTACGGTAGATTTCCTTGGAAGAGATGGGCGCCCAGCCTTGGGCCTGACGTTGCAGCATGACGCGGTCGCGGCGGTTCTTCGCGACCGTCAACAAAATGTCGTTGAGAGTGTGAAGGCTCATCCGATCACGGACCGCAATCGTTGTACGCCGCCATTGTACGCGCTCCGGGTACGCGGTCATGGTAGAAAATCCGCGTCCGAACGCCCGGGCTCGGCGGATTCATTTCGACTCTTTGACCGCGCTCCCCGCCGCAGTGTAGCCTTTTAGTAATCGTTCCGAAGGGGTGCCCATGAAACGAAAGGGTGTTTCGACAGTCTTGGGGATATGGCTGCTCACCGCGGCGCTGCTTGGTCCGCAAATGCAGGCTCAGGGCAAGAAATCCGAGCCTCCCATGAAACTCAAAGTCGGCGACGTCGCTCCCGACTTCAAGCTGCAGTACTTCGACGGCAGCGACGACAAGGACGTTACCCTAAGCCAGTATCGTGGCAAGACCAACGTCGTTCTGGCGTTTTACATCTTTGCCTTCACCGGTGGTTGAACCGCGCAAATGAAGGCCTTCCAGCAGAATCTTAAACAGCTGGAAGCCGCCGACACCCAGGTCCTGGGTGTGAGTATGGACAGCCCCTACGCCAATAAAGCCTTCGCCGACCAGATCGGAGTCACCTTCCCGCTGCTGAGTGATTGGGGAGGGGACGTCACTCGCCAGTACGGCGTGTACGTCGACAAATACAAAGCGGCGCGCCGCGTCAACTTCCTGATCGGCAAAGACGGAAAGATTCTGGAAGAACAGATTGACCGGGAAGCCATCGATCCCAAGAAAATCGTGGATGCCTGCGAGCGCAAGAAGCTAAGCCGCTGAGCGCGCCCGGAAGAAGAAGCGCAGCAGCGGGTTCGGGTGGAATTCAGCGGGTGTCCTGAGACCTGAAGAATCAACCGGACCCGACCAATGACGAATCTCTTGGATGGAGTGCGAAGCCACTCATCCTGAATTACTCCCGCGCAATCCGCGCAATTCCGTCTGCTCGCTCGCGAAGCGCCGTCCCGCGTCACCCAGCCCGACCGCACTGTGATATGATTTTTCTGCGGGGTGGAGCAGTCTGGTAGCTCGTTGGGCTCATAACCCAAAGGTCGGTGGTTCAAATCCACCCCCCGCAACCATTTACGGATGGGTCCAACCCGGGGACATGGGTGACAGAATGTACCGGCTACATGGGTAACACTTTCGGGCCGAAGGGATTCTCCAGCGGTTCCAAGACTTGGGTCTCCAGATCGAAGTATCCCAAATCATAATCCATAAAGCTGACCAGCCAGATATCGTCGTGAATTTCTTTAATGCCGACGGCCTGGCCGGCAAAGACGGTGCTGAAGTTAATCTTTTTGTTCCCAGACAGATGCGTCCGCAGTTGGTGACCACGATCGTTTTGTCGTGGAAGGGATAGTCGATGTCAGGTAATCCCCGGTACGGGCGGGGGAGGACCGAAGGTTGCAGCGATTCTCTCGGTCGTGGAAAGCTGCCATCGGTTGCAAGTTCCGGTGCGCGATTACTTTTCCACCGTTCTCCCCGGGCTTGGCGATCTCCCGATCCGGTGCCTTCCAGACCTCACTTCCGCTGTGTGGGTCGCCTGGCATTCATAGACTCAAGCGACCGGGGTATTAGCGTGAAGTGATTTTGCGAGCAAAAATCCATAGTTTCCTGTATGCCGATTCATCAAGTCGTCCAAAAAGAAAGCCGGTTCCAACAAAAGACGGGTCCTGCTTAGGCTCGACAATGTGCGTTAACCGCGGCGTTGTCTCATGGGTGCATTCCTCGTTGCATCATTCACCCAGAGGGGAGGGCAGTCCTCCGCTACTTGTGCGACGGAGGGCTGCCATGGCGCGCTTGCCACGTTTACCACGGCCATTGTGGCGGGATATAGCTCGGATCAAATCCAAGGGCCGGTGTAAAGAAAACTGATGGATCGGGGCGAGTTCCAGTATCGAGCCAATACATCATTGCGTCAATGCCCGCGAGTTCCTGTGCCGAAGTGAACGTGCAGTGCGCCCCGCCTGGGACGAATTGCTGCACCAGTAGCTCGCCGTTGCCCTGTTGCTCGACAGTAGCGCGGTACGCGCCCTCGTGATTGGGCGTGGCCAGCCAATCGCCCTCGGTATGCAGGGTAAGGACCGGCCGGTTGATTCGACCGGAAGGATTGACGTAATGCTGGACGTAGTTGCGCGCATTGGGCTTGGAGGCGAATTGATTGATCGGCGCATTCATCTGCGCCAGCAGCGCGTCAGCATTCACGCCCAGTCCCGCTAGATAGGTTTTGTCATCATTGCTCAGGGTGTACACCCGACCAATGTTTTCAACGACCGACCCGCCAGCGCGACGCTCCAGCTCCGCGCGAACAGCAGTGGCGAAAAACAATATCTGGACTCGACTCGCTCCGGCGTAGTAGGTGTCGGACGGGATCCTGTTCACACGCCGGATGAATTCCCAGTTTCCATATTGAGTGGGGGTCATTCGCGGCAGAATGTCAGGCATCACCTCGGTGACGAAGTTCAAATCGTCGCGGAGATCGCCGGGCGTTCCCCAGCTGTCGTTCCATGCGAAAGCGACCTTATAGGCAAGTGCTACATCGAGCGCCTGGTCGAACCGGCGTGGCGCACCGGCAGCCGGAGGGCACAAAGCGAACGCACCGTCATAGAGGCCCGGGAATTTTTCAATCATGCCAAGGGTCACCAGTCCGCCCAGCGACTGACCCCACATGATCGTCCGCTGCGGACGGCCCACTATGCCGTGAAAGGCCGCCGTCAGGGCAACCGTATTCTGCATTCTTTGTTTGACGTTAAACCCCGCATCCATTGCCGGAGGCACGTCGACCGTGCCGGCGGCGTGGATTCCCGCCAGAGCAAAACCTCGGGCAAGCAAGGTTTCAACGCTGATGGTCGGGGGCGCCAACGGCATGGAAGCTTCGGCATATCCGTATGCGTAAACCAGCAGGGTGCCGTTCCAATTTGCTGGAACGCGGATAAAGTACGGCACGCCGTCCAGTTCGCCTTGCAAGTCAGCGGGCAGCGGCACGAGTGTCTGGATCTGTCCAGTGCTCAAAGGGGCAAACAGCGTGAGTATCAGGGATAAGAGAACAATCAGTCGGCACGATTTCATGTTGCACCTCGCTAAACCTTTCCTCGTTCAAGATTCCTGAACCTAAATGGGAAGACAATAGACCCCGGCTGTATTCCCGCTGTAATTTTCCTTTCCACGCATGTTGCTGAAGCGATATGATTAAGAGTTAATTGACACCTGCCGCTCCGCCGTGACTGGAGCCGGACAATGCCCCAAATCGTCCGCTTCGACTGCTTCGAGGTTGACTTGTCCGTCGGTCAACTCCGCAAGCGTGGTCTCAGAATTCGTCTCCGCGACCAGCCTTTTCAAGTGCTTACCACGCTCCTGGAGCATCCTGGACAAGTGGTTACCCGCGATGAGCTGAGTCGGCAGCTTTGGCATGACGAGGTCTTCGTTGACTTCGAGAACAGCTTGAACATCGCCATTACCCGCCTGCGTACTGCGCTGGGTGATTCCGTCGATCATCCGCGGTTTATTGAGACGCTGCCCAAACGGGGATATCGCTTTATCGGTGATGTGCTTCCCTCGCCCCCGGCGGAAAGTGCGGAGACCCAAAGAAAGCCTAGGCTGCTGGTGCTGCCTTTCTTGAACTTGAGCGGCGATCCGGCGCAGGAGTATTTCAGCGATGCGATCACCGACGAGATCATCACAGCGCTAGTCAGCCTGGCGACGGACCGATTGGCGGTGATTGCTCGCACCACCGCCTTGCATTACAAGGGGAGCCACAAGGATGTGGGGCGCATCGGCCGCGAACTGGGTGTCGGCTACGTCGTAGAAGGGAGTGTTCGACTTTTCGGGGAGCAGGTTGCAGTCAACGTGCAACTAGTCAGGACCGACGATCAAACTCACCTGTTCGCCACGAAGTACGAGTCGCCACTGCGCGACATCTTTCATCTGCAGAGTTCCATCGCACAAGACATTGCGGTACACATCCCCTCCCTCGCGGACAAAGTTGGCTGTGCGCCACTCGTGACAAAACCAACAGAGGACCTCACCGCATATACCGAATACATGAAGGGCCGCTACGAGATGTGGAAAGGCACGCCCGAGGCAATGGGCAAAGCGAGGCGGCACTTCGAAGCCGCCCTGGCCCATGATCATCGCTTTGCGTTGGCCTGCGATGGGCTTGCCAATCTATATTGGTACCTGGGCTTTTGGGGAATCTTGCCACCGGATCAGACGGAACCGATTCGCAGGTTCTATGCCTTGCGAGCGATCGAATTGGATCCGACATTGATCGAAACGCGCTGTTTGTCCGCATTTCATCCCGAGAAATGCAATTATGACGACGCCTATTCCTACAACTGGGCCGACACCGCCGAGGAAATGGCGCGCGTGCGCGACTTAAGTCCGAACTCTCCCCAAATTCGGGTCAGGTACGCAACGGTCCTGATGGTATTGGGGCACAACGCCGAGGCCGCCGCGGAGCTGCAACATGCGCTCGAATGCGACCCATTGTCCGTCGAGGTGCGCTTCTGGTTAACCGAGGCGCTTTACTACGGCCGGTGCTACGAACGCGCACTCTCGCAGGCGCGGAAACTCGTCGAGCTTGAACCGCAGCATCCTGTCAGCAGCATGGTGCTCGGGCATGTTTACCTGGGCATGCAAAAATTTGATGAGAGTGTTGTAGCGCTGCGTCGCGCCGTCGAGGTTTCCCATGAGTTTCCTCTCATGCTCGGCTGGCTTGGCCTCGCACTCGGCCTCGGCGGACACAGAGGCGAGGCGAAGAGCGTGCTTAAGCAGCTCCATCACATCTCTCGTGAAGGTTTCGTACTGCCGACCAGCTTCGCCTGGATCCATCTCGGGCTCGGCGAGATCGACGAGGCGTTCAAGTGGATGGAATTGGCCGTTGAGCGGATCGACGGCTGGATCGCTGCGCTGAAGAGTTATCCATTCCTTGATCCACTGCGTGCTGATCCTCGGTTTAGTGCACTGCTGTGCAAACTGAACCTGCAATCCTGACGTTTTGACGGAGTATAGGCCACCAACCCTGGCGGCCTATTTGCATTTACGTACCGGCGCTGACGAAGAAAGCCCTACGAGACAGGTGACGGGCAACTCTGACGTAACGCGATGAGGTAAGGTTTCCCGACCATCCGTCCGGAGTCGTCGGAACAAGATGTCGTTAGATTTTCTGGAACGACTGCAGAGGCTATGTGGATTCCGCACATCGTAAGGTCTAGCTTTCTATCTTCTTGATGTAGAGCCGAAGCCCAGCTAACACGATCCCGATCGCGATGAGTGAAATTCCGAGCCCGAGACGGCGATGATTGCGCTCAACCATGGCTTCGTTTCCAGCTTGCAGGTCCTTGGCGGCGATTTTCAGGCCGGATTGTATATCCTGATCCACCAAGTCCGTCCGGAAACTATGAATCGTGACTCGTGCCTTGGTCAGTGAATCCCGTGCCTGATCCTGTCCCAGCCGTGCCTCGCTCACCTCCATGCCGGAAGACTCGGCAACTTGGAGGACTGAGTCTGCTCTCTTAACGGCCTCGTCCAATCGACTCAAGCTACTCAGTAGTCCTGCCCTGGCTTGATCACATGCGTCGCCTGGGGTATGACACCGCATGCAGACGGCGTCGGGACCAGTGCCTAGATACGCGTCCGTGGGATGGCGGATGCCATGGTTGCTATGACACACGACGCATCCTGGAAGAGAAGCCGCTTCAAAGGCCTTCTTGTGCGAACTTTTTTCGTACATCTGGGCTTGGAAGGCGTGACAGTTCGAGCACACGTTCTGAACCTTGTCTACTCCTGGGGGCGCCGCGCCATGATTTCCATGACACGTTGTACAGGTGGGCGCGCTTAGATCGCCTCGCAACGCCAGCGCGTCGTGGTGCACGCTGGTGCTGTACTTTGCGAACTGGTCCGTGGGGATGGAATATTCCTTCATGTAGCTTGCGTCGGCATGGCAGCGAGAGCACGTGTTCGCCACGTTGACCGGGTTCACTGTGGAACGGGGATCGCTTGGCGCCCTTAGATCGTGGACACTATGACAATCCGTGCACACGGCAACCTTCGTGTCTCCGGCCGCGAAGCGCTTGCCGTGCACGCTGGTGCGGTATTGGCCCAACTGGTCCGTGCGCAAGCTGGGGTTGAACTGCCGAATATAGGCGGGATCGGAATGGCAGCTTCCGCACAACTGCGGGATCTGCTTGCGCTCGATCTTGCCTTTCCAGCCCACCTTTCGGCTCATGGCTTTGTCTGGATCGTCGCTGGTGGGGTCGCCACCGTGGCAACTGGCGCAAGTCAAGCCCTTTTGCGCGTGTATGTCCTGGCTGAACTTCTCCTGGGTCACTCCCAGGGGATCAGGCAAGGCGGCGTGACAATCCAGGCAGGAGTTCGTGGTTTGCCCATACATTTGTCCACAACCCGGGCACGCTGCGAGCACGACGAAGCCGGCCAACACGACATGGGCTGCGCGGAACGGTCGGAGCTTATTTCGCCAGAAGGCCATAAACGCTCATACCCGCGACATACGCGAGTGCAAACACTGAAAGTCCAGTGATCCACCGTTTCGTGCGTGAGGGTTGATCACTCTCAAAAAAAGGCAGCAGAATCCACAGCAAGCCGACCAGGCCGAAAGCCAGTACACCGAGAATCTCGCCGTCGATGAACCACACTTTGGACGGGATGAGCTTCAACGTTTGAAACATGAACAGGAAGTACCACTCGGGCTTGATTCCCGCTGGGGCAGACACAAAAGGATCTGCCTTGACGCCGAGGTTCCACGGGAAGACCGCTGCCAACGCGCCCAGCACTCCCAGGGCCACGTACCAGGCGATCAATTCCCGCAGCAAGAAGTTAGGCAGGAACTTCATTTCGCGCTTGGCAGACGGATCTGCGGTCCACTGGGCTTCCAGTTTCGGTGGAATGCTGATGCCCAGACGTTGCACCAGTAGCACGTGCAGCAGGAGCAGCAAGGTTGCAATTCCGGGAAGCACGGCGACATGGAATCCAAAGAACCGAGTCAGTGTGGCTCCCGTCACATCTTCACCACCCCTTAGAAAGATCATCATGGGCTTACCGATGATCGGAACCTGTCCGGTAATTTCGGTGCCGACCTTGGTGGCAAAGAAGGCCAGCGTGTTCCAGGGCAGCAGATACCCGCTGAACCCAAAGCCCATGACAAGAAATAGAAGAAGCACGCCGCTCACCCAAGTCAGCTCTCTGGGTTTGCGGTAGGCCTTGAGAAACAGCACGCTGAACATGTGCGCAAAAGCAGTAAAAATCATGAGATTGGCCGACCAGGAGTGGATCGACCGAATCAGCCAGCCAAACTGCACTCGGGTCATGATGTACTGCACGCTCTCGAAAGCTTCGTTCGCTCCCGGCCGGTAATACAGCAGCAGCAGGATCCCGGTCAGCACCTGGATAACGAACAAGAAGAGGGTGATACCCCCGAGAAAGTACCAATAAGAGAGCCGGTGGAGAGGAACCGTTTTCTTCCGCAACGGGGCGATCAGGTCATCCCAGCCGAATCGCTGGTCCAGCCAACTGCGCACATTGTGGAGGGGACTCATCTTAGTTTTATTAAGCCTCCCGCCGGCGCCTTACGAAGATCTCGTCCCCTCGCACCTGCACCTCAAAGCCTTCCAGCGGGCGTGGCGGAGGGCCCGAAATATTGCGGCCGTTGAGATCGTACTTACCGTTGTGGCAGGCACACCAGACCTGGCGCAGATCGTCGCGGTACTGCACGGTGCAGGATAGATGCGTGCAGGTCGCTGACATAGCACGGTACTCTCCGCTGGAGGTGCGGATCAGCAGGCCCGGGCGATTACCAAACCGGAAAATCTTTCCACTGTTCGGCTTTAGCTCCGTGAGCTTGGCGGCGACGATCTCGTCCCCACCGAGATCTGCCACCGCCGGAGGGACAAGATAGCGAAGCACGGGATAGAGGAAAGAAGCAAAAGAGGCGAGTAGGCCGCCACCGAGAAGGGCTTCAATCACGCGGCGGCGCGTAGGTTCGGGTTGGGAAAGTTGATCAGGCGTCATTCACCGCGCCCCCTGGCGCAGGAACCATTCCGCATCCGGAACGTCACTCTCATGGCCGATTCACCAGGTCAAACCGAACGCACTTCGACGGTGCGTTGCATCTCACGCACCCACATGGTCTGGAACAGTTGCAGGCGATGTCCAATGACAACCGCCAGATTCAGGGCGATCTTGTGCCCAGCCGCTGGATTGGCGGCAAAATATTCGCGCAACCCCTCTCTCGGTAGGGCGATCACTTCCGCTTCATGCAGCGCCGCAGTGGCCGTAAGGGTGAACCGGTAGGGCGGAATCAGGGCCGACCAGCCCACCGTCTGACCAGGAGACCTTTCTTCCACGAAAACGTCTTCTTCCCGGCCGCGGACCTGCATGGGCAGGGTAAGCCGGATGCGGCCGCGTTCGGTCAGGAACAGACGATCGGCTGGGTCTCCTAGCCCGAACAGTTTGGTTCCGGCGGGAACGATGAGCCTGGTGCCAAGTCCCAGAACCTGCTTGGCCTCGGCCGACGTGAGGCCGTTCAGCAGTTCATGCGTCATGAGCTACTCTCTCAGTTCACAAACGGCGAAGTGGTCTTGCTGTGCAACCGGGCCTGCGAGGGGAACGCCAGGAATATTTCCGCGGCCGCCTGCTCCATCCGGACGTGGTTTTCAATCTGAAGTAGCAGGACCTCGATGGGCACCTGCTGGGGCGGGATAACCGGCGAGATGACCGGCGACATGGTTGGCGTGGCAGCCGCACGGTCTGAGAAGAAGCGGGCCGGAACAACCGGCTTGACCAACGAAGGCTGCGGCTGCGCAGGGGAATCGGACGACTCTGAACGCGTGGCCGCTCCAAACGCAACGGCGGCGATGCCCAGCCCAAATACGGCCATGCATAATCCCATCAAGAGCATTTCCATGGCAGAAACCCTCCCTCAACATTTCTTATGGCACGTGCTATGCCAGCGTTGGCCGAGGCCTAACTCCTTTTCCTTCAGAGGAAGTGGGAATGTGCCAAACCTCGGACTGCCACTCTGTCAGGTCGAGTCTGCCTATTTGTCAGTCGTACTTGTCAGTCGTTGACGGCTGTCAGCATGTATGCCATGATCCCGCCATCTCCGTGCCATCATGATGAAGCTGCGTTTTGCCAGCATGACGGTTGGCCTCGCACTCGGGGTCACCGCGGCAGTGGTTGTGGCCTGCACGGTCGCCGCCTACATCTTTTCGGTCCATCATTTTCAAAGCCTTCTCGAGACCGCACACAGCAGTGCGCTTGCCGAAGGGGAATTGATCCGCACCGCGCTCGAGCACCAGATGGTGGGGAATGACCGCACCCTGATCGCGCAAATGGTCGAGAGCTTCGGCAAACAGTCGCGCGTCGAACAACTGGTAGTGCTGGACCGCAGTGGCGTCGAACGCTACTCGAGTAAGCCGGGGACGGTGGGTGAGGTTTTCCGGCTCGACTCTCCCACCTGCCAGGCCTGCCATCGCGACCCGCCGGAACGCCGCGGATCCAGCCGCGTGATCGAGACCCGGGGTGGAACAATTCTGAGAACTGTGGTGCCGATTCGTAACCGCGACGAGTGCCACCGGTGCCACGATCCCAACCAGAAGATCAATGGCGTCCTGATTCTGGACTACAACGCCGGAGAGGTCCGCGCCGCGATGACGCAGGACCTGCGCTGGATGGTCGCCGGCACTGGCGCCTTGACCTTCGTCATCGTGGGGGCCATCGCGCTGGTGATCCGAGTGTCGGTCTTGCGCCGCTTGCAGCGTTTTGAAACCACGGCGCGCCTGATTTCCAAGGGCGACCTCGAGCGGCGCGTGCCTGCGGAAGGCTCGGACACGCTGGCGTGGCTGGCAACGGAGTTCAATGCCATGGCCGACTCAGTGTCAGGCCTGGTCGGGGAAGTGCGTACCCAGCGGGAGCGGTTGGAGACGGTGATCAACAGTATTGATGACGGGATCGTAGTGCTCGACCCGGAACGAAAGATTATGGCGGCCAACGACGCCTTTCTGCAGCGCGCCGCCAACTCGCGCGAGCAGGTTCTCGGCTGCTGCTGCTACGAACTCGGACCGAGGCCGTGCGACCTGTCCGACTGCCCCACCCTTGCCTGCCTGCGGTCGGGTGCGCGCCAGGTCCGGATCTGCGAACGCAAAACAGGCAACGACACAGTGGCCTGGGAAGAAATCCACGCTTCACCGATTCTGGATGCCTCGGGGCGGCTGGTTCAAGTCGTAGAGGTCTGGCGCGACATTTCCGAGCGGCGAGCCGCCGAGGCGAAGCTGGCCGAGTCTCACCGGCTGGCATCGGTCGGAGTCCTGGCCTCCGGGTTCTCGCACGAGATGAACACTCCGCTGGCAACGACCCTGATGTGCGTGGAGGGAATCCTCCGCGAGAGTCCTCTCGGGCAGAGCGGGCAAATGGATCAGGCCAGAATCCGTGAAAATGCGACGATCGCGCGCGAACAGATCCTGCGGTGCCGCGGCATCACCCAGCACTTTCTGCGCCTGTCGCGCGGACAGCCGCATGCCGGAGATATCGTGGACCTCGGTGCGGCCATCGCTGGCGCTCAGAGGCTCGTCGATCCGACGGCCCGCGCCAACTCCGTGGACGTCGCGGTGCAACCGTCCGCGACCCTGCACGTCCGGGCCGACGAGGCCGAGCTCCAGAACCTGTTGGTCAATCTTCTGCTCAACGCGATTCAGGCATCGAAGCCGGGCAGCAAGGTCGTCGTTGCCACCGAAGGCGGTGATGCTGTGCACATTCGCGTTACTGATGAAGGATGCGGGATTGCCCCGGAATACCGTCAAAAGATCTTCGAGCCCTTTTTCAGCCTCCGCCAGGGCGGCACTGGTCTCGGTCTGTTTCTGTCGCTGAACGCTGTCCGGAGCTGGGGAGGGAACATCGTGGTCGAGAGTACTCCTGGGAAGGGGTCTATATTCGAAGTCGTGATCCCTGCAATCGATCTTGGTCCCCAACCGATGAAGAAGGACGGACTATGAAGCCCCCGTCGCTCCTTCTTGTGGATGACGATACCGCATTCCGGCAGGTGATGGCGGGCGAACTGAGTCGTCTTGGCTACGAAGTTGACGCCGTGGGTACGGGTGAAGAGGCAATCCGGCGCGTCGCGGAGGCGGAACCCGAAGTTGTCTTACTCGACCTGCGCTTGCCCGGGATGGGCGGACTCGAGACGCTGAAGGCCATCCAGGCCGCTACGCCCGCAACCGAGGTGATCATGTTGACCGGACACGGTTCCATCGATACCGCAATCGAATCGATCCGTATCGGCGCCTTCGATTACGTGGTGAAGCCTTGCCCGCTGGATGAACTCCAAATTCGCATTCAAAGGGCGATGGAACGGCGATCTCTCCGCCAGCGAGCGAACCTTCTCGAGCGGGTTCTGACTCCCCCGCATCTCGGCAATTCCTTCATCGGCGAGAGCCCGGAATTCCGCCGCCTGCTGAATCTGATCGATCGGGTGGCTCCCAGCGATTCGACCGTGCTCATCACGGGCGAGACGGGCGCGGGAAAGGAATGGGTGGCCAAGCTGATTCACGCGCGTAGTTCCCGCCGGTCGCGACCGTTCGTGGTAGTCGAGTGTGCCGCGCTGCAGGAGAGCCTGCTGCAGAGCGAACTGTTCGGCCACGAGCGTGGCGCATTCACCGGAGCAGACCGCGCCAAACCCGGATTGTTCGAAGTCGCCAACGGCGGAACCATCTTCCTCGACGAGATCGGAGAAGTGAGCCCAGCGACCCAAACCAAGCTGCTGCGCGTGCTCGATACCTCCACGTTCCGCCATGTCGGCAGCACCCGGGAAATTCAAGTGGATGTCCGGATTCTGACCGCCACCAACCGCGATGTGCCCTCTATGGTGCGGCAGGGCCTTTTCCGCGAGGACTTGTTTTACCGCCTGAGCACGATCACGGTGGAGGTGCCGCCTCTGCGCGCCCGAGGGGCGGACGTGGATCTGCTGGCACAACACTTCGTAACCGTCCTCAACGAGCGCTTCGGCTCGAGCAAACAGATCGGCGAAGCGGCCCTGCAACTCCTGCGACGGCACAACTGGCCTGGGAACGTGCGCGAACTCCTGCACGTAGTGGAAGCGGCCCTGGTGCTCTGTGAGGGATCTATTGTTCTGCCGGAGCACCTCCCCGCCGCCTTGCGGAATTCAAAGCCTGCTCCGCCGGCCGGTCCCTTGGCGCCGGACACTCCGCTGCCGACGCTCGAAGAAGCGGAGCTCACGCATATCCGATTGGCGATCGAAGCCAGCAAGGGTCACCGCGGAAACGCGGCTAGAATTCTCGGAATCAGCGAGCGGAATTTGTACCGGAAACTGCGCGAGCACGGCCTGCTGTCGTGATCCGCTAGCGGGCTCAGCCCGGCGAATGTCCCGAGTGACGGGCAACCCTTCCTAATCCGGTAAGGTAAGGTTTGCCGACCCAACCGGGAGTTTACAGAACGCATTCTACACCGCGGATCGGCACCAGAAGAACATTCAGGTAATTGGGAAGCACTTGCTCCACGGACGGACCGTGCGAAGGGTCTTGTTGTGTAGGGGTCAGATTGAATTTCTCTAGGTAAGGTTCCTGCTGGGCGAGCGCCTTATCGAGGGCCGCCACTTCGTTTTTCAAGGCGTCGATCTTGCTCTGACATCCAATCTGGCACTCCTGTGCTGTGCCGATCCCGCAGCAGACGACGATTATCAACACGGTGAATAGAATGGGCCTTTCGCTTTTCATATCAGTCCTCCGGCTTTCAAGATCCGCCGAATGGGTGATGGAGTAGGAAGCACGGTCGAAACGGCCTAAATAGCCTTCAAAAACGTGTTTGGGAGGCACGCACACCGATTCAAACCAGCGACTGATATATGTCTGGGCGTGGGCTTCGCCACAGAAATGCCGGGCCGTTGGACTGGTGGCGGCGCTCAAATCCGACTTGATGACCGCGAGCTTCTGATCTGTGCATTCGATCACAAACCAATGGATTGGATTCTCACTGACTGTACCGCAAATCTCGCATCGGAATTCCTTCAGACTCGACATGCCTTCTCCCTTGAGCGATGCCTCGGCACCCCTAGTAGAGCGGCAGGCCAGCTTGGGCCTGACACAGGAGGTGCTCCAATCGTACAGACGGCGGGCGAAGGGGACCGCGAGTTCGCTTTCCTTCACTTGATGGCTCCGTATTTCTTCAGTATCTCTCTGGTTCTCTCAAGTGGCAGTGCCTCGACGGTATGTCCCCGTCCGGTTATTGTCGTTGCTCGAAGCAGGGAGTTGTACACCGCCTCTTCGGTGGCTTCGATCACGGCAAGAAACAGCGGCGACATCGCTTCGTTCCCCAGCACTTCGATGTGTCGGGGCGAGCTTTTGTCTTCGGCCCTTATCCGCATCTGCGAAGCGGCCGAGAACGAGATCACGTAGTCGCCGCTGCCGTTTGAGCCCGAAGCGCCCGTGCGTCCCAACCCCAGCACGGCCCCGCCGCCATCCGTTTCAGGTTCCGTGCGTCCACAGGCGCATCGGTCGCGACGACGACGATCACCGACCCTTTCCCCTGATCTGGGGAACTGCCTCCCTCAAGCTCGTTGCGAAAGTCGTAGCGGCCCAGTTCCCGGCCGACGGGAACGCCTGCGATGGTGAGCACGCCACCGTAGTTGGTTTGGACGAGAACGCCGACTGTGTATCCGCCCAGCTTGGGAGGCAGGCGGCGGGAGGAGGTTCCGATGCCGCCTTTGAAGCCAAAAGCCCTTGTCCCAGTACCCGCACCGACAGAGCCCTCTTCGACCGTCCCGCCCTTGGCGTTCTTGATGGCGGCGAACACGTCCTCCCGCGTGATGCGCCGCCCCCGGATGTCGTTGAGGTATCCGTCGTTCGTTTCGCCGACCAGCGGGTTGATGGACTCGACATCCTCGTTTCCCGGCAGAGCCAACATGTAGTCGATGATCGCGTCGGCGACACGCGGCACGCTCAACGTGGATGTGAGAAGGATAGGGGTTTCGATCTCGCCAAGTTCGTTCACTTGTGTCGATCCGGCCAGCTTGCCGAAGGCGTTGCCCACGAAAACCGCGCCCGGTACCTTCTCGCGGAAGAGATTGCCGGGATGTGGCAGGATGGCGGTCACGCCCGTGCGTACATCGGTCCCACGGATGATGGTTGTGTGCCCGACCTCAACGCCACCGACATCGGTGATCGCATCGAGCGGCCCAGTCGGCAGGATGCCGACCTTTAGCCCCAAGTCAGAACAACGAGGTCGCGTCGTGGGCGTGGTGTTTTGCGCGACGACGGTCACCAGCAAGACCACCATAGCTAGAATCCTCTTGGTCATGGCATCGGATTATATCTGCGGCTCTCGGCTGTCATTGACAATTGCGACTTGCAGGAGGCGATGATCCGTGCAGGCAAGTGATCTTGCAGAATGTGCGAATCGGAAGTGGCTTGTATCCTTTTCGTTGAAAAGTTCGTCCTGCTAGGTGTGGAGGATACCTGCGGTGGGAGCGACATTTGTGGTTTTCGCACGCGGGTCCGCGACCACACTCATGCCGGCCACGACTTGCTGAATTACGAGGTGATCATTTTTCAATTCTTGGATGAAGTCACACATGGCATTTCTCCTCAAATTGCGCCGAGACGCATTGTGCAGCCGTCTCCTTACTCCTTGTGGCAAAGTCACTCGGCCGCTACGGCGCGGGTTACAACAGGATTGCTGCCCTCGGGAAACTGCCCCGGGGGAACAATAGAAACACCATCCCGTAAGGAGAATCGGAGCGAGTATCGGCGCGCGCAATCACCACAAAGCCAGAAGAACACGCTGGCTTGCGAGGGTTTGCTCGCACAGATTGCGTTCGGAATATCCCTGCACGGCTCCACGGGCCGCCGTACATCGAAACGGTGCAGCCTTCCTCCGCGGAGGTAATGAAAGGGTTTTCCGCACTGTGGGTTCGAGCATTGGGAAATCATTGGCAACTCCCGCCGTTTACGACCGGTGAAACCAATGTGCCGGATGTGAGGAAAACGCACAATGAAGCGTTCGTACCGAAATCTGGGACAGTTGTACGGGGGCGGTCAGATGAGCTTCCGCTGGATGGCATTCATTACTGCTTCCAGGCGGTTGTGGGTGCGGAGTTTCTGGTTGATGTGGTGAAGGTGATTGCGGAGGGTCTGCGGGCTGATACCCAGAGTGCTGGCGACCTCATCGCTATCCTTGCCTTCGGCGAACAGGCGCAACACATGCTTCTCTTGCTCGGACAGGGTAGCAGCCGGTTCCGCGCGCACAGAAGCCTCGGCGAGCGAACTGACTTGCTTCGACAATTCCAGCATCTTCTGCATCAACTCCTCGTTCTTCTTCTGCTCGGTGATGTCGTGCGCCATATGCACCATCAGGCGGCGTCCGGTGCGCTGATTATCGAACACGATGGTAGACATATTGACCCATAACCGCTCCCCTGAGCGCGTCTTGACACTCATGTCGAAATTGGGAATTTCCGTATTGCCCCCGGTGCACTCAGCCACGCTGCAGTGCTGATGGCATACCCGGGTACCCAATGCCCCCATACCTTCCAGGATGTCATAGCAAGTTTTGTGGACCGCTTCTGTAGCGGAGTAGCCCAACAGTTTCGCCGCAGCCTTGTTCCAGGACAAGATCTCGCCTTCTTCGGTCACCGCAAATGCCGCGTCGGTGGTTCCCTGGAGCAGTGCAAACAGCTCACTCTCCAGCATTTACCTGCTCCTGTGACAACTGACTATGCCGATAGTACAGATGCTCCATTGAGATCTATCGCCTCCCGATACAAGTATAGGTCAGCCGGCAACCGGATACCGAGTCAAAAACGATAGGCCGGCTGGAAGAGACAATTTATGAACACACGCATTCATTACTGGATTTCATCTCTGAAGACCATGGTCAGTTTGCTGTCTTTCCTGTTTGCGACGACTGCCATTCTGACTGCACAGGAAACCACACACACCGGACATCAAGTAAAGCTTCAGACCAAGACCGTCGATATAGCACGCGATCCGACTGATGTTCCATCCGCTGTTGGAGACCGTAAACCAACCATAGTCCAGGTAACGCTCGCGGCCCAGGAGGTTGTCGGAATGCTTGATCCTTCCGCCAATACGACCTACCGCTACTGGACATTCAGTGGAAAGGTTCCAGGTCCGATGATTCGAGTTCGGCAGGGAGACACAGTGGAGGTCACCCTGCAAAACGCTGCCACGAGCCACATGGCCCACTCGGTTGATTTTCATGCTGCGCTCGGTCCGGGTGGGGGCGCGGCTTTCACTCAGGCCGTGCCTGGGCAGTTCAAGACATTCACGTTCCAAGCGACTACTCCTGGCCTCTTTGTATATCACTGCGGCACCCCGATGATTTCCGAGCACATTGCCAACGGCATGTATGGGTTAATCCTGGTCGAACCGGAAGGTGGACTTCCGCCTGCTGATCGCGAGTACTACGTGATGCA
>JAIQFO010000024.1 GCA_020073215.1 Terriglobia bacterium | reverse complement strand
CTCGTGGTCGCCGCCGACCAGCGCTCGCGCATCGTCGATGCGGTCGAAATCGGCTATCGGGAAGCGGGCGAAGTTGTTTTTGAAACCGTACCTAACGCTGGGAATGGGAATACCAAGGGGGATAGCGATGGCGAAACTGCCCGGCGCATGCGTTTTTCCCAGCGCTTCGAGTGCAAGAACGACGGCAGCCGCTACGATGAGCCCGAGCCGCGCCTGTTTTCATTCAACAATCCTTATGGAGCCTGCCCGCGTTGCCAGGGCTTCGGCAACACCATCGACATCGATCTCGACCTTGTTATCCCCGACAAAAGCAAGACGCTGAATGAAGGCGCGATTGAGCCGTGGACGAAACCAAAATACAGGCCGCTGTTCGCGGACTTGAAGCGCTTCGCGCGGCAAGCGGAAATTCCGCTGGACGTGCCCTGGTATGAACTGGACGCCGGGCAGCAGAAGGCGGTGGTCGAGGGGGTGCGCGGTTTCGGCGGCGTGCGCGGCTTCTTCCAGCATCTGGAGCGCAAGAAATACAAGCTGCACGTCCGTGTCTTTCTGAGCCGTTATCGAGGCTACTCGCTGTGCTCGACGTGCGGCGGAACTCGCCTGCGCGCGGAAGCCCGCCAGGTAAAAATCGCCGGCAAGAACATCTGCCAGGTGTGCAGCATGACGGTGGAAGAGGCGGCCCGTTTCTTCGATCAACTCACGCTCTCGACCGAGGAAGCTGCGATTGCCGACAGGCTGCTGATTGAACTTCGGGAACGGCTGCGTTTCCTGAACGAAGTCGGACTCGAATACCTGACGCTGGACCGTCTTGCCTCGACGCTCTCGGGCGGCGAAGCGCAGCGCATACAGCTCGCTACTTCTCTCGGTTCGCGGCTGGTGGGCACGCTCTATGTGCTCGACGAGCCTTCCATCGGGCTGCACAGCCGCGATACGCATCGGCTCATCAAAATCTTGCACGACCTGCGCGACCTGGGAAACACGATCCTGGTGGTCGAACACGATCCCGACATCATGCGCGCCGCCGATCGGATTCTCGACCTTGGTCCGGGCGCCGGGGAAAATGGCGGGAAAGTCGTCGGCGCCGGCACGTACGACGAGATTGTCAAGATGCCGCACTCGCTCACCGGCCGCTATCTCGCCGACGAACTTCGCATCCAGATTCCATCGCGACGCCGTCCACCGGGGTCACACAAGCTCCGCATCACCGGTGCCCGCGCGCACAACCTGAAACGTATCGATCTGGAGATTCCGCTGGGACTGCTGGTGGCGATTACCGGTGTTTCTGGCTCGGGAAAATCTTCGTTGCTGCATGACGTGCTTTATCAGGCGTTGGCCACGGCCAAGCGGCAGATTAGTGGCGCTGCCGCGGCCAAATTGTGGGACAACATTGAAGGCGACGAGTTTCTCGACGAGGTCGTGCTGGTCGATCAATCGCCCATCGGCCGCACTCCGCGCTCGAATCCGGTCACCTACATCAAAGCGTTCGACATCATCCGCGAACTGTTTGCTTCGCTGCCGGAAGCGCAAAAGCGCGGCTTCCCTGCCGGATACTTTTCCTTCAACGTGCCCGGCGGCCGCTGCGATACCTGCCAGGGCGACGGCACGGTAACGGTCGAAATGCAGTTTCTGGCCGATGTGGAATTGATCTGCGACGAATGCAAGGGCGCGCGCTACAAGCCGCAGGTGCTCGAAATCCACTACAAAGGCAAGAGCATTCACGAGGTGCTGAACCTTACCATTCGCGAAGCGCTCAGGTTCTTTGCCGAGGTTCCGCGGCTCACGGAAAAATTGCGCGTGCTCGATGAAGTGGGCCTCGGCTACCTGCGACTTGGGCAATCGGCCACGACGCTCTCGGGAGGCGAGGCGCAGCGCATGAAATTGGCCGCGCACCTTCAGCCTGGAACCCGCCCGGTGAGCCGCGCCGCAGAGGGCGGCGACGCGCCTAAACGCAAGCGCCGCATACTTTACATTTTCGATGAGCCCACTACCGGCCTGCATTTCGATGATGTCAGCAAACTACTTTCCGCCTTTCGCCGTCTAATCGAGGCGGGAGGGTCGATTGTTGTCATCGAGCACAATCTCGAGGTCATTAAGACGGCGGATTGGGTCATCGACCTTGGTCCGGAGGGGGGCGAGCGGGGCGGTCGGCTGGTTGGCTTCGGGCCTCCGGAAGCGATTGCGGAGTTGAAGAACTCTTACACTGGGCAGTATCTGAAGCGAGTGTTGAACGGGAATGGCGCGCGCGATAGTGAACAGTAGGGTCACACGTTTTCAGGGAGGGAAGGTCCCACGTGCCAAAAAGTCTGCGGGAGACTCGGTCGCCCCTCCGGGGCTGGATTATTCCACCCATGAAACGCACGGGTACCAACGCGATCCTGCTCATCGTTTTCACGGCCTGGCTAGCCGTTTGCGCCCCTGCGCAGACCCATACTACCGTCCGCCATTACAAAGAACGCATCGATGACACGCCACCGGAAATTGCCCAGGCCGAAGATGCGATACAGAAGAACGATTTTGCTGCGGCGGAAACGCTGCTGAAAAAGGCGATCGACAAAGACGCCAAGAACTATCAGGCGTGGTTCGATCTCGGATTTGTTCTTAACCGCCTGGGCCGCACGGAGGAGTCGGTCCACGCCTACCGGCAGTCGGTCGCCGCCAAGCCCGAGGTTTTTGAATCGAACCTCAACCTGGGCTTGATGCTGGTGCGCTCCAATAATCCCGACGCTGAGCAATTCCTGCGCGCGGCCACGGGCCTGAAGCCGACCTCTCACGTCGAAGAAGGCCAGGCTCGCGCCTGGCTCGCGCTGGCGCACTGGCTCGAAAACACAAGGCCGGAGGATGCGCTGCAGGCCTACCGCAAAGCTTCCGAGCTTACCCCGAAAGACCCTGAACCTCATCTCTCCGCCGGGTTGCTGCATGAGCGGCGAAAAGAGTTTTCGGATGCCGAAGCGGAATACAAACAAGTGCTGGCGCTCGATCCGCGCTCGGTGGATCCGGAAGGGAATCGTTCGCAAACCAGCGATCCGGCCACCACGGAGGCCGCCATCGGGCTTACCAACATCTACATGAAGTCCAACCGGCTCGGCGACGCTGAGCCCTTGCTGCGTAAGCTGGCCGGCGACCGAGCCAGTGATCCCGGGGTTCATCTGCAACTCGGGCGCGTGCTGAACGCGGAGGGGAAGAAGGATGAGGCAATCACGGAGTTCCAGACTGTACTGAAACTGGCTCCCGCGGACTCCGAGGCGCAGCGTGAACTTGCGGACCTGTATTCGAGCGCGGGAAAGAACGATCTCGCGGAAACGGCATATCGGGCCCTGGTCGCTACCCAGCCGAAAGACCCGGAGTTGCATCGCGGGCTGGGGCGGGCTCTGCTGCTGCAGAAGAAATTCCCGGAAGCTGAACAGGAATTTCTAGTGGCGCTGCGGCTGAAGCGCGATTGGCCGGAGGTTTACGTCGATCTGGCATTTGCGGCTAGTGAGAATAAGAACTACGACCTCACGGTCCGAGCGCTCAATGGGCGCGCTACGTTGAAAGGGGAGATGCCGCCGATTTGCTATTTTCTTCGAGCCTCGGCTTATGACCACTTGCGCGACTACAAACAGGCCGCAGTCGATTATCATCAATTTTTGGATGTTGCTAACGGAAAGTATCCGGATCAGGAGTGGCAGGCTCGACACCGCCTGATCGCCATTGAACCGAAGAAGCGTTAACTGCCATGCGCCAACTTGCCTTGTATCTGCTGTTGCTCGCGCTCGGGTCCGCCTACGGGGCGGCGAAGGACGCCACCGTGGCCGAACTGAAAGCGCGTCTGGAGAACGCGCGCAGCGAAGACCGCCCCGAACTCTGCATGCAGATCGCGCAGCGTCAGCTCCGTAATGCCGACACGCTCTACAAGGATGGCAACGTGGCCGAAGCCGCTGCCGCCGTCGACGACATCGTTACCTACTCCGAGAAAGCGCGCGACGCCGCCACGCAGACGAAGAAGCACCTCAAGAATGTGGAGATCGATGTGCGAAAAATAGCCGAGCGGCTGCGGGACATCAAGCGCACTCTCGCTCTCGAGGACCAGCTTCCGGTCGAACGCGCCATCCGCCGCCTCGAAGACATCCGCACCGCCCTGCTACAGGAGATGTTCGCCAAGGACAGGAAGAAGGAGAAGAAATGAAGCCGGGGTTCCGCCGTCGCGCCAAGCTCGGCTTGAACAGGCCCGGCTTGAACAGGCTCAGCCTGACCAGGCTCGGCCTGACCAAGCTCGGCTTGGCCCTATTGCTCGCGCTCCCGCTCTGCGTGCCAGTCCGCTCGTCGCTTTGGGCCCAACAACGCCGCGACCCGCTCAATCCGCTTGAGATCGACCAGCTCCGCGATGCCATGCTCGATCCCGATGCCCGCTTAAAGCTTTACGTGAAGTTTTCCCGGGATCGCATGGTCAAGCTTGAGCAAATGCGGAGCGATTCGAAGACGACGGAACGCGGGCGCCAGACCCATGACATGCTGGAAGACTTCCTCGCCGTCTACGACGAACTGAACGACAACATCGACATGTACGTTGGCCGCAAGGATGATATTCGCAAACCGCTGAAACTTGTCATCGAAGCCGACACCGAATTTCAAGCCAAGTTGCGCGCGCTCAAAGACTCCGTGAACAGCAATGCCGCCGAGGCCAAGCAGTACGAATTTTTGCTAACGGACGCGCTCGATACGGTCGACTCCAGCGCCGACGACCACCGCAAAACCGTCGCCGAGGTTGAGGAATACATGAAGCGCAAGAAGAAGAATAAATAGGAGGTCAGAGGTTAGAGGGCAGATTGCAGAGGTACGAACCTCCAGGCACCGGCTTTTAACCTCCGCAATCTGACCTCTGACCTCTAACCTATACTGTCATGCAACTTTGGTTCGCCCGCGGAGGCGAAGTTACCGGCGACTGAAAGCTAACAACTTTCCGGGTACTGGGTACCGGCTACTGCCTCGTGCTACTCTTCCCTCAACGTGTCTCCAAAGCTCGCCGAAATCTTTCACGAAGCTTATCGCGAACTTCGTCCCCGCACGCCCGCGCCGCCGATGCACGTTCGGTTTTATCCGTTTGTCTCCATCAACAACACCATCCGCTTGCGCCAAGGCGAGCTCTACATTCGCCTTTCCGACCTGCTCGAAGGGGCTCCCGAGGCTGTGCTGCATTCGATCGCGCACATCCTGCTCGCCAAGCTTTATCGCAAGCCGGTCGACCGCGCGCAGAGCGCCCGTTATCGCCGCTATGTTGCCGGCCACGACGTGGCCGCCAAAGCGCGCCTTGTCCGCCAGATGCGCGGACGCAAGCACATCCACTCCGCCCGCGGTCATCACTACCATCTGGAAGAAATTTTCGATGACCTCAACCGGCGCTTCTTCCACGGACTGCTGGGACGTCCGCAGCTTACCTGGAGCCAGAACCACGCCCGCCGCAGCCTTGGCCACTACGACCCGGCGCACAACGCCATCGTCATCAGCCGCGTCTTCGACCACCCGCGCGTGCCGCGCTACGCCGTCGAATACATTCTTTTTCACGAGATGCTGCATTTGAAGCACCCGGTTAAGGTACGCGGCAGCCGACGCTGCGTGCACTCGCGGGAATTTCTGGCGGAAGAAAAAGGCTTCCCAGAACTGGAGCGAGCACGCACGTTTCTGCACTCGGTCTAGGGGAGCGACGGGCGTTTCCTCCGGCCGCCGGGCGGGACGCCCGGCTCTCCATCTGCAAGCTCTCCGGGGGCGCCAAACCCCGTTCCCTGCCGTGTTTCCCCGTGTGATGCAAATCACGTCCACTGGTGATGGATTGCGTTGACCGGGCCCCGTTCCAACCCGTATCCTATTGATATTGAAATTGAAATTCATTTTCACTTAGAAAGCGAACGGTTGTTCCATGCTCCAGGCATTCATCGTCACGCTCCGCGAAGGCGTCGAGGCCGCCCTCATCGTCGGCATCACCCTGGCCTATCTGGCTAAGATCGGCCGCAATGATCTGCGCAAATCGGTGTACGCGGCTCTGGCAGCCGCCTTTGCCGGGTCGATCGGCATGGCCGTCGCGCTCTCCCGCCTCAAGTGGAACCAGGACATCTTTGAAGGATGGGTCATGCTGGTGGCGGCCGTCTTCGTCATCACCATGATCGTCTTCATGATGAAGACCGGCCGCAAACTCAAAGGGCAAATTGAGGGCAAAATCGGCCTGTTTGCCCGCGAGGACGCCTGGATCGGGTTGTTCCTTTTCGTCTTCCTGATGGTGTTGCGCGAGGGCGTCGAAACGGTTCTGATCCTGTCCGCGGTAACCCTGAACTCGAGCGAACTGATGAGCTTCATCGGCACCGTCCTGGGCGTGGTGGTGGCCATCCTGTTCGGCGTGATCTTCGTCAAGGGCAGCGTCAAAATCAATCTGCAGAAGTTCTTCAAGGTCACGACCGCGATTCTGTTCCTGGTGGCCGGGCAACTGGTGATCTCGGGCCTGCACGAGCTTTCCGAGAATGGCGTGCTTCCCTCTTCCCGGCAGGAGATGGCGCTGATCGGCCCCATCGTCCGCAACGACTTCTTCTTTTTTGTCACCATCCTGGTGCTGGCGGCGCTGATGGTGCTGTTTGAAATGAAGAGCCGGCAGCCGGTCGAGTTGCCGGAGTCCGGCGCCGCCCGGCGCAAAGCGCTCTGGACGGCGCGCCGCGAACGTATGTGGATGGCCTCGATTTACGTCTTCTCGTTCGTGTTCATTGTGATGATCACGGCCAGCTTCATCTATGAGAAGAGCGCCAGCGCGCTCTCGCCGGCCACGGAAGTCACGTTCGTCGACGGCAAAGTTTCGATTCCGCTAAAGCAGGTTTACGACGGCGAACTGCATCGCTTTGAAGCCAGCGAAAGCGGGGTGGAAGTCCGTTTCTGGCTCTACCAGAAGCCCGACGGAAAAGTAGCTACCCTGTTCGACGCTTGCGAAATCTGCGGCCCGGTCGGCTTTTACAAGGGAGCGCAGGGCGTAATCTGCAAGAACTGCGCCGCTCCGATCAACGCTCAGTCGCTCGGCATGCCGGGCGGCTGCAATCCGATTCCGCTGAAGGCGCAGGTCACCGAAGACTCGGTCATCGTCTCCGAGGCCGACGTGGCGGCGGGCCGACACTACTTCGAGCAGAAATAATGTTCCCCCGCCTCGTCTACGAATCGTTTCGCCGCCAAGCGCGCCGCAAGCTGCTGGCGGGCATCGCGATCACGCTCGGCGTTGCGGTCGCAACCGCCATGATTGCCGTGGCCACCGATATCGGCGACAAGATCAACCGCGAACTGCGCACCTACGGCGCTAATCTGGTGGTTACGCCGCAGGAAGACACGCTTGACGTGGAAGTTGGTGGCGTTAACCTGAAGCCTCCCAGCGACGGCGCGTTTCTGAACGAAGCGGATCTTCCGAAAATTCGCGGCACCTTCTGGCACCACAACATCGTCGGCTTCTCGCCCATGCTGCCGGTTACGGTGAAACTCGGCGGCGGCGCGAAGGATGTAACGCTGGTTGGCACCTACTTCAATAAGCAACTCACCTTCGGCAAGGAAGACTTCACCACCGGCGTGCGGATCACGCATCCCTGGTGGAAAGTAGAGGGCTTGTGTGGGGACGGGCGGCTCGCCCGTCCAGGGCGAGTCGAAGACTCGCCAGCGGCGTGCGGCTGGCCGGATGACAACTCCGAAAGCATTCTGGTAGGCGACCGATTGGCAACGAAGCTGGCGAAGAAGCCAGGCGACACGCTCGATGTCTCCGGGCGCCAGCTGACCATCTCCGGCATCCTCTCGACCGGAGCCAGCGAGGACGACCAGATTGTGGCGCCGCTCGCCCTGGCGCAACAGATTCTCGGCAAACCGGGCGCCGTACGCCGTGTCTACGTCAGCGCTATGACCAAGCCTCAGGATGCGCTTGCCATCCGCGATCCCAAGACGATGACGCCCGAGGTTTACGATCGCTGGTATTGCTCACCGTACGTGCAGTCGATTGCCTTTCAGTTGCAGGAAGTCATTCCGCATTCGCACGCGGAGCAGATTCGGCAGGTGGCCCAGAACGAAGGCACGGTGCTTTCGCGGATCAAGGGACTGATGCTGCTGATCACGCTCGCCGCGCTTTTCGCTTCCGCGCTTGCCGTTTCGGCGGCCATGGCTACGGCCATTTATGAACGCCGGGTTGAAGTCGGCCTGATGAAGGCGCTGGGCGCGGGCCATCTGGTAGTCTCCGCGATCTTCTTTGCGGAGGCGCTGCTGCTCGCGCTAGTCGGCGGCGTCGCCGGATTCTCCGCCGGAGCGCTGCTGGCGCGCCAGATCGGCCGGTCGATTTTCAACTCGCAGATCTCCATTGAGCCCGTGCTGTTCCCTATCATCATCGCCATCGCCGTCTTTGTGACTTTCGCCGGAAGCGCCGCCGCCATTCGCCGCGCCGTGAAGTTCGATCCCGTGTTCGCCCTGCGAGGTGAAGGATGAACGCCCTTCCCGGCACGCTCCACAGTCCGAAGCAGGTTGCCGATCGCCGGGCTCAGGCGCAGCACATTTCCATGTTTGCTCGGATGCTTCTGCGCGCCGCCGTGTTACGCCGCAGACGCGCCGCCTCTGCTTTGCTGGCCATGATCGTTGCGGCCGCCGTGGCCACAGCGATGATGAACCTCTACGTCGACGTGCAGGCCAAACTGCGCACGGAATTTCGAAATTATGGCGCCAACGTGGTCATCGTTGCGAAAGAGGGACAGGCCTTGCCCGCCGACGCATTGACCAAAGTCGAATCGGTTCTCGGCGCAAAGACGCTGGCGGTTCCTTTCGCCTACGCGGTTGCACGCACTCGCGACGGACAATCTGTAGTCGTCGCCGGCACCGACTTCACTCGCGCCCGCCAGTTAAATCACTGGTGGAAGGTGAGCCATTGGCCCGACGTGCCCAACGAAGCGCTGATCGGAATGCGCGCGGCCACGGTAGTCAGCCCCGAGCGACAGCCCTTCGAACTGACGTTTCAAGGCAAAGCGATCCAACTCGCACCCGCCGGAATGCTCCAGACCGGAGCGGGCGAGGACAGTCGTATTTATCTCGATCAATCTGAATTCCAGAGCTGGACCGGGGTCGCGCCCTCGACCATTGAAGTCGCCGCCAACGGAACCGCCGCGGAAGTTGAAGCATCGATTCGCCAACTGGCGCGGCTTCTGCCCGGGGCGGAGATTCGCCCCGTCCGCCAGATCATGGAAGGCGAAGCGAACGTGTTGAACAAGACGCGCGCCACGCTCTACGCCTCCTCCACGCTGGTGGTACTCACGTCCGCGCTCTGTGTGCTGGCAACGCTCATCGGATGGGTCTTCGACCGCCGGCGCGACTTTGCCATCATGAAAGCCCTGGGCGCATCCGAGCGTCTGGTCAACGGATTCTTCGCGGCGGAAGCCGCGGCCCTGGGCGTAGTCGGCGCGATTCTTGGCTTCTTCATCGGCATTGGCGTGGCGGCGTGGATCGGACGCGTCAACTTCCACGCGCCTGTGGTGCCGCGCTTCAGCGTTTTTCCGTACGTGCTGGCGGGGAGCGTTGCCGTGGCGCTCATCTCGGCGATCCTGCCGATCGGACTGCTGCGCCGCGTTCAGCCCGCCATTATTTTGCGGGGAGAGTAGTGTTTCGTATTAGGGTATCGCTTTAGCGATACCGCAATTTTGTCGAAAGAAGCGCCCCTTTAGGGGCTGCGCGGCAAGAGTAGTAGCAAAGGAAAGACTAGCGATGATTCAACTTAAGGGCGTTACCAAGAGTTACCCGGCCAGAGAAGAGGAGAATAATGGCGGCCGCAGCCTCATCAATGCGCTCGACGACATTTCTCTCTCCATCGCGCCCGGAGAGTGGGTTGCGATGATGGGTCCCTCGGGCTCGGGCAAGAGCACCATGGTCAATCTCATCGGATGTCTCGACCGCCCCACCAGCGGCGAAATCTGGCTGGACGGACAAAACGTCGCCAGCCTCAGCGCATCGGATCTCAACCATGTGCGCGCCGAGACGATCGGCTTCGTCTTCCAGCAATTCCACATGATCCCTTATCTCACCGCGGTCGAGAACGTCATGCTCGCTCAATATTTCCACAGCATGACCGACGAAAAGGAAGCGCTTGATGCGCTCGACCGTGTTGGCTTGAAAGACCGCGCCGGCCACCTGCCTTCGCAGCTTTCCGGAGGCGAGCAGCAGCGTGTTTGCATCGCCCGCGCCCTCATTAACGATCCTAAGATCGTGCTCGCCGACGAACCCACCGGCAACCTCGACGCTGTCAATGAAGAAATTGTCTTGCGCCTGCTGCGCGAGCTTCATCAACAGGGACGCACCATTGTCATGGTGACGCACGACCCCGTGGTGGCGCGGCTGGCCGACCGCCGGGTTGAATTGCATCACGGAAAAATCGCCGCCCAGGAAGTTTTTTCGATGGCCGACGACGAGCAGATTGACGAGGTGCTGGAAGAACTGTTTGCCTTGGAAGAGAACGGCCAAATTGCCGAGATTGGCCGGATGGAAGTGCACGGCGCATTGCCCGTATCCATCGCCGTGGAAAAGATGGCTGCCATGGGATTGGTGGCCACTCGCCCGCACCCGCCGGCGGCACACGATCACAAGCCCTTCGTCAATCCCTGCCACGACGCGCTGAAGCCGGCAGGCTTTTCGCTTGGCGAAGGCTCGGCGATTGTCGAACTCACCGCGCGTGGACACCAGCGCGCCGCGGACATCATCCGCCGCCACCGTCTCGCCGAGCGTCTTTTCACCGATTCGCTTGCCATGGACAGCGAAACCGAAATCGAGCAGCAAGCCTGCAAATTCGAGCACATCCTCTCGCCGGAAGCTACGGACAAGATCTGCACGTTCCTCAACCACCCGGCTACCTGTCCGCACGGCGCGCCGATTCCGCCTGGGCCGTGCTGCGGACGGCGGGCGGAACCGAGGCAGACCGCGGCGGCGTTATCGCGGCCCCGTTAGTTTTGATTCGAGGGTAGGGAATCTACTTCTTGCCGAAAAATTTTCCAAACCCCAAACGCACTTGCACTGTATTGATTCCCGGATTCGGCGTGGTCAGTCCGGAATTCGAAATGTGCATGTAGCGGACTTCCACCGACCACGCACGCTCTCCCAGAAAATGCAGCCCGAAGGCCGCGCCCGAGGTGAAATTTATGGTCGACGTTCCCGCCGGAACTTCGTGGGTGGTAAACAGCGTTCCGCCATTTAACTCGAGGTACGGAGCAACATCGCCGCGGGTGGCGAAAATCCATTTCAGGCCCACCGGATTCACTCCCGCCCCGTACGCCGTATTCTTTGGTTGGAATACGACAAACGCCGGGACCGCATCCACCGCATACTCAAATCGTCCGTTGAGAAAGCCGGGGCCGTGCGGAGCGGTCAGGATCCACCCATAGCGAACGCCCGCGTTCCACACGCTGGTATCTTTGGTGCCACCGGGAACCGAGCGCCCGCCGCCAGTCCACACCTGGAGCTCATGACCGCCCTCCTCGGGGCGATCCTGGGCGACGGCGAGAGACACGGTGAGGAAAAGAGTCAGGAAGAATGTGAGAAGAACTGAGACCGCACGCCGAATGGATCGTGTCATAGGTAGGGTCAGGGTCGAAAAAAGGAACGATACGCGAACGGGAGCCAGGAGACAAATCGTCAGCATGTGTCGTAAGACCTCGAAGGTCAGTCCCTCAGCCCCTAAAGGGGTATCTGATTTCGCAGGGGGTTGCGGCATCGCTAAAGCGATGCCCTGATACGAACCGTGGCGGCACTGCGGACTGCCGGTCTAGAGTCAGAGCCTAGAGTCCGAGCCCGCCATCCACCGCCAGCACTTGCCCAGTAACAAAATGCGGAGCCGCGGCGAAGAACATGACCGCCGCGGCGATGTCCGCCGCCGTTCCCGCGCGCCGCATGGGGGTTTGTTTCGACATCCGCTTCATGAACGATGCGGCCGCCTTCTCTCCCAAATCAATCATCCCCGGAGCGACTGCATTCACTGCGATCTCAGGCGCCAGCGCTTTCGCCATCACTTTGGTCAGCATGTGTACGGCTGCCTTTGACGAGCAATAATGCGCGTGCGCCGCCCAGGGCCGCAACCCGCCGAGCGAACCCATATTTACGATGCGCCCTCTGCGCTTTTTCAAAAACGGCAGTGCCGCGCGCGATACCAGAAACGGCCCGCGCGTGTTCGAGGCAAAGATTGCATCCCACTGCGCTACCGTGATCTTCTCAAACTCGACGGTCTCGTAGTTGGCGGCGTTGTTCACCAGCACGTCGATCTCGCCTAGTTCGCTTGCCACTTCCTTCACCATCTCCTGGACGTTTTTCTCATCGGTCACATCGCAGCGCACGGCCAACGCCTCGACGCCATGCCGCGCCAACTCTCCCACTACCGCTCGAGCCTCGCGCCCGGAGTTGCGATACGTAATGGCCACGTCGGCGCCGTGTTCGGCGGCGGCCAAGGCAATCGCGCGCCCCAGTCGTTTCGCCCCGCCCGTCACCAGCAGCACCCTGCCAGAAAGCGGCCGTGCGTTTGTCGTCATCCCGCGCGTCGTCATCATCAGGAAATTTTACGCCCGTCTTTGTCTTTGGCAGGCATTCCGCGTCTTGGAGACTCGGCGTCGAAACTGCTACACTCCCTCGAATGACGCAGCCGGGCGAGGTCGTCGTTTATACCCGCAAGGGATGCCATCTCTGCGAGATCGTCAAGGAGAGCCTGGTCAAGCTGCACAAGCGGGGCGGGTTCAGTTGGCATGAAATCGACGTCGACTCGGATGCCGAGATCCGACGCCTCTATAACGACGAGGTTCCCGTGGTCTTCATCAACGGCCGCAAAGCTTTTAAGTACCGCATGGACGAACAGGAATTCCTGCGCAAACTGGGCGCTTGAGTTGCTTTTAACTTCTGCCGTCTCCCACTACAATCACCCTCGATGCTTCGCACCCAGCTCTACGCCGATCCCACGGGCCGTTTCGTCCACGACGTTGTTCTGCAAAGCTGCCAACATAACAACCGCAAGACCGCTCTGATAGACGCTTCCTGCGGTCGCCGCTTTACTTTCGCTGAATACGGGAGCCTAGTTGAATCCCTTGCCCGCGGCCTGATTTCCGCCGGACTCGCTCCCGGAGAAGTGGTGGCGATCTTTCTTCCCAACTCCTGGGAATTCGCCATCACTTATCACGCGGCCACACTTGCCGGAGGCATCCCCACACTGCTCAATCCTTCCTACCGCGAGCGCGAGATCCGCTTTCAACTGGAAAACTCCGGCGCCGCTTTCCTGATTACCGATGGTGCGCTTCTCGAGAACGTCAACCTTGCGGAACTGGCGGCGCTGCGTCGCGTCTTCACCACGCGCAGACCGCACGCCGGCTGCGAAGACTTCGCTAACTTGTTGCGGCCCTCGTCCGCCAAGTTTCCGGAGCCAATCCAGGATTCCGAACACACCCTCGCCGCCCTTCCCTACTCCAGCGGCACCACCGGACTGCCCAAGGGGGTCATGCTCTCGCACCACAACCTGGTTGCGAACGTCTATCAGATCCTGGGCCCGAATGCCGCGACGCTCGGGCCCGATGACGTCATGCTCTGCTTTCTGCCTCTCTACCACATTTACGGACTCACCGTGGCGCTGACTCTTTCGCTGACTCTGGGCAACACCCTGGTTCTGATGCCGCGCTTCGATGTGCCGAAGCTGTGCGCGCTTGTAATTGAGGAAGGCGTGACGATGTTGCCCATGGTGCCGCCCGCCATTAATGCCCTCTCCCATGCCGCCGAAGCCGGAGTTTTTCCCAAGAACCACAAAGTCCGCTTGATCAAGTCGGGCGCCGCGCCGCTCGCCCCCGAACTTGCCCGTCGCATGGCCGAACTCACCGGCATCATCGTGTACCAGGGATACGGCATGACCGAAGCTTCGCCCGTTACCCACGTCGGCTACGTCGCGCCACCGGAAATGTACCGGCCTGCCTCCATCGGGCAACCGCTCGCCCTCACCGACTGCCGCATCGTTGATGTTGAGGGGCACGAGGTCGCCCCGGGCGAGTCCGGCGAACTGGTCATGCGCGGGCCGCAATTCATGCTGGGATACTGGAAGGAACCGCAAGCCACGGCGGCCGTTCTTCGCGATGGCTGGTACTTCTCGGGCGACATCGTGCGCGCGGATGCGGACGGCTTCTACTACGTGCTCGACCGCAGCAAAGAAATGATCAAGTACAAAGGATTCCCGGTCGCGCCCGCCGAGGTCGAATCGGTTCTACTCGAACATCCCGCCGTGCGCGACTGCGGCGTGGTCGCAAAACCAGACTTGGCCGCCGGAGAGATTCCCTGCGCTTTTGTCGTGCTTCGGGAAGGCTTTACGCCCTCGGACGCGCTCGCCACACAATTGCGCGATTTCGTCGCCGACCGCCTTGCCCACCATAAGCAGCCGCGCGAAGTTCATTTTGTAGAATCGATGCCGCGAACGCCGTCGGGCAAAATTCTGCGGCGCGAGCTGCGCAAGATTCTTTCGTGATAGAACCAAGGCAGAATCAGGACCGGACTTTTCTCCGCGATTAGGTGAGGAACGTCGTTCCTCGGTAGAATTGGGAGTATGTGATCTTGCACTCCTTTGGCCTCCTTCTCTTCCTGTTGCTTGCTTCCATCGCTTCGATCCTTTTCGGCCATGACTGGCTGTCGAAGATTCGTAGAAACGCCGACAGGTCCAGACGAAAAGGATTTCCCCGTGCGCTGCTCGTCGTTGGCTACCTTGGGTTGGCGATTTCTGTCACAACTGTCTTTCAGGGTTTGTTGGGACTCGGATACGTGGATTCTGCGATCGGCTCAATGCGAACTTTGGTTGATGCCGAAGCCAAGTTTGCCAAGGCTCATCCAAGTCTCGGCTATACTTGCGTGCTCTCCGAGTTACCGCCGGATCCTCCCATCGGAAGTCCCGCAAAAAACGGTCAGCGGAATGGATATTCATTCGAGATTACAGGGTGTCGCGGAAACAGCGGGCAGGAACCAAACCCGGGCTACACATTGACCGCACGCCCGTTACACAAGGGAATTCCAGCCTTCTGCACCGATCAATCAGGCATCCTGAGGTCTGATGAGAACGGGTCAGTAGAGAAGTGCCTGAAGAATGGCCCGGCTCTCTAACTTTGTCCCTGGAGAACTCCGCAATCTAATTTCCGGCCTCTGCCACCCAACCCCAACTAAGATAAACTGCAGTTGTTCCCATGACCCTCACCACCTTCGTCGCCAAGTCGGCGTTTCGCAACAAGCGGCGCAGTCTGCTGACGGTCGCCAGCATCGCGTTCTCTCTCCTTCTGCTGTGCATCATGCTTTGCGTGTGGCGCAGCTTCTACATCGATAAGGGTGCTCCGGACTCGGCGCTTCGCATCATGACGCGCCACAAGGTGTCGCTGGCTAATTTCCTTCCTGTTTACTATCGCGACAAGATCCGCGCCGTTCCAGGCGTGGTGCATGTCGTCCCCATGACCTGGTTCGGCGGCAAGTATAAGGACGACAAGCCGGAAAACTTCTTCGGCCAGTTCGCAACCGACCCCGGCGAATACTTCGACGTCGCTGCCGACAAGGCCATGCCCGCCGACCAACTCGCCGCCTGGAAGCACGATCGCGCGGGTTGCGTCGTCGACGTTGATCTTGCCAGGAAACACAATTGGAAGATCGGCGACCACATCATCCTGCAAGGCACTATTTTTCCCGTTGATCTCGACCTGACCGTGCGCGGCATCTACACCATCGATCCCCCGTCCAGCAACCTCTACTTCCATACCAAGTACCTGGAAGAATCCGTTAACTGGTTCAAAGACACCGCCGGGTTTTACTTCACCCGCGTCGATACGGCTGAACACATGCCACTAGCGGCCCGTGCCATCGACGACATGTTCCACAGCACTCCCGTACCCACCAAGAGCGAGAGCGAACAGGCATTCAAACTCGATTTCATCAACACTTTGGGCAGCGTCAAGGCGTTCATCCTCAGCATCTGCGGAGCGGTATTGTTTACTACGCTGCTGGTCTGCGCTAACACCATGGCCATGTCGATCCGCGAGCGCACGCGCGAGGTGGCCGTCCTACGTACGCTCGGCTTTACCCGCGAAAGCATCCTCAAGCTGCTGCTGAGCGAATCGATCGCTATTTCTCTGCTGGGCGGCATTGCCGGTGTCGCGCTCGGAAGCCTGGTCATTAAAGGGCTGGCACGCCCCGGCATTGGCCTGCCGGTCTCGATGCACATGACCCCGCTCACCGCCCTTGTCGTCATGACGGTGGCTGCCGTGGTCGGACTGGTGAGCGGCCTCGTTCCCTCCTACCGCGCCTCAAACCTCGGTATCGTCGACGCGCTGCGCTACATCGGCTGACGCAGTCTGGACATAGCACACAGGCCCGTTGCTCGACCCGCGCCGGATTCCGGTTGGCGTTCGCCTGCACCATGTACTTTAGTAATTTGCTGATCTGCTTGCGGACAGCCAGAATCATCGAATTCCAATGGGACGGCGCCTCTTTAGTATTTTCCGCTCCCAGGGGTCCACTGCGCGTCGTGGGGACGCGCGACACAGGAGAAAACATGAACACTAAGATTCTGATCGCCGCATTGGCCGGTCTATCGGTCGCCGCCGCTGCGCAGTCACAAACCGACAAGCAGAAAGCCCAGTCTTCCACCACGCAGACTCAGAGTTCGCGCGACGCCGCTTCCGGCCAGGCCACCGGTCACTTGGAACAGAAGAATATCGTGCACAGAGATCTGGCGGCACGCGAGGTTGCCTCTGGTCATGCCACGGGCAAAAAGACGGCTCAGGACGACTGGCAGCAGACTGGAGCAAAACCTGCCTCCTCCAACTCCGACACGAAACCGTCGCACGTGGCCGTTGGCGATGTAAATGGGGACGGCCGCGCTGACGTGGCGGTAAGCAGCAAGAATTCCGCCCATGCCACCGAAGCCGCAGCCAGCACTAGCAGCTCTGCGAATGTCCAGGCTCCGCGCGACGTCGCCACCGGACAGGCCAGCGGCAAACGGCAGCATCAACCGTTAACGATCATGAAGTCAGTTGACAAGGCGACCCCGCGCGACGCGGCCAGCGGACAGGCCAGTGGCAAGCGCCAGCATCAGCCGTTAACGGTCATGAAGACCACCGACAAGACTTCGCAATAACGGCGCAAACGATTTGATCGCATTACGAACCACGCAGGCCCGGACGCTCAGGTCCGCGGCCTGCGCGGCATAGAGGCTGGACAGCCGAGGGCGGCCGTCCCTACGAGAGTGCGGCTGGTGCTACACTCGCTTGCGATGCGGACGGACATCCTGCCCCTTTGCGACCAGCACTACCGCACCATGGAGCCCGCGCTGGCTCCCTACAACGCCGACTATTCCATTGAGTTCTTTCGCTGTACCGACAAGTTCTGCCATCGCTGCTTCGGAGAGCGTGTCGGCTACACCACGCCGAAGCGCGGAGATGCGCCGGTGCTTACTCCCAACCAGCCCATCTGCGAACGCCACGGACGCCCCATGTTCATCATCAGCCTCGACCGCCAGCGCAATCACATCACCTACGCCTGCCCTGAATCCGATTGCGGGGAGCGGGTCGTGCGGACGTAAGCCGGGCCTCGGCGCGATGACCGTTTCAATCTAGACACACCTGTGTCTAAGCTGACGCGTCCAAGTCCTGCGGTTACCAGTTAACTCCCTATATAGCAATGACTCCCATGCGGCGCTATCCTTGCAAATTAGTATCCCGACATCAATTTCCGGGAGGTCAATCGCTTGCTTCGCCACATCGCTGCTCTCATCTTCATATTCGTATGCACGACAATCGCCTGGATGATCCTCGGTTCCACCATCATGTTGCGCACTCACAGCAGCGACGATCTACTCAAAGGTCATGTCGCCTCAACCTGGGGTACTACGCAGGAGCAAGTCCCGCCCGCAGCTACCTTCGTCTGGAATGAAACGGTGGCGGTTAGAACCAAGGAAGACGGCAAGACCATCGTGCGCAACCACGATGTTGAACACACGAACTCGTTGCAACTCGACTCTACCCGGCTCCAGGTCGGCCTGAACCTGAACCATCGGCAGAAAGGCCTGCTCTGGTACAGCACCTATGCAGTGGACTTTGACGGCGACTATAGTTTTCACAATAACGTTGCCGTTCCGGGCACCGTAACTCTTCGTCTTCCCTTTCCCGCACAAAGAGCGGTCTACGATGGCCTCACAATGGTCTTCAACGGCCAACGCGTTGCAACGTCAATCGACGAAACCGCGGCGACTTCCAAACTCGCGCTCGTGCCGGGACAGACGGCTAATCTCCACGTTGCCTATCGCTCCCACGGCATGGGTAGCTGGCGCTATAAACTCGCCGATGGAATCGCGCAAGTGCATGATTTCTCCCTGGTCATGCGCACTAATTTCAAGGACATCGACTTCGCGGACGACACCCTTTCGCCCACAGCGAAGAAAGAAATTCCCGGTGGCTGGGAGCTCAACTGGCGTTACTCCGACATGGTCTCCGGACTCCAAATCGGAATGGAGATGCCGGAAAAACTGCAGCCCGGTCCGCTCGCCGGAGAAATCAGTTACTTCGCTCCCGTTTCGCTGTTCTTCTTCTTTTTTCTGATGTTCATCATCACTACCCTGCGAGGCATCGATCTTCACCCCATGAATTACTTTTTCCTCGCTGCGGCTTTCTTCGCCTTCCACCTGCTTCTCGCCTACCTTGTCGACCACATCTCGATTCATGCGGCCATGGCCATTTCTTCCGTGGTCTCTATTTTTCTGGTGGTGAGCTATCTGCGCCTGGTGGCTGGCATCCGCTTTGCCGCGTTGGAAGCCGGCACGGCACAATTGATTTACTTGGTAGTGTTTTCCTACGCGTTCTTCTGGAAGGGATTCACCGGACTTAGCATCACGGTCATCTCGGTGATCACGCTATTCATAGTGATGCAAGCGACGGGAAGGATTCGCTGGTCGGACAAATTCGCGCGGCGTCCCGAACTCCCGCAGAAAAGTGCCTAGAGCGGCCTTCGTGATGGTGGATAATTCTGTATCATGCTCGCGTAGGGACGGCCGCCCTCGGCCGTCCAAGCCGAGCGCAGCTCGGCAGTTGCCCGTCGCCGCAGCAACTCCGAAACCCCTCTAAAGTATTTAGTTCTCAAAGACATGGCGGTGTAGCGCGGACACTCTTGTCCGCGCACCCCTCCGCAGCCTTCTTCGCTCTTCCCCCCGTCATGACCACTAAAGTATTTATTTCTCAAAGACCTGGCGGGAAACGACCGCAAAAACCGGCCGGAAATCCGAGCTAATCTATTGATTTATAAATACTTTACAAGTAAGTCCTTATTCCTCAAAGACTTGGCCGATCACCAACGCTAAGTCTTTGACTTAAAAAGACCCGAACAGGAGGGGGCAAACCCAGGCTCTGCGCCGAAGGGCTTAACCGCACTCGAGCCCTTCCCAAAGCGAAGCTTCAATCAGCCGAACCCTAACGGTTCATCCCACACTTGCGCAGGATTGTCATCATTGGGCACCAGTTGGTCAAAGCCGACTGGAATAGATTCAAACCGACGAAAGCTGTGAAGAAGTACCAGTACGGGTTCACCCAATGCCCGAGTGCCAGCGACACAAGAATGAAAAATCCGGCAATCAAACGTAGCGCGCGTTCTACGGTCATAGCTAAGCCTCCTTAAATCCTCACAAAGCGTTCTGCGGAACTTCGCATTGCGGTGTTTCGCATTCGGCGATGTTCTCGGGCGAATGCGGATGCCCTGGCGGAACTGAATCTCGCGTCTTCCTTTTGGACAGATAGTAAAGAACCGGTACAGCCATGCGCGACAGAACCGTCGACGCAACTTCTCCCGCCATCAGCGACAGCGCCAGACCCTGGAAGATGGGATCGAATAATATCACGCTGGCACCGACGACCACCGCGGCCGCGGTCAGCAGCATGGGGCGGAAGCGGACCGCGCCCGCATCGACGACGGCGTCCTCGAGTGACATCCCTTGCGAGCGGCGGAGTTCGATGAAATCCACGAGGATGATGGAATTGCGCACAATGATTCCGGCGCCAGCTATGAAACCAATCATCGACGTGGCCGTGAAGAACGCTCCCATCAGGGCATGCGCGGGCAGAATGCCAACCAAGGTCAGCGGAATGGGCGCCATGATGACCAAGGGCGTAATAAAAGACCGGAACCAGCCCACGACCAGCACATAGATCAGCACCAGCACAGCAGCGAACGCCAGTCCGAGATCGCGAAACACTTCCACTGTGACGTACCACTCACCATCCCACTTCAGGGATAACCGGTCGGTGCGGTCTGGCATGGCCGTTCCCTTGTACTGCTTGACCGCGTAGCCATTGGGCAACTTGATCTGGTCGATGGCGTCGCTCATCTTCATGATGGCGTAGACCGGACTCTCTTCGCCGCCGGCCACGTCTCCGGTCACGTACACCACGGGTTGCAGGTTCTTGCGATAAACACTGGTGTCGATGGTGGTCGGTTGAAGGTCGGTGACCTCGCCGAGAGCAATTTGTCCGCCGGAAGCGGTCGGCAGTTTGAGGTTCTCCAGGTTCTCGATTCCCGAGCGATCGGAGCGCGCCAGGCGGACTTCGATGGGAACGTCTTCACGGGAGTTGGGATCGTGCAAAAGGCCGGCATTGACGCCGGCCAATCCAATCTGGAGCGTGCGCGTGACATCAGCAGGAGAGATTCCGTGGAGGGATGCCTTATCGAGATCCACGTTCAGGTTGTACTTGGTTTGCGGATCTTGAACGTACCAGTCCACATCCACGACTCCGGGAGTCTGCTGAAAGATTTTCTTGATCTGGGCGGCCAATTCGATTTGGCTTTTGTAATCGGGCCCGTAGACTTCCGCGACCAGAGTCTGGAGCACAGGCGGACCTGGGGGAACTTCCGCGACCTTGATGCGGGCACCAAACGGCTGGGCAATCTTATCCAGTTCCGGACGCAGGCGGCGTGCGATTTCGTGACTCTGCGCTTTGCGGTCGTGCCGCGAGAGCAGGTTGACCTGGATGTCGGCCTGATTGGGCTGACGCCGCAGGAAGTAATGCCGCACCAGACCGTTGAAGTTGTAGGGTCCGGAGGTACCGGCATAAATCTGGTAATTGGTGACTTCGGGCTGCTGGCCGAGATAGCCGCCAAGTGCCTGGGCCACGCGGGTGGTTTGCTCGAGGGGAGTTCCGTCCGGCATGTCGATGATGACCTGGAACTCGCTCTTGTTATCGAAGGGGAGCATCTTTACTCGCACCCATTTCAGCGGCACGAACGCAACGGCTGCGAGCAACAGCACGACCACTCCGCCGAGAAACATCCATCGACGCCGGGGATTCCGTATCAGCGGGTTCATCATGCGGCGATAGAGACGGGTCGTCCAGCCCTCTTTTTCATGTGTAGAGTGGGCGCCTTCGTCCGCATAATGGCGCAGCAAACGCAACGCCGCCCAGGGCGAGACCACGAAGGCGACGATCAATGAGAACAGCATGGCCGCCGAGGCTCCGACAGGGATCGGACGCATGTAGGGGCCCATCAGGCCGCGCACGAAGGCCATGGGCAGAATGGCGCCGATGACGGCGAAGGTGGCGAGAATCGTAGGGTTGCCGACTTCATCCACCGCCTCAACCGCTACGTCGGCCAGAGAACGGCCTCGACTTGCCGGCAAACGGAAATGGCGCACGATGTTCTCCACCACGACGATGGCGTCATCCACCAGAATGCCGATGGAGAAAATCAGCGCGAACAGCGTCACCCGGTTGAGGGTGTAGCCGTAGAGATAAAAGACGGCCAAGGTGAGTGCCAGGGTGACGGGCACGGCCAGAAGCACGACTCCGGACTCACGCCAGCCGAGTGCCAGGGCGATCAGCAACGTGACGGAGAGCGTCGCCAGCAGAAGGTGTTTGAGCAGTTCGTTTGACTTGTCTTTTGCCGTCTCGCCATAGTTGCGCGTTACGGTGACGTTTAAGTCATTGGGCAGTGCGTATCCACGCAGGGAGCTTACCTTTTCTAGAACCCGCTCGGAGATGATGGTGGCGTTGGTACCTTTGCGCTTGGCGAGCGTGATGGTAACGGCTGGATATTCCGCGCCGGACTGCCCGGCCGTGCCTCCCCGGGCGTTTGCGAACATGACATAGTTGTCGGGCTCGGCTGGGCCGTCTTCCAGCTTCTCGACCACGTCGCGCAAGTAAACCGGGCGGTTCGAATGAACTCCGACTACGACTTGCTGCAAATCTTCCGGACGGGTAAAGAACTTGCCCGCCTCGACCTTGAACTCGCGGTTGTCGCGGCTGAAGCTGCCCGCCTCAGCACGGCTGTTCGCGCTCTGGAGTTGGCCGACGACCGCCGCGGGTGTCAGGCCATAGGCAGCCAGCCGCTGGGTATCCAAAACCACTCGTACCTGGCGAGGCTGGCCTCCGATGATGGCGGTTTCAGAAACATCGTCGAGCTGTTTGAGGGAGTTTTCCAGCTCGCCCGCGATGCGGCGCAGTTGGTAGGAGTCATAGTTCTTTCCCCACAAGGTGAGCGCCAGGATGGGAACGTCGTTGATCGAGCGGGTCTTGATAATCGGCTGTGAGACGCCGGGAGGGATGCGGTCGAAATTGGAGGAGAGCTTGTTGTAGGTCTCTACGATGGCGTCTTCTTCCTTCCAACCGACGTAGAAGCGCACAATCAACAGGCTCATGCCCGGCTGGCTGATGGAGTAGACATATTCGACGCCGGGAACTTCGCGCAGCAGCCTCTCCATGGGGAGGCTGACCCGCTGCGAAATTTCTTCGGGGGATGCGCCCGGCATCTGCACGAACACGTCGAGCATGGGGACCACGATTTGCGGCTCTTCCTCGCGCGGAGTCTGGAGAATGCTGAACGCACCCAGAAGCAATGCGGCTACGATGACGAGTGGGGTCAGCTTCGAATCGATGAAGCCGCGAGCGATGCGGCCCGCCAGGCGCAGACTGGACGCGTGCGAGTTCGTCTGCTTGACTTCTGGCTCTGTCATGGCTGGGCCTCGATGCGCTTGCCACTTAGGTCAAGACCGCTGGGATTCGCTACGACGCGCTCCCCTTCCTGAAGGCCGGCGAGCACTTCCACTTCGGCCCCGGTGATGCTTCCGAGCGTGACGTAGCGCAGGTTTGCGACCTTGGTTGGGTCCAGGACGTACACACCCTGCAGTTGTCCCCGGACCACGATAGCGGTTTGTGGAATCAACAACGAGGGGCGCTTACCACGGGAGAATTGCGCTCGACCAAACAGGCCCGAACGCAAGTGCGCATCCGCGGGCAGTTCGACCTTCACCAGAAAGCTGCGGCTGCCGGGGTCGGCGGCGGGCACAATTTGTGCAACTTTTCCTTTCAAGTCCGCGGTTCCCAATGCGTCCACCACCACCGGCACCTGCTCTCCCATCTTGACGTATCGCAGGTCGTTTTCGTTGACGGTGGCTTCCAGCCGATAATGCCCCAGACCTTCGATGGTGAAGATCGGCAGGCCCGGACTGGCCAAGGTGCCGGGGTCGGCTTTCTTCTCGATGATCACGCCATCGAACGGCGCCAGAATGCGGGTATAGGAGAATGATGTGCGAGCCTGTGCCAAGGCCGCCTTGGCCTGGGCCTGCCCGGCGCGCGCGCTATCGCGATGCGCGAGCGCCGCCTGGTAGCGTGCCTTTACTTCATCGAATTCCTGCGGGCTGACCGACTTCTTGTCGTAGAGATTCTGGTAGCGCTGCAGTGTCGATTGCGCCAAAGCCAAGTCAGAATCGGACGCGGTGACTTCCTGCCCGGCGGCGCTCTCGGCGGCCGTGGCACGGTCGACCGCAGCCCGCGGTTGGGCATCATCGATAACCGCGAGCACCTGCCCACGCCGCACGCGATCCCCTTCATGGGCGCGGAGCTCGACGATGTTCCCCATCATCTGGCTGGCGAGTTGGCTGGTTTCGGCCGCGCGAACCGTTCCCACCGCTTCCAGCAAATCGGGTACGTCGGCCCGCTGTACTGGGAGCACGGAGACATTGCGCACGGTCTGGGGCGCTGGAGGCGTCGCCGGACGCTCACTGGAACAGCCCGCGAGTCCCAGGGCCAAAACCACGGCCAGAGGAATGAGACGGGTAAGAATGGAATGGGAACGAGTCATGGCGTCACCACAGGAGATTGAGAGTTCAGAGTGCCGCTGGCCAATTCCAGATTGGCGTAGCTGGTGTGGAAGCGATAGACAGCCTCCCAATAATCGGCCTGGCTGCGGCGCGTCGCTTCTTCGGCACCCAACAAGTCGGTAATGGTGGTCAAGCCGCCTTCGTAGCGGTCCTGGTTGATGCGCAAACTTTCCTGCGCCTGGGCGATGGCAGTCCGCGTTACCTCTACCTCCTGCCGGGCGGAGTCGAGGTTGTAATACGCGCGGCGGACTTCCAGGCGCACTCCGTCGCTGGCCACCTGCTTCATGGCGGTCACTTTCTCTTCGAGGGCGCGTTCGCGCGAAAGCTCGGCCCGTTTTGCGCCACCTTGGAAGAGGTCGAACTGCACTTCAATTCCGCCGAGCCAGTTGTTGCCGCCACCACCGGCGACAAAGGTTGGGTTGTCCATTTCCCAGCCCGCGAAAGCGTTCACGCGCGGGCCAAAGGCTGACTTGGCGATAGCAACGCTCTGCTGCTGGGCTGCTTCCTCGGAGTGAATGCGCTTCAAGTCGGGCCGGAGTGTGAGGGCCTGCTTTTCAACTTCCTCGAGAACGGGAACCGGGAGCGTGCGTTCTCCCAAGGCTTCGGAGGGCTGGAATACGGAGTCGACCGGCACGCCCATCGCGGTGCTCAACTGGGCGCGCGCCAGATCCAGATTGTTCCTGGCGCGAATGAGTTCCTGCTCTCGCGCCGCCATGCGAACCTTGGCCGTTAGCAAGTCCGACTCCACTACTAACCCGCTGTCGAACCTTGCCTGGCTGCGATCCATGATGGACTGGGAGGTTTTCGCGGCATGCCCGGCGACCTCCAGTTGCTTGGCCGCCAGTAAGACTCCGTAATATGCATCGACAACGCGGTAGACGATTTCCTGTTCCGTGCGGCTCAGTTGATGTCCGGCTGCATCGTTCATCTGTTTTGCCCGGTTCATGCCATGCCAATTGGCGAACGAGTCGAACAAATTCCAGGTACCGCCAAAACGCGTGCTGAAGTTTCCGAAGGGCGTGGGAGTATTCAGCTTGTTGAGCGCGAAATCGGCGGAGGTGAAACGCTGTTGTCGCAGTTCGCTGCCAAAGACGTAGACCGGGTCGTTCCCGCGGGTCGCCGTCTCGGAGAAGGTCAGCCGGGGCAGGAAGACCGATCGCGCTTCACGAATGTCCGCGGACGCTACTTTCGTGTCGGCGAGCGCCACCTTGCGCAGCGGATTCTTTTCCAGCGCGATCTTGACTGCCTGCGAAAGAGTGAGGGCCGCGGGTTCGGCTGGCGACTGAGCCGCTGCCGCTTGCCCGAAGGCCAGTACGGCAACGGCGGCCAGGACGAACTTGAGGCGCGCGCTCAACTTTGTTCTCAACTTTGTTCTCAGCTCTGTTCTCAGCTCTGTTCTCAACTCTGGACTCCGGCAGTCTGGATCGGCTTGATCCACTCGGTCTTGTCTTCGACGACCTCGTAGGTGGTATGAAAGCTTGCCGTCTTTTTCACCATGGCACCCACCGAACAGTATTTTTCTTCGGAGAGACGGATAGCTTCCTCCAAGGCTGCCACGTCGATTGCGTACCCGGTGACGACGTGATGAATGCGAGCCGCGGTGAATACTTGCGGGGGACGGTCAGCTTGGTCGGCTTCCACCCTCACTTCATATCCCGTGATCTTCTGGTGATACTTCTGGCGCAGAATCGTGATGACATCGAACGCCGTACAGCCCGCCAGGCCAGCGGCGATCAGTTCGATGGGCTTGGGGCCGGTGCCTCCGGCTGCATCGTCGAGCAGCAGGTGATGGCCGCTGCCGGTCTGGGCGACGAATTGGCGCCGCTGCATAAGTGGTTGAGTTAGTTCGACCTTGGCGCTGATCATGATTGCCTCTCGGATTATTTTTTAGAACCACACGAATAAATGCAAGAACTCTTAAATTTGTTACAGGAAACTTCAGTGCTGTATGTGATCGCAAGCCGGCGGTAGTAGTCAGTTTGCGAAACTGACCCACCACCAAACCGGATTCTGGCTTGCGAGGTGCGCGATCGCGATTTAATAATGATGAGGTGAGAATTCCAATGAATGTTTCTTTCAAAAAGAGGTATGTCCTTTTCGCAGTCGTGGTGCTGGTGTTGATATCTGCTTCCGCTGTTTTAGCATTTCAGGCACCCTCGATACCTGCTTCACGCTTGATCAACCCGGAAGAACTGGTCAAAGTCCTGCAGTCGCCCAAGGGCGAAAAACCACTCCTGATTCATGTGGGATCGCACGTCATGTACGAGCAGGCGCATATTCCCGGATCCGAGTACATCGGCCCTGCATCCTACGAGAGCGGGTTGCAGCAATTGCGGCAACGGGTGCAGACGTTGCCTAAGAAAAAGTTCATCGTGATCTATTGCGGATGTTGCCCATGGAGCCATTGTCCGACGGTCAAGCCTGCCGACGACGCTTTGCGGACGCTGGGTTTTACCAACGTGAAGGTGCTCTATATCGCCGACAATTTCGGCGCCAACTGGGTGAATAAGGGCTATCCGGTCGCCAAGGGAGATTAGCGGCCTGTGGTGAAACTCCAGCGCCGAAAACCCAGCGCCTAAAGGCGCGTTCATAAAACGGCACTTCCGGTATGCCTAAAGGCATACCCTGATACAAATCGTACAGGCACCGGCTAACAGGGGCGGCGTGGCTCTTCCATCAACGACAACACGGTGGGGAAAGAAGTTGCTGGGCTGGCTGGCGGCGATTGCAGTGGCGATCGTGCTCTATTTGCTGGCACATCGCAGCGTGCAGACGGGCTACAGGGTTACCAACATCGCCCGGCATCCGTTGGCTCCGGAATTCTCGCTTCCGGAGTTGACTGGACAAACGCTTAATCTCTCCGCGTATCGGGGAAAGGTAGTTCTCCTCGACTTCTGGGCAACCTGGTGCGGCCCCTGCCTGGAGGAAATTCCACGCTTTGTGGAGTTGCAGAACAAATACGGGGATCAGGGTTTGCAGGTGATTGGCATTTCCATGGACGACGGGCCTGCGCCTGTCCGCGACTTCTACCGGCGTTTCCACATCAACTATCCGGTCGCTATGGGCGACGCGAAAACGGGAGAGCTTTACGGAGGAGTGCTCGGCTTGCCCATCGCCTTCCTCATCGGCCGCGATGGCCGGATCGAAGCCCAACACATGGGGGCGACGGATGTATCGGTTCTAGAGCGGGAGATTCAAGGTCTTCTGCAACGTCAATCACAACCGTAGTGAGAGATTGAATCATTTAGAGATTCAATCATTGAGTCAATGACTCAACTTGCTCAGCACTTTTTCGTAGCGACCCATCACTTCCTTGCGCAGTTTGACCGCCTTCGCACGATCTGGGACTTGACTTGGCGTTCGCCGGCACTCCTGGATGGTGGCTTCTAAACCCGCGAGAAATGCCTGGCACGGGTTGCAACCCTCCAAGTGCTTCTCCAGTTCCTCACAGAGCGAGTCGTCCAATTGTTCGTCGAGATAGTTCGAGAGCTCCGCGAACATTGCCTTGCAGCGGGCGGGTCTCGGCTCGGCGGCGGCGAGGCCCCGAGACGCGATGGACTGGACACGCGAACCGCCAGGTTGCTTCCGCACCCTCATCAGTTCCTTTCTTACGAACAGCCGGGCCCGGTGCAGACGGACGCGCACGGTTCCCGGACGCAGGCCGGTGATTTCTGCAACCTCTTCGTCGGTCAACCCCTCCATATCCCGCAGCACCAAAACGATGCGATAGGGCGGTGGGAGCTTCTGAATTGCCTCCCGCAATCGCCCAGCCTGCTCACTTCGGATGGCGAACATTTCAGGGTTGATGCCATCGGCCGCGAGCCGTTCGAGTTCTTTGCGGTCGGGCATTAGCTCTTCGAGAGAAAGATCTGGTTTGGGCGCGAACTTGCTTCTGCGGCGGCTCATCAGGCAACGGTTCTTTGCCACCTTGTAGAGCCACACCACGAGTGCCTTGGGACTCTCGAACTTCGGGAGGTAGGGAACGGACTTTACCAGGACCTCCTGCATGGTGTCCTCGGCATCTTCACGCTGGCCGCAGACTTTCATGCTGAAAGAGAAAACGGTGTTTTGCAGCAGCGCCAGGGCTTGTTCCAGGGCCTGGTCATCGCCACGCTGCAGCAGTTGAACGGCCCGGTCTATCTCGGAGCGCATTGGGGTAAATGTAGCACGTTCGTCGTTCGGGTTGCGGTGCGGCTGAACGGGCTGTGGAAAGAGTCGCATGCCGATGTCCGGCCCCTAAAGGGGCTCCGGACTTCGAAGAACCCGGCGTCGCCAAAGCGATGCCCAGATGCGAATCTCGAATCTTTCCGGAAGATGGTGAAGTCGTGGCTTTCCCAAAACCGAACGAGCCGAGGTTATTCGGCAGTCCGAGACGGGGCAAGCCCCGTGTCTACACGAGTTCCTTCAAAGCGGTTCCCGCAGACTCATTCCGTCAGCATCCGATTTGATGCTAATATGCTGGCTTGGTTGACTCGAGGCGGCGCTGTTTTTTCAGGGTTCCCAATAGGGTATGAGTGACCCCAAGATTCCGAACAGGGCAGATTCGGAAAGCCCCACCCTTGTCCCACAGGGGAATACAAAACTGGAGTCTGCCCCTCCATCGCCGGACTCATCCGAGAGCCCAACTCTGGTTGATGGAAGCAGAGGCAAGCCCAGCGCATCCGACGCTCCCACGATTCTGCCGGGCGCGCCCCAGGCTCGCGCGCCGGTCGCCTCGGATGCGCCAACCCTGCTCGACGCTGGCACGTGGAGCGGCCCACCGCCACCCAGACCTGCCGCCAGTTCGATCTGGCAGCTTCCGGCCCTGCTTCCGGGGACAATGCTCGGAGGGCGCTACGAAATCCTCCAGACGATCGGTGAAGGCGGCATGGGGGCCGTTTACAAGGCCGAAGACCGCGAATTGGGCCGCACGGTTGCGTTGAAAGTGATCCGTCCCGAACTGGCCAGCGATCCCGCCATTCTGCAGCGTTTCAAGCAGGAGATCCTTCTCGCCAGTAAAGTTACCGATCGCAATATCATCCGCATTTACGACCTGGGCGACGCCGAAGGCGTGAAGTTCATCACCATGGAGTTCGTCGAGGGGAATGACCTGCGCCACCTGCTGCAGGGCCAGGGGAAGTTGCCGGTGGCGGAGGCGGTGGAGATCATGGAGCAGGTCGTCAGCGGCCTGCGAGCAGCCCACCGTATAGGCATCATTCACCGCGATCTGAAACCGGGAAATATCATGCGCGCCAGCGATGGCCGGGTGCTGGTCATGGACTTCGGACTCGCCCGCTCTCTCCAAGGCGATGGCATGACCCGAACGGGGACGATGCTTGGAACGATGGAGTACATGTCTCCGGAACAGGCCCAGGCAAAAGACCTCGATGCGCGCTCGGATATCTTCACGGTGGGCCTGATTCTTTACGAACTGCTGACGGGGATCATGCCGTATCAGGCGGAGAGCGCGATCGCCAGCCTGCTGAAACGAACGCAACAGCGCGCGATTCCGGTTTCCGATATCGACAAAAACGTGCCGGGAGCGCTCAGCAACATCGTGAGCCGATGCTTGGAGCGCGACCCGGCGCTCCGCTACCAGAGTTCGGACGACCTGCTCAACGACCTGTGGGCATGGCAGGGGAAAAGCGGCGCTACCAGGGTTTCGGCCTCTTCCACCCGGTTGTGGATGAATCGGCTGCGGGAAGTATCGTGGTCGCGGATCGCGCCTTTCATCCTTCTGCTGCTTGTTGTGGTAGCGGCGACGGCCTGGTACTTCAGCAGGAAGAAGAATGTAGCCGTGGTCGCGCATGCGCCGGTTTCCGTTCTGGTGGCCGATTTCCAGAACAATACTTCCGACACGCTGTTCGATGACACCCTGGAACCGATGGTCAACGTCGCCCTGGAAGGAGCCAGCTTCATCAACGCCTACAACCGAGGCAACGCGCGCCGGTTGGCCGGCAAGCTTCCCAATCCGACTAGCAAACTTGATGAACAGGCGGCGAGGTTGGTGGCCGTCAGCCAGGGAGTGAGTGCGATCGTAACCGGTTCTCTGAGTCGCCGCGACGATGGCTACAGGTTGTCGGTGGAGGCGATCGACGCTGTTACGGGCAAGACCCTTGCTACTGCCAATGTCACCGCCGCGAACAAAGACGCAGTTCTGCTCGAAGTTCCCAAGGTCGCTGCCCCCATCCGCAAAGCACTCGGTGATACCACGCCGGAGTCGGTGCAACTCGCGGCCACGCAAGGAAGTTTCGCCGCCAGCAATCTCGAGGCGGTGCACCAGTACGGCATTGCGATGGAACAGCAATCCGCAGGAAAGATGCAGGATGCGTTGCAATCATTCTCCAAGGCCGCGGAACTGGACCCGAACTTTGCGCGTGCCTACGCCGGGATGGCGGCCACCTCGCGAAGTCTGGGCAACGAAGAAAATGCCGAAAAGTACATCAAGGTGGCGTTGGAGCACGTCGATCGTATGTCGGAACGCGAACGCTATCGCATCCGGGGACTCTACTACTTATATAGCGGCGATTTCGCCAAATGTATTGAGGAATACACGGCGTTGGTCAAACTCTATCCGGCCGACAATCTCGGGCACAACAATCTCGCGGGCTGCTACAACGAGTTGCATAATTACCCGAAGGCGCTCGAGGAGATGCAGAGCGCACTGCAAACTACCCCGAACTCGGCGATGTACCGGTTGAATGTCTCGATTCTGTCGAGTTACACCGGGGATTTCCAGACGGCCGAACAGCAGGCGCGGACGGTACTTCAATCCAATCCCTCATTTGAACAAGCCTATGAATTTCTGGCGTACGCTCAACTGGGGCAGGGACAGCTCGCTCAGGCTGCGGAAACCTACCAAAAGGTTGGGAAGCTGAGCCCTTTGGGCGCTTCCATGAGCGCTTCCGGCCTGGCCGATCTGGCGCTGTACGAGGGTCGTTTTTCCGACGCCGCGCGGCTTCTTGAAAACGGCGCAGCCGCCGATCTGGCAGCCAAGAACTCGCGGGAGGCCGAGAAATTTGCCGTGCTCGCGTATACGCAGCTGCTGTGGGGACACAAGGGCGCAGCGCTCGAAGCCGCCAAACGCGCCCTGCTTAACACGCAAAAGGTGAACGTCCGCTTCCTCGTGGCGCGGGTTTTGGTTGAGGCCGGAGAAACGCAGAAGGCACGCGCATTGGCGGCTAGCCTCGGTTCGGAGTTGAATCCGGAAGCGCAGACTAACGCCAAGTTGATCGAGGGCGAAGTCGCTCTCCAAGGCAAGGACGCGCGCCAGGCGATTCAGTTGTTCACGGAAGCCAACAAGGTGCTGGAGACTTGGGTGGGCCGGTACGATCTTGGACGAGCGTATTTGGAAGCGGGGCTCGACGTGGAAGCCGATTCTGAATTCGACCTCTGCCTCAAATGGCGTGGTGAGGCGATGGAATTGCTTGACGGGCCCACCTACGGCTATTTCCCGCCCGTCTATTATTACCAGGGACGCGTCCGCGAAGGCATGAAGAGTTCCGGCGCTGCCGATTCCTACCGCACCTACCTGAGCATCCGCGGAAAATCTAGTGAGGACCCGTTTGTGCCCGAAGTTCGCCGTCGCCTCGGCCAGTAAACTAGCAATAAAAGACAGGCAGCGATCGCCCGTCCCGAAATCCTGCGCCGATTATTCTGAAAGAGTCCGCATTGCACGCAGCAGGCCGCCCGCCAAGAGCGGCCCGCTACGTTGACTCCGTCGTCAGAATTTCACGTAGATCGTCGCCGTGTTCGACGCACCGCTCTCGACCCGTTGTTTGTTCTTATCGGTCACGAAATACGTATAGGTCGTGTTGTTTTTGACAGTGGTGTCAGTGAATGTGAATGTCGTCGACGGCGGCGTCGGCGGCGGCGTTAGCATTTTAATGTCCGAGAATGCGCACGTCGGGGGATTCGTAATTGCGCACTGCAATGTGAACGAGCCCGTGGCACGCCAGATGTCATACTCGCGGACCTGACCGAAGGCAGGTGTCGTCCAGCTCAGGACGACAGCATGACCGCTCAGACCCGCCGTCAGCCCGGTCGGAGAATCGGCGGTGGAATTGGCCAAGTCGGAGTCCTGCTCGACGCCTCCACCTTGGGTGAGGAACCCTCCACCACCTTGGGTTAGGAATCCACCACCCCCTTGGGTTAGGAAGCCGCCGCCACCTTGGGTTAGGAATCCGCCACCGCCTTGGGTCAGGAAGCCTCCACCCCCTTGGGTCAGGAAGCCGCCACCGCCTTGCGTGAGGAAGCCACCACCGCCCTGGGTCAGGAAGCCACCACCGCCTCCCGAGAACCCGGCGGCACCAGTACGGGCGCCGATTTGGGTCAAGTCGATGGCCGGTTTGTCAATGAACCCCTGGAGTGGGTTGGGCGGCAGAGGCAGGCTCGGAGGGGGAGGAGGAGGATATGCAGAATATTCCGCAACGCCATCGAAGTTCACGTCCTGCGGGGCAACTGGCCCAGGGGGGTCAATCACGAGATTGTTGTTCCAGTCGATCGGAGAGCCAAGGGTGGTGCCGTCAACTCTGACCATCTGCGCCCCGTCGGTGATCGGCGTACCATCGCAGTGCATGGTGGCGTAGCGTCCGCCCACCGTGTTCTGAAGTTGCTTGTCAAGCGCGTTGGGCGGCCCATACCAACGGGTGTAATGCGGAGCCGCGCCTATCCCTTGCGTCTCGTCTAGCTGGTCCTCAAACAGATCCGCCAGAGGCTGTCCGGAATAATCAAATCCTCCATCGGGGAAGCCGCGAACCTGGAACAGGTAATTCATCACGCTCAGGAAGTTGGATTTGCAGTTCGCCCCGTAGGTGGGGGGCAGGGTCGGATTGTTGGGGTCGTAGTACGCGCCGCCGTGCGTAAGTGTGAACGTATGACCGAGTTCGTGCAGCAACGTGCCTTCCTGCACTTGAACCGTGCCCACCTGGTTGTTGCAATAAACCTGCCCGGAGAGCAGAGTCTGTGAGGGATCACCCACGCAACCAGGCGGATCGTCCGCTTCCCAACGGCCAAACGTCAGCGCCGAATCTCCTCCACCGCCGAAATCGGAGTGGCCGGACGTGCTCGTCGGCCCAAGGTAGTTCACGGCGAGCTGCGGCTCGTTGGTGAAGTTGTACGTGCCGGGCACCACGCCGGAAGTGGCAATCGTAAACGTGGTCGTGGTCACGCTGTTCGAGGTCGTCGAACTCGCATTGCTGAACCGATAATTTCCGTTCAGATTCTGCTGCCCGAGTGCGCCGCTGATGCTCACGCGGTCGTAATTTGTGTCGCTGCACGCAGGAATCGCAGCGTTAGGACAATCCCCGGGCTTGACGAGCCCCGGAGGAGACTGAACAGTCACCGTTCCTGTCCCTGAATTCGTGGTTCCGGCAACCGCAATCGAAACCAGGTTTGAGATGTTGAGGTTGGGACCCGACAGGGCATTCGCCAAGGTGCTCCAGAAGGAGCGTGATGATCCGAGCGCGTGGCCAACAAGAATGTAGTGGTAGCTTTGTCCCCGCCCGGGTTGGAAGTTCCCCAGCGGGAGATTGGTAGTGGGCTGAGTGATGGTGTCCCGAGTCAGCACGAAGCCGCCTTTCCAGCCAATGGTGGAGATGCCCGGATAGGCACAGAGGGTTCCGACGGGGTTCCCATCCGTGCACACCAGCGCGCTTTCCGAAATGGCGTTCCCGCCTGCGCCGGCTTGCGGCGGCAAGGTGCCAGTCGGAAGCGGGTTCGGCGGTGTGACCGGATAGGAGACAACGTTCGGGTCGCCCGCGTAGATTCCGGGGCCGAGATCGAAATGCACAGTGATCCCCTGTCCCGCGAGCACTGCAGCTGCCTTATCAAGAGCGTCCTGCTTGGGCAGGTGGGAGTGCAAGTAGTTGCCGGCCTTGCCGTCCATGTTGCTCGCGTAGTCCACTTCCACGAAAAGGTCCTTCTGCGTCGATTTAGCACCGGGCAGCGAAACCCATTGGTTGCTGGCCGCATCCGTATAGCCGGGGACGCCGCCGAATCCCTGTTTCCAGACGTCGAGCAGACCATCACCACCAGTCGATTGCACGGTGGTGCTCAAAATCATGGCTCCCCAGCTTACGCATCCGGTGTTGCTTTGAGTCGGAATTACTTGCGTCGTTTCCGAGGGACCATCCAGAGGATTCACGTAGCCAGGGTATCTAGTCAGAACCCAGGTCGGGTTATCCCACGCGCTTCCATACGTGTCGTACATGCCCGGAAATGGCGGCAGCGAGCCGTAAAGGGAAGGCAGGGGTTCAGAGAGCGTGTTCAGGTATACGTTTTGGGATTTATTGGGCTGACCATTCGCAACGATGTGGGTGAGCTTCGCAAAGGGGCTTTGGGCCGCCTGGTAGAAGCCATACAGGGTCTGGCTTATCGTCTGCCCTGCATTGCTCGGCGCATAGATCCCGTCAAACAGCACAATGCCATTCAACGGGGCGTTCCCATTCAGAACGCGATAAACGAGGACAAGCGTGGCCCCCAGCGCAAACGGAGCGGTGTTGCCGTTACTTCCGCTGTCCGCCAGACGAACCGTGTAGGCGGTATTGGGGGCGATCCTTCCGAAGGTTGAAGAGGACGGATTGGTATCCAGCGGCAGGTAGGGCCGCACGTCGGCGCGATAGGTCCGGATCGTTTTCGACCCGTTGGCAGAGCCGGAACACCCGCCGGAACTCCAGGAAACCGGGGCATTGGGATTTCCGAGCACAGTGCCGGAGAAGGGATAGCCATTGAAGAAACCCTGCTGGCCCGCAAACGTGCTCTTGCCGCCTTCGACCGTGGACCAGTAGAGGAAAGCGGCGACGACATCGGCGCCCGCAGGCACCTGGCTCTTTACGCCGGTCTGGAGAAAGGGAGCTTGCACCGGATCGGGAACGGTTATAGTGCCCGTCGCAAAGCCGCTGTAGTCGGGAGGTCCTTCCACCCAGCCTGAGACGACATAGTCACCGGTCACAAAATAATTCGTGAATATGGTGAGCTGGTTCGTTCCCGTTTGCGCCATGCCCGATTGCGCAAATCCGAGCATCAACAGTAATCCCAATGCCATCGTCGCGCGCGCCGGCGGGCACACCGACAAAACTTTGCGAAGCGTTTGAGCCGTATTCTGCATAGTCCCCCTCATTTCACTTGACTGCGAATGTCGAATAGCGATGAGCCTTGGGTTAGAGCAAGCAGCGTGCGCCAGAGTCGGCGAGTATTTCCAGCTCTCAAAGGATGCTTCTCTACCCCAGTTCCAACAGCGAAGGCTTGCCGGCCGCACGAATGAAACCGGCGGCAGCGCGTCCGCACTTTTTAATACCCAACAGATATGAAGAGGGCGCGACGGGGAAGGGTCGTAGCGCCAAAAACCTGGTGACGAATCTTACCACAGGCCGCCAAAAATCAAGCGGTTTTTTAAAAATTGACGGGGCTGTACTCGACCGGGAATCACGGGCGGGGCGGGCGGTCCAGCATGGCCCCCCACTCGCAACCCTGCCACAGGCCGAGAGGCGGGACTTTCCCCTTTGATTAGCGGTCTTCCGGAGAGCGAGAACCCACGCGTGCCTAGAAGCGGTGGACGACGCCCAAACCCACGTAGTAGTTGTGCTGGCGGCTTCTCCCGGTATCAACGTTCAGGGCGGGAGCTCCCGAGTAGAAATCGCGCGCTTCGAGGCGCGCGCCCCAACTATGCCACACCCACACATCCAGCCCAGCTCCGAACTGGACCACGCCGGTATTGCTGCCGGAACCAGGGTTCGGATTCTCATAGAGTGTAACCGGGGCGACCCGGAAGCGACCGTATCCACCGCCTGCGCTAACCCACGGGCTAACAGACTCGCCGGAAAAAAAATTCAATCGTAACGACGGAGTCACGAACAGAGCTCCAACGTCCTTGGGAGTCGTTCCGAGGTTGTAGTTCACGTCCATCCGCGGATAGATCGCCACGGGCAATTCCGCGTACAGTCCGAAAATCGTATGGCTCTTGAGCAGGCGACCGTAATTGAACTCGAACATTTCCTCGTTCCCGAAATGAACGGGCAAACCCGTACTCCGAACCGTCTGCGTGCTGACGAAAGCCCGCCCCGCCGTGATGGAAAAGTCATTAACTTGTGCCAACGCGCTGGAAACAAAAAATAGAACCGGCACGACTAGAGCTGCGAGACTCTTGGCCGACATCTCTCCTCCGGAGTATTGAGGAATGTAGTTTTGTTTCACCAAGCTTAGCACGGGCCGCCCGGAGTGGCGGAAAACACAAGGTACTCTCTTTGATGCTTGGGTTCCGGCGTCCGCTCGAGACGGGCCATGCAGGTTGCGGAAGGAATCCTGGTTCACGCTGGTCTGTCGTTGACGGGTTTGTGGTTGAAAAGATGCTAACGCTCATGCGCCCGAGGTGTCCGGTTGCCGCCTCCGATTGTTTTTTCCCACAGCCTGCAAACACAGAACGTTATCACTACATCCTTTTCACTTTGTCCTGTTCAGTCGGCCTCCCGTGCCAAGGGGTCTGGCAGCCACCAGCGTCCATCCCGGCCTGGGTCTCTTGAAAGTGTTGTGATTCCCAACACTTACGCTGATGCCTGTTTATAGCCTTGCAACCGTGGGATTTGACCAACCGGGTCTTGCAGATGGGTGATTTGCCCCAGTTCGCGGCCCAGCTCCAAACCGGGGCAGGACCGATTTGGGAAGACTTTTGTTTGTGTAATCAGTTATTTACGTTGAGTTTTTGGGGACAGGCGGCTGCGGTCGATTTCGGACGGCGAGTTGCATTACCAAAGTCGAGGGGCGGTTGCGGAGAGTGGTAGGAACAAAGCGCAGCCCAGGGCCTAAGCCTCTGAGACTTTGAAACGCTGCACACATCCATGGAGGTCGTAATTTTATGAAGAGAGCGATGTTAGTAGTAATGTTCATTCTGGCAATCGCAGGGTTTGTGATGGGCCAGACTTGGTCGTCGCCGGTAGACGTCCTCGGCGCCCACAACAACAACGGTCGCGGCTGCGCGGGCTGTCACTCTCCGCACAGCGGTGCCTACGGTTCAGGTCATACGGTGAAAGCCGGCACGGACACGGGCAGCTATGCCTTGTGGGGCCAGGATGCCAGCCCGCTGTATGGCGCAACGATCGCATTCGGCGACGGTGGGGAATTCACGGAACTTCTGCCCTCGACGATTTCCACCGGGAGCGAGGAAGTTGGCGGCATTCTGCTCTGCCTGAGCTGCCACGACGGCAACCTCACCCCGACAAACATGATGGCCAAGAAGTCGTATGAACAGACGATTGGCCTTCTGACCAATACCGCCTACGGCAGCAACCCGATTCCGACCCTGCTCGGAAACGACGGCTCGACCGCCGGCAACTACCAGAACGATCACCCGGTAGGCCAGGCGGCCACAATCCGTACTGGCAATGGCTTGGTGTTCGATGGCACCAAGATGTCGGTTACTCCTAGCACTCCATACGCCCAGTTCGTAGCCAACTACGGATACCCGGCTCTGGCGCCTGGGAAGTGGTCGCAGCCCTTCGCCGTGACCGCCGGTGGCAAGGCGTACGTGCTCTGCACGACCTGCCACAACCAGCACGTGATGACGGTTTACGCGTCCAGCACGGCCAGCCCGATCGCCGGCAATACCGCTGGATACTTTGCCACCTTCTTCTTCGTGAACGGCCCGTACAACCCGAACATCAACAACGTCTCCAACACGAACGCGCCTTCGACGACGCAGTTCTGCCGTCAGTGCCACTTTGCTGAGGCGAACGAGGCCAACAACACCAACAACATCACGACGGTATTCCAGTAGAAATTACTGTGATACAAACGGGGGAGAGAAATTCTCTCCCCTTTTTTTTCGGATTCTTGAGTTCAGTTCTCGGTTCTCAGTCGACCGGAATTCAGGCAAGCGAGGAAATATGAAGTACCAAGTTTCAATCTGCACGGTTCTTCTGGTAGCGCTCTCGGCGGCATCGGCCCAGGTCGCCTCCCATGCGCCGACGGCGGTCGCGAATACGACGGCACGTCAGGCGCCGGCCGGACAAGTATCCGCAAACCAGCCAAACGACAAACCCGTGGCGCGGGTGAATGGGGTGGTGCTCACCGATCGCGACCTGCTGCGCGAAATGTACGCCATCTTCCCCTACGCCCAGCAGCACAATGGATTCCCCAAGGCGCAGGAAGCAGCCATTCGCCAAGGCGCGCTGGAAATGATCATTTTTGAAGAACTGGTGTACCAAGAAGCGGTACGGCGCAAGCTGACCATCGCGCCGGAGAAGCTGAATCGCGCGGAGACGGAATTTCGCAAGCAGTTCAAGAGTCCGGACGAATATCAGCAATACATGCAGGCGGAAATGCACGGCTCGGCGCAGAAGTTGCGCCAGCAGATCAAGCGCTCACTGCTGATCGAGCAATTGTTGAAGATCGACGTGGAGAACAAGGCCACGGTATCGCCGGCCGAAGTGAAGGCCTATTACGACAAGAACCCGGCGAAATACCTGCAAGGGGAGTCGTTCAGCTTCCAGAGTATTTCGGTGATGCCGCCGCTCAAGCCGACCGCGGGGCAGGCCAAAGAAGCGCAGAAGCGCGCCGAAGATGCCTTGCGCCAAGCCAAGGCGACCAAGAGCTACCAGGAATTTGGACTCTTGGCGGAAAAGATCTCAGAAGACGATTTCCGGGTGAATCTGGGCGATCACAAGGTTGTGGGCCGCGACAAGTTGCCACCCCAGGTTGTCAAAGCCTTCCTGGCCATGCAGCCGGGGCAGGTCAGTGGATTGATTCAGATTGATTCGGCTTACACGATCGTGCGGCTCAATGCGCACAACCCAGCCAAGAAACAGAGCCTGGAAGAAGTAAGAAACGATCTGAAGACGGAACTGCAGAAAAGCAAGTACGAGAAGCTGCGGTCGGGGCTGGCCAAGCAACTGCGAGCCAAGGCGAAGATTGAAGTAGGATAAGTACCTAGTTACCAGCACCCAGTGGTCAATACTCCAGGGTCCGGTTTCAAGAACTGGCCGTTGGATACTGGTGACTGGGTACTGTTTTTTCCTGTTGAGTCATTCAACTCGCCCAGCGGGTGATATCCCGCACTCTGGTAATCTCTGAGGTTTCGGCAACTCGTTCCAACGAAATAACACCATTATTTTCAATGATGTACCGCTTCTCGTGGATTGGACCCTTTGGCAATCGTTGTGCCCTTTAAAGGCTGGGTCGATACCGGGGTTTGAACCTCTGGCTGGAAGGGTAGCAGGTGCATGAAGGGCGCGAATCGCATCATCGGGCTGGCGATGGGGCTGGCGGTTCTGATGATGGCGCAGCTGGCGGTTGCCCAGCAGCAAACGGGGCTCTCGGTGGGCGAGAACACCAAGTTGAATGCGGGCGCTTTGTTCACTTTCGGATATGAGGGCGCGTATGGAGATGAGACTCAATCCAACCACGGGATGAATTTTGGATTGGACGGAAACATCTCCGGCTCTTACTACAATCCGAATTTCATTTCGTTCACGGCGCATCCCTACTACAATCAGTCGCGAGCCGATTCCAACTATCAATCGATCACCGGCGCCAGCGGGGTCAACGGTACGGCGAACTTCTTCAACGGCAGCCATTTCCCCGGCTCGTTTAGTTACCACTACGACGCCAACAGCACCGGGACACTAGGCCTGGCGGGACAGCCGAGCTTTACGACCTACGGCAAGGGGCAGGGCTTCGGGATCAACTGGAGCGCACTGCTTCCCAACTGGCCAACGCTGTCGGTTGGGTATTCTCAAGGGAGCGGCCATAGCACGGTCTATGGGACCGATCAGGAAGCCAATTCCAGCACGAGCCTGTTCAATGTGCATTCGGGATACCAGATTGCCGGCTTTCGCCTCACCGGTTATTTCGATCACAACCATTTGGACTCCAAGTTCCCTGCGTTTCTGGCGGGCCAGCAAGAAGCCGCGCAGGAATCAAGCGGTCACGATTTCGGCTTCCAGGGACAGCACAGCCTGCCCCTGCATGGGTCGTTTAGTGCCAGCTACAACCGGGCCACGGCCAGCAGCGATTACCTGTCGAACGGTGGGCAGAACGCCAACACCTCAAGCTACACCGACAGCACGGAGAATACGAACGCCAATTTTCACCCCACGCAGAAGCTGAGCTTCAATGTCACTCAGACCTTCACCAACAATTTAACCGGCTACGTGGCCCAGAATCTCAGCAGCACCGGGTCGGTACCACCGGGAGGAGTGAACTTGGGATCGGGCTCCTATTCGTCCACCATGGGTGGGGGAGTGAGCTATATGTTCACGAACTTCCTTATCGGCTCCGCCCAAGCCACATACTACGATCAGCATTACTTCGGGAAGAGCTACACGGGAGAGTATCTGAGCGGCACGGTGAGCTACGGCAGGAGGCTGTTCGACATGTTCACGTTCTCCGCTTCGGTGATCGACAGTTCCAGCGGGATGGGCAACAATGCGCTGGGATTCGTCGGCAACGTAAACTTTTCTCGGAACTTTGGGCATTGGCAGACGTCGGGACAGTTCAGCTATGCGCAAAACGTGCAGACCCTGCTGATTACTTATACAACTTCCTACTACAACTATGGCGCCAACCTGCATCGCCGTTTGCCGGGTGGCCTGACGTGGACGGCGGCTTTCAACGGAAGCCACAGCGGCCTCAGCAACTCCCAGGGAACCAGTACCCACAGCGAGAGCTATTCCACTTCGCTGAGCAAGCGGAGGGTGGCGATCACCGGTCTGTTTAGTAAGTCCAGTGGGGTATCACTGCTGGGGGCGGGGGGCCTCATCACGCCCACGCCGACGCCCGGTCTGACCGATTTCATCCTCTTCAGCGGGACGAGCTACGGAGGTGGGGCCTCGGTGCAACCGTTGAAGCGGCTGGTAGTTTCGGGCAGCTTCAGCCGCGCGATCAGCGATACCCTCGCTAGCACGGCCTCGCACAACAACACGGAAATCTTCAATGCCCAGATGCAGTACCATCTCAGAAGGATCGGTCTGCAGGCGGGATATACTCGGTTCACGCAAGGCATTAGCGCAGTCGGCACGCCCGTCAACAGCACGTCGTATTTTGTCGGGATATCCAGATGGTTCGACTTCTTCTGAGCGCACGGGGCAAATCAGCCTTGAGCAGATCAACGTTGTGCGGGGCACTGGCCATTGCCGGCTTGGCAGTTGTACTGGCTACACCCGCTGCGGCTTCCAAGCGTTCGAAGGACGCGATCACTCCCCCGGCGCCCCCGGATCTGCTGCTCGATGGCGGACGCAAACTTTCCTTTGAACGCAGCTTCAGCCTGGAGCGCGAGGTCAAACCCAAGCGCAGCTTCTGGACGCGAGTGGTGGACGTGATCGCGGGCCAGCCGGATTTTCACTACCTGGTGAGTCCGTACAGCGTGACCACCGACTCGCGCGGCCGCATCATTATCACCGACGTGGGCGCGGCTGGAGTTCACATCTTCGATTTCACCCAGCAGAAATACAAGTTCATTACGCGACGCGACGCGCGCAAGGATCCGATGCTGACGCCGCAGTGCGTGGCGGTCGACGCGCAAGACAATATCTACGTGACCGATTCGCAGACGGGCAAGGTGTTCGTGTTCGATGCGAACGGGAAGTATCGGCGCGCGATCGGCAGTCTGAAAGGGGGCGAGGGATATTTCAAGCGGCCCACGGGAATCGCGGTGGATTCAGCGGCACAACGCATCTATGTCACGGACACGCTGCGGAACAAGATCTTCATGATGGACATGCAGGGCAGCGTACTGCAGACGATGGGAAAAACGGGTACGGAAACGGGCGAGTTCAATTACCCGACCGAACTGCGGCTGAATGGTTCGGACCTGGTGGTGGTCGACGCGATGAATTTTCGGGTGCAGGTGTTCGACCGCTCGGGTGCATTCCGTTACGCGATCGGCAAGCCAGGAGACGGAGCCGGATGGATGTTCCGTCCGAAAGGGATTGGGTTCGATTCCGAAGGCCATTTGTATGTGGTTGACGGACAGTGGGGGATGGTGCAGGTATTCGACCGGGAAGGACGGTTGCTGTACTACTTCGGGCAGAGGGGAACGGGGAGTGGCGAGTTTCAACTGCCGACGGGGCTGCAAATCGACAAGCAGGATCGGATTTACGTGGTGGATTCGTTTAACCGGCGCGTCGAGGTATTTCGCTACTACGGCATCGCCCAGGTGGAGGAGGGGAGGCGACCGTGACCAAGATCCTGTCCCTGGCAAGCCGGTTGATCCTCATGGCGATTCTGGCGCACGCGTTCGGCGCGGCGCAAGTGAACAGCGATGTGCTGGGCATGCATAACCTGTCGGCGGGGAGTGGGGCATCGGTCTATTCCCAGGGAGCTCTCGGCTGCACGTTCTGTCACGCTCCCCACAGCGGAATCGGAGGCATTTCGCCACTGTGGAACCAGAAGCTGTCGTCGAAATCGTATACGCCCTACAACAGCACGACCTACACGCAGCAGGGCAACACTCAGCCGACGCTCGGAGTCACGAGCAGTCTGTGCTTGAGTTGTCATGATGGCACGGTGGGAGTGGGACAGTCGGCGGCGTATGGACCGCTGCCAACGGTCGGCTCGCTGAATGCCGTGGATTCCTTCGGGACAACGCTGACCGGTTCGCATCCCTTCAGTCTGGTACTTCCTATGAAGGACGCACCCAACCTGCAGGCGTCCCTGGTGTCGCAGGGCAAGACCGCCGACCCCACCGGCGCGGTGAAGCTGGTGAAGGGCAATATCGAGTGCACGAGTTGTCACGACCCGCACACGCAAGGGATCGACAAGATCGCGCAGAATTTCCTGGTCCGGGACAGCTCTAACGCGCAGATGTGCCTGGCTTGTCACGATCCAACCCGAGTGGTGCAGGGAAAGATCAACCCTCTGGCCGGTTTTACGGGAAGCATTCATCAGACTGCGACCAACCAGGTTTCACCGGATGCGCACGTGGGTTCGTATACGACGGTGGGAGTGAATGCGTGCAACTCGTGTCACATGTCGCACGACGCGGTGGCTCCGGCACGGCTGCTGCGTCCGGCTACACCGGCGGCGCCGGCTAACGATCCGGCCACACAGGATTGCATGACGTGTCACAACGGCGGCACTTACCTGTCGCCTGCGCCTCTGAACATCATGGCCGAGGTGGCGAAGACCGGTCATCCTCTGCCGTCCGGGAATAACTTCCACGATGCGGCGGAGGTACCGCTGTTGAACAGCAACCGTCATACCACGTGCGTCGATTGCCACAACGCACACGCCTCGAACCAGACGACGCAGTTCAGCGCGCCGCCGCTGTTGCGTCCTTCGCAGGCGGGGGTTACCGGGATCAGCGCGGCCGATGGGGTCACGGTTCTTACTCCGGCGGTCAATCAGTACGAAAATTGCCTGCGCTGCCACGGCACGAGCACGGGCAAGCAGCGGCTGATCCTCTACGGGTATGCACCGGTGCGAGTGGTGTCGGCGCCGGATGCGCTGAACGTCATTCCGGAGTTTGCTTCCACGGCCACCTCGAGCCACCCTGTAACCCACGATCGAACCAGTCCCCTGCCGCAGCCCAGCCTTCGATTGAACATGCTCAATCAGAATGGAACGGCATCTGCGCGCGCCGTGGGAACACGCATCTTCTGCACCGATTGCCATAACAGCGACGACAATCGCGAGTTCGGCGGCGCCGGCCCGAACGGGCCCCATGGATCGGTCAACTCGCACATCCTCGAGCGCAACTACCAATTTAGCCAGGCGGCCGCGCCGGGCGGGTTGGTGACAAACCTTTTCCCCAATCCCGACCTGACTTTCACCGGACCCTATGCCATGTGCGCGAAGTGTCACGACCTGAACCTGATCGTAGGCAACACAAGTTTCACTCAGCATAGCGAGCACATATCCCAGGGCTTTAGCTGCTCGGTCTGCCACACGGCCCACGGTATGGGCGCCGTCTCCCCCAACATCACTGGGGAGCGGATGGTGAATTTCGATGCCAATGTTGTCGGACAAAATAACGGCGCTCCAATTGCTTACAACCGCAGCAGCAACACGTGTACGCTGATGTGTCACGCAGTCGCTCACAATGCGGATGGTTCGGTCGGTGCGCCCGCGACGGCAAAGCCCAAATTGACCATAAGAAAGTAGAGGAAACATCAACGCCGGGTTCATGGAAAATGCAAGAATGTAGGCTTTCACCTTCCTCCGCTTAACGTTATCCCTCGCAAGTTGGGTAACGTTTGGCGTGGAGACATACAGGGCTGGAGAATGACGGGTTTGAGGACGCGGTTAGGCCCAAGGACTCAGATCCGACCCAGCCCTGTTTCGTCCTCCGCTAACGGTGACGGCCCGGCGTCGCGGACCGCAGCGGATTTTGCGAGAATCTGGCTTCAAACTCGGAAGAGCCGGACCGAGAGAGAATGACAACCTCCACAGAAACAGAAAACCCAGTTCGCGGCTGGCGCCTCTGGGCGCCACGCATCGCCACGTCGGTCATCGTTCCCGTGCTGCTACTCGGCATCCTGGAAGGGGCCTTGCGCCTGCTGGGCGTTGGGTTTCCGACCGACCTTACCGTCCCGTGCACGGTGCAGGGTCGCCCCGCTTCTTGCTACAACCTGTTCTTCCCCGCCCCGTTTTTTCCTCCGGGCATGATCAAGACACCGCAGGCGTACGCGATTCCAGCCGAAAAACCGTTCGGAACCTTCAGAATCTTTGTGCTCGGAGAATCCGCCGCCATGGGCGATCCCGACCCCGCTTATGGATTCAGCCGCTACCTGGAGGTCATGCTCCGGGAACGGTTCCCCGCCCTGAAGTTCGAGGTGGTCAATACGGGCAGTGTCGCCATCAATTCCCACGTGCTGTTGCCGATCGCCCGGGGGTTGGCGAAAGAACGCCCGGACTTGTTCATCATCTACTCGGGCAACAATGAAGTCGTCGGACCTTACGGTCCCGGAACCGCGCTTACATCTTCCGGTATGAGCCTCCCCTTCATCCACACCAGCATGTTCGTTCGCTCGACACGCACCGGCCAGCTTCTGACCAAGATGGGCACGCAAAAGCGCGAATGGGGCGGGATGGAGATGTTTCTGGACAAGCAAGTGGCGGCCAGTTCGCCGCTCATGCAGCGTGCCTATGAAAACTTCGAGAGCAACCTACGGGAGACGATCGCCATTGCCCGCAGCTCGGGCGCCAGGGTCATCGTCGCCACGGTAGCTACGAATCTGAAAGACTGTGCCCCATTCGCATCGTTGCACCGCGAGAATTTAGGGCAAGACGCTCTGCGTTCATGGACCGCGCTGGTGCAACAAGGCTCCGATTGGGAAAACAACCGGGCATATGGGGAAGCATTGAAAACATATCTGTCGGCAGCGCAGATTGACGACCAGTACGCCGAGCTGGAATTCCGTATTGCCCGCTGCCTTTGGAGGCTCGGCGACTATGGCGCAGCCCGGGAACATTTCTCTCGCGCCCGCGATCTCGACACGCTTCGCTTTCGCGCGGACAGCAGGATCAACAACATCAATCGAACCGTAGCTTCTTCGTCTCCAGGCGCTGAACTGGTGGACACCGATGAGATTTTCGCCAAGGAAAGCCCGAATGGGATTGTGGGCAGCGAACTGGTGTATGAGCATGTCCACCTGACTCCGGAGGGCAACTACCTTTTGGCGCGGGCCATGTTCCTCCAGATCGCGAGCAAGATGGCGACGGAGACGGGGCAAGCCCCGTCTCTACAGGACGGCGGCGTTCTTTCGCAAGCAGAATGCGAGCGGCGGCTGGCTTTCACCCCTCATGACCACCTGCGGATTACGCGGGAAATGTTGGAGCGCTTGCAAAAGCCGCCATTCACCAATCAACTAAACCACTCGGATCAGGTGTTGCGATTGACCATCCAGGCGGGCTCTGCGGACGAAAACCCGGACCAAACGGCTGCGGAATATCGATGGGCGATCGGGAAAGAACCGGACGACCGGATCCTGCATTACAACTTTGGACTCTTCCTCTTCGACTACGACCGCGCGACGGCGCTGGAGCAGTTGCGCTTGGCTCAACCGTGGGATGGGTTCCCGGTCTTTGCTCCGGACGGCACGCAGATCGAATAGATTCGACGCCCTGTACCGACACTGGCGTTGGTGTTTGCCCCATGCCATTGCCGAGCTGCGATTGCCGAGCTGCGCTCGGCCTGGACGGGCGAGGCGCCCGTCCCCACACGAAGCAAAGTCAAAAATTCCGGTACATGAACTGGGCCGCGTCGGCACCGCGCGTGTGGGTCACGATCAGGACGAGAAGCAATGTCAATATGTATATTGGGGGCACCCAAAACCAGCGATTGCGCGCCAGCAGGGCGATCATCCCCGAACCCGAGTGGGCCTGGGCACGTTCCGGCTCTGCCGCAGAGCGATCCAGCACCTCGATCACCAGCAGCACAATCACATACCCCACGGCGAGAGCCAGCACCAGGGCATAAAGACTCCCACTCAGAAAGTGTGACGAATAACTCGCGGGCGACAGCACGGCGGACAGCATCTGGCGCGCCTCGACCAGTGACTTGGCGCGGAAAAATATCCATCCCAGGCTGACCAGGGCGATGGTTACGATCCACGAGACCGCACTCCAGAGGGTTGCTGGCGGCGTCCAGTCGAACTTTTCCTCGATCTTCCTTTGCAACTGCTGCACCTGGCGATGCAGGACGAGGAGGATTCCGTGATAGCAGCCCCAAAGCACGAAGAGCACGCTGGCTTTATGCCACAACCCGAACAGGATCATCGAGACCACTAGTGCGAGATTCCGCCACCACAGCTCTCGGCGCAGCACGGCCAGCGAGAGGAAAACGTAGTCTCGAATCCAGAACGATAGCGACATGTGCCAGCGCGTCCAGAAAATCGACGGGCTGGTGGATTGAAATGGGCGGGTGAAGTTCTCGGGCACGGTGAAACCAAGCGCGCTGGCCGCGCCGATGGCGATGTGCGAGTACCCGGCGAAATCCAGAAAAAGCTGTAATCCGTATCCGACCGCAAGGCACCAGACGTCCGGGCCGGTCCAGCGGGTGGCATGATCGAAACCCGAATTGATCCCGTCGCCCGCCAGGATTCCCTGCCCCAGCAATTGCGCCAACTGCATCATCAACACGCCCATGGCGATGCGGCGCAATCCGCGTCCGATGCCGTGCCAGGGCGTGGTTTGCTGGGACCGAAATTGCGGAAGCATTTCCGGCATGCGGCAAATCGGCCCCGCGATCACCACCGGGAAGAACACCATGTACAGAGCAAATTCGAAGAACGTGGGGTCGAGTTCCTCGCCACGGTAAAGGTCAAACAGGTAACTCATCGCCTGAAACGTCCAGAAAGAGATCCCTAGCGGCAGAGCAAAATGCGAGAACCGTTGCAACGACGATAAGGGGATGGGAATACTGACCGCAATTTCCGGCAAGTACTTGAAGCTCGCGAGCAACGCCAGATTCAATAGAATGCAGGCCGAGAGAACGAACCCGGAAGGCCTTCGCTGAAGCCATTTCCCCAACAGGAAGTTCATCGCCGTAGAGGCGAGCAGAACCGCCGCGAACCAGTATCCCCATGTGAGGTAAAGCGCGTAGCCGGCGATCAGAAGAACAGTCTGCCGTACGGCTCGCGAGCGAACTTTGCCGAACATCATCACGCACAGCAGAAACACCAGCGCGTACAGGATTCCTCGAAGCAACATTCCTCACCTGCGTTATCGAAATGAATTGACCAGACACCGAATGAACACTCTCAATGGCAAGCATTATTGCGTATTCGCAGGCCTTCGCATACCACGAAAGCAGGCGGCTGAGGGGATCGAAGAGGCTGCGGATTTCGAACGCACTCACCAGCTACAATGACGGCAGGACAAAGTCCGCTAAATGACCGGGAGCGCCGCTACCTTTCGCAATCTCATCGATGCACTCGCCGCTGCTCCCGGCGATCGTCCTTTTGTTACCGCATGGATCGACGAAGACGAGCGCGAGACGGTCACGTTTGGCGAGTTTCGACGCCGCGCACGCCGGCAGGCCAGAATCCTCCGCGACCATGGTGTGACGGCCGGCGAGCGCGTGATTGTCATCATGCCGCAGAGCATTTCCGCGATGACGACCTTCGTTGGGGCAATGATGCTGGGCGCGGTGCCCGCTTTTCTGGCCTATCCCAACTTCAAGATTGAGCCTTCCAAGTACCGCTTCGGACTTGCGGGCGTCACCGCAAACCTCAAGGCCAAGGTCGTGGTCATCGATGAAGGATTCCCTGATGACCTGCTCGGTCACGTATCTCTCGGCCAGGAAACCAAGCTGATCCGCAGCAGCGACGGCCAGGACCGGAGTGGGGAGGAAGAACCATCTGAATGGGAAAGTCATGCCGACGGCTTGGCGTTCATCCAGCATTCGGCGGGTACGACGGGACTGCAGAAGGGCGTAGCCCTCTCTCACGCCGCCGTATTGCGCCAGCTCGAACACTTGGCTCACGCCCTGAAGATCGACGGGGCGACTGACTGCATTTACAACTGGCTGCCTCTCTACCATGACATGGGGCTGATTGCCTGCTTCATGCTGCCGCTGTTTTGCCACCTGCCCGTGGTGATGCAGTCGCCGCTCGACTGGGTGATGCATCCGGAAACCATGTTGCAGATCATCAGCGAATACCGGTGCACTTTGGCGTGGATGCCGAACTTTGCCTTTCAGTTCGTTCCCCGGCGCACGCCACCGAGCCGATGGGCAGGGTACGATCTCTCGTCCGCTCGCGCCCTCATCAATTGTTCGGAGCCGGTTCGGGCCAGCAGCATGCAGGAATTCGAGAATGCTTTCTCCAGCATTGGACTCAAGCGTGGGGTCCTGCAATCCTCCTACGCGATGGCCGAGAACGTTTTTGCCGTGACGCAATCGGACATCAATCGGCCCTCAGGTCTCAGCCGCATCTGGGCCGACGGTCAACAATTTCGCAGCGCGCATCTCGTCATCCCGGTTGCGGAAGGGACGGTGGGCGCGGTTTCTTTCACATCGTCGGGCCAGTTGCTGCCCGGCAATGAAGTTCGGATCGCATCCGATTCCGGCGCCCCGCTGGCTAATGGCCACGTGGGCGAGATTCTGATCAAGAGCGACAGTCTGTTTACGGGCTACTACAACCGTCTCGATCTGACTGCCAAGGCGATCATCGACGGCTGGTACTACAGCGGTGATCTAGGCTTTTGCCTGGGAGACGAACTCTACGTGATCGGCCGGAAGAAAGACCTCCTGATTGTGGGCGGTGAGAACCTTTACCCGCAAGACATCGAGGAGATCGTCGCCAGCCACCCGGCCATTCATGATGGCCGGGCGGTGGCGATGGGCGTCTACAATGCCGATCTCGGGACCGAGGACATCGTGGTGGTGGCGGAAGTGGAACGCAAAGATCTTCTGGCAAATGCCACGGAGATTGAAGGTGAGATCCGCAACCTGGTCGTCGCCGGAATTGGAGTGGCGGTCCGGACGATCTTCCTGAAGCCACCTAAATGGATTGTGAAGAGCACGGCCGGCAAAGCAGCGCGTTCCGCCACCCGCGAAAAGCTGTTGCAGGAACACCCGGAACTCAACGCCTCGTCTTAAGAGAGCAGATTCGCATGACCGCAGACGCACAGCAGATGATTGAGCATATTGTCAGGTTGCTCCGGAAACCTGGCCTGACCATCGAGGAGAACACTCCCCTGGTCTCCTCCGGCCTGATCGACTCAATGGCGCTAGTAGATTTACTGGTGAAGCTCGAGGATCTGACCCACATGCGTATTCCGCCGGGAAAGGTGCAACCGAAAGATATGGACACGGTGGCGAAAATGTTCGCGACCGCGCAGCGCGTGGGAAAGCCGCGGAAGTAGAGAGGCACGCTCCTTCAGGGCATGCGCCTTAACGGTGCTCGCTGCTTTTTTGATTAAGCAGCCGTTGGCGCAGTTGCAGCGCAGTGCGGTTGGTGGGGTCGATCTGCAACGCGGAGGCTAATCGCAACTCCGCGGTTTGGTAATCGCCTAGTTCCAGCAGGATTTCGCCAGAATTGATCAAAGATGAAAGCGCCATGTCCTTGCTGGAGGTAAGACTCGCCGCGAGCTGATACTGCTCCAGGGCATCCCGGAGTTGATGTCGAGTAAACAGGATCTCCGCCAGGTTGTAATGACAGGTGGGATAACTCGGAAGCAGTACGCAGGCCGCTCCGTAGTGCCGATAGGCCTCATCGATGCGGCCGGCCGAAGCCAGGTCATCTGCAAGGAACTCCTCGAGTCCGGGATCCGGTCGTCCGGCAACGAGAGCGGCGTGGGTAAGCAACTTCACTCCATTCTGCCAATACTGGAGGTAGTGCGTAGTGGCAGCGGCAAACGCCAGAAGCAGGCCAAGCGCAGCCACGGCAGGCACAACGCGAGGCATGGCGGTTACAGCGACTGCGTCACTTAACCCCCAGGCGACGATGATGAAAAGGCCGATGCACGGAAGGTAAGCGTAACGGTCCGCCATGGCTTGGCGGCCGACCTGGACAATTCCGATTACTGGAATCAGGGTTATGACGAAGAGAAACCAGCCCATCGCAAGGTAGCGTGCGCGGCCAAAGTACAGCATCGCCATCGTGATCGCAACCAGGATGACGATCGCTGCGATCACGTCGGACCAGGGCAAGGAATTTTGCGGATGGGGGTAGAAGACAGCCAGGTTGGCGGGCCAAACGGTCTTTCCAAGGTAGGCCACGTAAGAGACGATGGCATTTCCCATACGCACCGAGAGCGGCAAGGCCGAGGAGTCTGCCACCGCACCGCCAGAACGCTGCGCGAGCAGGGTTATGGCGGAACTAGCTGCGCTCATTAAGAACAGGGGAAGCTTCTCCACCGACAAGCGTACCCACTTCTGTCGCCAGGGAAGATCCTCGTACCGTTGCAGGGGCCAGTAGTCGAGAAGCAGCAGGATGAGTGGGAGGGTCACCGCCATCGGCTTCGACATCAGGGCCAGCGCAAAGGCGGCGACCACAATCAGGTATTTCTTCCCATCGGGCCGCCGAATGTACCCGCCATAGGCGGCAATCGTCAGCAAAGAGAAAAGGGTGCAGAGCAGACTTTTTCTTTGCGCAACCCAAGCGACTGTTTCCACGTTCAGCGGGTGCACGGCGAAGAGCGCGGCCACAAAAACACTGCGCCACACGGCGCCGGTCGCCCTTTGCAGCAGCCAGAACAACAGTAAAACGTTGACTGCGTGAAGCGCGACATTGACGAGGTGAGGAGGTCCGGGATTCAGGCCAAACAACTGGCAATCCGCCATGTGGGAGAGCCAGGTGAGCGGATGCCAGTTCGCCTCGTGGAAAGCGGTAAAAGCCCAGACCACATTATCGAGACGCAAACCGGTGTTGACGTGAATGTTCGTCGTGACATAGGGGGCGTCATCAAACGCCAGGAACTCATCGTGGGTAACCTGACCATACAACAGCAGAGTGGCGACGACGAGGAGAGCGCCCACCAGAATCGGCTTGCGGCGAAAGTTGTCAATTAAATCGGTCAAAGGGCGGGGCACTCACTGTGTATCATGCAGAGGTTGCAGTTCAGTTCTGAAGGCTGCGGCAATTATCGCGCCCTTGCTGTGAACGTGCAACACCGGCAATGCTTCGATGACGGCGACCACAAACACAACAACTCCGCCCAGCAGGGCCTCTTTTCTGAGGCTCCCACGGTGGTGGTCCTACGCGCTCCTGCTGCTCGTGGTTTTGTTTTGTGGAATGATTCGCCTCCGTCTTTTGAATTTCCCACTGGAGCGGGACGAAGGTGAGTATGCTTACGGCGGACAGCTGATTTTGCAGGGGATCGCTCCCTATCAGCTCTGTTACAGCATGAAACTGCCGGGAACCGCGGCAGCCTATGCGCTGTTCATGGCCGTATTCGGACAGACTGCGTCGGGCGTTCATCTCGGCCTTTTGCTGGTCAATTCCGCATCCATCATTCTGATTTATTTCCTCGCCCGGCGTATCTTCGATCGCCTGGCGGGCGTGGTTGCGTGTGCCAGTTTTGGGGTGCTTTCCATTGGGCCGTCAATCTTGGGCTTTGCCGGTCACGCAACGCAGTTTGTAGTGTTGCCGGCCATGGGCGGGATTCTGATTCTGCTCAAAGCAATCGAGTCCGAAAAGCCGAAGATGTTTTTCTGGAGTGGACTGTTGCTCGGGCTTGCGTTCCTCATGAAACAGCCGGGACTTGTCTTCGTTCTGTTCGCCTCTTTCTACCTGGCGTTCCGTGAATGGAAGGCCGGTTTGCAATGGCCGCGCCTGACGGTCCGTTTGGGGATGCTGCTGCTGGGAGCCGCGCTTCCTTTCTTATTGACTTGTCTGATTCTGTGGCGCGCTGGCGTCTTTGCGAAATTCTGGTTCTGGACGTTTTCGTATGCGCGAGAATATGGAGCGATGGTGCCGGCCTCGCAAGGTTTAGAGAATTTCTGGGGTGCATCGTCCTCCGTGGTCGGGCCTGCGGCTCTGGTTTGGCTGATTGCCGCAACCGGCCTGATCGCTCTTCTGTGGAATCCGAAAGCGCGGATTCATGCGGTACTGGTTACAGGCTTGCTCGTTTTCTCCTTTGCGGCTGCCTGCCCTGGGTTTTATTTCCGCGAGCACTATTTTGTTCTGCTGCTGCCGGCGGTAGCGCTTTTGTGCGGCGCGGCGGTGAGTATTTTGACCGCGTTCCTTCGGGACTTGTTTCGGAACCCGGCATGGGCTGTCATCCCGTCGTTCTTCTTCGTCCTCGCTTTGGGAGCCGCCGTCTTCCATGATGGCGCATTCTTTTTTCGCACCCCACCAGTTGTCGCGTGCCGCATTATTTACGGACAGAATCCGTTTCCCGAAGCCCTGAAGATTGCCGACTATATCGCGCGCAACTCAGCGGAGGGGGATCCAATTGCCGTGCTGGGCTCGGAGCCCGAAATCTATTTCTACTCTCACCGGCGTTCCGCGACTGGTTACATCTATGCCTACCCTCTGATGGAGCCCCAGGCCTTTGCTTCCGATATGCAACGACAAATGATCTCTGAAATCGAGAACGCGAACCCGCGCTTTGTGGTTCTCGTGGACATACCGCAGTCGTGGCTGCGCCGAGCTGATTCAAATACGACTATCCTCTCGTGGTCTGACGCGTACATCCGAAGCGGTTACGAGTTGGTTGGTATTGCGGACTTGCTGGACGAAGGAACCGAATATCGTTGGGACAACGACGCGAGAACCTATTCGCCACGTTCTCCCTTCCAGGTACTTCTATACCGAAGGCCGCAGTAGAGAACTAGGGGGACGGAATCGCCCTCACCAGGACGTATTGCTCGGAAGGCACGGGGCCAAATGTGAATGGCAGCGGGCCCCAGTAGGAAGAATAGAAGCCGGCCCCCAGGTGCCAGCTTATGGTTGTGGCCAAAGAGGGATTGGCAAACTCCAGAAACGCTTCCTGCTGGAAAAACATGTCCTGCGGAAGACCCGCCATTTCCGTGTTGTTGTTCGGCAGGACCACGCGGTCGCCAGGGCGAATCTGGAAGTCCTGGGCATCCACGGGCACGGCTCCGAATTGTTCCATGTAGTACTGAAAGCCCCAATGCCCTTCATACCAGAGGGTTTCAACCTGGTTGCTGGTTTGCCAATGGACTCTCTGGGCAGCCTCGCGCGCCAGGTTGGCCAAACGGGTATCGGCGCCGGCGAGCCAGATCGACAGAACGCCAGAGACTGTCAGGGCGCCAGCAACTTGCAATATCAGATTTCGAGTCCACGCGTCGTGTCTCGATTCCAGGCGGCGCGCGGCGAGTATCGCGGCCGCAGGAATCAGCGGAATCACCGACCGGGCGTTGACCGTCCAGTTCAGGACGCTGACGAAGGCGAAAGTGCCCATGACCCAGAGTCCCAGCAGTAGAGAGTCCGGGCTGCGTCGGTTCCAATAGTCGGTAATCGCCAAGGCCAGGGTGAAAAGGCCGCCTGCGATAAACAAACCTAACTGAGTACCGACCAACGCCCATTGGGCGCGGAGTGCTTGAGGGGCTAGCTCTCCACCGACCCGCAGCCCGGAGTCTACCCATCCCAAGATCAGCGCTGAGGCCGCCAGGGCACTGCCGACAGCAACTAGGCCTGCCGCCCTCCGGGACCACAGAAGAGGACAGAAGGTGAGGACGGAAAGGGTGCAGCCTCCGGTGAAACTGAGGGCGACTAATGCCGTCGCCAAGCGAGAAGCTTGTCCAAAGGCTCGTTGTGCCGTCGCAAAATCAGCGGCGCTCGAAAGTAGACCTCTGCCAATGAGCGCCTGGGTCCAGAACTCATAACCCACTAGCGCGCCGACCGGAATCAGCAGATACCATATCCAGCTCCCCACACGGCGCAGGCGCACAAAGGAGTAGGCGGCCAGCAAGAGAATCAGCGACGTTCCGAAATACTTCGTCAGCGCGCTCGCCGCAATCAAAACTGCGGACCCCGCCAGATACCGGGCCTTTTGCGGTTGCAGGCCTTCGATCCACAGAATCACGGCCCAAACCCATAGCGCCAACATCATCGTGTCGCACATGACGCTACACGCCGACACGAGGATCCCGGGTGTGAGAACCGTGGCCGACGCAGCCAAGAGTGGGAAACGCGTGAAGTGTTTTGCCAGGCGGTAAGTTCCGAGAACCAGGGCCAGCGCAGGCAGGAGGAATGCGATATGAAATGCGCGCTCCGACCACCCGGCAAGTCGGCCAACCAACGCTCCGTAATAACAAGCCAAAGGGGGATTCTTGGTGACATCCACCATCTGTTCCAAGCTGGTGTTCCAGACGAGACTGAAGCCGTAAGGGTCGAGAGGATGCCGGACAATCTGACGTGCCGCCATAACAAATAGCGTGTCATCTACGTGAAAGGCGCGGCCTGAAAAGGGCAGCAGGCACGCGATCGTCAGTCCAGCCAGCAGAGCATAGGAGCATGAAGATGACCAGTGTCCGACGAAGAGAATCTTCCCTGGTGAAGGCGGGGCGGCCCGTAACCGGGGCTGATCGTTCGAGGCTTTGGAATCGCCTATGTCGTTTCCGGTTCGCGGTTCGGGCACGGTAGCTCCTTGCAGGTTTCGACGTTGCAAAATTTCAGGGTTTCAAAATACGGCCGCGACTTGCGAGGCACCCCGAAACTTCGCGATCGCTAGCCGTGTCCTCCGCCGAGTTCGCGCACGATGCTGCCGACAAATGCCTTGGCGTCGCCAAACAGCATCAGGGTGTTATCGAGATAGTAGAGCGGGTTATCAATGCCCGCAAAGCCCGGATTCATGCTGCGCTTGATGACCATGACGGTATGCGCTTTGTCGACATCGAGGATCGGCATCCCGTAGATAGGGCTCGTGGTATCGGAGCGGGCGGCAGGGTTGGTGACGTCATTGGCACCAATGACCAGGGCAACATCGGTCTGCGGGAAGTCGCCATTGATTTCGTCCATCTCAACCAGACGGTCGTAGGGAATATCGGCTTCGGCCAGCAGAACATTCATGTGGCCCGGCATGCGTCCGGCGACGGGGTGAATGGCGAAGCGCACGTCTACGCCGCGCTTGGTCAGGCCGTCGTACAGCTCGCGGACTTTGTGTTGCGCCTGGGCCACCGCCATGCCGTATCCGGGAACGACAATGACACGGTTCGCGGCCGAAAGAATGGCGGCGGCTTCTTCCGGCGTGGCGCTGCGAACGGGTTTCGCTTCTTCCGCAGCGTGCGAAGTTTGTACCTGGCCAAAGGCTCCGAACAAAACGTTGGTGAATGAGCGGTTCATAGCCTTCGACATGATGATGGAGAGGATCAGGCCCGACGATCCGTCGAGGGCTCCGGCGATAATGAGCAGCTTGCTATTGAGGACGAAGCCCATGGCGGCCGCCGACAGTCCGGCATAGCCGTTCAATAACGAGATGACGGTCGGCATGTCCGCGCCGCCGATGGGAATGATCAGCAGCACGCCGAACGCTAGCGCGATCAGGATCATGAACGGAAACAGTGAATGAGCTCCCGGATTCCGCACCAGAGATACGGCGATCGCCAGCGCGCAGGCAAGCAGCGCAAAGTTGACCAGATTCTGGCCTTTATAAGTGAGCGGCCGTTGCGGCAGAATTTCCTGCAGCTTGCCAGCAGCCATCAAGCTGCCGGTTACGGTCAAGCCGCCAAGAATGACTTCCAGCGACAATACCGCCATCATGAATGGCGGGAGCTCGGATGGTGTGCGCAGGTAATATTCGGCCGAGCCGACCAGGGTTACGCAGAGCGCGCCAAAGGCGTGGCTGAGCGCGGTTCGCTGCGGAACCGCCGTCATGGCCACTCGCCCCAGCGGTATGCCGATGATGGTGCCGAGCACCAGCCCAATGGCGATCAGCCGGTAGTCCACAATGCCGTGGTGCAGCAGCGTGCCGCAGATCGCCAGCAGCATGCCAATTTCGCCCGCCCAGATGCCGTGGCGCGCCGTGGTCGGAGAACTCATCCACTTCAGCGAGAAGATAAACAGCACGCTGGCGATGAGATAGACCAGTTCGATGACGATTTGGGATCCTGCAAGTTCAGGCGCCATTATTTGGCCACCGGCTTGGCCGCGGGACGGCTGGATTTGAACATCTTCAACATACGATCGGTGATGAAGAAGCCGCCGACGATGTTGCTGGTGGCGGCGATCACGGCGATGAATCCGAAGACGGCGGAGAGCGTGCTCTTGTGCTCGCCCACCAGCACGATCGCACCCACCACCGCGATCGCATCCAAGGCGTTGGTGAGCGACATCAACGGAGTGTGCAGCAGGGGCGAGACCCTCCGGATCACTTCAAATCCGATGAAGCCCGCGAGCACAAAAATAAAGAGCGCATTGATCAGGTTCGAACTACTGTTCATCTTTCCTCCGTACAGCTTCTTGGCTGGTGGAGAGCTGGGCGTCCCCGCCCGGCTGGCCCTTCGACTTCGCTCAGGGCAGGCTCGCGAGACGCCCGTCCCACCACGCGATCACGGTGCCAGCACGGGCAACTTAAAGAACTCGCGCACCCGAGCTTGCACAATCTCGCCACCGCGGGTGAGCAGGGTCTCGCGAACAATTTCATCTTCGAGATTCAGATTCAACTTCTGATCCTTGATCAGGTGAGTCAGGAACGCAGTGACATTGCGGGCGTACATCATGCTGGCGTGATAGGGCACGCCGGTAGCCACGTTGATCGCTCCGATGATGGTCACGCCATGCTTGACCACGGACTTGCCGGTTTCGGTGATCTCGCAGTTGCCGCCACGTTCGGAAGCCAGGTCGAGGATCACCGAACCCGGCGCCATTCCCTTCACCATGTCTTCGGTCACTAGAACCGGCGATTTTTTCCCCGGAATCACAGCCGCGGTGATCACTACATCGCTTTCCTGCACCGCCTTTCCGAGTAACTCGCGCTGACGGCGGTAGAAGTCTTCATCCTGGGCCCGGGCATATCCGCGGGCATCCTGGGCGTCTTTGACCTCGATGGGAAGTTCGACGAAACGGCCGCCGAGACTCTGCACCTGCTCTTTCACCGCCGGCCTTAAGTCGTAAGCCGAGATCACCGCTCCCAAGCGGCGCGCGGTCGCGATCGCCTGCAGTCCGGCAACGCCGCAGCCGATTACGAAGACGCGAGCCGGGGTGATGGTTCCCGCCGCCGTGGTGAGCATAGGAAAGAAGCGCGGATGGTGGTCGGCCGCCATCAGAACAGCCTTGTATCCGGCGACTGTTGCCATCGAGGAGAGCGCATCCATGCTTTGGGCGCGGGTGGAACGCGGCATTAACTCCACGGAAAACGCGGTGATGCCGGCGTGGGCGATTTCCTCGACCACTTCCGCCGAACCGAAGGGACGCAGAAATCCAACCAGAATCTGATCGCGGCGATAGAGCGGCACATCCTGTCTGCCGGTAATGTCGTTCGAACCGTAGCAAAGAATCTGCACGACGATGTCGGCAGCGGCAAACACGGCGGCGCGGTCCGCAACGATCTTCGCGCCCTTGTCGGCATATTGGGAATCGGGATAGCCGGCTTCGATTCCGGCGCCGGATTGTACCTGGACTTCGAAACCCGCTTTGGTCAGCGTGGGGAGGACGGCCGGTACGAGCGCGACCCGCCGCTCCCCCGGATAACTTTCTTTCGGCACACCAATGATCACAAGGCCCTGCCTGTCTGGCGATTCTGTGTTGCGATTCCTAATCTAAGATTTGGGGCCGCACGGCTCGCGTCAAGTCATGCTCCCGCGGGCGACATCCCACGAACTGAGGATTCTAGTGGAGCCAGACGGCGCGCGCAACAAGGTGTCGGGGGCAGGTCTTAGGTGTCAGGTGTCAGGATTTTGTTTTCCGGAGACCTGAGACCTAGCACCTTAGACCTAGCTGCAACCCGTCACCGTTATTGGATGCGACGATATCAGCGCAGTTCTTAACGATCCAACCCGCGCCGGCATCTTCGAGTTCGCGGCGGGCCATTGTCGTCAAGAATGCAATCACGCCTGCGCCCGCAGCTTTTCCGGCGCGAATTCCGGCCGGCACATCTTCCACCACGATGCAGTCGGAGGCGGCAAACCCGAGTATCGCCGCCGCCTTGAGGTAGGGCTCGGGATCGGGTTTGCCGATCTTCACGTCGCTCGACGTAATCATGGTCTTTGGAATCGGCAAACCCGCGGCCCGCAAACGCACCTCGGCCAGCGGGCGCGTACATGAGGTTGCAATGGTCCAGCGTTCCGGAGGCAGAATGTTCAGGAGATCCCGGGCGCCCGGCAGCAGAACCACGCCATCGAGGTCCGCGATTTCGCGGCGTTCGACTTCGCGATCTTCGCGGTCAATATCGGCATTGGGTAAGAGATCGCGGATGGTCGATCGACTCGGGCGCCCGTGCGCCATGCGAACCACGGTCTCTGGATCGAGGCCATGCTCAACCGCCCAACGATGCCACACCCGCGCCACTGCGGGAGTGGAATCGATCAACACACCATCCAAGTCAAACAGCAGGGCACGGCAACCGATCGCAATCATCTCTTCTAATTTACATTGCCCGCAGAAATGATTCAGCGCAGTTCGCCGGTGGATTCAAAGGTGGCTCCGCCCACAGGCGTCCCTGACGCCAGCAGGTTGCGAATCTTTTCGCGGTTTGGCCCGGCGCGGCGGATGGCTTCCGCCAGGCTGCCGAGCGCTTGCTCGATCGGCGTACCTTCCGGCAGACGGAAGATCCAGGGAATATTGGTCGTGGTGAGCGCGCGGTCGGAAGAAATGGCGACCACGGGAATAAACGATTTCACCGCAATTTGTTCCGCCAGATGACTGGAAGGACGGTCGAGGGCGATCAACGCCAGAGCATGATCTTGATAGACGGCCTTTACGAGTTCGTTGGAAGCCTTTCCCCACGAAAGTTGAGAGGGAATCGCAATCAGAGAAATGCGCCGGCAGGCGACGGCGTGGCCTTCGCCGTTGATTGCTCGGAGTATGCGCATTACCGCGGCCGAGCGGACGACTTCATCGGCGCGCGGACCGAAGACGCCGATTTGCTGGTCGCCAGTTTCTTCGTCGGCCAGCGCCGGTCCCGCGTACTGAACTCCGTCCTCTCCTACGCGCGCATACGGCTTCTCCATGGTGATACGGCGGTACTCGATGCTTCCATTGTGCACGTGGGCAAGAAAGAGCGGAGCGATGTTCTTGCAATTCGGGTCGAAGATCATGTCGCCGGTCACACCCTTATGGTTCTCGATGCCGGTCAGCGCGTCGCGAATCCGAGCCTTGTTCAATCCCGCGCGGCAGATCGCCTCCAGCAGAATCTGCATCGCATCGTAAGCCAGAGCGGCGAAGTGATCCGGCTTCTCGTGGAAGCGCGCCTCGTAGCGGGCATTGAAGTCGAGCCAGCGGGGGTCGGTGCGGGTGGGATCGTACGGGAACACCGCCTCGAAGCCTTCCGCCGCGGGTCCAGCCAGCTTCACCAGTTCATCGCCACTGGTTCCGGAAATTGTACGGTGGCTGCCGAAGACCCTTTGCTTCATTCCGAGTTCGCGCATCTGCCGCAAGATGGTCGCGGCGGGGCCAATGTCGGTCCAGAGCACGACCGCGTCCACGCGCGAATCTTCGATCACCTGAAGCTGGCGCCGGAAGTCGGTGTCGCCGGGTATAAACTTCTGCTCGATCACTACGGGGTGGCCGAGGCGGCGCGAAGCATCGCGGAATTTGAGGACTCCGAAGCGGCCGTAGCGATCGTTCACCCGCAATATCGCGATCCGCTTCAGTCCGAGCTCGGTGTAAATGTGGCGCGCCAGCGTGTAGCCCTGCACGCGGTCATCCTGGAGGTCGGTGAAGTACCAGGGGATGATGGTCTCGGGGATCGTGGGATCGGTGGACGCGCTGTTCACCAGCGGAGTTTCGGCTTTCAGCATCAGGCGAAGGGCGATGTGCGTAGATTCCGAACTGATGGAGCCGAGCATTGCCCAAACCTTGTCGTCATAGATCATCCTGACCGCCTCGTTAGAGGCAGCTCCCCAAATGGCGGAATCTTTTGCGACGCCCGCAGCGGCAGCGCTGCTGTTCTGCCAGTTGTTGTAGTCGTTGTGGGTCACGAGGCGGAAAGGCTTGCCACAGTAGCCGCCGGCAGCGTTCGCTTCTTCAATCGCCAGGTTCGCCCCGTTCAACATGCGATTGCCGAGGACCTGGTCGGGGTGGTCGTAGAGCGGCGCCAGAACGCCAATACGAACCTCGTTCACGTCCTTGAGGTCGGGGTCCGGGATATCGCGAGCCGCGCCGTTGTACTCAATCAAGTCCTGATAGAACTCGAAGTAAGGAGTGGTGAACTTCGAGAACGGCCTTAGGTCCTCGGGCGCGCCGGTGTAGGGTTTCAAGGAACGGGGCGCAGGCCTGCCCGGAGGAGTGCTTCCGCAGGCACACGGCGACGTTACCTGGCCCCACGCCGTAGAGACCAGCACAACCGCGACGGCAACGAAACATACGACAACACGACGCATACGCGCTACTCCTTACTCATTACTCCTCATTCCGCGGACGATTCGCGGCGAAACATCGCAATCGCTTCAATCTCGACGAGTAAGTCCGGGCGGCAGAGAATCGCCTGGATCCCAGTCGAGGCGGGTAGAGGATTGAGACCTTGCTCTTGGTAGAACGCGGTGCGCTCTTCGTTAAAGGCGTGGTAGTCGCGCTCGATGTCTCGCAGATAGCACGTGGTGCGCACGATGTCATGCCAGGTCGCGCCTTCGGAAGCGAGCAGGGCAGTGATGTTGTCGAACGTGCGGCGCGTCTGGGCGCGAAGGTCGCCTACGTGAACCGTCTTGCCCTCGTCGTCAATGCTGGCGGTGCCCGAGATCAGCAGGATGGCGAGTCCATTCAGATCGATCCTCATCCCCCGGGAAAACGCGCTGCCATAAGCGTAAGCCTCGTTCAACACTTTGTGGTTGGTGATCGCCCGTTTTGTGACCTGGCCGTTGGTAACTTCTGCGAGTAGCTCTGCGACGTTCATTGGATTACTCCTTAAGAAATTCATTTCTTCTCACTTGGCTCTTGACTTCGAATTACTTCCGCACTTTCCGTCGAACCACGTTGCCGAATGCCGTGGCTCAGGCCCTTGGCCGTCGCTACCCACAGGTCGTCTCCCTCGAAGTCGACGCCGAGGATGTAGTTATGCGCGGGCGCGCTCTCGACTGCTATCTGTTTGACGATGCCTGCGGCGTCGCGAACCAGCATCTCAGGCTTGTGAGTGTCGAGCGCGAACCGATAGACAGCCCAGTTTGCGCCATCGTAGTAAGCCAGTCCTTTATCGGTGGAGAACCAGGCCCGATTCCCATCCACACCCTTGATCTGGTTAAGGAAGTTACTGGGCAGGCCGCTGTCTTTCTGCAGGAAGTTATGCCAGTATCGGCCATCGTAGCGACTGGCGCCGAAGTAAGTCGCAACCCAGAGGATCTTGTCGACATAGCTGACCGATGTCGTGATCTCATGGATCAGCCCCTGGTCCTTCATCAACACTAACTCGGTTTCCCCGTCGGGATCGTTGTAATCTTTCCAGCGCTCGGTCTTGACGTCGTATTCGAGCACTCCTCCGCCCCATACCGCGTAGTAAACCTTGTCTTCAGCGGGGCTGACGCTATAGGTCCAGATCTCGAACATCGGAGTGTTGCGTTCGTTAAACAGCGCCCATTGGCCGGTACGAGTACTCAGACGGCTCGCCCCGGCGGCGGTCGCGGCCCAGACAAAATCTCCCTGCACGCCAACGCCGTACACGATGTCGTTGCTCAAGCCAGAGTTCAGCTGGGTGAAGTTATCGATGCGGCCGGCCGAGACGCGGCTCAACCCGCCCATCGTGCCCGCCCACAGGTCGCCGCTGCGTTTATCAAGAGCGAGCGAGAGCACGGCCCGGTGAGCCAGACCATCCGCGGGACGAAATACTTTCCACGCGCCGTTTTCGTACAGGCCAAGACCATTTTCCGTACCCGCCCAGATGCGCTTTCCGTCCACCAGCACGCAGAAGACGTGGTTGTCGGGAAGGCCGTTCGCGGTGGTGAAATTCTCCCACCGGAACCGGGGCAGGTCTTGCGCAGTCGCGAGCGAAACCGCAATCACAATACCCATGGCCGCATTCAGTGTTGCGACGAAGATTCCCGGTTTCATCTTCATAACGTTTTCAAGTACTCAATCAGATCGTTCAGTTCGTCTTTCGTAAGGTCGTTGGTGACACCGTGCTGATCTTTCGGATTGAACACGGTCCAGATTTCCTCGAGTGAGTACGCCGACCCATCGTGCAGATACGGCGCCGAGTAGGCAACATTTCGCAGTTGAGGCACGTCGAGGACGGGCGACCGGTCGGTCAACTTACCGGTGCCAACGTCAACCTGCTTCTGGTTCGTGAACTTGGGACCGCTGTGACAATACACGCATTGGTTGGTCCGGGGAATAGGCTTGCCATGCTTGTCGGTCGTCCTCTCGAAGATCGCCTTGCCGCGTTCCTGCTCCGGGGTCAGCTCTCGATTGGCGAGCCGATAACGATTCGGGCGATAGGGGAGCGAGTAAACAAAAGTTACCAGGTCGGTGAGTTCGTGATCGGTGAAACTCTGCGAGCGGAAGAAAAACTTCTCAGTGCGCGGGCCGCATTCGGTCGGCATGTCAGGATTACCGCCGTTCCACTTGAAGGGCTCGGTGCCGGAAAGATCTTCGAGGGAGCGATTGTCGACGATGTCTTTGCCGAAGCCGTCGGGTTCCAGGTCCCACTGCAAGCCGTCGATGGTCGAATCTAAGTGACAATTCGAGCAGCCGAACTGCCCCTGGAAGGCGTAGGCAGCCGTGAAAAACAAACGTTCGCCGCGGCGCAGTGCATTGATGGTTTTCGGACCGCCCAGGTCGATTGCGGAGACCACCCGGTTGGCGGCAGTGTCAATGACGGCGATGTTGTCATCCAGCCGGTTCGCCACATAGAGCCGCTTTCCATCCTTCGACAGCAGAACGCCCCGCGGATTGTGGCCTACGGGAATCCTTGCGACTACGTAGTTGGCCGAAGCCGAGAGATCGTTGACGAAGGGCTCGCGCCGGGAGTGCACGAGGTTGAGCAGCCGCGCGACATCTATGACCGTCACGCTCTCCGATGCGGCGGTGGTTATAAACATCTTCGACTTATCCGGCGTGATAACTACGCCCCAGGGCAGCGAGTAATAGCGATCGAGTTCATCGATTGGGACCTGGATTGTTCCGCCTACGTCCTCGCCGAACAGCGTGAGCGAGTTGCCGAACACCCAGCCGTGCTCGACATGAGCCAGTGGAACCAGATTCTTGGGACGAAGCTGCGCGACCACTCCGAGCTTTCCGTCCGCTGACAGCGCAACGTGGAACGTGCCCGCCACGTTGTGCAACGGCTTACGCTCGACCACTGTTTGCCGCACGGTGTCGATGACGGTGATCTCTGAATTCGGCGGGGTACGAAACGCCCCCGGATTCGGATAAATGTGCGTGCCGTAAATGAACCTGCCGTCGGGCGAGAGCGCCAGATAGCTGGCTCCGCGACCCGCCAGCAAACGCTTCTTTTCCTGCCCTGTCTTCACGTCAATCACGGATATATCGCCGCTGAGCCGATTGGCAACGTAGAGCGTTTCGCCCTTCGGGCCAGTAACGATGCCGGCGGGTTCAAACCCGCTGGAGAACGTGCGCGTGCTTTTCAGGGTGGCGGCGTCGATCACCGATACCGTATCGTCGGTGGAATTGGTCACATAAATTTGCGCGCCGTCCGACGATAACGTAATGCCCCGCGGCGCACGGCCTAGAGGCACAACGGTCACTACCTTGCTCGCTACGACATCCACAACGCGCAGTTCGTCGCTGGCCTGGCAGACGACGTAGAGGCGGCGACCATCAGGCGAAAGCGCCATTTCCAGCGGGGACAGATAGCGCTCGCCGACTTCTGACTTAGACCGCGCCGCTGCGGGCTTGGCAGCGGAGGCAAGCACCATGAGTGCGAGAGTCGCAGCGACAGTCAGCGCTAACAAGGGCGTGATACTCGCGATCAACCTTGCCTTGCCGCGCAATGTAGCCCCCAGTTGCATCTACGGCTCCTCCACCGTCAGCACGCGATCCACGGCCAGATTCTCCAGAACCTGCTCCTGACCGCTGGGCCAATGGATGGTAAGTTTGTCGGCCTTCGTCGCACTGCCCAAACCAAAATGGACGCGACCGTCGTCTTGCGAGAGATAGCCCGATCCGGCGACGCGCTCGGCGATCTGTTTGCGTCCACCGGACTGCAACTCCAGGTGTGCGCCAATTCCGTCGCGGTTACTCTTCTTTCCTTTCAGTCGCACGGTCAGCCAATGGTTGGTGTTATGGGTGACGTTGTGCAGCAGCGTGCCGGACGCGCCAAGGTTCACGACGAAGGCGTCGATCTTTCCGTCATTGTCGTAGTCGGCAAAGCAGGCGCCCCGCGAAACCGTCTTTACGTCGAGCGCTGGTCCCGCGTCGCGCGAAACGTCGGCAAACTTGCCGTTGCCGAGGCCGCGAAACAACGACTGCTCCTGCGGAACCAGGTGGATCAGTCCGCCATGGAAGATGAGAATGTCGAGCCAGCCGTCATTATCGAAGTCGTAAATGCCCGAACCCCAACTGGTGTATTGCGCCGTGGCCTGTGAAATCCCCGAACTCGGCCCGATATCTTCGAAGCCGTTCTTCCCGTTGTTACGCATCAGCCGGTTGTACTTCGAGTCGGTCACCCAAAGGTTCATTCGGCCGTCGCCGTCAATGTCGGCGAACACCGGGCCCATCGCGGAAGTGTTCTCCCCGTTTTGCCCGTAGGCGACGCCGAGATCGGCGGCGATTTCCTCAAACGTGCCGTCGCGTTTGTTGTGGAAGAGGAAGTTTTCCGTCTTATCGTTGGCCACGTAGATATCGGGATAACCATCGCCGTCGAAATCCGCAGCTGTAACTCCCATCGTCCGTCCCTTATAAGCTCCGATCCTCGACTTATCGGTCACGTCGGTGAACGTGCCATCACAGTTATTGTGGTAAAGACGGTTCGTATCTGCCGCATAGTCGAGTGGTCCGGGATAGTTATCGGCGGGGTAGTAGTTGCGATACTTTGGATCGAACTTCACATAGCGGCCGACGAATAAGTCGACGCAACCGTCGCGATCGTAGTCGAGCCACGCGGAACTGATCGACCAGCCGTCAACCTTGATGCCGGCTTTGGCGGTGACATCTTCGAAGGTGCCGTCGCCGTTGTTGCGATAGAGAATTGCACGTCCGTAGCCGGTGACAAACAGATCGACGAAACCGTCGTTATCGAAGTCGGCGGCAATCGCAGCCATTCCGTAAATGTTGGCGCCAACGCCGGCTTGGCCGGTGACGTCGGTGAACGTGCCGTCGCCGTTGTTTCGGTAGAGATGATTGTGCGGGGCAACGGCGGGGGGCTGTTTCAGCGGGTAGGGATGAATTCCCTCTTCGAGCGGCTTCCCGCTGACCACGTAGAGGTCGGGAAGACCGTCGTTGTTGTAGTCGAACCAGACACACCCCGCGCCGGTGCTTTCGAGCAATGAGCCGAGTTGTTGCGCGCCGAAGCTGTGCGTGAATTGAATGCCCGACTTCGCGGTCGCGTCTTCAAAACGAATTGGAGCCGGAGGGCTGGCCGGTGGCGATTGCGCCAGCAGAGCGGAAGCCAGTAGGAGGAAGATGAAGACTCGAGTTATCAATCTAATGTCCTCCTGAAGAGGCATGGGTGCTTGCGCCCGTCATGTCGGCCGGGGTCGTGGACTTCAGCAGAATCATCGGCACCGCATTTTCGGGCGCCGTTTCCGGACCCGCGTGGCATCCGACGCACGCACGCTGTTCGCCGGCACGGATCCAGAACCAACCCGCTTGCCGCTTCAAGGTCTTGGCGGAGCTGTCGAGCAGCTCGATCTGCAACGGTTGATCGGCCGGGACTTGAAGAAAGAACGATCCGTCGCGTTCGACTGGCGCAGTCCCCAGCACCTTTGTGGTCCCCGCGCTATCGCGCGCGTAGAGGCGAACCGAGTGCAGTGATCCGGCAGCAAACTTGTACTTCGAGGTGTAGGCATTCAGACAAAGCAGATTGGCATGGGGCCAGTCATGCAAGCCCGAGGGATGCCGCTTCGGCACCGTGCGCGCCACGACAAGCGTTGGCTGGATTACATTCGAATTGGACTCTGCCGCTGCTGAACGCAGAGCGCGGGCGCCCGGTCTCCACCACATCAACTGAAACGGAGTCTTCCCGTTGCGCCAGGCCAGCAGCCAGTCGCCCGAAGGAGCCTCGGCGATCTCTCCGGCGTATTCTCCTGCTGGAGCCGGGATGCGCACTTCCTTTGCTCGCGACGAGGTGAACCCGGCCAAGCCAGACGAGGATGCGAAGACGATGTCGCCGGAGGCGGCCTGTTTGCCGGAGTAACGCGCTGGGCCATGATCGCAGCGATAGGATTCCACTCCACTGCCATCGGAATAGACGGTGTAGAGTTCCGGCGTGCCCTGGGTTCCAAGCGGATACGCCGCTTCAAACAGAATGCGGCCGTCGCGCAGAACGTCGGTGGGCAGGAAGTCTCCTGGGGCAGAGGTCAACTGAACGGTCTTGCCCGACGCCCGGTCGGCGGCCTCAATGATGAAACGGCCGGCGCTCTTTCTCGCATATACGACGCGGTCGTCGGGCAGATAGAAGGGACGAACGCAGTCGTCGGCGCACGACGTGACACGGCGCGGCGCGGCGCCATGCGTGGTTACCTCCAAGGCAACTTCCCAGATCTGCCAGTGATCTTCGGCCTTCAGCTTGCCGGCGAACAACGTACTGTTGCCATCGAATGAAATCGTGGGATCGGCGGAAGCCGCGAAACCTGGGAGCAGGGGACGGCGGCCGCTATTGTCTTGAAGGAATATGTTTGCGCCGGAACTGAATCGGTCGGCACCGCGAAGCCATGCCAGCGGCTCATAATGTTTGGCTACGGTGAAAAGGAATGTGGGGGGATCTGGGGTTGAGGAAAGTACGGAAAACGCAGGCCCAAATCCAATGATTCCGGCCATGATGACTAGCAAGGACAGGCGCACGGCGATGGACCACTTCCGCACTAGTCCGCTGCTCCCGTCGCAACCAGTTGCGGAGCGGTCAGCCGGGCAGCATCGCGAATTGCCAGGTAGGGCTGCAGATCGTTCATCATGTCGCGGAAGTTGCGAAAGGTAAGCGACTGCTCTCCGTCGCTCATGGCCTGATCGGGTGAGGGGTGCACTTCGACCAGCAATCCATCCGCGTCCACAACCGCGGCGGCCCGCGCCAGTAGCGGGACCAGACAACGGACTCCAGCGGCATGACTGGGATCGACAATCACGGGCAGACGCGAAACGGTCTTCAACACCGGCACGGCGGAAATGTCCAAGGTATTGCGCGTCGCCGTCTCAAACGTGCGGATGCCGCGTTCGCAGAGAACGATCTGCGGATTGCCATTCATCGCGATAACTTGCGCGGATTGGAGCAACTCTTCGAGCGTCGCGGACATGCCCCGCTTGAGCAGCACCGGGCGCCCACATCCGCCGAGTTTTTCGAGCAGGGCGTAGTTCTGCATACTGCGCGTGCCGACCTGCATGAGATCTGCATACTCGGCGACCAGGTCGACATCTTCCTCGCTCATGGCTTCGGTGACAATCGCCAGCCCGGTCTCTTCGCTCGCTTTACGTAGAATCTTCAGAGCTTCGAGACCCAGACCCTGAAACGTGTACGGCGAAGAGCGCGGTTTGTAAGCGCCTCCGCGCAGAAGGCGCGCGCCCGCTTGGGCCACGGCTTCCGCCGTCCGCAGCAACTGCCGCTCCGATTCGACCGCACAGGGTCCCGCCATGACAACGAAATCGCCGCCACCGATCTCGACCTCGCCGGCGCGAACGATCGTTCGCACGCCATCGTCGGTGCTAGCCACCAGATCAAAGCGCGAAAACTGGCCATTCCATTTAGGGTTCATGACTTGCACGCAAAATCATACGCAGCTCGAAGGCGGCAATCACTACTGCGAAACTACTAAGCTCTAAGAAATCAACAGCTTGTGATGTATGTCACAACTTACTGTGATAGCGCGGGATTCCGGCGGGGAGAACTTACGGACAAAATTGCAAAGCCCTCGCGAAGAGGGCCTGCTGATTCGGGTCTGAGAATGGTGAGCGCGGCAGGATTCGAACCTGCGACCCACGCCTTAAAAGGGCGTTGCTCTACCACCTGAGCTACGCGCCCCACC